>JBDNFW010000038.1:0-7533 GCA_041689615.1 Gammaproteobacteria bacterium | reverse complement strand
AGTTGCGAGGGTTCCTTTGCTCATTGGAAACAGAAAGTAAAAATACATCGTGGCTTACGTCATAAAAGAAGAAATAAAATGATCAATTATTTACTTAATAAGTCATGAAAAAACCATCACATTTTGTCTATTATCCCAACATTGATGTGATCTGTGTCACATTAATAAATTTAAATCTTGAGAAAAGCATCTCGTTTTCAATAATTTACATGTAACTGTATAAAAAATTAAAAACCGGATTCTCTTATAAAGACAGAAACCACTATCTTATATATTCTTTTAATAAAGCTTTCTGCATGTCCTTGTATATGCACAACACCACGTACAATGTTCTCAACTCTACCCTCTTCAACAGGACTAATAGTAAACCGAACTCGGTAAACTGATTTATCAGGCACTAATTGTTGAGTATCATCATATTGAACAGGAACTTTACCACCATAAATAGAAGCGAGTGCGGGCAGATCCAATACCTTAAGATTTGAAAATTCAATATCTTGCACATAAGCCCAAACGGGATCTAATTGAGGATTATCAGGAATGAACTTTGCGCTGGCTTGTTTTCTTATTCTAGGTAAATCTGCTTCAGCGACGACACCAACAATTGAAGGGTTATCTGGTTGAACTATTGTCGCAAGCGCAAGTGATGGATTAATCCAACGGTCTTTATGCAAAGATTCTTCCATATCAAAAATTACACCATCAAAAGGTGCTCGAATGATGAATTTGCTTTGATTTCTATATAACCCATCTAGTTTGGAACGACTTTCTTCTAAATGCTGAACGATAATTTGAATATTTGATAATTCCTCGGCACTTGCTGCGATTCTTTTCGCTTGATAGCGTAAAATATCAATTTCCTTCAATGTCGTTTCAATTTCAAATTCAAGTTGAGGTGACGTCAATTTCATTAATACATCACCTTCTTTTACTGTTATACCTTTTTCCATCAGGTTGTTTTCAATATAGCCTGAGGAGGAAGCATAAAGCGTTGTTTTTTTCTGACTCTCATAAACAGCAGGGACAATAATTGATGAATTCCATGGATAAATAAGTGCAGCAACTAATATAAAAAAAAGTGTTGCCGTTATATAGAAACGTGGTCTTCTAATAATCTTATCTCTCACTTCCCACCAACCTTGTATTAATTTAAATACGGGTATAACAATAAACCAAAGAATTTCGATTAGAAATAAAATTATTCCTAATACTTTAAAAAACATGTAATAGACTAAAACGGCGATACCAATAAAAAGAAAAAAACGATAAACAGCGACACACCATGCATAAATATAAAGTTTTTTTATCATGGAAGAAGGCAATGCTTCAGGTGGCCTTTGTCTTAATCCAAAAAGCAATTCAGTTAAGCGCCATTTCCCGATTTCAAATGCTCGTTTTTGCAGGTTTTGAATGCCAAGCAAATCAGACAAGATGTAATAACCATCAAAGCGCATCAAGCAATTTAAATTTATAGCTAACGACATAATCCAACTGGTTGTTGCAATAATAAAAGCCGCACTTTTCAGAATCCCATCTGGCAGGAATCCCCAGCAAAATGTTGCGATACAAGCGATATATAACTCAACAACCATGCCTGCTGCACCCACATGAACACGTTCTTTTGCAGACTTCACTCGCCAGGTATCAGAAGTGTCGGTATATAAAATCGGAAACATAACAAGAAGTGCAACACCCATGGTTGGCACCTTGCAACCATACCGAATCACCGTATAAGCATGTCCCAATTCATGTAATGTCTTAATAAAAACAAGTGAAATAAAATAAAAGATTAATCCTTGAAAATTAAAAAAATACAAAAACGTTGATGTAAATGTATCCCACTGCCTTCCAACTATATAAACACCAAGTAGACCAACAAGTACAATTAGACTCATTGTTGTCGTTGAAAATAACGGTTCAACATAAACCAGCGTTCTTCTTAAAAACTTCGTAGGCTTGACTAACGGTATTTTTATGAATAAATAATTATGAATTAACCACATTAAAAAACTGGGTTTACTGGCGAGATACTGTTCATAATAATCATTACTTGAACCACTTGCTGGGTCAAGTGTAAGACTATTTGTATAAAGAAAGGATAACAGACTTTGAATATCATCATTCTGAATATCCAGTGCCGACTCTTTTTTTATTCGTTCAATTAATAAACTGGCTTTTCCGACAGACCATCGTGAAAGAAGTTGGAACGCCATCCAGCCAATAGAAAAATATTTATTCCTAAGCGGATCAACAATAATCCAGCTAGGTGACCCATCAAGTGCATCCGGACCTTCAATTAATTGAAGATCATTACGTAAAACAGGTAGCGCAAAATCATCTGGCGCTGCTTCGCTCATACACCTAGTAATTGACGCACATAGGAAATAGGTCGTCTAAACAAATAGAAAAAAACTGACACACGTTCACCGTACATTTTCGCTGTACCTTGTGAACCTATCCTCAAGTCAGTTTGCGCAACATTATCGAATTCAGCATAAACTCGATAGGAAAGCGTATCCTGATTATATTTTTCAGCCATATAACTAGCACTACTGACTGTCGCTTCAATTGGATTAAGCGGATCAGCATCAAGAAACACATCTACTTTCGCGCCTTCTTTCAGCACAATGGCATCACCAATAGATAAGTTAATTTTTAACTGAATTTTATCAGTATCAGCAATCTCCATTACTCGCTCACCAACCTGAACCCGTTTACCGATCCAGTCTGATTTGTCAGAGTAAATTAACAAACCGGTTTTTTCTGCTTTGACCGTAATTTTATCGAGTAACTCTCGAGCAAATTCCAGCTTGCTTTTATGCAGTTCTGTTTGAGCCTGCAATAACGACACCTGAGCTTTGCTTTTTGTATCGCCAAACGAACCTTGCGATGCTTTTCGATATTCCGCTTCAGCAACGGCTAAGGTCTTTTCCGTTACGTTGTACTCGTTGCGTAAATTCGTATCCTCCAAAACAAACAAGGTTTCTCCTGTAGAAACATATGTGTTAGGCGAAAACTTTATATCAGATATAACGCCATCCATAGGTGAACTAACAACAACCGGCTCTTTAGCAATTATTTCTGCGGGTGCCAATGCGGATAATTTAATAGACTTAACAAAAACCAATAACAAGAAAACAATAATAACCCAAACTGCTACGGTAACTTTTCTGGGACGATGATAAAGATCTTTCCGACTTGTTACTGCAACGAATGCATGTCCATAGGTTTCACCAAGTCGTTTCAATAATGGCAATTCATTTTCCTGCCACGGTGTTTCTCTTGTCATCCACAGTCCACCAATAAAAGTACCGTCTGGCATTTTTAATGGCGTCCATAAAACGAAAGGCAAGGAATACTCATTCCAACCTTCTTTTAATTCTTCCGGGCAACTTGCAACATCTAATAATCGTTGTGTCGAGATAGTCTCACTGCTAAACACTTTCCCTAGAATTTTTTCCAGCCAGGTAGCAAACGGTGCATTTTTTTCTATGACAGCAATACTGGATGCCGTGACTAATTTACAATCACGTTTTATCGGGTGAGCGGATAAGAATAAATAAGCTTGTCTATAGGGAACTAGTCGCCGAGTTTCATTGACTATCATAAATTGTAACGCTTCAGCAGAACTGGCAGCACGCGCCATAGACTCCAGTTGCAGTAACTTTGATACAGCTGCAATATCAGGTGCTTGCGCTGCCGGTTTCGATACTGAAACTGTTGGAGCTTGTTGATTATCAGCCATAATTAATTATTATTATTTTGTTTAAACTGGGCTGTTCCACTCATACCAGAAAGGACACCATCTAACTGACCTTCAAATTTTCCGACTAACTTTATAGTCTGACTAACAGGATCAACGACAGCGCTGGTCTTACTCACCTTTGCATCTAATGTCTTTCCTGTTTCATCAATCAGAAAAGAAAAAGTTTCACCTATCGATAACCAGTTCAACCAGTTTGAAGGAACAATTAATTCAATCTCTAATTCGCTATCATTAAGTATAGAAAGAATTTCTTTATCCGCAGGCACTGTTTCATGTTCATTAACAGCAACTTCAATCACTCTACCACCATAAGGCGCCTTAATTTTACATTGGTTAACTCTTATCGCGCGCATGGTTCGTTCAGCTCTCGCCATTTCAACTTCTGATTTAGAAATAGAAACGTCAATGTCACTCATAGCATTTAAAGCCAGTAACCGCTTATTGTTTTCATAAATATTTTGCTTTGATTGAAATCCCACTTCTGCAGAAGCCAAATCAGCACGATAAAAAGAACAATCAAAACTAACTAGTTGATCGCCTTTTTTAAATCTATCACCGGGCTTAAATGGAATAGCATTAATTTTTCCTGCAATCTCACTGGATATAATTGCCTTCTCAACCGGTTTAATTAAGCCGCGAACATTATCTGAAACAATACCATTAGAAAATAAATCATCGTCAGCTGCTATAGCAGCTGACGCTATAAAAAATGAAACAAGAGTTAATATGCAGATAAACATTTTTTTTAATTTCATCAGGCAATCCTCTATTTCATTTATTGAACTTTCATCGAAAATATTTGTTCTTGCAAAGACAAACCATCGAAGTATTGCGTTATAGAATCCGTTAGTATCTCTACACTGCTTGTATCAGTATCAATTGGAAAAGGATCTACTCCCAAAGCGGCAAAGATACTCGCATAAGCATTTTCAACATCAGAATAGGCAATATCATATTTAATTTCTGCAACCATCATATTCATCTCTTCTCTGATTAATGATTGTTCCGTCACTGTATTTGCACTGACACCGGACTCTAATTGCTCAAGAATTTTCTGTTGAGTTAAAAAGTAATCTGCCGCTGTATTATAACCTCTATGAGAATGTTGATACTGAGCCATACTGACATGAACCTGCGTCATAATTGCCATACTTAAAGCTAATCGTCTTGCTTCCAGAACCTTCGCCTTTGCTTCAATGTTTCTATTAGTCGAAGGTAATTTAAAAATATTTAATAAATTCCAGCTAACCTGAGCACCATAACTTAACCAGTTATTGTGGAATAAAAATGAGTTCGAGCTGTAACTTTTACCAAAATTAAGATCCAGACCTGGCATTAAACTAAGTATAGCTGCTTTCGCTTCTTGCCTATTGATTCGTTCTTCATAAGATACTGTTCTAACTTCAGGTCTGTTCTCCAAAGCTAGTTGCTCCATCATCTCTGGAGATATATCAACCTTGTTCACAACTTCTGTTCTATCAGGAATAACCAGTTCGTATTCTTCACCTGGGCGTAAATTCATCAATGCGGCCAATTGAATTTTTGCCAAAGACAAATCTTGTTGTAATTCTTCAAGCTCACGTTTTATACTGATCAACTCTCTTTGATAGGTTAATGCGGTTAAAGGACGATCAAGACGTTTTGTTTCAATTAGTTTAGATTCTTCAATCGCCTTGGTTACACGAACAAGTAATTCTTCTATCCTTACTATCAACCTGTCATTACTGACTGCACGCCAATAAGCTATTCGTACATCCTGAACAATTCTATTAACTACTTTTCTTTTTTCTTCTTCGGCAATAAGAACTTTGTCGCCCGATTGTTTAGCGCGAATATATGACAAACCAAAATCAAGCACATTCCAAGTCAAACTTAAGTCCGATGTAAAAACATCCCGATCAGATGAAGTTGAAGACTGTAACGATTGATTACCTGTTAATAATGAACGACTCGATGATCCACTAAACTTGTCTCGACTGTTATATCCTGTCTTTGCAACTAACTGCGGCAAGAGTTCATATTTAGATATATCAAAACTCGTTTCAGCTAGAATTTTCTCTGAAAACTCTAAATGAAAATCCAGGTTATATTTAAGTGCTCTGGCAATTGCTTCATAAAGCGAAATAGGCCCATCAACCGCTTCCTGATTTTGGGTAACGGTGATGCGATCATTTTCTGCCTGCTCCTTCAACTCTTCTTGTGTTAAAGAAACGGGCAGCAGAGAACAACCAGACATAAGGAAGCATATGAAAATAATAGTGAAGCGGTAATTCATAATTTAATATTCATTACCAATAGATGGTTTTCCATTTTATTATAAATATCTCATTCGTATGGATATGTAAGCCAAAAAGGCTCAAGCGTCCCCCGACACTTAACTAAATACTTCTAATTATAGCGACAACTGATTAATTAATAAAGGATTTCTCTATATCTTTTGATGCATTATCGAATTTAATCGCTTCTTTTTCTATCTGGTTTCCAAATAAACTAGCACTAGCAATTAATTCTTCGCCTACTTGTTGTAAAGCGGCAATTTCACCGCTGTTCACATTCACATCAATATAACGAACGATTTTAGTGCCATCACTTAATGTCACTTCTATTCTTAACTCAATATTTTCAGTACCAACAGGTGGCTCACCACTAACAAATTTTCCTTCATCGTTTATACGTAACCATTCTGGTAAAGGACTGCCATTAACCTGCAAAACCGAAATTCGAATTGCTGATAAATTAGGATCACTACTTATTGTGTAATCAACTTCAAGAAATAATGTTCTATCACGTAATATTGATTTAACAATCAATTGATCCTGCGCTTCCGCTTCAAGCCCGCCAACACGAAGAGGAAACAAACTCAAATCTGCTTCAGACCCAGGACTCAATTCTGTTAATGAAAAACTAACAGCAAAACCTTTAACACCAGCCACATCCCAAAGCCCTTCACCGCCAGCAAGTCTAGCCTCATCAATATCATCATTGTCAATATCATCATTAACACTATCAAGAAAATCCAATACAGCACCATCTGCAGCAAGAGTATTTTCGTAACCTATATTCCCTTGACTACCTAACCCCACTGGAATCTTGCCAGAATTAGTTACTTCGTCATAAACAAAATCATCATCTGGAGCAGGAGTAGGAGTAGCCGCGACATCCGTTTCAGTAATATTAGTGCTCGCTGTCGCCCTCGTAATCCCTGTCGTACCATTCGCATTGGTCGCATTACTTAATTCCAGCGTTAACGCCTCAGTACCTTCAACCAATGCATCGTCTTGTGCTGTTAACGTGAAGTTAAACGCCGTACCCACAAACGTGTCATCAAACGTCAACGTGTCCACACCATCAAAGGTCACACCGGTCGTCGCTGTCGCTTGTGCTGTTAAGGTTGCTACTAGAGTTGCGGTTAAATCAGCATTACCTGCTGCGCTCGCACCTGCAAATCCGATATCTACACTCACCGTATTACCCGTATTCACCACTTCATCTAACGTCACCGTGAACACCGCACTTGCGCCTGCTTCTTCACTGATACTCGCCACATTGCGACTCAACACAAACGTTAAGTCCTGGTCAATATCATTAATGGTGACGGTTTCAGTATCAAAGGTGGTGCCGTCGACCGTGACCGTACCTTCGGTAATCGTTGCTGCATTTGCCGTTAACGCAAACGTCTCGGCCGGGTTCTCAACGATGTCATCGTTGCTCGCGGTTAAATCAAACGTGAAACTGCCGAGCACAAAGGTGTTATCAAAGGTTAAGGT
>JBDNFW010000037.1:0-6742 GCA_041689615.1 Gammaproteobacteria bacterium | reverse complement strand
GAGATTGAATTTCTATTCAAGCCTCATAACTTTAATAAACGTTTATTTAGCTTTTCTGTGTTTCTGTATATCTATAGATATATAATAATACTATTAATTAGAGAACTTAATTTACGTTTTATAAAGATTAAATATTTATATTTTCAATATATATTTCCCCCAATTTCAATTCACTTCGAACATAAACGTTTATTAAAGTTATTTTATCTTCGAAGTAATTGAAAGACTTTCACACGCAAACAACATCCAATTAAACACATCAAACTTCATCACCATCATGTCATACAATACCTCTACATCTTTTTCTCAAACTCCCATAGGTTCAGAGGATAAGCATTTGCAATTTAAGGGCGGTTTCGTATCGATAGCTGACTGGCAGCTACATTCAACGACCAATTTAAATCAAAGCTCTCAAATTAGAAATGTTCTTCAAAGGTGCACTATAAATGGTGTACTCGACATAGATATGCTTAAAGAAAAGTCGATAGAATCTTTAAAACCTGAACCTCTAGGACCTATTAAGGTTGCGAAGTTTAAAGAGATCGATGGTGAACCAAGTGAAGTATCATCTCGCCGTTTAGAGGTTTGGAGAATCAATCAAGCCTCAGTCATTCAGCAACGAAATGAGAAATCTTCACAGCACAATAAGGATAAAGAGAATTACGAAACTCTTCAAACTCACTCTATTGTTGGATGCAAATTACTAATGGCAATGATCTCCCCTTATGCTGAAAATATGTTATTAAATGTCTATCCATTGATCAATGAATATTTACTTAACTCAGAATTATTTAAACTTTACGGCGAGATACTATCATCTATACGTAGTTACTCTTCAACAGTTCAATTTAATGTGTTAAAGTCTATTGAAGATTTAATGAAGGTCACTAGGAGTAATGTTCAACCGAAAAAGTCTATCCATGAATTAAAATCTTCTGTTGTAAACTCAATAATGAATATAATCGATTCATTAACATCTTTATTAATAACGGAGGATGAGAGTTTAAATGATGAGGCTAATGTTGCATTAAAAACTGCAAAAAACCTAATATTATCCACTTTCAAACGACGTGCAGTGATTTCTGACAATAATGTTGACGACCTCAGTAGTACGTTAACCTACTTGACATACCTATCGATGGATGAAGCATTTAAGAAATATTTTCCTACTAACCAATACAATGAAGAGATAACGCAAGGTATCGGCCCTAATAGTATTTCTTCTTTAATGAAAAGATTGAATGTGCCTCAACATCATACTAAGAACCCAAAACCTAATCCTTCAAATAATATCTCGATTAGAGGAAATGGACATGGACAAGCCAAGACTGGTCCAAATCGTGCGATTAACAATCCTCCTCCTAAATCAACAAAAAGGAATAATAACAGTCAAAAAGATAAACCTTTCAAATCTAAGAAAAGAAAAATTGATGATGATGTTGAATCCGAAGTTGATTCTAGCGATGATGAACGACATAATAATAAGAAGTCTAGATGGGCAGGAAAGGATAAAGCAGGTGATAGTAATAATAATAATAATAAAAATAATAATAACACCAACGGAAAAAATCATAAACCCAACAACAATTCCAAACCCAACAATAAGAATTCTAATAATAAAAACAACAGTAAATCCAAAGCTAAAGGTACATTCACTAAGAACAACTTTGTAACCACTACTCAAAATGATGACAATGGTGGTACACCGTATGATTTAGACGCCGAAGCTAGGAAATTGTTTTTCGGAAATTTTATGGTCTTAAAACAACCTAAAACTCTAGCTTTGGTAGATAAGTCAAAGGGTGTGACAATCCTTGACTCAGCCACTATGATCCCGATGGTTAACCTAGCGTTCTATGAAAAAGTTGAAGGTAAAATCGAAGGATTTAGTGAAAAACAAATACCAGCTTTTGATGTTAGTGGTCTAGGTGGTGGGAAAACAGAAGTCGATAAGATAATCACCTCTCCCTTATTTTACAAGGGATTAGGTGTCTGTCTAGATAACGATTATTCATTGATTTCTACTCATTTCATGGAAGAAAAGTTTTGGCAGTCAACCGCTGTTGATGTAATCACTTATATCCCAAAGTTCGGTCCAAACCTTCCAGTAAAATTTTATAAGGTAAAAGGTGAAGCTCTTGAAAATTTATATACAGGTGATTTTGCGAGTTACTTAATTAAATTGACTGCTGTGCGAAGCAAAGCAAGTAAAGCAATGCTCCTTCAATCTAACCCCCCTCCTTCTATAGTAAGAATAAATTTAAAAAATTCAAATTCATTTAATAAGATTTTATTCAAATCCTTCATCGCAAAGATTAGAAAGGCTCGTTCTCAGGAAGAGGGTGCAAGGTTATTGAGCGCTAATGATGCTGACAAAGCTAATGAAGCGTTCCGACTACGAAAAATTATGAATCATCCATCTATTAAGAATTCAATCGACATGATAGGAAAGTACACTAATCAAAAACAAGATTCCGAAGCTCTTACTTCTAAAAGTTTCGTTGATTCTGTTAAAGTATATGGTGACGTTAATAGTTTGGATGGAAAAAATAAAGAAAGGAAGGCCAGTTCCACATATAACGATATGGATTTATATAAGAACTTAACAAGTGTATCTCAAATCGCTCATATGGACATCGTTGAAATTTCAGGTCAGAAATTCTTGTCATCTGTACTTTCTCCTCTTCACCATCGAAAAATCTTCAAACTTAAAAACAAAACCAGTGGTTCAATAATAAATGGTTTAAGGTGGTTCTTGTCCTTCTATAAGCAAAGAAATATTAAGGTCAAGGATATTAAAGTCGACAACGATCCAACTTTCGTTGCCCCTGAAACAGCTGTAATAATGAAAAATGAATTTAATGCTAATATAATTGCTGTCGCTACTAATGAACATGTTGTCAAGGCTGAAGTCAATCATAAAGTCATTCAAGAACGTGTTAGAGCGAAAGTATCCGAGCTTGAAGATGATGGTTTATCTCTTCCGCCCACAACTTTGAAATACTTGGTGGAAAGAACTACACTATTTCTTAATATGGAGCCAGTTTCCTCTGCTGTAAGAGTTGATCCAACTCCTTCTCATGTTGCAATTCTTGGAAGGTTAATAAATAAGGAAATAGAACTCAAATTCAATTTCTTCGACTTTGTCTTGTGTAAATCTGTTCAATCTGAATTCGAAAAGAAAGCTTTAGTTACGCGAAACGAACGATGCTTATACCTATTCCCAAATGAAAGTGGAAACTCGCATCGAGTTCTTGATATGTTTACGTGGACAGTGAAAACAAGAAAACATTGCATACACCAACCAATGGATGATATTATCAAATTGTCTATTAATGAAAGAGCAAAAAGAGAACAAGAGATATTGTCTTCAAAACAAATTCGTTCTAAAAATGATTGGATACACATGATCCACCCTCAAGAACCTTCAGCTTCTACTGTTGATAATTCTGCAATTATAACAGGTGCTTCACCTGTTAATGATACCTTAACTGCTCCAGCAGTTTCTACCACTGACCCAGTTCTGGGTAATGATATATCTTCTCCTTCTACATCTTCTCCTTCTGCTTCTACAGATATTTCTCAAGCTGATGATAACATTGAGCGTTCGAACGAGGTACCTCTTCCGCCAAAAGATATTGAGTTAAACTTTGACATTGATGAAATTGAGGTGGATGTAAACAAAATTATTAGTGATGAACGGTCGATTGGAAAAGATCGCCCACGGCGAGCATTTAGAGAATTTAAATACGGTCAAGAAACAATTTCAAACTTCCTCTCTTTGTCCGACGAAATTGACCATGTCAAAGCCTATAACGATATGGAAACAATAGCAAATGCATATTTTCTCGTAAATGATTTTCAAAAACTAATTGAAGAAGACTCCAATGATATTAATAAAAATTTCGTGGTTAATGTCAAGACTGGATCTTCAACTATGATTTCTCGAGGTGAAAAATTGAAGCAACGTATACCTAATATTGCTGTTGTCGACGCTTTACATGAATATGGTGATCTTGCTGACGAATCTATTTGGACGGAGCTCTCCACAATTGTTGAACGTAACGTCTTCAAGGGTGTTCACCTTAGTGGTTTATCTAAACTTCAAAGACAGTCTATGATCAAGTCGAAACTTATCATAACTTTGAAGAAGAATTCTAAGGGTGAAGTCGTCAAGTTAAAAAGCCGTTTGTTGTGTCGTGGTGATCAAGAAAATCGGTCGACGTGGGATTCACTCTACTCTCCTACCTCAAGTCTCGATTCAGTTTTAATTACTCTTGGAGTTGCTGCGTATAATGGATGGTTCACGAGGGCTATAGATGTTAAGTCCGCTTACCTCTATTGTCCAGTAGTTGATGACTCTCTGACTTACGTCCTTCTGGAACCTGATGTTGCAAATTACTTAATTAGAGTCGACCCGTCGTTCGCGAAGTTCCAAACCGATGATGGTTATTTATGTTGCGAAATGATGGCGAGCTTATATGGCGCTTTGCAATCCTCGAAAAACTTATGGATAAAAATCAGAGCTACTCTTCTAAAAATGGGCTTCACTAACTCACAAAAAGAGAACTGCGTGTTCGTTAAGAAGTTTGCCAATGGTGAGAGTTTCATTTGCACGTTGTATGTGGATGATCTTCATTTGATATCTTCGAGTAATGCTTCATTTGATATCTTCGAGTAATGAACTTATTGATGAGTTCATACTCGAGTTCCAAAAAGATTGGCCCGAGATCGTTGTAAGTTCTGGAGATGAGTATGATTATTTAGGCATGTGTCTAAATTGGCGTATTCCAGGCAGTTGCCAGCTTTCAATGCCAGCTTACTGTAATAAAGTCGTTGATAAATTCGAGAAAGCTTCTAAACACTTAAGAAATAAGGATGAGATTTTCGCGCTAAAGAAAACCTCAACACCAGCAAAACCTGATGCTTTTCAAGTTGATCAAGAGTCACCGTTACTTAACAAACTGGATAAATCAAATTTCCACACTCTTATAGCCACAATTGCTTATTTGGCCAAGCGAACCTTCCCGCAATTGATGACGATTAGTTCCTTCTTAATTGGCAGAGTCCAATTTCCAACCCAAGAAGATTGGACTAAACTTGAAAAGGTCGTCGCGTATATCCATTACCATCGAGACTTTAAATTGATAATCTCTCCAAAGAATCTAAATGTTGAAGTGATGGTTGATGCTAGTCATAGCTGCCATAGTGATTTCCGTGGTCATCTTGGTATACTGTATACTCTTGGTGGTGCTATGTTTTGTGTAAAATCAAAGAAGGCTTTTGATGCTTCTTTGAGTTCCACTGAAGATGAATCGATGTCAATAAGTTATGCCGCACCGCATGCTTTATGGGCCCGCGATTTGTTAACTGATTTGGGTTTCCCTCCTCAGTACCCGACTCTAGTGTTCTGTGATAATGAAGCAGTTCTTAAATTGGTAGAACGAGGATCTCCGACCTCCAGTAATTCCAAACATTTCAAGAACCGTTTTTACTACACGAAGAGTTTAGTAGATAGACATTATGTATTTCTACAAAAAGTTCATACTGATTTGAATATCAGTGATATTTTAACAAAGTGTCTGGATAAAGGAAAGTTCACTGCGTTTACTAATGCTATGCTCAATTCCTATTCATATGCTCAAGATAAGGATCTTTACAGATTATTATTCAAAAGTGCAAACAAACGAAAGCGACAAGATTAATAAGAATAATAAGAAAATCCTAGTACTTTCTCCCGATAAGCCGAGTCAATCAACCTGTTCGAACTATTAAATCCAGAGTTCTTTTGGAGAGTGAAGGAATAATTACCCATCGCAAATAGTTTTAATAATTACTTGATCTAACGTGAATTCGTACAAGAAAAACTAGGCTACCTAAGTTTACAAGTGGAAGAACCCGACGGGTAGTAATTCACTGTTACTGGTAGAGAAATGAATCCCAAATGGGATAATGAATAGATTGAATCTGGCTGCAGCCAGTTCGCTCCTATTGGTTTAATGTAGAGAAGCCTGCTAACGCCCGTACCTCTCATTAGCGAAAAATCCTAGTATGAAGACCTGTTAACGCCCGTCACCCCAGCACTAGGCTACTAAGTAGAAACTGCTCCTTTGGTAAATACCTAACGCTTAATGAACGAGTTTCATTAGCACTAGATTACCTGAGTAAGACTACTCCGTGGAAATTAATATAAATATAATTATTTATATTCGCATCCTTTCTGAGGATAGCAACAAATGATATCAGCCGTAAAATACGGTACCCCCACTCTAATACTAAAATAAGAATAAGTTAAAGAATGCAAAATGTTGCCATTAACAAGTTCGATTTTAGTATTATAATATACAAGTTTTTTAAGTTTTGATTTTGCCCGTTTCCAAAATGGATACGGAATTTTTTTTGGTTTTTTTCCTTTTTTTTTACGTTTGATGTGAGGATTTGGTTTTCATGCTATCCAAGATTGTAATGCGTCTATATTTAACAATTATAGTTAGATTAAAGGGTGTGTTCGAGGAGTAGTAGGCAGGCCGTCAAGTAATATTGGCCTCACGTTTACGGACATTTTTATACGTTTTTGTTTTCACGTTTATTTCAAGTTTTCGAGATTGAATTTCTATTCAAGCCTCATAACTTTAATAAACGTTTATTTAGCTTTTCTGTGTTTCTGTATATCTATAGATATATAATAATACTATTAATTAGAGAACTTAATTTACGTTTTATAAAGATTAAATATTTATAT
>JBDNFW010000036.1:0-143021 GCA_041689615.1 Gammaproteobacteria bacterium | reverse complement strand
CCTATCCTCTCGCGACATACACTCCATCCCTGGAGATCGTCGCTACGGACGTCCTATCCTCTCGCGACATACACTCCATCCCTGGAGATCGTCGCTACGGACGTCCTATCCTCTCGCGACATACACTCCATCCCTGGAGATAAAAAAAGGGCAACTTAAAAGTTGCCCTTTATCTAAAAACAACAGTATGTCTAATTTACTACAGCGACCGGAATCTGCTCAAGTTTAGACTTTGCTTGCGATGCACTCTTTTGAAACGATTCAATCTCATCAAAGTTCAGATAACGATAAACATCGGCAGCCATTGGGTCGAGTATTTTTGCATATTGCATATATTCATCCATTGTCGGTATATGCCCCAGGATTGATGATACCGCCGCAATTTCAGCAGAAGCCAAATATACATTTGCACCATCACCCAAACGATTTGGGAAGTTACGTGTTGAGGTTGAAACTACGGTTGATTTGGCTTGAACACGTGCCTGATTACCCATGCAGAGTGAGCAACCTGGCATTTCAGTTCGGGCGCCAACCTTATCAAAGGTTTTGTAATATCCTTCTTCTTTTAGTTGATGCTCATCCATTTTAGTAGGAGGTGCAATCCAAAGAGTAGTAGGAATTTTTTTAGAATCTAGTTCTAACATTTTTCCTGCTGCACGGTAATGGCCAATGTTAGTCATACATGAACCAATGAACACTTCGTCAATTTTAGTACCGGCAACATCAGATAATATTTTCACATCATCTGGATCATTCGGACAAGCCAAAATTGGTTCTTTGATTTCATTCAGATCAATTTCAAATATCTTAGCGTATTCAGCATCTGCATCAGGTTCCATTAACACTGGGTTCGCAACCCATTCTTCCATCGCAGCAGCGCGACGTTCTAATGTACGTGCATCACCATAGCCTTCGGTAATCATCCAACGTAACAATGTGATGTTTGATTCAAGATACTCAATGATAGGTTCTTTGCCCAAGCGAATCGTACAACCACCAGCTGAACGTTCAGCAGATGCATCAGACAATTCAAATGCTTGTTCGCACTTAAGATTTGGTAAACCTTCAATCTCAAGAATACGACCAGAGAAAATATTTTTCTTACCTTCTTTAGCAACCGTTAAGTCACCAGACTTGATTGCCGCAAGTGGAATCGCATTAACCAAATCACGCAAGGTAATACCCGGTTGCATTTCACCTTTAAATCTAACTAATACAGATTCAGGCATATCCAATGGCATCACACCGGTTGCTGCAGCAAACGCGACCAGACCGGAACCTGCTGGAAATGAAATGCCAATAGGGAAGCGAGTATGCGAGTCACCACCGGTACCAACCGTATCGGGTAATAACATACGGTTTAGCCATGAATGGATAATGCCGTCGCCGGGACGTAGCGCAACACCACCACGCGTTTGAATAAAGTCCGGTAGTGTGTGATGAGTAATTTCATCAATAGGTTTTGGATAAGCCGCAGTATGACAAAATGATTGCAATACAAGATCAGCAGAGAAACCAAGACACGCTAAATCTTTTAATTCATCACGTGTCATAGGGCCGGTCGTATCCTGAGAACCAACGGTTGTCATTTTTGGTTCGCAATAAGTTTCTGGACGAATACCGTCAACGCCACAAGCCTTACCGACCATTTTTTGCGCCAAGGTATAACCTTTACCGGTATCATTAACTGGAACTGGTACGCGGAATAAGGTGCTAGTTTCTAAACCTAATGCTTCACGAGCGCGAGTTGTTAATCCGCGACCGATGATCAAAGGAATACGACCACCAGCTTGAACTTCATCATAAATGATATCGGTCTTTAATGAAAAATCACAAAGCTCTTCACCTGTTTCCGCATTTTTAATTTTGCCTTCATAAGGATAGATGTCGATGACATCGCCCATCTTCATTTTTGTGACATCGCATTCAACGGGGAGAGCACCAGCATCTTCTAAGGTATTAAAAAAGATAGGTGCAATTTTGCCGCCGAGACAATAACCGCCATCACGTTTATTCGGGATGAAAGGAATGTCATCACCCATATGCCAGAGTACAGAATTGACTGCGGACTTACGTGACGAACCCGTACCCACAACATCACCAACATAAGCTAATGGATGACCTTTTTCTTTCAAACTATCGATGAGATTCATCGGGCCGACTTCACCTTGTTTTTCTGGTGTGATGTCATCACGTTCCATTTTTAGCATAGCCATTGCATGCAATGGGATATCTGGTCGTGACCATGCATCTGGAGCAGGTGAAAGATCGTCTGTATTGGTTTCGCCTGCTACTTTAAATACAGTAACCGTTATTTTGTCTGCTAACTTTGGTTTAGATGTAAACCATTCAGCATCTGCCCATGACTGCATAATTTTTTTCGCATGCTCATTACCGGCATCGGCTTTTTCTTTTACATCATGAAACGCATCGAACATTAATAAGGTATGTGACAATGCTTTTACTGCGGTTGGCGCCAAAGTATCGTCATCAAGACAATCAATTAACGGCACAATATTGTAGCCACCCAGCATGGTGCCGAGTAATTTGGTTGCTTTTACTTTATCTATTAGTGGAGATTCTGCTTCGCTTTTAGTAATTGCAGCGAGAAAGCCAGCTTTAACATAAGCAGATTGATCAACACCGGCAGGTATACGGTTAGTAATTAAGTCGAGAATAAATTCTTCTTCACCTGCGGAAGGATTTTTTAATAGTTCAATCAGCGCCGCTGTTTGTTCAGGGTTCAATGGTTGTGGTACGACACCCAGTTCGGCGCGTTCCTTTACATGTTGACGATAAGCTTCAAGCAAAACAATTCTCCTGGTCGTTAATTTCGAGCGGGTACTTCTTATTATAGATTAGCCCTTTCAAAGGGCTGGCTATTATAAGGCAAGAATCATGGAAAGTTTAAGCCAATTTGTGATCTATTTTGGTGCGATTTTAAGAGGCAGAATCTATGATTCCACCGCCAAGACAAATGTTTTCTCTATAAAAAACAATGAATTGGCCGGGAGTAATGGCTCTTTGAGAGTCTGTAAAGGAAACCGAATAATTTCCATTTTCTACTTTTTCAATAATGCATTCCTGATCTGCCTGTCTGTAGCGGTTTTTGGCGTGGCATTTAAACGGTATTTCGGGGGTTTCGCCGGCTATCCAGTTAATATCGGATGCGGTCAATTTATGGCTATGGAGCAGGGGATGATCATGATCCTGCGCGACAATCAATTCATTTTCATTGATATTTTTTTGCACCACATACCATGGCGCATCTGATGCACCTCTAACGCCACCAATACCAAGACCTTGTCGTTGTCCGAGTGTGTAATAAAAAACACCTTCGTGTTCGCCGATAGTTTGTCCTTCTGTTGTTTTAATCAAACCGGGGTCGGCAGGGATATAACGACTTAAGAATTGACGAAAAGGTTGTTCACCAATAAAACAAATACCAGTGCTGTCCTTTTTGTCGTGAGTTATTAATCCTGCTTGTTCAGCGCGCTTTCTAACATCCGGTTTATCTAAATCACCAATAGGAAACAGTGTTTTTTGTAACTGGCTTTGATTTAATCGACAGAGAAAATAACTTTGATCTTTATTCTGATCGCGTCCTTTTAATAATTGGAAGGCACCTTTTTCTTCATTAATACGAGCATAATGTCCCGTAGCGATCTGGCTTGCGCCGAGATTTTCTGCATGTTCGAGAAACGCTTTGAATTTAATTTCCTGATTACATAAAACATCGGGATTGGGTGTGCGTCCGCTTTTATATTCAGATAAAAAGTTTTTAAATACGTTGTCCCAGTATTCAGAAGAGAGATCGACTGTATTTAGCGGTATATCGAGCTTGTCGCAAACCATCATGGCGTCCTCGACATCGGCTTCCCACATGCAAGCGCCATCTTCCGATTGGTCGTTCCAGTTTTTCATAAACAACGCTTCAACGTTATAGCCTTGTTCTTTCAATAACATGGCCGTGACTGAGGAATCGACGCCGCCAGAAATACCAACGATTAATTTGTTATTCGAATTCATTTATAAAGCGTGATTAATGATATCGAGAGGATAACGATTTCCTTTCAGATAATCATTAATACATCGTTCTACCAAAGGGCTACGCAGTCGTTCGCGTTCGTTTTCTATTTCTTCGGGGCTTAACCACGCCGCACGTAAAATGCCATCATCCAATGCTTGCCCTTTATGTTCCTTACTGCAATGACCGTAAAAACAAAATCGCAAATAGGTAATATTTGCATCATTTGGGTTCGGGTATAAATAAACGCCAATGAGAAATTCTGGTTCAAATTCCCAGGCGGTTTCTTCCAATACTTCGCGCTTAACGGCTTCGATTAAGGTTTCGCCGTGTTCAAGGTGTCCGGCTGGCTGATTGAATACAAGCTTGTCGTTTATGTTTTCTTCGACGAGAAGATAACGACCGTCTTTTTCAGCGATTGCTGCGACAGTTGTGTTTGGTTTCCACTGCATTGTGCATTCCTTACTTTTTTGGCCTTAATTATGACCTTGATTGTTATCTGTGTGTCAGGATAATAGAGCTCTATGTTAGATCGAAATAAATTTTATCATATCGCCAGTCTATTTGTTTCCTTGGCCATATTATGGTTGTTGTTGTCAGGTCATTATACGCCATTATTATTATCGCTTGGATTGCTATCCATTCTATTAGTCACTCTGATTAGTTTACGGATGGACTTGCTTCCGTATGACCAACCAGAAACTTTTTTTCGATTTATTAAATATATTCCTTATGGTTTTTGGCTGGTTATTGAAATACTAAAATCAAATATTGATGTTTGTAAACGTATACTGAATCCACGTTTACCTATTAGTCCAAGATGGGTAACAATAAAGTCTTCTCAGTTTAGTGAGCTTGGAAAAATTATTTATGCTAATTCAATTACCTTAACACCGGGAACAATATCGATTGATGTTGAGGGCGATAATATTGAAGTTCATGCGTTATCAGAAAGCGGCGTTGATGGATTAGCGACAGGTGAGATGGATAAAAGAATAAGTCAAGTGGAACAAGCCTATGTTTGAAGTTGCCACCTATATGGTTTTATTCGCTATGTTATTAGCTTTGGTCTCGGCAATTATCGGACAGTCGTTGTATGACAAAATTCTTGCGGTTAATATTTTTGGAACGATTACCGTTTTGTTTATTGCCTTGTTCGGTTTTTTAACTGAGCGACCTGAGTTCCTCGATATTGCTTTAGTTTATGCCCTGATTAATTTTATTGCTACGATCGCTATCTTAAAGTTTTTTGAATACGGTGATATGGGTCGAAGTTCCGATGCCAATGAAAAATCTGATATATGAGTAATCTAATCAATATTATAAGTGGTGTATTTATTATTACTGGCGCATTAGCCATTATTATTGGTTTGCTTGGTGTCTATCGTATGCCGGATTTTTTTACACGACTGCATGCGGCAAGTGTTATCGATACAATGGGAACGATGTTTATCACTGTCGGGTTAATACTTTATTCAGGCTTTAATCTTGTCAGCGTTAAATTATTATTGATCATGATCTTTATCTTAATCACTACTCCAGCCGCCGCACATGCTTTAGCCAAGTCGGCATTACACGGTGGTTTAAAACCTGTGCTGGATAAGGACAAAGAAGTATGACAGTAACAATAATTAATATTATTTTACTTTGTTTGCTAGTTGTTACGGCTATAGCAGTCAATCAACAAAGAAATTTATTTGCTGCAACAATGCTAGCCGGTATCTATAGTTTAATCAGCGCGTCTCTTTTTGTTTGTCTTGATGCAGTTGATGTTGCGTTCACAGAAGCTTCAGTTGGCGCAGGTATTGCCACTATTTTATTTCTAGGCACGTTAGCCTTAACCGGCTTTGAAGAAAAAACAGAGGTTAAGGTTTCCATTCCCGGATTAATTATTGTTTTAATTACCGGTGGTTTGTTAATTTACGGACTTCAGGATATTCCTGCATTTGGTGATGCAAATACACCAGTACAAACATATTTAGCAGGAAAGTATATTGAGGACTCTGCAACTGAAATAGGTGTGCCTAATTTAGTGACCTCTGTTTTAGCAAGTTATCGAGGTTACGATACCTTTGGTGAAACTACCGTTATTTTTACAGCGGGTATTGGAGTATTGATGTTACTTGGTCGTGGAAGAAAACATAAAAAAGGCTTGCTCGAAGAAGGTGATTATTAATGGAACATTATCTGGTATTACGTGTTGTTGCAAGATTACTGATTCCTTTAATCATGTTGTTTGCATTGTATGTGCAGTTCCATGGTGATTATGGTCCCGGTGGTGGTTTTCAGGCAGGCGTTATCTTTGCCGCAGGTTTTATTTTATATGGCATTATTTATGGCGTAGATAGCTTACGTGAAGTTGTGCATCCCGGTTTTGTTCGTAGTCTTGCTGCATTTGGCGTATTACTTTATGCCGGAGTCGGTATCGCTGGCATGTTAATGGGCGGTGAATTTCTAAATTACAATGTACTTGCAACAGATCCAGTTGCAGGACAACATCTTGGTATTCTTATAATAGAAGCTGGAGTGGGAATAACAGTAGCTTCGACCATGGTTATATTGTTTTATGCTTTTGCCAGACCTTGATAAGTAGCTTTCTAATTATTGATGTCTGATCACGTTTAGGGAGTAAATAGTATAGAAATAGATACTATATGAAATCTGTTCTATACAATTTAAAACCTGAAAATAGGTTTCAGGCAGCCTTGGTTAAAAACAGAGGTTAGTCAGGATTATTTTATCGTAAGATCGATATTAGAAGTGGTTTTATTAAATGAAATTTAATGGCAGTAATGAAATTTCTTGGTTTTTTATTTGATTAGAAGAGGCTTAATATGACCTCAAAATTATTTAGTTATAGTCTGCGGTCACATCGTGGCCGTGTTATTTATTACTATATAATGGTTGTTTTGCTCTGTTCATTTCAGTCCAGCGTAAATGCGCAGCCACCAACGCTGGTAATAAATGCAGTAGGACAGCCACCGCTGAATACAAAAACACATGACGGCTTTATGGATGAAGTTGCTCGCGAGGCTTTAAAGAGAATTGGATATCAACTTGAGGTAGAACAGCTACCTGCCGAACGTGGCTTACGTAACGCTAATAATGGTTTAATTGATGGTGAAATGGGCCGTATAAAAGGCCTTGACAACATTTATCATGATCTGATTCGTGTACCGGAAAAAATAATGAACTGGGAGTTTTGTATTTTCTCGGAAAAACCGATTGATCTGCAAAAAGGTTGGGCTAGTCTGGAGGAAAAAAATGTTGCATTTATCAACGGCTGGAAAATTTTGGAAAAGAATGTCCCGAAATCGGCGACGATAACCAAGACAAGAAATTCACAGCAACTGTTCAGCTTGTTAAAAAGAAATCGTACTGATTTTATTATTTACGAGCGTTGGGGAGGAAATGCTGTAGTCAAGGAACTACAACTCGATGAAATAAAGCTGCAACGCCCCTTTCTGGCATCGAGGGAAATGTTTATTTACTTGCACAAAAAACACAAGGCATTGGTACCGAGACTGGCTAGTGCGCTAGTTGAGATGAAAAAAGATGGCAGCTATGACCGTCTGATAAAAAGACATCTGATCACTCTGACTGATGAAAACTAATTTATGAAAAAGACACTCCAATCCGCGAATAGTCGCCTTGCCCGGCGTATGAGTATCTCTGTCATTCTGGCGAGCACCTTGATCGCCATCTTTACTTCCGGCCTTCAGATCTATTCAGAATTTCAACGTGAGCTTAAAGGAGTATATGCTGGTTTAGAACAAATCGAACAAACGCATCTTTCCAGTATTTCATCCCGGGTCTGGGTGCTGGATGAAAGAGAACTAGAGACCACACTTAACAGTCTGTTAAGTCTGCCATCCATCGAGTTTATCGCCGCTTATGATAATGAAACTTTATTCATGGCAGTTGGCACAGATACTAATGACAATGTTGTTATCAAGAATTTCCCGCTCCACTATGAGCACGAAAATAAAAGTCTGCAGATTGGTAAACTTATAGTCAAGGCATCGCTGGATGATGTTTACCAGCATGTCATTGATCAGGCCGTTATCATTATTCTCAGTAATGCCATTAAAACGTTTATTGTTGCCGGATTAATACTGCTTATTTTTTATCGTTTGGTAGCACGGCATTTGAACCAGATTGGCAGATTCGCGGAGCAATTGGATATTGACACGCTGGACAAGACATTTGAATTTGATCGAAAGAAAAATCCGCCCGGAGATCAAGACGAGCTCGATATACTCAAGACGGCACTGTCTAATATGCAACGCAATCTGGCACAGGCAACACAGGGCTTGCAAGAACGCGAACAAAATCTAGCAATTACATTGCACAGTATTGGCGATGCTGTCATCACAACCGATGCCAAAGGTCAGGTGACGCGTATGAATCCGGTAGCCGAGCAGCTTACCGGCTGGTTGTTTGATGAAGTCAAGGGACAGTCATTAAAAAGCATCTTCCCCATTATTGATGCTTCTACGTGTGAGCCGATTGAAAACCCGGTTGAAATAGTGATCTCCACCGGTGAAACTGTCTATCTTAGTAATCATACAACACTAATATCCAAAGATGGTACGGAATACCAGATCGCCGACTCCGCCGCACCAATTCGTGATAAAGATGGCAATATTTTGGGCATGGTGCTGGTCTTTAATGATGTCACCGAACAATATCAATTACGTATGGCAGCCGCCAAAAGCAGAAGAAACCTGCAAGCCATTATGGATCACTCCCCTTCAATTATTGACGTTAAAGATACAGAAGGTCACTTTACATTTATTAATCAACAATTTGAGAAAATGTTTAACGTAAAGGTCGAAGACATCATCGGCAAGACTCTGCATGATATTTTTCCACTAGATATTGCTGAGGGGATAAAACGCAATGATATCGCAGTGTTGGAAACACAACAGACACTGGAATCAGAGGAAGTTATTCCTCAAGATGATGGTCTTCATAGTTATATTTCTAATAAATTTCCTTTGTTTGATGACGAAGATAAAGTTTATGCGTTTTGTAGCATCTCGACCGACATCACCGAGCGTAAGCGGGCAGAAGAGATACAGCGAGAAAACAATGAACGTTTTAGGGCTTCATTTACAGATGCCGCTGTCGGGATGGCATTGGTATCAGTTGATCACAGTATTATCGAGGCTAACCCTGCTTTTGGTAAAATGATCGGTTACTCTAAAGATGAACTTGTGGGAATCTTTTTTGCGGACATTACTCATATGGACGACGTGGAAACAGGTCTTGAATATCATCGTAAGTTAATCGCTGGTAAGGTTGATAAATATCATTTTGAGAAACGTTATATACACAAACAAGGCCATGTGATCTGGGTCACACTAAGTGTGTCGTTGGTTCGGAATGATGATGCTACACCTCTCTACACCATAGCCCAGATACAGGATATCACTGAGCGTAAGCGCGCTGAGGAAGAATTATTGAAACTCTCGCGTGCCGTAGAATACAGTCCCTCAGCTATCTACATTACCGATCTTGACGGTAACATCGAATACATCAATCCCAAGTTTACTGACATCACCGGCTATACAAAGAAAGAAGCCATAGGCGAAAATACCCGACTCTTGAATTCAGGAGAGACACCAGAAGAGGTCCACGCTGACTTGTGGGAAACCATCACTTCAGGAGAGGAATGGAAAGGTGAATTTCATAACCGGAAAAAGGATGGCAGTCTTTACTGGGCGCGCAACTCTATTTCAGCGGTCAAGGATATAAATGGAGAAATTTCGCATTTCATTGCTATCCAAGATGATATGACCCATGAGTATGAACTGTCGGAACAACTTGGCTATCAGGCTAGCCATGATACTTTGACACGACTTATCAACCGTCATGAGTTTGAGCGACGTGCAGAACGACTACTTGCGACTGTTGTACATAACAAGGCTGAACATGCGTTCTGTTATATGGATCTGGATCAGTTCAAGGTGGTGAATGATACTTGTGGTCATATTGCTGGAGATGAGCTGTTGCGACAGTTAAGTGCAGTACTAATGAACGCAGTGAGAAAACGAGATACCTTGGCACGACTGGGTGGTGATGAGTTTGGAGTATTGATGGAACATTGCTCAATCGATGATGCGCTCCGAGCCGCTGATTCTATACTCAAGGCTATTCAGAATTATCAGTTTAGCTGGGAAGGCCATACCTTCAGAGTGGGGGCAAGCATCGGACTGGTCGCTGTCACTGATACTACTCTCAATTTAACGGAGTTGTTTAAAGATGCCGATGCCGCCTGTTACATGGCCAAGGACAAAGGTCGTAACCGTATTCATGTCTATCACGTTGAAGATACCGAGATGGTTGAGCGTCATGGTGAAATGCAATGGGTGACACGAATCAATCAGGCTCTTGAAGAAGACCGCTTTTGTCTTTATGCACAAAGTATTTTGCCACTTGATGGTAGTAACGGGATACATTATGAACTCTTGGTCAGGATGATCAATGAGAAAGGCAAGATCATTCCCCCGGGGGCGTTTTTACCTGCCGCCGAGCGTTATAATCTGATCGTACAACTGGATAGCTGGGTCATTGAAAAGGCATTTACTTTATTGTCAGCGAACCCAAACTTTCTTAAACAAATTGAATTTATTTCTATTAACCTGTCAGGGCAATCGCTTACTGACAAGGTGTTTCTTGATTTTGTTATTTCGAAGATAAATGAATCGGGGGTTAAAGGCCATAAGATCTGTTTTGAGATTACGGAGACGGCCGCGATTTCAAATTTGAACACGGCAACAAAATTCATTTCAAAACTTAAGGAATTTGGCTGTCGATTTGCATTGGATGACTTTGGTAGTGGTTTATCTTCATTTGCCTATTTAAAGAATTTGCCGGTAGATTATTTAAAGATCGACGGTATGTTTGTCAAAGACATTGTGGATGATCCGGTTGATCATGCCATGGTTAAATCGATTAATGAGATTGGTCATGTGATGGGGATGAAGACGATTGCCGAATTTGTCGAGAACGATGAGATTAAGGGTATGTTGAGAGAGATTGGCGTTAACTATGCGCAGGGTTATGGTATTGACAAACCAAAGCCCTTTGATGAATTACTTGAACGGTCAAGTAATGTTACCGATATTAAAGAGGCAGAGAGTGATGGAAGCGATTCGTAATATCTCAAGTTTAGTATTGATAACGACAACCGTTATCTAAGAAATATAACGTCCGCTTACGCTAGTCACTTCAACCGGTCGATGCAACACATGCGTTAAATCTAATTATGTAAACCTGCTGCTTTGAGTCGGAAGCGGTACAAATTAACCGCTATCCTTTTCTTTTTCTATTTTTTCTATTTTTTCTATTTTTTCTATATTGGGATTATCCCAACTTCCGGTGATGGTGTATTGAGCACTTAATATTTGATCAATCTTTTTCGGAATGGATTCGAATAATTCGCCAGCAATATAAATTACTGCACCGACGCCGACACCGATGGGTCCGAATAATGCACTGGCAACGGGTAGACCACTGGATACTTTTGGTGTGACAGTAGCGATCTGATCATAGTCTTCGGTTGATAATCCGGTGCGACCACTGACAATGATATCTGCAGAGGGGCCAATCATTTCTAAGTTATTTGTATAGGCATGACCTTGTTGCAGACTAAAGTTTCCTTCAATACTATCGAATGCAAATCCTTTATCAAACACATCAGAAAAATCCAGAAACAATCGTCTTGGTAAAGTTTGTAAGCTGAGCAAACCAAACAAGCGCCCGGCTGAAGGATTAATATCGAGAAATTGTCCTTTACCAATTTTCATATCAAGCTCACCATCGCTTTTTTTCATGGCAAAATTCATCGGTGTATCCATCCAGTATGCATTCATTTCTATATTGGTTTGACCTTCTCTTATATTAGCCGCATCAAAATTAAATGTTGTAAGCATGGTTTCAATTGAATCTGCTTCAAGCGTTGCGTGAAAATCAGAACGGTCTACATCATCAAGGCGTACCCATTCTCCTGTTGCTACAATACTGAAACCAGGTTTCATAATACTGAGATTATTAATATTGATACCGTTAGCAACATTGCTTGTTAATAAGTTAAGTTGTCCGAGTTTATTATCGTTATAGATAAACTCTTCTACACTAACCTCAAGTTCCGGTATTTTTTCAATCGCAATTTTGTTTTTATCTTCGTTATCATCATCAGATTTTTTTAACGTTAATTTTTCAAAGTTGGCATGCGCACGATTGTTACTTGAGCTTATAAAATTTGTTTGTCCTTTTATGTCCTCGCTATCAAAAGTAATTTGCCAGCCTTCACTTGGGTTGTTCAAGTTTATGTTTACGTCATTAAATTCATTTCCCAACATATTTAATCTTTTTACAAGAACATCACCATTAATTGTTTTTTTCTTATTTGAACTATTGTTTTGAGTTGATATTATTTTTTTCGGGTTGAATAAATCAATCCAGTCAGACACGTTTAACTCTTCAAGTTCACCCTGAAAAGATATATCACTTGATGTCTGTGCAACTGGGTGTCGCTGTCCTAATCCGACAAATATGTTTTTGACGATTAAATCTTTTGTGTTATCCACAATGAAATCAGCAAAAACATTATTGTCGTAATTGATATTGATCTCGTTAATCAATAAATCGCTTAGTTTTGTTTTTATACTTAGTGACGATGCAATATCTTTTTCTTTGCCAAGAGGTGATGGTAAGTTAATAGAGATACCTTTTAAATCTGAATTAAATTCAACTTCTCTACTGTCTTTTTGTGTGTCTGAAATTGATTTTTTTAAAGTAAGAGACCATTTACTTTCACCAACAAGGTTCTTGCTTAAGTCATGACTTATATTGTAAATAGAAGGAAAGAAGCTGGCGAGTTCATTAATAAAAAAATCTTTATCTGCTGTGCCAGATATAACATAAGACTCAGAATCCGGTTCATATTGGTCAAACTTAGGAATGGTTAATTTAATAGGTTTGCCGTGATATAAGGCATCAATATCAGTTGCCCATGTTTCGAGTCTTGTAAAATTGACATCACCGTTGACACCTTCAAGCCCTAGTCCAGGCAAACCTGATTCAATCGTTGTATCAGTAAAAGAGATTAGCCCATCAACTAAGGTATCTTCTGGACCGAGTGGTATATCAAGATTCAGTTTAATATCAAGGCCACCTGAAATATTTTCTGTTAACTCACGTAACGAAGTATTTTCATTTAATGGGCTCTGAGTAATAAAATTTGCAGCATCACTGGTGTGTCCTGTTGCGTTCCCACTTATCACAACATGCGGAGTGTCTGCACTTAGTTGTTTTATGTTCGCTGTAAAATCCTCAATCGTAGCATCAAAAATGTAAGCTGATTTTGATAATACATATAAATCATCATTATCAATAATGACTTCTGCTGTTATATTATCGATTGGCGGCCAACCTTCAGCGTAATTAAGGTTTGCATTTTCGACGTTCAGAATGGTTTTAAAATTACCTTCAGCATTGTTAAACGGAAAATTCGCAGTGTGACCGCGATAAATTATATCGCCGGATAAGAGTTGTCCGCCTAACAAAGCATGTATAAACCAGTCTCTTAAATTTGATGATATTTGTTTGGGTAAATAATCTGGTAGATATTCAATATTTGCAGGATCGATATGAGCAACAACATCTATAAAGGGAGAGTATTCTTCATTGAATACGATGCTTCCTGATGATTGTGCAGAAATATGTTTGTCTTCAATATGAAATTCTTTGATGAGTAATTCAATTGAGTCATTATTAACTATTTCAAGTTTGGCATTAATCGTGGAGAGCAAAAGCGGTTTATCAAGAATAGAGTCCAAATGTATTTCTGTGGATTTGCCGTCCAAGTTGATTTTTGTGAGCTTGTTATTGGCATTTAACGAACCTTCTAAACCATGAATAGCATTTTTCTTATCATGAGAAACGAGCACAAGGTTTTTAAAAGCAGTGTTAAACGAAACTGTTTCTTCTGTCCCTGATTCAGGATTAAAGTCGAAATTTGAATTAGTCAATTCACCTTTTAGTGATGGCCAGTAAAAGTTTTCAAGAGCTTTGTCCGGTATAACATTAGTCGCAACAAGGAAAGGCACTATTTCTTCGAGCTTTAAATAAGATAAATGTCCGCGGTATCTATAATTATCTTCATCACTTAACTCAGCGTTTAACTGGTAACTTGATGCTGGCCATAAACCATTTTCAGTTTGCAAATCTTCAACAGTAACATTCAATAACCAATCCTTATCTTGTTGGCGTTCAGCATACAAATTCAAATTAATATTGTTTATAGTTAAGTTGTGTTCGTCAGTGTTAAGAGAAAAATCGGAATAGTGTATCTCACCGCTAACGTCGATTAGTTTTGCTTTGTCCCACGTGCTCCATAATTTAGCATTTGCAACACCACCGATACTTTTTACAGGAAAGTCTTCTAACAAACTTGTCGGATTAACTTCTTTCGCTTCGGCATAAATGGTGCCTTTCCAGTCTGGCGTTAATATATTACCGGTTACGTCCATTTTTACGCTTAAGGAATTTCCGTGTTCTTTCGGTAAATCAATATAGGCGTTAATTTGTACGCGTTGTTTTTTTGTTTTTAAATCGAGTCGAACGTTGGAAAACTCTTGTGGTTCTTTATTCGCTTTTTTGTCATGCCAGGTTAAGTTTGAATCCTCAAGTGTGATGTGTTTTTGTTTTAACAACCATATCGACAAAGCGGAGTTATTTGAGTTGCTGCTTAGGGCATTATTTTGATCATTACTAATTGAGATCGAACCATCGGTGTTTCTGGTGAATTCAAGATTAAGACCGCTGATTGATAATTGGCTCGGAACTAACTCACGTTTGTTAAGACTGGCAATTAGATCGATACCTAGATGTGCCGAATCAAATTTACTAATAAGCGTACTATTATCTGGAGTGTATAGATCTATCTTTTTAAGATATAAATGAGGCGCCCAGCCTTGCCATTCTGCCGTTATCTCATCAATAACAACTGGGTAATCCATGTACTCACTAACCCAGGATTGTATTTCATTTTTATAGCCACCAATTTCGGGCAGTGCCAGACGAACAACCGTCACCAGTACGGCGGCAGTAAGTACGATGAAGGCAACGGCATACCAACTGAAATGGTATAAAACTGTAAAAATTCTTTTTAACATTAAGAAAAAATCAAAGCAAAACGATGTCGTATTGTTCCTGTGTATACAGAGGTTCTACCTGAAACGATATTGGCCTGCCAATAAACGCTTCCAATTCTGCAACACTGGTTGATTCATCATCCAATAGCATATCTACAACACGTTGCGAGGCAACGACTAAAAGTTTGTTGGCATCAAATTGTCTCACTTCGCGTAATATTTCCCGGAAAATTTCATAACAAACCGTTTCAGCCGTTTTGATAGAGGCTCGGCCCTGACAAGTAGGACAAGGTTCACATAGGATATGTTCCAGGCTTTCTCGTGTTCTTTTTCGAGTTAACTGTACGAGTCCCAGTGATGTCAGTTCACTGAGCACTGTTTTAGAATGATCTCGATCAACATTTTTTTCCAGTGAACGTAGCACTTGTCTGCCATGTTCGGGATCCTTCATATCAATAAAATCGATAATGATAATGCCGCCCAGATTACGCAGACGAAGTTGACGGGCAATGGTATGCGCGGCTTCAAGGTTTGTTTTATAAATGGTTTCTTCCTGATTACGATGACCAACAAAGGCGCCGGTATTTACATCAATCGTTGTCATTGCTTCGGTTTGATCAATAATCAAGTAACCGCCCGATTTTAGTGACACCTTTCTATTTAGCGAACGTTGTATTTCATCTTCAATAGAATACAAATCCAGTATCGGATGACTGCCGGTATAGTATTCAATTCTTGAAAGCAGCTCCGGTATAAAGTGTTTGGAAAATTCGGTAACACGTTGATACGTTTCTTTTGAGTCAATCCGCACTTTTTCTATTTCTGAATGCACCAGATCGCGCATGGTGCGCATGACTAAAGGCAAGTCTTCATAAACAATGCTAGGCGGGAATGTATTTTTTGCTCGAACCATGATCGAATCCCAGATTTTTTTGAGGAACTCAATATCTTTAAAAATATCTTCATCTGGAATATTTTCTGCTGCTGTTCTAACGATGAAGCCGCCTTTTTTTAATACCTCAGATTCAGTAACGGTATTATGCAAGACAACATTGTTACCACTTGCAAGAGCCTGATTTTCAACATCAGACGTGTGACTTAATATTGCATTACGAAGTCGTTCTCTTTCTTCTTCGTCTTCAATTCGTTGTGAAATACCTATCGCAGGATAATCGGGAACAAATACGACGTAGCGTGATGGAATTGAAAGTCGAGTTGTTAATCTTGCGCCCTTGCTGCCAATTGGATCTTTAACAACCTGAACTAGAATTTCATCACCTTCATTAATGATGGCTTCTATCGGTTGTGTTTGTGTTGGCTCATTCAGTTCAGATTCATTATCAATATTGTTGCTGATAATATCCGAACTATGTAAAAAGCCGGTTCGTTCAAGTCCGATATCAATAAAGGCGGCTTGCATTCCCGGTAATACGCGCGACACCCGTCCCTTGAAAATATTGCCGACAAGTCCGCGTTTTAGTGTTCGCTCGATATGAACTTCCTGCAAGATTCCATTTTCAACAACGGAAACGCGCGTTTCTTGCGGGGTAACATTAATTAGAATTTCTTCACTCATTGGAATTCAACGTTGTTTTATAGCGATATTTCTATTGGCTTTAATATTGAACAAGATTATATCATCATCTTTGTATTGTGTGACGATGAAATATTCCTAAAAAACAAGGAATTACTATGCGATTTCTATAGAAACAGCATAAAATGAACGAATGAATTTTGACGGTTTAAAGCAATTCCTGCCAGATGAAGCACTACTTTTGAGTGAAGAGTCACGGCGTGTTTACGAATGCGATGCTTTGTCGGCTCATCGGGTTATGCCGGGTTGTGTGGTTTTACCGAATTCAGTCGAACAGGTTCAGTCAGTATTACGCTATTGTTTTGCCAACAATATTCCGGTCGTGGCACGTGGTGCCGGAACTGGTTTGTCCGGTGGTGCAATGCCTCATGCAGAAGGCGTGCTGTTAATTTTAGCCAAGTTTGATCAGATAGTTGAAGTTGATGCCAAGCAAAGAATTGCGTGCGTTCAACCCGGAGTTCGAAATTTAGCAATATCCGAAGCGGCAAAACCTTACGGTCTTTATTATGCGCCAGATCCTTCTTCCCAAATTGCCTGCACAATTGGCGGCAATGTCGCAGAAAATTCTGGTGGCGTGCATTGTTTAAAATATGGTCTGACGGTTCATAATATTTTGCAGTTAAAGATCATAACAATTGAAGGTGAATTACTGACGATTGGTAGTCATGCTTTGGATTCTCCAGGCTATGATTTGTTGGCTTTATTTACCGGTTCAGAAGGGATGCTTGGCGTGATTATTGAAGTGACAGTCAAGCTTCTGCCCAAACCACCCTTTAGCCGAGTTATGCTTGCTGCATTTGATGATATTGAAAAAGCGGGGAATAGTGTTGCCGGTATTATTGCTGAGGGCATTATTCCGGCAGGGTTGGAAATGATGGATAAGGCGGGTATTCGTGCGGTGGAAGATTTTATGCACGCAGGTTATCCAACAGAGGCAGAAGCGATTTTACTTTGTGAGCTTGATGGTACTGAAGAAGAAGTTTTGGCTACCATAAGTAAAGTTGAAAATTTATTAAAACAATATGGTGCTATTGAAATTCGTATTGCACGTGATGAAAATGAATCACAACGATTTTGGGCAGGACGCAAAGCGGCGTTTCCAGCTGTTGGTCGAATTGCGCCAGATTATTACTGTATGGACGGCACGATCCCGCGAAAGCATATTGCTGAAGTATTATCAAAAATTAATAAGTTCTCTGAAAAATATGAACTCGCCGTTGTTAATGTCTTTCATGCCGGCGATGGAAACTTACATCCATTAATTTTATATGATGTTGCTATACCTGGCGAATTAAAGCGTGCTGAAGCTTTTGGTAGTGACATTCTTAAGTTATGCATTTCAGTGGGCGGAACAATTACCGGTGAACATGGTGTTGGTATCGAGAAGATAAATGAAATGTGTGTTCAGTTTAATGAGGATGAGCTTGAACAATTTCATGCAGTCAAAGCAGCGTTTGATAAAAAAAGTTTATTAAATCCCGGTAAAGCGGTGCCAACGTTAAATCGTTGTGCAGAGTTTGGAGCGATGCATGTACATGCGGGTAAAGACAAACATCCTGAGTTAGAACGTTTCTAAGCCGCTTTTTCTTTTTTCCCTGCAGGAATATCTGCTTTACAGACACAATTTCTACCAGCATTTTTAGCTGCATAAAGCGCCTTATCAGCATGATTTAAGAATTTATCGGATGAGATGCTGTTGTCTGCTATACAAGTAGCGCAACCGATACTGACACTTATATCTACTGGTATTTTGACTTTAAAGTTTCTGCTAAATTCTTCAACGCCTGATCTTATTTTTTGCGATATTTTTAATGCGTCTTCGGTGCTGGTTTCTGGAAGTACAATGACGAATTCATCTCCGCCATAGCGACAAAGTACATCGGTGGAACGTTTTAAATATGAATTAAATAATTTAACAAGTTCTATTAAACATTCGTCACCAGCTTGATGGCCATTAGAATCATTAAGTGTTTTAAAGTTATCAACAGTCTACAAGAAGAATAGATAATTCAGTTTTTTTGCGCATGCTTCTAAACCATTCGCGTTCTATGCAGTCATCAAGATAAAGACGATTTTTAGCACCTGTTAGTGGATCTGTAATAGTGCTCTTTTGTAGTTGTTCATTTGTTTCAGATAAAACGTTCGTTAAATCAACGAGTTTATTTCTCATTTCTGATATACGTTGCATGGCATTTAATTTTGCTTTTAAAACAATGCTGCTTACCGGTTTGGTCAAGTAATCATCACCACCAGCATCAATACCCGTGAAAGGTTTTCATCATCTACAAATCCGGTAAGAAATATTATTGGAATCCAGTGGTTTTCATTTTCGGAGCGTATTTTTTTGGCCACTTCAAAACCATTATATTTAGGCATTTCAATATCAAGTAAGACGAGATCCGGCGCTTCGGATTTATATAAGGATAATGCTTCCTGTCCATCGACCGCTTGAATGACGTCATGCCCGGCATGTCTAATAAATGCCGAGGTCGTTAGCATCATTAATCAAGAATCTTCGGTTAGTAGTACCTTCATGGATATCCGTCGTGTGATAATAGTTTAGCGCTTCTATTTATTTCGGCTAAATTCAAATAAACTTTAGTCTAATATTTATATTAAATGATTGATTTATTGATGTATTTTTAAATCAGGGTATATAGCAGATAGTCTTATGACGCAAAAAATAATAAAAATTAAGGAACAGATTTTGACTGCGATAGAGCGAATAGAGCCGCTTCATATCGTAGGGGGTAATAGCAAGGCGTTTTTAGGGCGGGATATTAGTGGCATGCAAATCGATATGGCGAATTATACTGGTGTTATCAGTTATGAACCGACAGAGTTATATATCACTGTTAAAGCTGGAACCTTACTCAGTGATGTTAAACAAATATTATCCGAACAAGGTCAAATGTTGGCCTTTGAACCGCCCGAAGTTATTGAAAAAACAACCATGGGCGGTGTCGTCGCAACCGGTTTAAGTGGGCCACGTCGGCCTTATGCTGGTTCCGTTAGAGATTTTGTTCTTGGTGTTCGTTGTATTAATGGTCTAGCTAAAGAAATGTCTTTTGGCGGACAGGTGATGAAGAATGTTGCCGGTTATGACCTATCCAGATTATTAACGGGCTCGTATGGAACACTTGGTGTTATTCTCGAAGTCACATTAAAAGTTTTACCTATTCCTGAATTTGAATTAACAGGTTGTCAGGCAATGTCTGTTCAAAGTGCATTAGATATGATGCATGCTATATCTGCAAAGGCAGTACCTGTCTCGGCCAGTTGTTATGATGGGAAAATGTTAGTTATCAGATTTTCCGGTAATGAAAAAAATGTAAAAGAAACTTTAAGGGAATTTGGTCTAGAAGAATATTCCAATGGAAATCATTTCTGGAATGAATTACGTGATTTTAAATTACCGTTCTTTCATACGGACAGCCCAATATGGCGCTTATCCGTTCCATCAACTGCAGATTTAAATCTTGAAGAAGATAAATATTTGGTTGATTGGGGTGGTGCTCAATATTGGCTTATATCTGAACGTCCTACAAATGAAGTCTTTACTATGGCTGATGAGGTAGGTGGCAGTGCTTTATTATTTCGCGGTGGTGATCGTAATGGCGATGTTTTTCAACCACTACCCGTCGGATTATTTAAACTTCAGCAGGAATTAAAACAGGCATTCGATCCGCATCGGATATTAAACCGGAAAAAGATGTACGAAAAACTATAGTTAATATGCAAACATTCATAGAAAAATCGATTAGCGATACTTCCGAGGGACAAGAGGCGGAACGTATTTTACGTTCTTGTGTGCATTGTGGTTTTTGTACGGCAACTTGTCCAACTTATCAGTTGTTAGGTGATGAGCTTGATGGGCCGCGTGGACGTATCTACTTAATTAAATCCATGTTGGAAGGTGAAGCTGTTTCAAATAAAACGATGAAGCATCTTGACCGTTGTTTGACCTGCCGCGCTTGTGAAACAACTTGTCCTTCCGGTGTTGAATATGGAAAGCTACTCGATATTGGTCGACACTATGTTGAGAAAAAAGTATCGCGCTCATGGCATGAAAACTTATTTCGTTTTTTAATTTTACAATCCTTGCCTTATAAAAAAAGATTTAAAATTCTATTTAACCTTGGTCAAATATTTCGTTTTATTCTTCCATCGAGGATGCAGAAATTAATTCCGATTAAAAAAGAAAAGAGTAATGTTGTTGAATATAAAGATCACTCGCGCAAAGTCATTCTTTTTTCCGGTTGTGTTCAACCGATATTGTCACCGGAAATAAATCAATCAGTTGTTAAAGTGCTCGACTATTTTGGTGTATCTGCGATTGAATTAGAAAATGAACAATGTTGTGGTGCAATGAGTCATCATCTAAGTGCATCAGAACAGGCATTGTCGTTTATGAAACAAAACATTGATTTGTTTTGGCCATTAATTGAACAAAATATAGAAGCTATTATCAGTTCTGCCAGTGGTTGTGGTGTCCACATTAAAGAGTATGGATATTTACTACGAAATGATAAAGCGTACGCACACAAGGCGGCGAAATTGTCTTTATTAACAAAAGATATTTCCGAATACTTGCATGACTTTGAATTAGAAAAATTGAACGTTACTAAAGAAATTGCATTGGACGTTGCATTTCAGAGTCCATGTACATTGCAGCATGGACAAAAATTAAGTGGCCTTACTGAAAAAATATTATCGCGATTTGGATTTAAAATGACCGAGGTAGCTGATTCGCATTTGTGTTGTGGTTCGGCGGGGACTTATTCTTTATTAGAAAAAGAAATTTCAGGTAAATTACAAAAAAATAAAATTGATAATCTTATGCAGGGTAAACCGGAAATGATTTTGACTGCGAATATTGGTTGTTGCCAACATTTAAGTCAAGTCAGTCCAGTGCCTGTCAGGCACTGGATTGAAGAAGTTGCTGAATTAATTAACTAAACGCAGAAGGTAAGGTAATTATTCAATTATCAATACACCACCAGATTCATCTTCAGCTTCACTGAAAATATCGTCATAACCAGAAACAGGTGGATTACCGTCGTAAATAAGATAATCACGTTGTTGCAGATAAGCTTCACGCGTGAATGAGTAAGGATCGATTGCTGCTTCATCACGAAGGTTTGACGCTTCCAATAAATTCGCACGCTTATTTACTGCATCAAGCGCACTGATTGGGAATAAGATTGTGCTGGTTACGTAAAAAAACGGATTCAGGAAGGTACTAGGAACTTGATCTGTTACATCGCGAACGGTATTTGGTCCCATTAGCGGAATATAGAGATAAGAACCTTCGTCAAAACCCCAAGTTGCCAAGGTTTGACCAAAATCCTCATCATTTTTTTCCAGTCTCATATCGTTCGTAGCAACATCGAATACTCCACCAATACCCAGAGTTGAGTTAAATACAAATCGAAGAGAATCATTAACACCTTGCGTAAACTTACCTTGCAGAAAGTCATTAAATATAACGTTTAGGTATTTCAGATTGTCGAAAAAGTTCGTAACACCGGTTCGAACAACTTTAGGTGTCATATCCACATAGGCTTCAGCAATAGGCTTCATCAAATGTTTGTCCAGCGTTTCATTTACATCAAAAAATACTCGGTTTGCCGACTCAATATCATCAGAGTTACCAGCAGTACTGTCTGGAGTTTGTGTTGTGGCACAACCTGCTGCGATTGACAAAATGCCAATAAGAATAAGGTGTTTTGATAGGCAGAAAAAATGCGATCCGGTCATTTTACTTTTCTCGTGTAATCTAAAAAATAGGTGATTTATTAATCGGCAGATATTGACATACCTTAAACGGCGAGACAATTTATAAATTGTTTATTGAGCTCTTTTGGGCTGTAAGTCACTGATTTTCTCTCTCATGCTTGCAATCAATGATTCAAAACCCTGTTCTTCTATTACGGAAGAATATTCTGAGCGTTTTAAGGACAAATCATTTATGCCATTGGCAATAACACTGATAATTTTCCATTGCCCCGCGTCAATTTGGACAATGTAATTAAAAGAAACCGGATCGTCATCAGCACGTAATAACTCAGTTTTTATCAGGAATCTGTCCTTTTTCATGGATTCGGTAGAAAGGTATTTGAAAGATTCGCCGTCATAGGAATCAAAACGACTGACGTAAGTCGATATTGTTAAACGGTTAAACAGATCAATAAAGTCAGTTTGTGCTTTTTCGTCTAGAGAATTCCAGTATCGACTTAACACCACTCTCGAAATTAAGGGAGTGTTGAATTTTTTTGTAATGACCTTTTCCATTATTGAATAACGGTCTTCAAAACTACTTGAACCGCCACTTTTCATAATGTTTATCAATGCATCATGTAACTCATTGACAGGTGTTTGCATTGCCTGTTCTTGTTCAGTTTCTGCCAGAAGGATATTTGCTGAAAAAAACAGATAAATAGCAAACCATAGTTTCAAACCAGATTGAATTGAGTGATTTTTTGATGTCATTTTTCTAAATCCATATATTTATTTATTATTGACGATATTTTTCCACAAATGTTTCAACTAATTGTAATACCGACCTTTCCAGTTAGCACCTTTTGCAAAGTAGTAACGATAAGCGGAACTCCATGTCATAACAAGATATAACACTCCAATCAGTGGCAAAACGAGAGCATACGCTGGATTCATCGAATAGTAGCGTAAGGTAGGTAGATAACATATGGCCTGTAAGCCAAGTATCAACAGTCCAAAAATGATGGTCTGACAGTGTAATAACGCTACAACAGGAAGACCAAACGCCATAATCATCAGAAAAGTACAAAGTAAGAGTAATAAAGGTGAGTATAAAAGTTGCGTATAAGCTGTTCTGGCAACCATATGCCAGATACTGGAAAGCGTGTCGTAACTGCGGATACTAACAGCCGAATGTGTCATGCCAGTCCATGTTTTATACTTATTTTTTTTGACCTGTTTAGCGAGTGAACAGTCGTCAATCAGTGCGTTTTTAATGCATTCGAAACCGTCGAGTTCTTCAAGCACCTTAGTTTCAATAAAAATAAAACCACCTGCAGCTGCAGCAATCCATGAGTTCGGTTTATTGGAAAGATGAAATGGATAAAGTAATTTGAAGAAAAAAATAAAAGCGGGCATTAATAACTTTTCCCAAAATGTCTGCATTTTTAAGAAGGCCATTAATGACAGCATTTGTAGTTGTTCGTTTTGTCCTTTTTCTAAAACGACTGGGATTAAATTCTTTTCTAAAACAATATCTGCGTCAAGTAAGATAAGGTAGGGAGTTTTAACGTGCTGTCGTCCTTGTTCCAATGCCCATAGTTTGCCACTCCATCCTTCAAGCGGGTCACTTCCGGAGATAATGCTCAGATTTTCTAAATTAGTTGATTTTGCGAGTTCAGCAGTATTATCCGTAGATTGATCATCGACCAGAATGACATTTAAATTGTCACCCTGATCTTTTAGCGCAGAAAGCGCTTCTACAATGGTTAACGCTTCATTTCTGGCTGGAATTAATACAGTGATTTTGGATAGATTTCGATTTTGAACAGAGGCTAAACTATCAAGCGATTCCCGTGTGCTCCACGGACGCCAGGGTAATAAAAGAATCGCTAACCAGATGAGCAATCCTGGCAAAATTGCCAGGAAGGGAAGTTCCATTAAGCGACTTGTTTACTGCTACTACAACTTCTGCCAGCCTTGGTTTCTGATGCCTGAGCTGATTTTTTAGCTAATTCATCTACCTTATAAAGTGTCGGTAATTCAGGTGCCATTTCACCATCGGTCTTAGGACCTTTCAAAAATACGCTCAATGCTTTCAGAGGATTATTAATGGTGTCATCAACAGCGGTTGCTTCGAAACCACAATGAACCATGCAGTTATCACATTTTGGATTGCGGCCTGTACCATAATTTTCCCATTGAGTTTCTTCCATCAAACCAGCAAATGTCGACGCATAACCTTCGCCAACTAATAAATAACAGGGTTTTTGCCAACCGAAAACATTGCGAGTTGGATTACCCCAAGGCGTACATTCGTAAGTTTGGTTTCCAGCAAGAAAATCGAGATAAAGCGAAGATTGATTAAAACGCCATTTTTTACCAATGCCCCGTTTGAAAATGTCGCGGAACAATTGTTTGCTTTCGCGTTTTTTCAAAAACACATCCTGTTTTGGCGCTCTTTCGTAATGGTATCCTGGTGAAATGGTGACGCCTTCTACACCGAGTTCCATTGCCATATCCATAAATTCGGCAACTTCATCTGCTGTCTCATTCTGGAACAAAGTGCAGTTGATGGTGACGCGGAAGCCCCTTTCTCTAGCAAGCTTAATCACGTTAATACATTTTTCAAAAACACCATCCAGACAAACTGAAGAATCATGACGTTCTTTATTACCATCCAAATGAATTGAAAAGGTCAAATATGGTGACGGCGTGTACTCGTCCATATATTTTTTCAACAAAATGGCATTGGTACAAAGATAAACGAATTTTTTGCGTTCAATGTAGCCTTTTACGATTTGGCTCATTTCCTTATGAATTAGTGGTTCGCCACCAGCAATCGACACAACTGGTGCGCCACACTCATCAATAGCACCCATACAGTCATCATAACTCAGGCGCTTATCCAGAATTTCTTTCGGGTAATCGATTTTGCCACAGCCAGAACAGGCCAGATTGCAACGAAATAAGGGTTCCAGCATCAATACTAGCGGGTATTTTTTTACACCACTGAATTTCTTGCCAAGTATATATTTACCCATTTTGTATTGCTGAATAAGAGGGACACTCATTAAAAACGACTCCAGATTATTGATTTGCTTATTAGTTATGCGAGTACTCTACAGCTTTTTGCCAAAAAGTGCTAAGATAAGTGATGCTTGGATGTATGTACAGTCTGGTTTTGACTTAAGTATTCCGATAGTGTTTTAAGTTTGTACTATATAATTCTTGAATGGATTTTCTTGCATGCCTAAAGCTCACTAGACATAATGTGAATCTTTTTCAGCGAATATGTGATGAGTAACGACATTAACACACCTCTTTTAGACCAAATTGACTGTCCGGCAGATCTGAGAAAGCTGCCAGAATCTCAATTAGAACAACTCGTCGAAGAAGTCAGATTATTCCTGCTTCACTCTGTCAGTAAGAGTGGTGGCCACTTTGCCGCGAGTCTCGGTGTTGCTGAACTCACAGTTGCGTTACATTATTTATATAATACCCCTGAAGATCGTCTGGTTTGGGATGTGGGTCATCAGGCTTATATCCATAAAATTCTGACTGGTCGAAAAGATCGCCTACACAGTATTCGTCAATGGGAAGGCTTAGCGCCATTCCCGAAACGTGATGAGAGTGAATATGATTGTTTTGGCGTAGGCCATTCCAGTACTTCGATTAGTGCTGCTTTGGGAATGTCTATTGCGGCTTCACGTACCGGCTCAAATCGAAAAAGTGTGGCTATTATTGGCGATGGTGGTTTGACCGCGGGAATAGTTTTTGAAGCATTGAACCATGCCGGAGCCGAGCATAGTGATATGTTGGTTATCCTGAATGATAACAATATGGCGATTTCACCTAATGTCGGAGCGCTTTCAAATCGTTTTGCACAATTACTTTCCGGAAAAATTTATTCCAGCGTTCGTAAGGGTAGCAAAAAAGTATTATCCAATATTCCTAACGCACTCGAAATTGCGAAGCGTGCAGAAGAACATGTAAAAGGTTTAATCACGCCTGGTCCCGGTACTTTGTTTGAAGAATTTGGTTTTAATTATATTGGTCCGGTAGATGGACACGACATGCATGCGCTGTTGGCAACTTTAAAAAATATTAAAGAACTCGAAGGTCCTCAATTCTTACATATCATTACCAAAAAAGGTAAAGGTTACGGACCAGCAGAAGAAGACCCGGTTAAATATCATGGTGTCACCCCGTTCGATCCGCATAAAGGTATTGTGCCTTCAGGTAAATCATCATCTGGCCCGACATACAGTAAAGTGTTTGGCGATTGGGCAATTGATATGGCGAATGAAGATCGTCGTTTTGCTGCAATCACTCCAGCGATGCGTGAAGGTTCCGGTTTAGTTGAATTTGAAAAAGCACATCCTGATAAATATTTTGATGTTGCTATTGCCGAACAACATAGTGTTACCGTTGCCGCAGCAATGGCTTGTGATGGTTTAAAGCCTGTCGTTGCGATTTACTCAACATTTTTACAACGTGGTTATGACCAATTAATTCATGATGTGCTAGTTCAGGATTTGCCAGTGTTGTTTGCAATTGATCGTGCCGGTTGTGTCGGTGCTGATGGTGCAACACATAATGGCGCTTATGACTTAAGTTTTATGCGTTGCTTGCCAAATATCATAATCATGGCGCCGGCAGATGAAAACGAATGTCGCCAAATGTTGTATACCGGATATAAACAAAATTGTGCTGTTGCCGTTCGTTATCCACGCGGCACAGGTCCAGGCGTAGAAGTACAAAAAGAAATGACAGAGTTACCGATTGGTAAAGCTGAAATTAAACGCAAGGGTACAAATCTTGCCATTCTGGCTTTTGGAAGCATGGTGGCAGATTGTGAGAAGATTGGTGAAAAACTTAATGCAACCGTAGTCAACATGCGTTTTATTAAGCCTATGGATGAATCGTTGATTGCTGATATGTGCGCAGAACACGATTTAATTATTACCGTAGAAGAAAATGCAATTCAAGGTGGTGCGGGGTCGGCCGTTAACGAAGTTATTGCAGCGCATGGTATCGCGCAGAGAATTGCGAACTATGGATTACCGGATAGATTGCTTCCACATGGTTCCAGAGAAGATATGTTAAGGGATGCTGGCTTGGATTATGACGGTATTCTTAACTTTATCACTGAACAGATGGATGAAAGGGATAGGGAGCAAAAGGTAAGTAGCGCTTAACCTTTAAGTAAAAGGCACGTAATTTAGTCGCCTGATAAAAGGAGCAAAGAATTGGATCTTTCGCCAAAGATAACGAATAAAATTATCTTGCTTGTTGATGATTCCATTTCGATTCGTCATACAATCAAGACGTCATTGCGAGCACAAGGCTTTAGCAACTTTATTGAAGCTGCTGATGGTGACAAAGCACTAAAGACTACCAAATTAAAAAAGCTCGACTTGATAATTTGTGATTGGATGATGCCTAAGTATGTCTGGTCTGGAATTATTTAGCGCGTTAAAAGGTAATGAAAAAACGAAAGACATCCCATTCATCCTGCTAACTGGAAATGATCAAAAAAATAATGTAACGGAAGCGCTAAAGCTGGCATTAAACACTATGTGGTTAAGCCATTTAACCCTTATAAGTTATTTGAAAAAGTAGTTGAGCTTCTGGAACAACAGACAGAAGTCAAAGAAGAAGATAGTAGTAAGTAATTCAATTCTGAAAATTACCGTTTATTCTGAATGGATACACCCTGTTTTTTTAATAAGTGGCGCACTGTTAGTGCGCCACTTAAATAAACTCGACTAAATTAAGCAGATGCTTTTTTACGTCTTCTAACTTTTTTCTTTGGTTTATTTAAAACTCGGTCAGCTGCGGCAATTGCTTTTGTGTAAGCTGCTAATCGACGGCAAGTAGCACGTAAACCTGATAATTCTGCGAAGTCAGCAGCTCTAACGGTTTTGTTTTTAGCTGCGTCTTTTCTAACTGCGGCTAATTCTTTAACGACTGCACTCAATGCTTTTTTGTTTTCTGCAACAGGATCTTTCTTTGCTTTTGCTGCTGCTGTTTTATTACGTTTAATCAAAGCAACACGTTTTTTGCTGAGACGTTTCCCTTCAGCAGATGACTGCTTACTTTTTTTCGTTGCAACTGCTAATGCATTAGCACCATTTGCATTTGCTGCTTCCAGATTAGCCAGTGACGAGTCAGTCACTTTTTCCAAAGCGGCGTTTTTAATAACAGTTTTCTTAGCTACAGCCATAACATTCTCCAAATTTATATTACTTAAATAATAATCTACTTAATGATGTAGATTTAGATGAAATACATTTAATTATGATGAAAACAGTTTTTATGCTGTTTTCGGTGCGCGGAGTTTAGCATAGTTATTCGTATGTCCAAAAAAGGGCTTGTTTTTGTATATTAGATGCAGATGTTTGAAGGTCTGTATTGTTGGTTTAAGTAATTCTTTCGCTTGATAGCGAGTCACTTTTCTTTGCGTGGCCAAAGAAAAGTAACCAAAAGAAAGGCCACCCCAAATGTCTTGCCCTAACGGGTTCCCGAGTCGCTGTCTTATTTCAACGGCACGCGCATACGGACTCCTGTCCTAATGCGCTCTCGCTACATCCATGTAGCTCAACCGATGAAATAACATAACGACTCGGCAAGTCATAAGGGGATTATGTGGCATGAGTGATTAATTGCATTAGGCATAAGTTTCTAAAAAAAGATTAGGGGTCATTATCACGTTGCAAATAATCGAAACCTATATTTTTCTCGAATTCATTTCTATATTTGTAAAGCTCTTCAACCATTTCTTTCATATGAAACGATAAAGCTACTAACATTAAGTTAATTAGGCTCCTGTAGACGTAGTTTTTTAAGTCTTCGCGGTACTCCATAACACGTGGGGTTCCAAGCATGCCATGTACATGGAACCGAGGTGGATTTCCTCCATAGAGTTCCATGATTTGAGGAGCGGCAGCATGCACAAAGCCTGAATAAACTTGACTAAGTGTCTTGCTAACGGCTACACCCGTACTTGGATTCAGTTCAGTTTCTTCAATACGTGAGATGTAGGCTCGAATCTTTTTTCTTTGGATCATTGGGCGATTAGTTCTGCTAGTCATTGGATTTTTATGATCATCAAAATCTTCCATAAAAAAAGCTTTTAGATATCTTTTATGCAATTCAGTTTGTTCATCGCTTAAAACCGCATAACAAAGGAAAGTAATGTCTTCACCTAGTTCATCTAAGACGCGATGCATAAGAGCTTGTTCCTGAATAAATCCTTTCTTGTTTAGAGTAATTGTTGTTCGAATGCCTGTTAAAATTCGTGCTAATTTTGAAACTATACATTGCTCAATCGACTCTTCTTCATACCTAAATACAAATAAATTAAGCCTAGAAATTTTTACAGGTGGAGGAACTTTATTTTCGATTTCACAGAAACTCGCACACATTATCTCCAAGCATTCTTCAAGATGAATAAGCAACTGAAAAACTCCCGGTAAAATTAAGAACTAACGATCTTTCCCATTTCACTAACAAACCTCTCCATATCACTTTCACTAATCTCTCCCATGCAAGAAATCCTGAATAATGATTTAGAAAAGCCGCCTTGTCCGGCGTAGATGACGAAGCCGGCTGCTTTTAGTTTGTCGTGTAGTGTTTCGTAGCTTACGCCTTCAGGTAGATGAAATGCGTTTAATACACAGGAGCATTCTTCTTTATTGAAGAGAGGTTTGATGTTTAGTTTTTCTAGACCATTACGAACAATATCCATTCGTTTCCAATATTGTTGTTGGCGCTGTTGCCAGCCGCCGTTGTCTTTTAATTCGTCTAAGGCTTCATCCAATGCATAAAAGGTTTGTATGGATTGGGTGAAGGGTGTGCCGTTGTTATCTTGATTCTTTAGGTAAGTGACTAAATCAAGATAAAGTGTTCGTGCGGGTGTTGCAGACATCAGTTGCATTGCTTCTCTATTGGCAATAACAAATGAAGTTCCCGGAACGGCGTGACAACATTTGTTTGCTGTTGCGGCACAGGCAGCGATGTTCCATTCTTCAAATTTTATTTCTTCGGCAGCAAAACTACTGACGCCATCAAGTAGTATTGGAACATTGCCGTGTTTTTTACAGAGTTCTGAAACAGCATCGATATTATTTAAACGACCAGTGGTTGTTTCGTGATGAACTACGACAACGTGTGATAGTTCTTCGTGGTATTGAAGTTCGCCCTCGAGTTTTTGTAAATCGATTTCATCGCCCCATTCATGATGCATAACGACATGGGCAATATCATGTATTTTTGCAATCTTGCTTAGTCGTTCACCATAGACACCGTTTTCAATGATTAATACTTTACCGTGAGCGGGAATAAGGCTGGTCATCATCGCTTCCATAGCTGACGTGCCGGAACCGGTAAAAACAATGCCTGCCCATTTATCCGTAGGAAGCTGATAAACATCTAACAGATCGTTTTTGATCTTGTTTTGCAAATCTATAAATTCCTGTTCACGATGACAGAGATCAGGTTTAAGTAACGCTTTTCTGACGCGTTCGCTTAGTACAACAGGGCCTGGATTTAATAAAATAGTCATATTATGGGTGTCTTTAAAAATAGTGATTTTTTTGTAAGAGCTAGGAAGTAACGCGCGCAGAACCGGAATGTATAATTAATACATGAGGAGATCCTACTCTGTGAGTATTCGAGCACGTAACTGACACTGCTATTGCGAAAAAAGTGCATTTTTAAAGTGCCCATTAAAAGTTGCTATCAATATGTTGCATTAATCTTTTCAAAACTTCATTCGGTGTTACATTCGGTCTTGGCAGGTCTTCTATTGTACCGGAACGAATTTTTAAATGGCCAAAAACAGGGCCTTCATGGCCTTCCAATGCGAATAGTTCATCAATTAATTCTATTTCATTACCGGTTAAAGAAACACTGTAACCGGTCGCTTCTGCTATTTTGGCAAAATTAATATTACCGGCAACAGTCGCTTGAGAGCCAGTGGAATCATGGACTTCATTGTCTAATAAAATATGAATTAGATTATTACCGGCATAACTTCCTATGGTGGCGAAATTACCCATACGCATTAATCCGGCACCATCACCGTCGATGATAACCACTTTTAAATCCGGTCGGGCTAATGCGACACCCAAACCTAGCGAAGAAGCGCAACCCATTGAGCCAACCATGTAAATTTGATTCGGACGGTCATTAATAGCGAATAATTCACGTCCGGTGAAACCTGTCGTAGCAATTAATAGCGTTTTATTTTCAGGCGTATTTTTAATGATGCGTTGTAAGGCGTCATGTCGGTTCGTTATTGTTGCATCAGGATTATGTGATGAACGATATTCTGTTTTTCTTTTTGAAATATCTTTTACCGAATTCTTTTTTAACTCTTCAGGTGTAACAGTTCCTTTTTGCATAATGAAAGCATAGGGGCGTTGTTCTTTTTTCATGTATTCATTGGCGCGTTTTAAAGCCGGACCAATTTCTTGCTTAGCCTTTGGAAAAATTTCCCAGGGCACTTTCATAGTGTCAAATAATTCTTTGGTGATTTGCCCCATTAACTCATGTTGCGGTTCATCTTTAACGCCCGGTTGTCCTCGGTGTGTTGTAATAATTAAAAAAGGAATGCGAAACACATAAGAGAGAGAGGTTATTGGACTAACAGCATTACCCAAGCCTGAATTTTGCATCATAACAATAGAAGGTTGTCCACCTATGGCTGAACCCGCTGCTGTTGCTAATGCATCACCTTCGTTTGCTGATGAAACATATTCCAGTGAATCATCATTAATAACGTAATTAATAAATGGTGTTAAAAAAGAGCAGGGGACACCGGTATAACGACTAAAGCCAAGTTCTCTTGCGGCTTCAACAAATTCTTTTGCTTGTATCAAAACAGTTCTCTTTAATTATTATTATGTGATTTTTTATTGAGTAAAATCACCTGCACGATCGATGTCGTCAAGTGAATTCACATCAAGCCAATGTCCATCAATGTAATGAACATTAATAGATTTTCCTTGTTGTATCAGGTGATTTAACAGATCAGGTATTGTTAGTGTATTAAAATTTGATTCCAGTTTTAATTCTTCCAATGCCGTGTCTAACCATTCGCGACCTTGTTGTCTAACGCGCATCATTCCGATCCAGTAACCGGATGGTTTTTTATTGTCTACATCAGCCGATGATGAAACCTGCGATAAAGTAACATCTTGCATGAAAGGCGAGCGATCATCATTTTCACTACAGTAGGCGTAATCAGGTGATCCAGATATGTTAGGGTTATCCAAGGCTGAGTCGACAACAATAACAATTTCACCCTTTGTCTCTATCAAATCTCTGAGTATGTATTCTCTAAATAGCAAGTCACTGTAAAGAATCAGCATATCATCATCGAAACTGTCTTGTGCACAGATTAATGTTTTTAATTCGTCGCCGTTTTCATAATTTTCATTGATGCATTTTTCAATACCAGGTAAATCAATAGACTCTGCTTTATAACCGGCGATGACAGTTGATTTATTAATACCGGCTCTTTTTAACCCGTCCATCAATCGTGCTAATAATGTTTTACCACTAATACTAATCATGGCCTTGGGTTTGTCGTGCGTTAATTCATGCAGTTCATTACCTCTACTGGCAGCAAGAATGACTGCATGGATATTGGATTCTTGAGTAAGGTAACGTTTTTGTGCGCGACTTAATTCATCGGCACCTTGTAATTCAAATACATGGTCGACACTGGCAATTTTATCTTCGATATCTATTAATGATTCTGTTTCAAAAATATTTTTACTTGTTTTTTCCATTGACGAAATTGATGAACGAATCATGTGGTTTGCCCAAATGACCAAATCAATACCGGCTTTGCGAAAAGCTTCGGTTGGTGTGCTGTAATATTTTGTTGGAACTATGACTAGCGGTGAACGTCCTGCCCATTCTTTGGCAAACGCAAGAATCTCATCCGGTCTTGATAATTTACTATGGATTAAGATGCCATCAGCGCCGGCTTTGTGATAAGCCTCTGCCCTTTTAAGTGCTTCAGCTAAACCCCAACCGGCAATCAACGCTTCGACTCTGGCTACAATAGAAAAATCATCATCTGCTTGACTGTCTTTGCCCGCTTTAATCTTGCCGCAAAATTCATCAATCTCTGCCAACGGTTGTTTATTACCATCGATAAAACTGTTTGTTTTTGGAAATTGTTTATCTTCAATACAAACACCGGCGATATCTCGTTGTTCCAGTTTTTTGACCAGTCGACGCATATTGTTGAAATTTCCATAACCGGTGTCACCATCAAGTAGAATCGGAATTGATGTTGCATCAGACATAAACTCAAGCATGTCTACAATTTGTGTCCAGCTTGCTTCATTACTATCGCGCACACCAAATTGCGCAGACATGGCGAGGCCGCTTCCCCAAATCCCTTTAAAGCCTGCATGTTCAACAATACTCGCAGAGATGCCGTTATGTGCTTCGAGAATGAACTCAAGTTCATTCGACTTAAGCAAGCTGCGTAGTTGTTTACACTTGTTTATTTTTTTAGGGCTGAGGTTAGTCATATTTTTTTGGGACATTATTTTATTTTAATTCTTTATAGGTGAAAGCTTAGGCAGAATATCATTTTTTGCACGTTCGATATCTTCTGGAAAATCAATCTCAATCCAGGGAACGCCGGTGACATCTTCATAACCAAACTGTTCGGGATAAGTTAATAGCAAATCGCGTATAGCTTCTTCATAAGGTGTGTCGTTTTCGCCTTTAGATAAATAATCATTTATTCTGCCAAGTAAAGAAGCGCCAATTAATTTATTGAACTTGAAAAAACCGACAGATTCACCTTGAGTTTCAAATTCAAGATCTGTAGCCACTTTTTTTCTAAATTCATTAATTTGTCCATTTTTATCAACGCAGATTTTAACGGGTTCATCACCAGGAACAAAATCACGATCCAGTAACAGACAATTCTGTATCTCAGTTTTGACCAGACGACAAATCATTTCCTGGTCATAAAGTACATCTGCATCCATTAAGATAAATTCAGGCTCACTAAACAGTATTTCCTGTGCGCAATTAAGACTGATAATACTACCTTCGGTATATCGGTCGTTATAAATGTAATTAATTGAGATGTCTGAGTCTTGCAGGTGGCTCATGATCATCTCTGATTCATAACCGGTAACGATAGTAAGATCGTTAATCTGGTTAGCCAGAAGAATGTCGATATGGCGTTTTAGTAAACTTTTGCCATCAAATTCCAGTAAAGATTTTGGTTTATTTTCCGATAAACTACCAAGTCGGTTGCCAATGCCTGCGGCAAGAATAATAGCCTTCATAATGTTGTTGCTTAACCTTTTGATTAAATTATTTGTTGCACAGCGTAAGGACTATGTCGTTTATTGACAACTATACGTATTTTTTAAAACCTGACAATGTCAGTGAAAATGTTTCTTTATCAATTTCAGATAAGACTCAATTAATTATCAATAATATGTTTTAATTATATGCCGTAACTCATTATAAGTAGTGTATTTTAATCTATAAATGAAAATCCCAGAAAAACTTGGTAAATACGAAATAAAAGAGCAGGTTGGCCGTGGCAGCATGGGCATTGTTTATCGGGGCCATGATCCTTTTGCCGATCGAGATGTTGCTGTAAAAGTGGCTATGTCAGATGCTTTAAATGACAAAGAGTCGGGAGAACGTTACCGCAAGATGTTCTTTAATGAAGCGCATACGGCGGGAACATTAAAACACCCGAATATTGTTGGGATATTAGACGCCGGTGTTGAAGAAGAAGAAGATGGTGATCATTGCTATATTGTTATGGAATTAATAGAAGAAGGTAACACGCTTAAAAACCATTGCAATGCAAAAAATTTATTGCCCTATGAATTAGTTATCGAGATTATATTTAAATGTGCGAAGGCGCTGGATTATGCACATCGTAATGGTGTGGTTCACCGAGACATTAAACCAACCAATATCCTAATCACGAAAGATCAAGATGTGAAGATTGCCGATTTTAGTATTGCGCATTTAATGACATCAGACACGACCAATACCATGCCAATGGGCTTTGTCGGTTCACCAAGATACATGTCGCCCGAGCAAGTTCAGGAAGATCAGATAACAAATCAAACTGATTTGTTTTCATTAGGTATTGTCATGTATGAATTATTAACGGGGAAACATCCTTTTGCTGCCGACAGTTTTTCGCGTTTGATTCATATGATTATTAATGAAAAGCATCTGCCATTAAGCACGCATCGATCTGATGTGCCGGAAATTCTTGAAAAAATTATTCATCATGCTTTACAGAAAAATCCGGAAAAGCGATACAAGATGGGTTTGAATTTTGCTGCAGATTTAAGTCTGGCATTTGAATATCTTGAAGAGCCTAAACAAGATGTTGAGGCGCAGGAAAAATTCAATGCCATTCAAACATTAAGTTTCTTTAGTGAATTTCCTGAATCGGAAATATGGGAAATTATTCATGCTTGTGTCTGGCAATCATACGAAGCAGGGAATCAAATTATTGTTGAAGGTGATATTGATGATTCATTTTATATCATTACTTCAGGTGACGTAGATGTTTATAAAGATGGTGCAGTGATAGGTCATTTGAAAGCAGGAGATTGTTTTGGAGAAATGGCTTATCTCAGCAAAGCAGAACGCACCGCTACCATTATGGCAAAAGGACATGTTGAATTAATGAAAGTGAATGCTACCTTGATTGAGCAGGTATCTGTTGAATGTCAGTTGCATTTTAGTCGAGTATTCATGCAAACATTGGTCAAGCGACTTTCAGAGACAACGGCGATGTATGCTTCAAAATTAGAATAAGCTTGCTTTTATCGGTGCGTTTTTTTATAGAGTTCGATTAAACTTCTTGTCGATGAGTCCATATTCTTATCTGCCGCTTCCGAGCTTAGATTCTCATAAATAGTCGCTGCCAGTTTTTTCCCTAATTCAACACCCCATTGATCAAATGAATTAATTCCCCATAACAAGCCTAGTACGAAGGTGCGATGTTCATACATTGCTAATATTGAACCTAAAGTTCGGGGTGTTAATTCTGAATATAAAATAGTGGTACTCGGCTTATTTCCAGCAAAATGTTTATGTGGATCAGTATTATCTTCACCCTGCATTAAGGCTTGAGTTTGCGCGAAACAATTAGACAGTAATAAAGCATGATGCGTTTGATTTCCTTTTTTTGATAACGGCGCAAGAAAATCAATTGGTATCATGTGTGTTCCCTGATGTAATAACTGAAAGAAAGCATGTTGGGCATTTGTCCCGACAGAACCCCATGTTATAGGCATGGTATTATAATTGATTTTATGTCCGGCTAAATTTGATGATTTACCATTACTCTCCATGAATAATTGCGACAAATAATCAGGAAAGAGTTTAAGTGATTCATCATAAGGAATAAACGCATGCGTTTCGGCATTAAAATAATGGCTATACCAGTAATCTATCAATGCAAGAATAACGGGAATGTTTTTCTCCAGAGGTGTTTGCATGAAATACTCATCCATTTCATGAGCACCTGAGAGTAGGCTTTTGAAGTTGTCAAAACCAATAGCGAGTGCAATAGGCAATCCAATAGCCGACCATAGCGAGAAACGGCCGCCAACCCAATCCCATATTTGAAAGACATTGTTCGAATCGACACCAAATTCTTTAGTTGCTTGAAGATTATTAGAAACGGCTATGAAATGTTTATTAATCTCTTTGCAACCGGATTCCAGCATCCACTTTTTTAAAGTTTCTGCATTTGTTAGTGTTTCAATAGTGTTGAAAGATTTTGAAGAAATGATAAATAGCGTTGTTTGCGGATCTATTGTCTTTAGTAAATTATCAATAGATTGGTAATCGATATTAGAGATAAAAAATGAACGTGTATTGCCTTGTCGATAGTCAGTTAACGCATCAACTACCATTTTCGGTCCAAGATCAGAACCACCTATGCCGATGTTAACAAAGGTATCAATAGATTTACCTGTCCAGCCTTTATAGCTTCCATCATGAATTTCTGAAACAAATCGTTTTATTTTTTCAAGTTCAGTATGAACTTGTTCGATGATATCAACACCATCAACGTTTAAGTTTTGTGACGATTCGCTTCTTAATGCGGTATGAAGGACGGCACGATTTTCAGTGAGATTAATTTTTTCGCCTTCAAACATCGCTTTAATTGATGTTTCAACATCAGAGGCTTTGGCGAACTGGAATAACAGCTTAAGTGTTTCAGATGAGATAATATTTTTTGAGTAGTCTATGTATAGCTCAGAAAGTTGATGTGAAAACTTCTTTCCTCTTTCTTTGTCATGCATGAATAAATCGCGCATATGAATACTCTGCATCGCTTTACAATGCGCTGCCAGTTGTTCACTGATTTTTTGTTTTTCAGTTGATGTAGACATAAATGTGTGTCGCTAAATCGATTTTAAAAATAGCAAGTTCGATTCTAGATGGGTTTGACTATCTATCCAAGGATAAATAGAAATAATAACAGTAAGCTTAAAAAGCAGAAGTTTTTAACAATAGGCCATTAAATGGCAAATGTACTTTATGATTTTATACCGCGTTTATCAGGCAGTATCGGTTATATAGTGTTCCAGTTGCTCAATAATGAATTCTTTTTCTGAAATAATATTTTTTACAACATCCATAATTGACAATATGCCTATGGGTTCATCGTTTTTAAGAACAGGTAAATGTCGAATATGATGTTTTGACATAATCACCATACATTCATCAATAGTAGTAGATGGATCAACGGATTTTACTTCCGAGGTCATTATTTCACTGACCTTTGTTTCTGAAGACTTTCTCTGAAGGAGTACCACTTTTCTGGTGTAATCTCGTTCTGAGAAGATGCCTGCTAACCTTTTGCCTTCCAGAACAAGCAAAGCACCTACTTTTCGCTCGGTTAGCATCCTTATTGCATCAATGACAAGCGTGTCCGGTGTTACGGAGAAAATCTCATCGTGTTTAGAATTAAGCAATTGATTTACTGTTGTTGTCATTATTTTTATCCCCGTTTATGCTCCGTCCATATAACATACACAATGTATACCACATTCATGCTATGAGCTAAGTATAGTTGTCAGATTTTGCGGGTCAACATTAGTAATTTATTGGAAATGGTTGCTTTGCTTGTCGCTCCAGCCTGACACTATATTTGCTATTAAAATCAATGTAGATACATTAATATCAGTAAAAAAAATATAATAACCTCATTTCTGTGTACGCTTGCATTTGTTGCGGCGCACACAAGAAATCGTTCTTTTTTAACGTAGATAACTTTATTAAATGAGTCATAGCATTCCAGAAAAATTGGGTAAATATAGCGTTGTTGAAGAAATCGACAGGGGCAGTATGGGTGTTGTTTATCTGGGACACGATCCTTATATCGATCGCCCTGTTGCACTTAAGGTTGCATTCCTTGACGAATTAAATGACCCGGAGTCTGGTGAACGTTATCGCAAGATGTTTTTTAATGAGGCTCATACAGCCGGTCTTTTGGCGCATCCGAATGTCATTAATATTTATGACGCAGGTGTTGATGAAGACAATTGCTACATCGTCATGGAGTACATCGAAGACGGTAAGACTTTAAAGCAACATTGCAGTTCGGATAATCTATTGCCCATCAACAAAGTTGTTGAAATCATTTTTAAATGTGCAAAAGCACTGGATTATGCACATCGGCAAGGTGTTGTGCATAGAGATATCAAACCTTCAAATATTCTTATTACGCCTGATCAAGATGTAAAGATCGGCGATTTTAGTATTGCCCATATCTATAACGCCGATTCAACGACTACACAGATGGGTGGCATGATGGGTTCACCCAGATATATGTCGCCGGAACAACTGCGCGAAGAACATGTGACTACTCAAACCGATCTTTATTCATTAGGTGTAGTGATGTACGAACTACTGACAGGACGCCAAGCTTTTCCTGCAGATAATTTTTCGCAATTAGTGAATAAAATATTAAATGATGATCCACTGAATATGAGTGATCATCGTAGTGACTTACCCGATGCGTTAAGTATGATTGTTGCTAAGGCAATGAATAAAAATATCTCTGATCGTTATCAAATGGGGCTGGATCTTGCCGCTGATTTGACCAAAGCATTTGATAATCTTGAGAAACCAAAAGAAGATATTTCTGCACAGGAAAAATTTGACGCAGTTAAAAAACTGGGATTTTTTACTGGTTTTCCCGATGCGGAAATTTGGGAAATTTTACGTGCCAGTACGTGGCAGGATTATGATGTCAACGATGACATTATCGTTGAAGGTGACATGGATGATTGCTTCTATATTATTACCAATGGCAATGTTGAGGTAATGAAAAATCAATCCGTGATTCGTACTCTTCAAAAAGGTGATTGCTTTGGTGAAATGGGTTATCTGGCGAAAACGAAACGTACAGCTTCTATTAAATCCTCTGACAATACATCCTTAATGAAGATTAATTCAACAGTGATATCACAAGTATCATTAAATTGTCAGGTCAGGTTTCTAAAAGTTTTTCTAAGAACGTTAATCTATCGATTGTCTGCAACGACAGAAAAAGTGTCTCAGGAGTTGTGATTTATTGATTTGCATAATGGAGATGTATTTTTGTGAACGAAATATGTTTTCAGTATTATTTAATTATTAAAAATTAGATGTTCAAATAAATAATTATTACTTCTTAAGTCGGGACTCATACTTAAAGGGAAAAATCCTATGGAGATACCAGCTTCGATCAAACTGCGATCAGTTATTCGACTTTTCGCTTCATTTTTATTCTTTCAATTTTCCGTTACTGTTAATGCTGTTGGATTTAATAATGGAACTATAGAGGGGAGTTGGGATACGACTCTGAGTTATGGTCAACAATATCGCGTTCAAAATCGTGCTACTAACCTGATTGGCATAGCCAACGGAGGAAGTGCACGTTCAGTTAATGGTGATGATGGTAATATAAATTACGATCCCGGTCTGGTTAGCAATACAGTAAAATTTACAACAGAGTTTGATGCCTCCTATAAATCAACTGGTATTTTTTTACGAGGTTTCGGTTTCCTCGATAATGTGGCAGATGATACGACTCGTCTTGCATTAACTCCTCAAGCAAAGCGTCTTGTAGGTACAAATCTCGTTTTGCGTGATGCTTATCTTTGGCATGAATTTAATCTAGGTAGTATGCCGGGTGAATTCAGGGTCGGTGAACAAGTATTAAACTGGGGTGAGAGTACCTTTATTCAAAACAGTATTAATACGGTCAATCCGGTTGATGTTTCGGCTTTACGTACTCCCGGCGCCGAATTGCGTGAGGCTTTGATCCCCGTTGGAATGGTGTCTGGATCATTAGGTTTGACAGAAAATCTTTCTGTTGAAGCATATTATGCGTATGACTGGGAGCAAACTGTAATTGATCCCTCAGGTTCTTATTTCAGTACCAATGACTTTGCCGGGGACGGTGGTGTATTTCTATTAACATCGGGTGCTGGTCAGATTGCTGATTATGCTAATTGCCCTGGAATATGTACTCCAGCGACGGCTGTTGCAACGACTGCGTTTGTGGGACAAGGCACTGCAGATAGAGCAGGAAATCTTGAGCCGGGTAATGGAGGGGAATACGGCGCAGCCGTGCGGTTGTATGTGCCAGAATTAAATGACACTGAATTCGGTTTCTATTACATTAACTATCACAGTCGCTTACCTATTATAAATGGCATTGTTGGGACTCAAGCTGGTACAGCGAGAAATGCTAAATACCAATTAAGTTATCCAGATGACATTCAACTGTTTGGTTTTAGCTTTAATACGGAGTTAGGGGCTAGTGGGATAGCACTACAAGGTGAATATTCTTTTCGTGAGGATGCCCCATTACAAGTAGACGATGTGGAAATTCTTGCGGCCACTCTTAATGCAGGTGCTCTAGCGAGTCAACTGACATCAGCGCCGGGTACTTTTGCAGCAGGGGATTTTATTCAAGGACATATAGAACGTGATGTAAGTCAATTTCAGATGACAGCCACTAAGGTATTCGGAAACGTGTTAAAAGCTGATCAGGGCATCTTGGTCGGCGAATGGGCGATTACCCACATCCACAATATGCCAAGTAAAGCCACTCTATTATTAGATGCGCCTGGTACAACTACTACGGGTAATCCATTAAATTTAGCTGTTCTTACGGCTTCTGGACATGTTTTGGAAGAAGCAGAAAATTTTGCTGACTCCACTTCCTGGGGTTATCGAATTGCAGGTCGTCTTGATTATAACAATGCTCTGTTTGGTTCAATTAACCTTCAGCCACGATTTTCCTGGCGGCACGATGTATCGGGGATAACGCCAGGACCGGGGGGAAATTTTTTGGCAGGACGTAAAGACATATCGGTTGGTCTACGTGCAGTTTATCAACATCAATGGGAAGCTGATTTTAGTTATACGAGCTTTTTGGGTGATAGTCGTCAGAATTTACTTCATGATCGTGACTTCATGGCTGCCTCGCTTAAATATTCATTCTAGGATAGAGAGATAATAAAAATGAAAATATTGAAAATTCTTATCCTTGTTACCTCACTTATTTCATTGAATGTGTTTGCTGAATTAACTGCCGATCAAGTTGCTCAGCTTGGTAATACTCTTACGCCGCTGGGCGGAGAAAAAGCGGGGAATACTGATGGGACTATTCCGGCATGGGATGGAGGTTTAACAAAACCTCCTGCTGAGTTCAAACCGGGCGGGCATTATATTGATCCTTTTGCGGATGATGCGATTCAATTTACTATTACTAATAGTAATGTATCTGAATATGCAGATAAGTTAAGCGAAGGACATAAGGCATTATTAAAAACCTATCCAGATACATTTAAATTAAATGTCTATCAATCACGTCGTACTGCAGCTGCACCACAACGAATCTATGATGCTACAAAACGAATTGCAGCAACGGCAAAATTAACGACTGATGGTAATGGAGTAACCGGTGCTATTGAAGGCACACCTTTTCCAATTCCAAGTAATGGTTTAGAAGTAATCTGGAATCATATTTTACGTTGGCGTGCAAATTCTGCAGAAAGACATATCGCTCAGGCGACACCAACGAGAGGTGGTGATTACACGCTTGTTCAGTTTGAAGATCAATTCAATGTTCTTTATAGCCAGGAAGGCATGACAGAAGAAAAAATGAATAATATTTTGCTTCAATTCAAACAGGAAGTGGTCGCACCAGCAAGACTTGCTGGCGGAATTCTTTTGGTTCATGAAACTTTGAACCAAAATACAGAAAAGCGTAAAGCATGGTTATATAATCCCGGACAACGTCGAGTCCGACGCGCACCTAATGTGGCTTTTGATAATCCGGGCACAGCCTCAGATGGCATGAGAACCAATGATCAGTTTGATATGTATAACGGTAGTCCTGAACGTTATGACTGGAAGTTACTAGGCAAGAAAGAAATTTATGTGCCTTATAACAATTACAAAATATCAAGTCCCTCACTTAAATATAAAGACATATTAACTCCTCTGCATATTAATCAGGATTATCCTCGTTATGAATTACATCGTGTATGGGTTGTTGAAGCGACTTTAAAAGAAGGTTCACGCCATATCTATAAACATCGTACTTTTTATGTCGATGAAGATTCATGGCAAATATTAATAGTGGATCAATATGATAATCGTGATCAGTTATGGCGAGTATCTGAAGGTATGGCGATGAATTATTATGACGTGCCTAATCTATGGACAACGCTTGAAGTGCATACTGATATACAAGCAGGTCGTTATCTTGTTGTTGGACTCGATAATGAAAGTACACCCTATAACTATAATCTTGATGTTTCTGATAGTGACTTTTCTCCATCAGCACTTAGAAGAGAGGGGAAACGCTGAGTAGAAGACAGTTCTCGATGTTTAAACTTTCCAAATTTCTTTTCCTTTTTTTATTTCTGTGTACAACTCAGAAATCGATTTCTGAGGAACAAGGATTTTCAGATCAATCAACCTTCTCACCTCTAGCAGAAAAATCATTGCTGCTTCAATCAGATCGATACGATTCATTAATCGTTGTTGTTGGAGAAAGAGGTCACATTCTTTATTCGATTAATAATAAAGATTGGACTCAAGCACTTGTTGAAACAAGGTTAACATTGACGAATGTTTTTATGCTTGATGAAAAAACTGGTTGGGCTGTTGGTCATGATGCCGTTATTTTAAAAACAACAGATGGGGCAAAAACATGGAAGAAAATATTTTCTGATATTGATGAAGAAGCTCCTTTACTAGATTTATTTTTTAAAGATGCATTAAATGGAATCGCTATCGGTGCTTATTCTTTAATCTATGTTACTAAAGATGGTGGTTTAAGCTGGCAAAGAGAAGAATTAAATTTATCTGACAATAACGAGACTAATCAAGATGATGATTCATCAGAATATACAGATGTCTATGATTTGCATCTTAACGATATAACTTATGCTGGAGACAAACGATTTTATATTGCCGCAGAAGCTGGACATATCTTACGTTCTGATGATGGAGGCATAAGCTGGATTGATTTACTATCACCTTATCAGGGTTCTTTTTTTGGCACATTATCTTTATCTTTCGATGAAGTACTTGCTTATGGTTTACGTGGACATCTTTCCCGTTCGTCAGATGCAGGAAGTTCATGGGAGCAAATAGAAACGAATTGTAAAGAAATGTTGACCGATGCCATACGTCTTTCCAATGGAGATATTGTTGTTATTGGGTTAGCGGGTACTTTATTATTGAGTCAAGATAATGGCGAGTCGTTCTCTAATATCAATTTACATCATAGACATGGTTTGTCATCAATATTAGAAAAAGAAGAAGGTTCTATACTGTTGACAGGCGATGCGGGCATTGAAATTTTATCGAAAGATAAATTTATTTCTGGCGAATAACTTTATGTCTAAATTTAATCCCGCCATAATAATTGAAAATTTCTTGTTTACTAAACGTAAGTTGGTAATTGGTTTATTTTTGATTGTTACTGTGCTCATGTCATGGTCGGTAACGAACCTAAAAGTTGATGCGGGTTTTAGCAAAATGTTGCCGTTGCAACATGATTATATGAAAACCTTTGTTAAATACCGTGATGAGTTTGGAGGGGCAAACAGAATTCTCGTGGCATTAACAGTAAATGAGGGTGATATCTTTACGCCTGAATTTTTTAAGACATTAAAACTAGCTACGGATGAAGTATTTTTTATTCCGGGAGTCGACCGATCACGAGTAACTTCGTTGTTTACTCCGAACGTGCGTTTTACTGAAGTTGTTGAAGATGGTATTGCCGGTGGCAATGTTATTCCTGATGATTTTCAAGGAACGGAATCAGATCTACTTCGGGTTAAAGAAAATATTATCAAAGCCGGAATATTAGGAAGGCTAGTCGCAAATGATTTTTCCGGTGCATTAATCAGTGCACAACTACTTGAAACCGATCCGAATACAGGAGAAAAACTCGATTACGTTAAAGTAGCGGAACAGCTGGAAGAAAAAATAAGAGAGAATAATTTTCAAGTTGACGTAAATGTTGATTATCACATCATTGGTTTCGCAAAGGTAATTGGTGATATTACCGAAGGCGCAGAACGAACGATTTTATTTTTTGCTATTAGCTTTCTGATAACAAGTCTTCTTGTTTATTATTATGCGCAATCAATTTCAATTGCACTTGTTCCACTGAGCTGTTCAATAATAGCTGTTATCTGGCAACTAGGAACATTGCCTCTACTGGGTTTTGGTATTGATCCAATGTCTATTCTTGTACCTTTTTTGATTTTTGCTATTGGTGTTAGTCATGGCGTACAAATGATTAGTGCTATTCGTGTAGAAATATATCTCGGTGCAAATGGTATTGATGCAGCAAGAAAAAGTTTTAGACGATTATTTATTCCTGGAATGGTAGCGTTAAGCAGTGATTGTATTGGTTTTATAACAATCTGTTTAATTAAAATAGAAATTATTCAGGAGATGGCAATCACGGCAAGTCTTGGGGTGGCAATGATTATTTTTACGAATCTTTTTCTGTTGCCCGTTTTAGCTTCATATCAGGATTTTAAACAAGGCTATCAGGATAATTTAAATAAACGCGCTAACTTTCTTTTTCCCATCTGGAATAAAATTTCGGAACTAACCAATAAGCGAGTTTCAATAACGATTGTCGTTATCTCAACGTTTCTTTTTATTTTTGGTTTATGGAAAGGAGCGGACATAGAAATTGGTGATTTACACCGTGGCGTGCCCGAATTACATGGTGATTCCCGTTACAATGTTGATACAGAAACCATTACTAATCGATTCTCGATAGGTGTTGATGTAATTACGGTAATTACAGAAACAATAACTGAAGGATGTATTAATTATGATGTAATGGAGCTCATTGACCGTTTTGAATGGCATATGAGAAACACCAATGGTGTCCAATCTGTGGTTGCTTTACCTACAATTACAAAACGTATTAATGCTGGCTGGAATGAGGGCAATATGAAGTGGCGTGTGATACCGCGTAATCCTTCAGTGTTAACACAATCAGTGGCCTATGTTCCTACCTCGTCAGGCTTATTAAACAGTGATTGTAGTGTTATGCCAGTTATGATTTTTACAAATGATCATAAAGCAGAAACAATCGACAATATCATTGCTAGTGTTGAAAAATTCAAACAAGACAATCCAGATGAAAATGTAATTTTTAAACTGGCCGCTGGAAATGTAGGTGTTATGGCGGCGACAAATGAAGAAATTAAAGAAGCGCAATTTCCAATATTACTTTATGTTTTCAGTGCAATTACCTTGCTTTGTCTTATAACATTTAAATCTTTTAGAGCCATGTTATGCATTGTGATCCCGTTAGCGTTGGTTTCTGTATTGTCTTATGCCTTGATGACTTTTTTACAGATAGGCTTAAAAGTAAATACCTTACCGGTAGTAGCATTGGGAGTTGGTATTGGTGTTGATTACGGTATTTATTTTTATAGTCGTTTTGATGATTTTATAAAACAGGGCAAGTCGATCAAAGAGGCATATTTTTATACATTGTCCACGACCGGGGTTAGTATATTTTTCACCGGTATCACTCTTGCAGTGGGTGTTATTACCTGGATATTCTCGCCTTTAAAATTTCAAGCGGATATGGGGATACTACTGACCTTTATGTTCTTGTTAAATATGGTCGCGGCAATATTCCTTTTACCGGCTATTGCTAGTCTTTTATTTAAGGATGATAAAAAAAATAATGGTGGTGGATGGTGCCCTGAGCAGGAGTCGAACCTGCGACCTTCCCCTTAGGAGGGGGATGCTCTATCCAGCTGAGCTACCAGGGCATTTCAATATAATCAATATGTTACAGTGTAAAGTGCGGTACAACAAAGAGCTAGGTGGAAAATTAACGTAAAAATATAGCAGATTACTTAACTTACTGGTAAGTAGTAAAAACAACATTTACAGAATTTTAATATCTTCTGCTTTCGACCCAGACTGTGTGAAAACTATTTTCGGTTTTAAATTGTGGGGAAAAGAAATAATATAATGTCTAGTTCTAAGATGCTTGTCCCTAAACAAGATCATTTAGCTTTGTAAGTGGGGAATCATTTTATCTTATGGTTGTAATCTTGAGTTTTCACACAGTCTGGACCGATAGCTGCATAGTAAGCTCTCCAACCCTGCCTCGCTTGCAAATGCTTCCTGAGACAGTCTAGACTGCTCTCTGAGCTTACGTATCTGCTTTCCTAGAATTAGTATAATTGAGGATGTTTTTGCACTAGCTTCGATTTAGAAGAATTAAATCTGATTTAGTTATATTTTTTACAATGTTTATTGAAAATAATTCTCAGAGCGCTTTTATTAGATATTATAACGAAGAAATTAACTGTCCATGGTAATAGACAATATAAGGAATGAAATATGTCAAACTCATCTGAAATAATTCTTTCATGCCGAAATGTTGTCCGAAAAAAATATCATAATGATTGATTAAATTCAGAATTGTACCAACAACAAGAGCAACACGAATAGCTCGCGATGAAAAATCAGCATTGTAATACTTGTTCAATATAATTCGCATTAAAATTTCCATGGTAAATATAAAATTATGATAGATACATGTTTCAGTAAATATTTTTTATTTATTAAATTTGTGTTGATCAACTAGTTAGAACGATTGTTAATTAAAAAAATAACTTAATTTATTAAAAATATTCTTTTTCTTATCCAGATAGAGAATGTTGTAATTTACTTTTCCAATGTATTTGTATTTTTCATAATATTTTCCATTTTGGTCAATTGTTAAGATATATGAATCACTGTTAACACTGTTTTTCATGACTCTGTGAATTTCAATCACTGCCTTTCCTATCATTTCATCGAAATTACATACTTTATGGAATGCTACCTCACCTTCGTGAATGAAAAATTTGATACTTAAATCGTTTATATGCCGACATAAAGTAAAAGGGCATGTGTTATGTTTATGTGAAACGCTGGTTAGAACTTCATGTTTAAAGTAATTATAGATGTCTCTACTTATTTGACATAATCTTTCAATGCTCAATGTGGTTGAGTAAAAGAATAGGGCATCCCCTTCGACTTTATTCAAGCTGAGTTCTTTTGGAGAAAAATCGTAGAGTTTATTTAATATGTCAGTGATTGTCTCTTTGCCATGAACCAGATCCGTATTTACAAGAAACCGAGTATAACCAGAGATGTCGATAATAAATAATCTGATGGTATTCGTTTCCATGACATCAACCTACAATGTTACAGGTTATATTTGATGTTCTATTTTTCATGGAATTTAACAAGGGTTCTCAATTAAAGGTTGATGGGAATCCACAGCTCTGAAAATTTCTGTGTCAGGATGAAATGTATACCATGCAAACCAGAAGAGGGTGATTGCAGGTAATGTATTACATTTCGAGTCCAGAATCGTACCTGAGTTTTCACTTTTATTAAAATTGATATAAATATCTTCTCCGGCAAAAATGTCATTGATTTCTCTACTGGTGCGAGACAATTCGGATAGTGGATATGCTTTGGATTTACCATTTATTGTAATACCTAGTACTAATTCTTTTGGATGGTATCCGAATGAGCGAAATTTAACGGGGAACATGAGTTCCTTAGACTGTCGATATTCAAAATAGGGGTCTAATGTATAATTTCGTGAGTAGCCGGTTTTCCTTGATAGAACTAATGTGTTTGGATGTTTGGTTCGCCAATCCTGTAATGTCGTGTTTTCAATTGGTAGAAGTTTTAATTGCTGGTTAACATATTTTCCTGTTATTGCACGTGACATTATTTGAGACCATAACGAATCAGTTTCGCGATCATAGAGCAATACATCACTGTTATAGAGTAACCCAGATACACCAAATATGTGTCTTTTACCATTAATCACAGGATCAAATGCAATACCACTAAAACATAAAGGACAATAGGTGATTAATACGTGCTTATCACCAAAAGTATCATTGACTACTTCATGCCAGTTCATGATCTCAAGAGGATAGGCTTTGGCAACTCCGTTAACATAAACTCCTAATATTCGTGATTCATCTTTTATCCATTCATCTTCATCGACTGGAATAAACTCTGGATCGGTCAACGCTGGAATGGCATCTCGTGGCGGACCACCGGACAAGATTTCAGATTGTGGAACAATACTCTCATTTAAATCAAAGCCATTACTTGTTCCAGCTTCTGCAACATTTATAAATAAAAATGATGTAATATTAGCTAGTATGACTATAGCCTTGACTAGATTTCTATTCATAATCGTGAAACATCTCATCAACATGGGTATGAAAAATATGATTAGAATAATTACTAAGCGTTTTAACGGCGATGGCCAAAATAATGTCGAGAATATTTTTTTCGGCATAACCAGCGCCTAAGAAATTTGTTACATCATCAGAAGTGGGCAGGCCACGTGTTTTTACCATTGCGCGAGTAAAACTGGATAATTGATCCAAATTAGATTCAGCTAGTGATTTATTATTCCTGATTGCTTCAATATTTTCTTTTGAAACGCCTGACTTTTTGTCAGCAAGCATACTGTGTGCAGCTTCACAATAATGACAACTGTTTTCATGACTGATGGTGAGAAATATGACTTCTTGTTCTTCAGGTGTAAGACCAGATTCATTACGGAAGAGAGCATAGCCATGTAAATAGTTTTCCAGTAAGGCTGGTGAATGAACCATATTGGTGTACATATTCGGAATGAAACCTACTTCTTTTAACGCCTTTTCAAGAACGGGTTTGGCTTTATCGTCTGCGTTTTCAAGAGTAATCGGTTGAAGCGTCATTTTATATTCAGAAATCATAAGTTCTCCTTGGTATTTATTATTTTATATACGGTTATAGTTAGTATCGATTAAGATTTATAATGCTAAGTTCAGACAGATATATATCGTCGCACTTATAAATGCTGCAATGGGAAGTGTAAGTACCCATGACAATAAAATTCCCGATAAAAGTTTTTTATCTGCTTTCCCGGCAAGCAGACCAATACCTGAAATTGAACCTACACTTACATGTGTGGTTGACACAGGAAAGCCTAAATGGCTTGCGAAAATGACCAGAAACCCGGTTGTAATATTGGCGACAAAACCTTGACCATGAGTCATCGGCGTAATTTTTTTACTCATAGTTTCAGCAACAGATCGTGCATTTAAAATTCCACCTATAGCCATGGCTATACCAACCAGAAGTAAACCCGTTTTAATTTCAAGTGCATTCATGGCAATAAGAATGGCGACAATTTTAGGTGTGTCATTCAAGCCTCGTGCAAAACAAACAATTCCGGCGCTGATGAAATGTGCACCATCGAGTAGTTTCTGTAGATTTATTCCAAAGAAATTACCGGTATAATGTTCGACACAATTTTCTTCTGTATCAATCCTGATATCTAATATCGAAGCAGATTTCATTGTGAGAGTATTTTCAAGTTGACTGATCGGAATAAAATTTCCTGACCCACCAATACAAAGACATTTCTCTTTGGTAATACTGAAGACTTTTCTTAGTGAATGTACAGTGTGATAAATAATAGAACTCAGTAGTAAAGCAATCAGTGGGCTGACAAGTAATGGTAGAAAAAATATGATTCCTAATTTGGATAAGTTTAATCCCAATCCTACAGCCATGAGACCAGCACCAGTCAAAGCACCTGTCAGACTGTGTGTTGTTGAAATCGGCAATCCTTTTTTGGTTGCGATAAGAACAGTGATACCTGCTCCTAGAGAAACAGCAAGTAGAAATTCAGGTGAAGTCGCAACTTGATCGGGAACAAGTCCTTTACCCGAAAAATGTTTAATTAATAACGTTGCCAGATAGATGGAGCTTAATGAACCTGCAAAAGTCGTTATAGTTGCCCATCCCAATGCGGTCTTGTAATTCGTTGTATTGCTGCCGAATAATGTGGCTACACCTTTGAAATTATCATTCGCACCGTTTGAATAAGACAGAAATAAAACTGAAAGTATGAGAAAAACAGCAATAGTCATTTAAATGATGTCCTTATTTAAGTTTGATATCACAGGGAAGATCAGAAAAGGAATTAGCAATGACATTAAAGCTTGTAAACAATTCAATTATTTGTCGGACATGATTGATTTCTTCCAATGATGCTCCTTTTTTATGTGCCATCATTTCATGTGCTGAGAAACAGTAGTCACAATTATTGACAACCGATACAGCAAATGCGACGAGTTCTCTTGTTTTTTTATCTAGCGGTCCGGAGTCGATCATGATTTGTTTTTCTCGATACCAGTTCAGTTCAAGCCAAATCGGATCAATGGCCGCCATGGCTTTGAATAAATTCGGAACCATGCCCAAGTTTTCTTTGATATCGCTATAAATCAACTCAACACCATTTATTGCATCTTCTTCTTCAAGTAATTTGACCATTTTTATTGTCCCGATTCGTTATAATTCGACATGAGTATGAGTTGCGGTTGTGTTTAACAGCACGCGTTGCTTGAATCCGATCCATCCAAATTAAAAGGTAATGAAATTCCACAGCCCTCAAAAATTCCATAATGCCTATCCCAATTACCGATAAAGTCAAAATGTTCTTTAAAACGAGTTTCACCAAGCATGCGCCAGGTGTTACCGCATACCGGAAATACCTTGCCAGCAGGAATGACGTGATGTTTATCTAAGCTGAATTCATGTGGGTGGTGTTCTATGGTGCCTTTGTATATTACCGCTTGTCCATAATCTTCACAGGCAGGTTCAAGATCATCAATTTTAAACAAGCGATAGGTTGCAGAGAAAAAATTAATCGCTCCTGTTTTTTCCTCTAATTCAGCATTTTCTATCTGGATTGGGGAATCTTTAACAAGACGTGGATCAAGAAAATCGACATTTTTTGCGAAATTAATAAAATCGTTCCAGTAAAGAGAGCCGCTAAGGCATTCGCCATATAATTCCGGATCCTGTTTGAGTGATTCCGGAATCCGTCTATCTGCATAAACATCAGAGAAATACATCTCGCCCCCTGGTTTTAAAAGGCGGTAGGCGCTTTTTAATACAGCTTCTTTATCTGTACATAAATTGATGACGCAATTTGAGATGATTAAATCAAAACTGTTTTCTTCTAGATCGAGTAGATTCAGTGTTTCAAGGGTTCCTTGAAGAAATCGTGTATTGGTTTTTTTAAAATCAAACAGATTAGTATGAAAATTGATATGACGTTTTGCTATGGCCAGTTGTTGAGGTGTCATATCAACTCCAGTGACAGAACCACTCTCACCCACTAATGCGGACAAAAGATAACAATCCCGTCCGGCACCACATCCTAAATCGAGAATATTTAATCCACTTAACTCTTCCGGAATTATTAGACCACAACCATAATAATGATTACTTACTTCATCGTGTATAGACGATAAAATTGAACGGATATGTTGGGGAGGAGCTTCGTCTGTACAACAAGCATTGGTCTGTAAGTCTTGTGAACCCGTCAGCGTATTTCCGTAGTAGTTTCTGACATGTTCCTGCATTTCGAATATCTCCCAAAATAGTTACACCAAAAATAGATGTAATAAAGACGTTGGAAAGTACGAAATGTTACAAAGAAAAGGCAGGCTTTGGTTTAAAAGAGGTGAGCTATTCTACAGAGATTACTTTTTAGTCAGATGATCTATGACATGATCTACATTTCCTGTGATTGTTAATTCTTCTTTCATTCTCTTTGCACAATCTATAGCCAATTTCAGGTGTTGAACAAAACGGTAGCAATGCTTGCACATTGCAATATGAATTCTTAAAGAGAAAGCATCTTTCCAGCTTAAATTATTGTCCAGATTATCACTGGCCATTTGTGAAATTTCCTTACACTTTAACATTGTCCTGTTTCCTGATATTTATCGATAATTTGCATTAATTTGACTCTTGCACGATGTAAAAGCACTCTTACATTAGAGTGAGTAATGTCAAGAATGTTACATATTTCCTCTAATGATAGTTGCTCAATATCACGCAAAAGGAAAACTGATTTCTGCACATCAGGTAGTACAGCAAGTGTTTTTTCTATACATTCACGCAACTGATCATTTTCAAGCATGGTATCAGGTGATTCAACTTCCCAAAGTGGCGGAGGTGATGACCAACTGCCATCTTTGTTAAATCGTTCCTCACCTAAATAACCGGTTAAATTTTCTTCATTATCACTCATTCTTACCAGTCTGGATTCTTTGCGCAAACGTGTCTTCGCTTCATTACTTACTATTGTAAACACCCAGGTTTTTATTGAGGAACGACCTTCAAAACGGGGTAAAGCGCGATAAACAGAAACCCAGGCTTCTTGCGCGACTTCTTCTGCAAGACTTTCTCCTATGATCGCTCTGGCAATAATGACCATTTGTTTATGATGCTTTTCCACCAGTCTGTGTAGTGCCTGATGGTCAAGTTTCTTTAACTTATCAAGTTCAAGCGTATCTTGCATGTTATTAGTTGTAACATTTTTGTTGTTATTGCGTCTATGACTGAAAGAACGCTATCTGGTTCATTTAAATCAGTGTACGACAAGGACCCAATTTTAAACAACATGAATAAAGTCACTGCTTCAATATTTTTTATATTATTTAGCATCCAATTTTCTTCTGTATTTGGACAAAGTCCGGATTACACTGAATATAACTTAATACTTAATAAATATGTTTCACCTCAAATCAAGTCTGGTATACCTGTCAATTGGGTTGATTACACGGCGTTGAGCAAAGATATTTCTTTTAATAAGATTGTTAAAACTATTGAGGCTTTTCCTGTTGACCAATTAGATGGAGAAGCAGAAACCCTAAGCTTTTATATTAATGCTTATAATATATTTGCAATTAAAATGGTGATTGATCATTGGCCATTAAAAAGTATTAAAGATGCGGGCTCGTGGTTGAAGCCCGTTTGGGATAAACCTGTAGGTATGATTAACGGTAAAGAAGTGACTCTAGGAATGATAGAACACGAGATACTGCGCCCCATGGGAGAGCCACGTATTCATCTGGCCATTGTATGTGCTTCGTTAAGTTGTCCGGATTTGCGTCCTGAAGCCTATCGTGCTGATGTATTACATGAGCAATTACAGGAACAGGCGATACAATTTTTAAAAAATCAGGCAAAAGGCTTGAAAGTAGATAATAGTGTCATACATGTGTCAAAAATCTTTGATTGGTTTGAAGAAGATTTTTCTTCTTATGGTGGCGTCGCTTCTTTTATCCACGGCTTAATAGATATTCCTTCTGACTTATCTATAAAAACTGATATTGAATATAATTGGTCATTGAATGGACAATAATATTGTTTTGTTTCTATTTTGAAATTTAATTTAATACTTCGCTACATGATGACCCTGTTGCAAAACAACTGTAGCAACGGTGATGTTTGAGCGATATTCTTCTTCGTATGCTTTCTGATAAGGATTTTCCCATATCATAATCAGGATCATCATCAACGAGTGTACAGGCATAAACACGCATCTTATTATTTAGTTTTATTAACATTCTACTGTAGGCACACATAAACTTCTTGCGCGTCTCTTCAGTATGATAATCAATTAAACATTGTTCAGTGATGATAGGCGTATTTGCTATAGAACCCGGGTTCAGAAAATCAGGAAATGCCACTATAGGTATGTCAGTAGGCAGATCGTTGTTTTTTAGTATTGTTCGGTATTGTTGTTCAACGCTTTCTTTATCTTCTTCTTTCTCCATTTGCCGGGCGATTGAGACCGTAAAACCATTTTTAATCAACAGGTGGATACCATGTAATGCTTTGTGAAAACTGCCAGCTCCACGACTGATATCATGTCTTTTCGCGTCCGGGTAATCAAGGCTGATGCGAAAGTGAATGGGATTAGAGTTTTCTTTAAGTGAGGCAAGTTTTTCAATACGCTTAATCAAGGGTTCAGTTCCGTTGGTTAAGACCAGGCAAGGTTTTTGTCTGGATGCGTAGTCCAGAATATTAATAAAATCTTTAACAATAAAAGGTTCTCCGCCTGTAAAGGAAAACTGTTTGACTCCAAGTGATACAGCCTCATCAACATAAGGTATGACATCTTCGAGACTCATACGCTGTAAACGGTTGTCTCCAGGTTTCGAACCTTCCAGGCAAAAGGGACAGGCTAAATTACAAGCTGTGCCAGTGTGAAACCACAATTCATCGAGAGTATGGGTGTCAATATAACCCGGATTATTTTTTAAAATTTTCTCAGGTAGTTCAATTGTTTCCGTCATTTTTAGATTTAAGTCATAAATGGAATGGGTCTATTTATAGACGTTCTAAACTCATTTTTGTTACATATAGAAATAACACGTAACAAAGCCTATATTGATGCGTCTATTGTTGGAACTCAACAAAATTCAGGATTGATTCAATCAGATGAATAAAACAAAACTAATACTTTTAATTTCAGTTCTTAGCGTGATTGGTCTTTTCTTCTGGTTCGATCTCCATCAATATTTATCATTTGAATATCTCCAGTCTGTGAAAAGTGACTTAAATGTCCTAATAAATGATAAACCTGTATTTGTCAGTTTCATTTTTTTTATTTCATATATTTTGATAACCGCATTATCTTTGCCTGGCGCAGCGATGATGACATTGGTCTCCGGCGCAATGTTTGGCTTGGTATGGGGAACTGTACTCGTATCATTTGCTTCAACCATTGGCGCGACACTAGCATTTTTAATATCTCGTTATTTATTTCAGGACACTATTCAGAAGCGTTTTTACAAGCAAATGCAGACAATAAATGAGGGTATAGAACGTGAGGGCGCTTTTTATCTATTTACACTACGATTAATACCGGTTTTTCCTTTCTTCATTATTAATCTGGTAATGGGCATAACATCATTGCCTACAAGAACGTTTTTTTGGGTAAGTCAGTTAGGCATGCTCGCGGGCACAATCGTTTATGTCAATGCAGGTACGCAACTGGCTCAACTGGAATCATTGAAAGGCATATTATCTCCCGCTATTTTATTTTCTTTTGTACTACTGGGACTTTTCCCACTGATTGCAAAAAAAGTAATCAATGTACTCAAGCATCACCAGTTATTAAAACAGTACAAAAAACCAGCTTCATTTGATCGGAATCTTGTCGTAATAGGGGCTGGATCGGCTGGTCTAGTCGCATCATTCATTGCAACGACAGTAAAATCGAAAGTCACTTTGATTGAAAAACATAAAATGGGTGGAGATTGTTTAAATACAGGTTGTGTGCCATCAAAGGCATTGATACGTTCAGCAAGATTAATGAATGATGTAGCGCATGCAAAGAATCTTGGGTTTAGTCGAGCCGAAGTTGACTTTAAATTTTCCGAAATCATGGAGCGTGTTCAACGTGTCATTAAACAAATTGAACCGCATGACTCAATTGAGCGATACACGCAACTGGGTGTTGAGTGTATTCAGGGTGCAGCAAAGATCACTTCTCCTTATACTGTAGAGGTTAATGGAAAGACGATAACAACTCGTTCTATTCTTATTGCTACCGGTGCACATCCTTTTGTTCCTCCAATAAAAGGGTTGGATCAAATTAACTACTTAACCTCTGATACTATTTGGAATATTAGAGAATTACCCAGGCGGCTACTGGTCTTGGGTGGTGGACCAATCGGTTGTGAAATGACACAAGCCTTTGCAAGATTTGGTAGTGAAGTGACTCAAGTAGAAAGTTCTCCCCGACTTATTCCACGCGAAGACAAGGATGTTTCTCTTTTTCTATCTTCAAAATTCAAAGATGAGGGTATAACTATTTGTACCAACCACACTGCTAAAGCAGTCAAGGTTGAAAATAATGAAAAATGGTTGGTTTGTGATAATGATGGTGTAGATGTTTACCTTCCATTTGATGCCATTCTCATTGCAATAGGACGAAAGGCTAATACCTCCGGCTTTGGACTGGACGACATGGGGATTCGTCTCAGACAGAATGGCACTATTGAGACAGATGAATATTTACAGACATCTATTCCCACCATTTATGCCAGCGGCGATGTAACTGGGCCATATCAATTTACGCATACAGCGGCGCATCAATCATGGTATGCATCGGTAAATGCACTCTTTGGTTTTATTAAGAAATTCAAGGTGGATTATTCCGTTATTCCCTGGACAACATTTACCGAACCTGAAATTGCGCGAGTAGGGTTAAACGAACAGGAAGCCAAGGAAAAAAATATTGAGTATGAGATAACCCGATACGACTTATCAGAACTTGATCGTGCTATAACTGAAGAAGCAGCACATGGTTTTATAAAAGTGCTGACAGTACCGGGTAAGGATCACATATTAGGCGTGACAATTGTTGGTGAACATGCCGGTGAATTGATTGCAGAGTATGTCCTGGCAATGAAACATGGACTAGGTCTCAATAAAATACTTGGAACTATCCATGTTTATCCTACTATGGCAGAAGCGAATAAATATGCTGCCGGAGTATGGAAGCGTGACCATGCCCCAACAAGACTATTACAATTGGCAGAACAGCTTCATAATTGGCGATTGGGGGGATCAAAGGACTAAGCAGTACATCAGGTAATGGATACTTAAGGTGGACTAAAAAATGAAAAAAGACTGGGTAAGGCATTATAAAAGGTGTTCATATCTGTGTGTAAACAAGAGGTAATGCACCGATCTTATCATCAGTTATTGCTCAGTTAAAACTTTGCATGATCGTTTTGTTACGCTCCAATGATAACTTTTTAAATACCTTTCTTAGGAAAAGTGGTTGGCCGATTTACTTGTCGCTATTAGGCCTGACACAGTTCACAGGATTTAGTCTGATGCTGTTTGGCGCGACACCGCCAGAGCATTATGTGGCTGGACTTGTCATGGTCTGGATTGCTCACTTGATCTCACTACATTACGTATTCTTTACATCACGTCCTGTGTTCTGGTGGATCGTGATATTGTTTGCTTTGAGTTACCGTATTTTACTGATACAGATTCCCCCTTATCTTGCCAACGACTATCTACGTTATCTGTTTGACGGAAAATTGTTATTAGCAGGATTAAATCCTTACGATATCGTTCCGATAGATTTTCCCGCTCTCGGTGGCCTTGATATTCCTAAACCGGAAGTCAAAACTATTTATCCGCCATTGGCAGAAGGACTGTTTGCTATTACCTCCTGGCTGGGCGGTACCCTGACTGAATGGCGGGGAATGAATCTTACGGCTGATCTTTTATGTGCTGGGATATTATTAAAAATACTGGATCAATTACAATTACCAAGACGCTGGCTGCTCGCATATTTGTGGTCTCCACTGGTATTGATAGAAGGAGTGCATTCCGCGCATCTGGAAATTTGGACTTTGTTGTGGATACTTTTATTTATTTATGCCGCACAATCGCATCGACTTGCGTTGGCAAGTACCGCATTAAGTGCTGCAATTCTTACAAAATTGGTACCTGTATTATTATTGCCGGCATGGTTGCTAACGTTTCCAAGCTACAGGCAGCGTCTTAAACATTTTTTGTTTATAGCTATCTTAACGATGACAGGATTTCTTTGTTTCTTTCCCGGCCATCCTTTCGGAAATTTACTTACATTTTTTCATCATATCGAAGGCTATGGCGTATTATTTTACGGACTCAATTTATGGCTGACGGTAGAACAGGCTAAATGGTTATTGACCAGTGCCGGCGGTGCATTGGTTCTGTACTTATTGTTTATCGACAGGCGATATAGTCAGCAGCCGATTATTATCGTCTTTGAACTCTTTCTAATAGTATTTTTGTTCTCCAGCATGGGGTTTCCCTGGTATCTTCTTGTTATATTGCCATTAGCGATAGCAACTCGTGCCATCTATCTTTTTTGTTTTATGGCGACGACACACTTAACATATTATTCCGTACAATTAGAGGAACCTCATACAATATGGTTAATCTCAAGTGCTGTCTTAGTCGTAACTGCAATATTTAAACAAGGAGAAATTGTATTTTGCAAAAAAAAACAAACATAAATCAAATATTGATCGGGTTATACCTATGGCTTGCGTTTAGTGCGAATACTTTTGCAAACAGTGTTGATGCTTGGCAGGACTATCAGGCGAATCGAGATCCCATGAGCGAGCTTTTATTATTTGTCATGGGTGTTGTTATCTTCATCGGGTTGCTTTGGGGTCTCAATAAACTTACTCAGTTAGGAAAGAAACAATCCGGAAAGAAAAAGAAGCGCCGATGACGATATTTCCAGGTAAGGATATGGATAATGGCACTTCAAAAATTTTGTTAATACACAGCCCGAGCAGTCTAGCCAATATCAACTCCCGATAGGATAAAGTGAATGGCGATAAAGAGTAATATTCACGGCAAGGGTCTTAATATCACGTGCAGAATATCAAATCCGGCCAAACAAGCTCCACGCCAGGTGCCGGAAATTTTTGATTGTCCAATACGACAGCGAAGATGAATTGGAATTTCAACTACATTCAATCCTTGTTGCAAAGCGTTGACCTGCATTTCCGCAGTCCAGCCGTATCGGCGGTCTTTCATATTCAGAGCATTAAGTCTGGAAAAACGGATTGCGCGTAGTGGTCCCAAATCCGAGGTTCGACTTTTAAATCGCCATCGTAACAGCTGACAAGCTAACGCATTTCCTAAACGTTGCAGCAAAGTCATGGCACCAGAGTCTATTTTGCCAAGTATGCGTGATCCAATCACCAAATCCGTCCCAGGTACAATGGCTTCACACACACGGCGAACATCCTCAGGCACGACAGAGTGATCCCCGTCCACAAATACAACAATATCTGTTTTATTAATGGCCATAAGTCCCGCAAAACAGGCAGAACCGTAGCCGCGTTCATGCGCATGGACAACTCGCGCACCCTCCGCTTTCGCAATCGAAGCTGTTTGATCTGTTGAGTTATTATCGACGACAATTATCTCATCAATGAGAGGGACATCATCAATGGATAGATTACGTAGCGAGGAAACAACCTGGCTAATAGCTATCGCTTCATTATAAGCAGGTACAATTGCCGTAATAAAGTTGCCAACAATCATAAATTAAACATTTGTTTGTGATGGGTGAAGTTTTTTAGATCTAAGCTACTCACTAAGGATAGGCAGTGTTTAACACTAGCGGATGTTACCATTTTTTCCATAGCTTGGTGTACTGAAACCGCCTCATTATTGGAGAATCTGCGGGTAATGAAGATAGTTTAGATGTTAGAAAAACTTAACTATTTTTAACATGAATACAGATGCGTTGTCTTTTAAAAAGTCTACAGCATGTAGATAGTATTTTATTGTTTTGTCATAAAATTTATGCGCCAATCCATGTGATAGAGTTTTGGAAGCGTTGCTTGATTTGATCTAAAGCTTCTCCCGAAGCTCCCAGTATAGCCATACTACCTTTTGGGCAGGGAACAATAATTCCATTTAGACTAGTATTATTGACTTTGATTGTGTTATTAACTGAGCTGTTTGGCATCAGGAGTACAGTTACAGAGCCCTTGTCACCGGCAAGTATTAGATGCAAGCTTAATTGTTCATTGATGTAACAGGGTTTAGCAAATTTGACTATGCCTAAATCACCATCCAGACTCAAATTAACTGAAGCGAACAGACGTTTCAATTCAATATGATGTATGTTTTGTTTTGTTATTGGAAGTTGAGGATTATTTTTAATGTAGCTGGTTATAACTTGTTCCAATGCCGGTTCTTGTTTGTGTAAAGTAATAAAAATCATACTAACGACTAATAATAAAGAGGCTGCCAGTGCACTCGAGAAATAATAATTCAAGCGACTGCGTTTATCTCTGGATAATGATTGTCTTAATAAGATGCGTACCACAAGATCAGGTGATGGTGATACATTAACAGCTTTATGTAGATAGCGATTAAACAAATCTGTTTCCTTGGCAAATTTTGCACAGGAAGAGCATGTCTTTTGATGTTCTAAATAAGCTACATCTTTGCATTTAGGTGTTGAAGTGCAAATATGACGAAATTCTATACAGTTCATAATACGTTTACCTCTGATTGATAATTATCACCGGACATGCTTTTACGTAATTGTTGGCGGGCGCGAAATAAACGTGTTGTTACAGCACCAGTAGTAATATTCAGTATTTCTGCAATTTCATTACAATTATAACCAGCCAGAACTTGCAGTAGTAATGGCTCACGATATTCTATTGCTAATTCAGCCAGTGATTGACGTAATACATATGCTTCGGTACTGGTGTCATAATCGTCTCTGTTGTCTGCAATTGAATCGAGTTCGATATCAACCAGTTTTGGTTGAATCCGTTCAAATCGTCTGGCATTTTCACGCCGTAAGGTGGTAAATAACCAGGCTTTAGCTGCTTTGTCGTCACGCAGGTTATCAAGTGCTCGCCATGCCCTTGCCATTGTTTCTTGAACCAGATCATCTGCCACATCCTTGTCATGACATAACCAATAAGCAAAGCGATACAGGTCGTCTGAATAGACTTTAACCAGAGCCACAAATCGAGATTGTTTATCCCACATATATATATGACCCGATCAAGCCCGCTTTCGTTACATTATTTTTTAAATTCTTTTTAAATTCATGGATATCGGCTCATCAGCACTCATTTTTAATGATGTTATATCCGTTCAATAAAATATTTTGTAAGGATTTCGTCTCTAGGCGGGTCTACTTATTAACCTTTACAGGGCGGGGAAAACGATCATGATGCCAACATACAAAGTGTATTCATCAATAGCAATAATCACACTATTATTATCTGGGTGTAATTACTTCAATACTAAAAAATCTGCAGCAATGGCTCCACCATTTGGAACTAGCCAAGATGCGAGTTATGCGGCCAGTCTCTGGAAAGAAATGACGAAACAAAAGCTGGTGGGTAAAAATAGCATAAGTTCAACACCGTATACAGGCATGCATCCACATGGTGCCATTTTGGACACGATGCAATCTACATTGTCACTAAATGGTAATCATGGTGATGTCATCGTCAAGAAAAATTTTGGCGGAGAAAATATTTCAAAAGAAGCTGTCGCCAATGATCCTGATAAATGGTTGAAGGCCGTTACCGTAATGTATCGACGTGAGAAAGGTTATGACGCTGAAAATAAAGACTGGTTTTGGGTTAAATATGCCCCTGATGGATCAGTAATGAAGAATCCAAAAGGCATGCAGCTTGCCGGCCGTGTTGCTAAAGGAATGGATCAGGGTTGTATTGCATGTCACACAAGTGCTCCGGGCGGAGACATGGTTTTTAACAATGATCGCAAATAGTTGATGTTTGTAGCGGGACATAAAAAACAATAATGATTTGGAAAATTATGTTTGGAATGTTGGTACCATTTTTATTTATTCCTGTAACGCTACACGCTGAAGGTGATCCTGAGGTGGGTAAACGTTATTTTGGCATGTGTGCCAGTTGTCATGGCTCTAACGCTGAAGGCAATGAAGAGATTGGAGCGCCACGCTTAAAAGGACAACATGACTGGTACCTTATTCGTCAATTAAAAAACTTTAAACAGGGTATCAGAGGGACACACGAGGAAGATAAGTACGGTCATCAGATGCGGCAAATGGCAATGACACTTAAAGATGATGAAGCTATAGAAGATGTCGTGGCTTATATAAGCTCACTGAACGAATAAGTCTTTTCAATCTGGATACGTGCATGGGAAAAAATATGAAACATTTAAATATATATATTATTAGCCTGATTCTTATTTCGTTCTTGAATATGCCATTAAATGCTATAGCCGATGTTGTTTATCCTGAGAACCCTTTTATCGATAATGAATCCATCTATTTATCCGATTCGGGTGTTAGCAAGATTAATATAGAAACATTAGAGGTTGAATGGAATGTCTTATCAAAGAAACAAACATTTGAACCTGTAATTGTTGGAGATTACTTACTTGTCGGGAGTAGTACAGGTTTGTACATTCTGGATAAGTTAACAGGTTCAATAATTAGTAATATTCAGACTAATAACACGCTTTTTTCTCCGGTGGTGGAAAACAATATTGCCTTTGTTGGAAGCAAGGCAGATTTGTTTCAGGCAATTGATTTACAGACTGGAGAGGTATTGTGGTCCAGAAAGTTTGAAGGTTGGGTTTATCCGCCTGCTCTAGTTGGTGAGACTTTGGTGATTGGTGGCAATAGACCTTATATAAGTGCATTGGATAAAGCCACAGGAACCATGCTCTGGAAAAAATGGATATCACAAGAATTGGTTTATCGACCGATAAGTGCTGGTGATAATCAGGTTGTTATTAGTACATTTGGTAATGAAACCCAGCTAATCAATAGTAAAGATGGAAGCTTTATCTGGACACACAAGAATGATGTTCCAAGTTTTTCTCCGACAGTCATAAATAATGAAATTGTATTGGGGACGATGGATGGTTATTTACAAAGCGTAAATTTAAGTAATGGGAAATTACTGTGGGAATACAAGATGGGCGGGTATTTATCGGTGCAAGTTTATCCGAAACAAGGAACAGTCATGATCTCAAATAATCTAGGCAAACTGGTTAAAGTTGATGCGAGTGATGGCCATGTTAAATGGCAAAAACATATTAGCAATGACATAGTTGGCGTACCTATTTTAATCAAAGATGATGTTTTCGTATTTATTTCTAAAAGATTTAATACCTTTAGCACAGTAAAGGTTTTTGATTCCTCAAACCAACAAGGAGATTACGATGAAAGTTAAAACTACATTTACAATTATGATTGCCTTTTTGCTTGCCAGCTTTTTTATCAGTGCATGGGCGGCACCACCTTTCGGTTCAGCCGATGACGTTAATTATGCAACAGCGTTATGGAAGCAATTAGAGTCTGAAAGATTGGTTGGTAAAAATGCTATTACTTCTACGCCGTATGCAGGAATGCATCCACATGGCGCCATCCTGGATACCATAGATAGCCGAACTACAGTAATGGGACATACTGGTGATGTTATTGTTAAAAAGAATTTTGGTGGAGAAGGGGTGAGTAAAGAAGCAGTAGCAAATAACCCTAATAAATGGCTAAAAGCCGTTACCGTCATGTTTCGAAGAGAAAAAGGATTTGACTCAGATAATAAAGATTGGTTTTGGGTTAAATATGCAGTTGACGGCTCAGTTATGAAAAATCCGGAAGGCATGCAGCTTGCTGGTCGTGTTGCTAAAGGCATGGATCAGGGTTGTATTGCATGCCATGCAGGCGCGCCTGGTAATGATAAAGTATTTAATCACGATAGGTATAAATAAAGGTCTCCCTGGAGGATGATTCGTGCCAAGGAAGGCAAATTTACTAAATACGTAACAAGTGAAAAGTATTCGTTATTTATTTTTGGTGAAAAGATTCCTTTGCCATAAACTATTTATTAATTGATTTCATTATTAGCTAATGGAGAAGAATGAATATTCTAGCTCTAAATATTATTTTGCTAACGTCTATATATTAATGGAGGAAAAATAAAATACTTTTTCATGAAGATAATATTATTTTCCGGGCTTCTACTGTGCATATCTTCTTGTAGAGCAAATGTGACTACACCATATTGGGAGATTGCGGATCCCAGTCTTCCTGATATTGCCATGATAAGAATGGTCCGTACTGGAGCAGCTGTCGTTATCTATAACCCTGATACCTGTCAGAAGATCGGTGCAGCGTGTGGGTTTTTTCGTACCCATGCATTCGCCCACGATAGACTTAACCATACAATTCTTGCATCTCCTGAGTCCTACCCGCTTTCAATGGAAACCCAGGCAGATTGTTGGGCAGCGAAATATGGCAAGCCCGATGAAGTTTATGCTGCTGTCCAGTTTTTTATGGAGAATGCAAACAATCCAAATTGGAAAATACATGGTGATAGAGTTCGACGTGCAGAAAATGTGCGTAGTTGTGCGATACAGGTTGGAAATTGGATTGGAAAATAGTTAAAGCGTGACGCTTAGAATGGTTCTAATCGGATGATCGCCTACGCTGAAAGGTTAGATTTCTACCATCATGTATTGTTTTGTCGGCTGTAAGTCGTCTTACCGTAATTAAAGTACCTTTCCATAAGGGTTTTTCTTATCATAGGTTTGCAATTGATGAAATTAATTGCTTGTACTTGATCCTCTGTGCATTTATCCAGATAACTTAACAAAGCAAGACCAGAGTCCATGATTTGATATGTATTGGAAAGATCGATCAAAATTATTTTTGTCATTGCTTTTTTTGCCATATCACATATCTGGAAAACCTGCCTGGCAATACTGAAATCAAGTAGTTTCCCGGCATGAATGGTGACGATAGATTCATTTATTATGTCTTTGTCATTAAGAGCCATTATAAGTCCTCCAAGATAGGTTAATAATACTGAAATAGAACCCATGACTTCCCTGTAAAGGTGGGTGAGTGTAGAAAATCGATTCAACAACGAGGAAGGAGAGTTGAATCAATGGCAACACCTATAATAGAAGACCGAGGTTTCAGAAAAAATATTACAAATTATATAAATTTAAATTACAGGAACATAATCGCTTTTTATAGAGTCATATATAAATATTAAACTTACAGGGTGATAGACATGAAAGTTAAATCAACAAATTCAATATTATTTATTCTCGCAGGAGCACTTATTGTTATTGGCCTGTTTTTACCCGTGTCCAGCTATGCATATGCTGGAATGTCAGTCAGTTATTATTATGGTGGCCATCATGGTTATTATGGGGGGCACAGATACGGCTATGGATATAATAGATATAGATCCTACAGTTATTATCCACGTCATAACTATAGGTATCGTAACTACTATTCGCCCTATAAAAACAAGCAGCATTACCCAAAGCCCTCTTACAGTACCCCTGCCGTCAGCAATAATAATCAATATACCGACAACAAAAACTCTGGGACGGAAAGCAGAGCGTGGGTTGTCCTCTCGCAAGGTCAAGCAAGTTCTGCACTCACGATTTTTGCTAAAGAAGCAAAAAGCAACCCAAAGTCCGGGATCCCCAAGGTTGGTTACGCATTGGCCGCAGCATCTTCCGGTGATTTAAATACAGGTGTCTGGGCCATGCGAAGAGCATTCCAGATTGATCCAGATTCTCTACACTACCTGCATCTTGATAAAGCAAGTCTAGATGTAATTAACAATATAATTGAACAATACCAATATTCATTAAAGCAGGAGGATAAATTATCGAATGAAGCATTTATGGTTTCGGCACTAAATTATTTAAAGCATGACTATATTGCATCCAATACAGCAGTAGAACATGCGATAGAGAATGGAGATGAAAGTACAAGTGTTCGCAATCTACAAAGATTGATCAATCAGCAATTGGATAACCATAAAACGCTTTAGTGATTGATATTTTACTATGCAGACTATTATAAGATTTACAGAAAAGATAGGAACGCTTGGTGTGCTTGTTACAGCTATGGGCTGTGCGGCTTGTTTTCCTATACTAGGTGTATTAGGAGCTTCAATAGGTTTAGGGATATTGGCAAGTTATGAGGGATTATTTATAAATAAATTACTGCCAATATTTGCCTTAATCGCGTTAATTGCTAATTGTTGGGGATGGTATACACATCGTATTCATCATAGAGGCATATGATCCATCATCGACCCCGTCATGGTTTTGGTGACACTTTATCCTTTATGGAAATACGGATGGAGTACTTACTTGTTTTACACAGGAATCATCATCATGTTAAGCGTATCGATCGTAGATATGATTTTCCCTGTAAAGCATCAGTGTGAGTTGAAACAGGTCTGAATATGTCAGAGTATAAATTGAAATCGATCATTACTTGCCCAAAGTGCGGGTATAAAAAAATTGAATCGATGCCTTTAGATGCATGTCAGTTTTTTTATGAATGTGAGTTATGCAAGGAAATATTAAAGCCGCTTAAAGGCGATTGCTGTGTTTTTTGTTCTTATGGCTCAAATAAATGTCCTGTACCCCGTCAAAGCATATGAGACAGAATTGAGATAAATATTAAGAGAGACTTCTGCTAAGTTAAACTTATAAAAGGGAGTTTCACGAAATCACGATTTAATCTAACACTGGTCTTGCTAAGGCGAGTATTGGTTTTATGCATTAGTGAATAACAGTCACTCGTCCAAACTAGAAAATTAGTATAAGAAATAAGGTGGAAAATTAAATTGTAACTCACTGAGAAATATAAATCGGGATAACATAAAAGTGGAAAAATAAACCTCTTAAGTGTTTGATATATATTATTAGTGCTACACCTTAGGAGGGGGACGCTCTCGGCAACCGTTCCCGACGTTGCTCTACCTCCTACATCCATGTAGTCGTATCCAGCTGAGCTACCAGGGCTAAGTAATCAACTATTTTAAGTTTATCTGATAAGATTCAGTCTTTAAAGCTTATGAAATTTATAGATTTCCTAAATAATTATAAAAATATTAATGGTATTTAAATGAAATTATGTCCCGTCATTCTGGCTGGCGGAGGTGGAACCCGTCTCTGGCCATTATCAAGAGAACATTATCCGAAACAGTTTTTGAAATTGTTTAATGATAATACATTGTTGCAAAATACATTGTTACGATTAGATGGATTAAATGCAGCAGTCGAGGTTTTAGATCCGGTCATTATATGTAATGAAGCACATCGTTTTTTGGTTGCGGAGCAAAGCGCACAGGTATCTAAGAATATCAGTAATATTATTCTTGAGCCAAAGGGACGAAATACTGCCCCGGCATTAACCGTGGCTTCGTTGAACGAAGATGATGCCATTATTCTTATGATGCCAGCGGACCATATTATTGGCAAAGTTGATTTATTTCATGAAGCAATTAGTGCCGCTATTGAGATGGCGCAAAAAGATTATTTGGTGACGTTTGGTATTAAACCCAATGCGCCAGAAACAGGTTATGGCTATATTCATATGGAAGATGAAATTCAATCTATTGATAATCAAGCTATTCATGCCATTAGCGGTTTTACTGAAAAACCGAAACAAGCTTTAGCTGAAGAATATTTAAAGTCCGGTGATTACCTTTGGAATAGTGGTATTTTCATGATGAAAGCATCAGTCTGGCTGGAAAAAATAAAACAGTTTCAATTACCAATTCACGATGCTTGTGTTGATGCATTTAATAAAGGTAAAACTGACGGTTTATTTTTTAGGTTAGATGAAGACTCTTTTCTTAGCAGTCCGGATGATTCAATTGATTATGCCGTGATGGAAAAATTGGCAGAGAACAATGATGATCACCTTGCTGTAATTCCCATTGATGTTGGTTGGTCTGATGTGGGGGCATGGTCTTCAGTGTGGGATATTAATGATAAGGACAGTGATAATAACCATATTGAAGGGGATGTTATTACTGAACAAACCAGAAATTGCCTGATTAGAAGTGAGCGGGGACTGATTGTCACTATCGGTTGTGAAGATATGGTAATCATTGATACAGATGATGCCATCATGATTGCCGATAAAAACAAGGCACAAGATGTTAAAAAAATTGTTGAAAAATTAAAAAATGATAATAGAAGTGAATCTTTGACGCATCGGAAGGTCTATCGACCATGGGGAAGTTATGATTCTATCGATATGGGAGAGACCTTTCAGGCTAAACGATTGATAGTCAATCCAGGTAAGAAATTATCATTACAATCTCATGCGAAACGTGCAGAACATTGGGTAGTAGTTAAAGGTGTTGCCACGGTAACCAAAGGCGAAGAGAAATTTTTATTACATGAAAATGAATCAACCTATATTCCCTTGGGCGTGAAACACCGACTTGAAAATGCAGGAGATGATCTTTTGGAAATTATTGAAGTGCAATCTGGCTCTTACTTGGGCGAAGATGATATTGTTAGATTTGATGATGATTTTGGTCGAAATTAATCGTTTTATTTATCTGAAGTAATTTTGTGCACGATACTTTACCTTATCTAAATCAAATGAATTTTCCTGCAGTAGCAAGGAAAGAGTTAACGACGGTACAAATCAATATTGGCCTAAAATGTAATCAGCAATGTGTTCATTGCCACGTCGATTCCAGCCCGAAAAGAACAGAAAGGATGTCTCCAGAAACAATAGAGTCGATCAAATCATTTCTGATTAAAAAAAATATTCAAACGCTTGATATCACCGGTGGCGCGCCAGAACTTCATCCTCAATTTAAAAGCCTTGTTACATACGCTAAAGAAAATCATATACATGTTATTGATCGATGTAACCTGACTATTCTGTCCGAACCAGGCATGGATGACCTTGCCCAATTTCTGGCTACAAATGAAGTTGAGATTGTCGCTTCTTTGCCGTGTTATGAAGAAAAGAACGTCGATGCGCAGCGAGGTAAAGGTGTGTTTGAAAGAAGTATCGCTGGATTAAAACAACTGAATAGCCTTGGTTACGGCAAGCCAGAATCAAATCTGGTTTTAAACCTTGTTTATAATCCGCAAGGCGCTGTATTGCCGCCGGCACAAGAGGAACTTGAAAAAGCGTATAAAAAAGAATTAGCAGAACGTTACAGTATCGAATTCTATCAACTCTTTACTCTTTGCAACATGCCGATAAAGCGTTTTGGTAGTACGTTGATCTCAAAGAATGAATTAACTGATTATATGATGCTGCTTAAAAATGCTTATCAAAAAGACAATCTTGAAAACATTATGTGTCGTCATTTGATTAGTGTTGATTGGCACGGCTATATTTATGATTGTGACTTTAATCAGATGCTAGGATTAAATATGCAAGACAGCGAAAAGCAGGTGCATATTTCTGATCTTATTGATACTGATGTTGAAGGCAATACCATTGCAGTTCGCGATCATTGTTATGGCTGTACAGCAGGACAGGGAAGTAGTTGTAGTGGTGCTTTGACATCCTGATTTGTCATGCCGTTCAAGTTATCAATTATTATTCCTGTATTAAATGAATCCACTCAAATCGAATCATGTTTACATGAGCTTCAATTGTTGAGACAACACGGACACGAAGTGATCGTTGTTGATGGCGGCAGTCATGATAATACGATTTCTTTAGCTACTCCGCTATGCGACCGTGTTATTCAATCAAAAAAATCACGTGCCATTCAAATGAACTCGGGCGCAGCAGTAGCGACAGGTCATTGTTTTTTATTTTTACACGCAGATACTTCGTTGCCTTCAGGAACAAGTGATTTATTTATGAAAATAAAAAATATCGAAAATAGATGGGGCCGTTTTGATATAAAGTTATCGGGTGATCATTTTTTGTTTCGAATTATAGAACAATGTATGAATATTCGTTCAAGACTGACGAGTATTGCGACGGGTGATCAAGTTATTTTTGTAGGTAAAGAATTGTTTACTGAAATTAATGGCTTTCCTATAGTTGCCTTAATGGAAGATATTGCGGTTTCACGATTATTGTTGAAACGGTCAAAACCGATTTGTTTTAAAGAAAAAGTATTGAGTTCAAGTCGTCGTTGGGAACAAAATGGAATAATAAAAACAATATTAAAAATGTGGGTATTACGTGTACTCTATTTTTTTAATTTTGATACAAATAGATTAGCAAAGCTTTATTCATAGATATGAACATACAAGGTGCCCTTTTAGTTTTTGCCAAATCTCCGATTGCCGGTCAAGTTAAGACACGTTTAATTCCTGATATTGGTTGCGACAAAGCAACATTACTTTATAAAGAACTATTAACCGGAACGTTAGATACAGTAATAAAATCCAGGGTTTCAAATATTCAGCTTTGGATAAGTGGCGATATCCACCACCAATACTTTACTAATTTAGAAAACAGGGAATATTTTCAATTCTATTCGCAAACAGGAAGAGATCTGGGCGAACGTATGTTTAATGCAATCGATAGTGCCTTGAATGAATATTCTTATGCTGTATTGATTGGTAGCGATTGCCCTGAATTATTAATATCTGACATACAATCAGCGATGAATTCTCTCAAAAATGGAAAAGACATGGTTTTAGGACCAGCAGAAGATGGTGGTTATTACCTTATAGGCTTAAGAAAAAATAATGCTGAATTATTTTCAGGCATCAAATGGGGAAAGGAAGACGTTTTTTCTGAAACATGTGCCCGGGCAAAAAAAATAAATTTTGATGTAAGCTTATTACCTAAACGAAGCGACGTGGATCGAGCGTCTGATTTAGCTGCTTATTTTAGAATGAAAAAGAAAGAATCTGCGCTTTAGCTATAATTGCAGTAGTCTGCCTCAGGCAACGTTGATATCGGTTCGTTTTATTTTTTGAATTATCGCTCTTTCCAATGAAGCAATAAAATGTTCAAGTTCCCGTCGATCAATTTTACTCATCTGTGCAAATTCAGCCCCAACACGTAATGAACCTGTTTCTTTAATGGTTTCTACATGACAAATATTTAAGGAGCTTAATATTTTTCGGCTTTTATCAATTTGTATTAAGCAGGTTGGAATATAATCGTTACTTTTAATTGATGTATGTGGTGATGCATTGATGCGCAAACATAAGCCACCATGAGAGACGTCTCTTAATTCTGCTTTTATTAATACTTCATCATCATTAACAAGATTTACCGGTATTGAGTCATTAACGGTTGTTGCAATACGGTAAGTGTTACGTCGTTGATGATACTCAAGTTCTTTCGGCATACTAATTTTGTAATAGGCAGCTTTTTCATTTTCTCCAATGGCTTCTATTGTTCCGACAAAATTAACAAAGGCTCCTGAATATTGAGTAGTAAAGGACAGTTGAGTACCGATTATAATTTTTGCATGGCCTTCTTCAGGATATAGCTCATCAACAACCAGATAGTTTTCGTCATTATTAATTTCAATGATAGTACTGCCGTAGTACTCATCAGACGATTCTATCGTGACGGATAAAAGCGAATGTTTAGCGTTAATTTTTTTTAACAGATGACGTATGTCATCAACAGTGGTGAGTTTTATTGATTCGAGATCAGTTTGATTAGTTATATTCTCTTCCGAGATCAGCTTTTCAGTGAAGACGGTGTTGGGTAGTGCCATGGGACTTGTTAAACACGTGCAAGGCTATGTTGGTTGCTTTTAGCGTTGTTTTTACCTGTTGCACCATAAGTGGTTTGCTTATCAGAATTCCCACAAATTATGTCGAGTATTTTCTCATTAAATAACAGGCTCATTTCTATAATCCCACCATTAATATTGTTTTGGTGTTTGCATTTATTCAGGCAAATTTCTATTTCACTACTTAATACATTTATCTCGTCTGTAAAAGTTAAACTCTTATCATGCGTTTCATCTTTAACGCAAAGCTGTCTTTCTTTATCGAGTTGTTCGAGTTTATGCAACATCGTATTTTTTTCTTCAGACAGTTTACTAACAGAGTCAGAACTACGATCTTTTAAAGCAATCAATTCTTGCATCAATAAGCCATAAAGGTCTTCTAATGCATTTTCTTCTTGTTTAAGAATAGATTTCAATCTTCCATGATTATTCATGATTACTTATCTCCAACTTTACTGTCTAATAAACGTTCAAAATCAGCCATTTTTTCAGCAGTTTTACTGGCATCAACAGTATAAGAACCATCAAGAATGGCACTTCTAATTGATTCAACTCGTTTTGTATCAACAACAGGTTGATTCGATATGCTGGATTCAAGGGCTCTAAGTTTTTCTGCTTGGTCAGTTAAGCTGACACTATCTTCTGCAGTGCCTTGGGTTTTGTTTCCTGCTGCTTTCGCTTGATCTTTAGCCTGATCAGCGTGTTGCTGACCAGCGAGACTACTTAAAAGAGCATGATTTGAACCTTTTATTTCATTGACCATCTGGTTTGTACCACCATTTAATTATTGATTACGTGAGTTATCGTCAACCTGTGATTAAAACTTTAGTATTATTCGCCTTAATAATGTCTATAAGTTCACATTTATCAAGTCTTTGTCGATAATCACACCTTCAACAATACGCTTTGATTTCATATTTTTGACCTTAATTCTCTCGCCGATAGCACCTTTAGACATAGCTACCCCTTTCATTCTGACTTCAATCACCGAGTTTTTTGCAATGAGAGTCACGCTTTGTCCACGATTGATGGCCATTGGTAATTTTACGTGGTGTTTAGTCAACACAACGCCTTTTGACAGGTTTTGAGTCAACATTTTGCCTTTTAGTTGTTCAAGATCGTCAAAATAACCCGATGACAAACGATTGATATCCATTTTTTGCAAAGCAATATCATCATCACTTATGACAGTATTACGTATTACCGCATGTTTAAGCGTAGCAACCATTTTAAAATTCTTTACTGAGACAGGCACATACAATGACCAGGGCTTACTGTCATTACAGCGTACACCTATCGTACTAAGTCCTTGTCGCATTTCGTAATTCTGGTTGTATGCTTCAAGTGGAATAGTGCATTGATGTAATCTTAAACGCGAATCAAGTTGACCAATAACAACCTGTATCTGTTCATCAGGTTTTTGCATTTGATTAAAAACAAAGTCGTGTGCCGTTTTAGCAATATCATCCAGAGAATGGGATTCTTTGCTGTAAACTTTATTTGATAATGTCGTCATTGCTAACAATACAAATAAGCTGGAGAGTAATGATATAAACTGTTTATTTAAGTTGTTTTTATTCATCATTTCTCACTCATCCTGGCTATAGGCTTCTGTTTGTCTTGCGGCATTCGCACAATCTTCCAAATGTTGTAATGAACGCGTTTCTTCTTCATTTATTGCTAGAGGATACTTGTCCGGCTCAAACATTTTTTCTTTATGAGGCAATATTTTAAACAAGCTCTGGAATAAAGTTTTTAGATTTTTGTGGGGTGTATGCTTAATAAGATAAGGTGCTCTACGAGCAAGCGTTGAGAAAGGCAAGTTGTGCCTAGCCTCAATGGTCTCTGTTTTTGTCGTTTGAAATCGCATCACTATTTCACACCTTTGGATCTGAGCAATCAGTTATATTTGTTGAAATGAATATGCAAAGCCTGTGCCGTATTTTCTGTGTTAAGTTTCTGATTAGCCGGTCGATATAAAACTGAGAAAGGTAAACCGGAGTCAGACTATGACCAAAGTAATGGATAATGTTAATTCCAGAACCCAACTTGTGGGGAGGAATCGGCTTGAATTGCTGTTGTTTCGACTGGGTGGGCAGCAACGATTTGGCATTAATGTCTTTAAAGTTAGAGAGGTTATCAAATGTCCATCGTTAACTCGCACACCACAGGCGCATCCTGTCATTCGTGGGATTGCCAACATGCGCGGTCAAACTATTACTGTTGTGGATCTTGCGATGGCCGTTGGCAAACCTGCAATTGAAGACTTGGAAAACAGCTTTGTTATTGTGTCTGAGTACAATCGACATATTCAGGGTTTTCTCGTTGGCGGTGTAGACAAAATTGTCAATATGAACTGGGAAGAAATTAAACCGCCACCCAGTTGTATGGGAAATGTTTCATTTTTAACTGCGGTGACTAATGTTGATGATGAGTTAGTCGAGATCATAGATGTTGAAAAAGTGATGGCTGATGTCATGGGCTTTTCGGATCATATTGATGAAAGTGTTATTAGTGGAACGAATAAAGATGAAGTGAAAAATAAACATGTACTGGTCATAGACGATTCCGGTATGGCCAGAAAACAGATTATCAAGGTTCTTGACCAAATGGAGATTTCGTACACACAAGCGACAAATGGTAAAGAAGGTTATGACATCTTAATTGAATGGGCAAAAGATACGAGTATCCCCATTACTGAAAGATGTTCACTAGTTCTTTCCGATGTAGAAATGCCAGTGATGGATGGTTATACATTGACTAAAAATATTAAGGAGCATCCTGTTCTAAACGAGCTTACAGTCCTGTTGCATTCTTCTCTTAGCGGTGCATTTAATGAAAGCATGGTGCAAAAGGTAGGCGCGGATGATTTCATAGCTAAATACGATGCTACAGAATTGGCTGGACGTGTCCTGGCTCATTTGAAGCTTAAACAACCTGACGATATAAAAACTGAACAGGCAGCATAACGACATAAATATTTTGTAGTGACTATTTTATTAAAAAGGAAGAACAATTTTGCAAGAAGCTCAGTTTCAATCAACTTCAAGTAGTGTGAATAACGCATCCCAACAGGATATGAGTGAGTATCTTGCGTTCTGTGATTATCTGGAAAAATCATCCGGTATCACGCTCGGCGCTAATAAAGCCTATCTGGTAAAAAATCGATTGCGCCCGATATTTGAGCAACACCATGTTAAGACTTTGGACGAAGCAACGAAACTGATTAAAAGTGGTCGTGATCCAAAGTTAAAACTTGAAATTATTGATGCGATGACTACGAATGAGACATCGTGGTTTCGAGATCAATACCCGTTTGAATATCTGCATGATGAATTATTACCAAAACTGACAGGCAATCGTATGTCGACACCACGAATCTGGTCTGCTGCTTGTTCTTATGGCCATGAAGCTTATTCAATCAGTATGGTTATTGAAGAGTTCATGATGAAAAATCCGGGGTGCTTTCCTGGTGGCATCCAGATTATTGGAACAGACATTTCCTCTCGAGTTGTAAAAAGTGCGACCGCTGCTGAATATGACTATTTATCAATGTCGCGAGGTTTATCTGAAGAGAGAAAGAAAAAATACTTTACTAAAACAGAAAATGACATCTATAAACTGAATGACAGGATAAAAAGTAGAACTCGATTTCAATATCTTAACTTACTGGAAAGTTATGCTACGTTGGGAAAATTTGACATTATTTTTTGCCGTAATGTCTTGATTTATTTTTCCAACGAAAACAAGACTGAAATTATGAATAAATTTGCTAAGTCTATGCAGAGTGATGGCGTTCTTATTCTAGGTGCTTCTGAAACGGTGACTAATCACTGTAACGCTTTTGAAATGATTAAATGTCCGCGCGGCGTGGTTTACAAACATGTTTGACCACGTTTAGTTAGTTTTCTCCTGTCCATTGCCATTTAGAGGCAAACCTTTTCCGCTTGATTCGCAATAAAAACCTTATTTCTTACCTAAGTCCTTAATTTTAAATTAATTCTATGCTCTGGCACGGCTGATGCAGAATGTCTGACATATTTTAATGATTCAGATAAAAAGCTTATGGACAATTTATTCGGTATACACGCAACAGCATTAAAGCTTAGGGCTAATCGGGCTGAACTATTGGCAGGAAATATAGCCAATGCAGACACGCCAAACTATAAAGCGCGTGATATTGATTTTAGACACGTGCTTAAACAAGCAGGGAAAAGTAGTAATAGTAGCGAGATAGTAACGACTAATGCACGTCATATTAATAGTGCCGGTACTTCAAAAATGGGTGCAGAGATTATGTACCGTATTCCAAATCAACCCAGTCTGGATGGTAATACCGTTGACCTGCAAACTGAACGTTCAGCATTTATGGAAAACTCAATTATGTATCAAGCCAGCTTACGCTTTCTTAATGGAAGAATAAGTGGATTGATGACTGCAATAAGAGGTGAAATTTAATGTCTTTATTAAATGTATTTGAAATTGCCGGTTCAGCTATGAGTGCACAAACCATTCGTATGAATGTGACTGCAAGTAATATGGCAAACGTGGATGCAGTAAGTAGTAGCACTGGTCAAACTTATAGAGCAAGGCATCCAGTTTTTCAAACCCTGTATTCCGATTCTATGAAAGATGGTTTGAGTAGTGGTGTTCGTGTCTCAGGGATTCTTGAAAGTCAGTCGCCGCTTCGTAAAGAGTATCAGCCGGATCATCCAAAGGCAGATGAAGAAGGCTATATTTTTTATCCCAATGTAAACCCTATTGAAGAGATGACCAATATGATGTCAGCAACACGTACATTTCAAAATAATGTTGAGATCATTAATGCATCGAAACAAATGTTGTTAAGAACCCTAAGCATGGGCCAATAGACTTGGTCAATAACGAAATAATTTAAGAATATTTAGAGGAACATATCATGGCAGAATCGAACACTATATTACCTGCTGAACTACAACACCTTGCACTTAAGCAACCTGAAAAGAAAGCAGATGAAGGCCTTGGCCAGGATGCTTTTCTTGAATTGATGTTAACGCAATTACAACATCAGGATCCGTTGAATCCAATGGAAAGCGCCGACTTTCTTTCTCAGGTCGCTCAGTTTGGAACAGTTAACGGGATTACTGAGTTGAACGCTTCTTTTGCAACACTTAGCAATTCACTTCAATCAAATCAGGCACTTCAAGCTTCGACAATGGTTGGTACTACAGTGCTTGTTCCGAGTGATAGAGCAGTACTCTCTCCCGGTAGTCAAGTGACCGGTAAGGTTTTTTCAGAAAGTTCTACTTCTAATTTGATTTTAAATATTTCAGATTCGGCAGGGCAAAGTGTAAGACAAATTAATTTAGGTGCGCATCCAGCCGGACTAGTCGAGTTTAGTTGGGATGGTTTAAATAATAATGGCGAAGCATTACCAGCCGGCACCTATGGCATAGCAGCAGCTACACAAGTTGATGGTGAAGCTATTGCTCAAACAGTTTTAGTTAATGCAAAGGTTGATAGCGTTTCATTAATAACAGGAAATGAACCTTTGTTGAATCTTAATGGTATAGGTGTGTATAGCATTAACGACGTATTAGAAATTATGTAATTGAAATGCGTGATTAATTCACAGGAGAAAACGAAATGGCATTTAGAGTAGCAATAAGTGGGTTAAAAGCAGCATCCGGAGAACTGGATGTTATTGGTAATAATATCGCCAACTCAAATACAGCAGGATTTAAGAAGTCGCGCGCAGAATTCGTTGATGTGTTTGCTGTGTCGAGTGTTGGTGGCAGCGGTAGTACTCCGGGTAGTGGTGTTCGTCTTTCAGCAATCAGACAACAATTCACTCAGGGCAATATCGCTTTTACAGATAACAATCTTGATTTTGCAATTAATGGTAACGGCTTTTTTATTCTTGATGATAGCGGTACTCAAATTTATTCGCGTGGTGGCGCTTTTGGTGTCGATAGAAATGGTTTTCTGGCGAATGCTCAAGGCCAAAATTTGATCGCTTTCGGAGCTGATACATCGGGAAACATTACCGGTGCCGCAGGACCCATCCAGGTTAATACGTCAAATATTCCTCCTCAAGCCAGCGCCAATATGACCATAGATTTAAATCTGGATGCAGCACAAGGACTACCTGCTACCGGTACATTTAGTGCTACGAACCCTAATTCTTTCAATCATTCAACTTCGACCACAATTTTTGATAGCTTGGGTAATTCTCATCTTGCTTCGATGTATTATGTTAAAACAGGTATTCCTGCAACTCCCACGACCGTTTCTCCTGGTGCATATACGCCAGCTGTTTCTGATGGAACTACTGCGGTAGTAAATAACTCAGCTTCGGGTGGTGTTCATACGACATCCGTCGCGAGTGCAGGGGGTGAAACTTATTCAATCACAGTCGGTGGCACAACCGCCTTTTCGTTCACTTCAGCTGCAGGTGCAGATGACGTTACTGCTGCTGAAATTGATGCGGGTATTACTGCAAACACTGCGGCTCTTACTGCTGCGGGAATTACTGTGTCGGGCACTGCTGCTGGTGGAAATCTTGCCTTTAATCGCGCCAATGGTGCCTCATTTGATATTGTCGTCGTGAATACAATGGCGACGACAGCAGGTGGTTTTGCCGGTGCAGATCATGCGACAGGAACGAATACGGTTAATAATGGCAGCACTGTCGTTAACCCAACCGACACGGCTTATACGATGAGTGTTGATGGCAGTCAGTTTTTTACTGAGGCTGCTGCAATAGGGGGTACCGTCACTGCGGCTGAACTTGATTCAGCATTGAGTACTTTTGTTGGCGCGAGTGGTGGTGCATACACTATAACGAGTGGTTCAATTGCTGCTGGTAATCTGGTGTTATCAAAAGCGGATGGATCAAATGCTGCGATTACTATCGATAGTAACTTCAGTGGAACAGCGGGTTCTTTTGCGGGTGCTTTAACGGCAAGCAACGGCACACTTGCAACGACAACGAATATCTGGGAGGCCCATACCTTTGTTGATGGTGTAAATGTCGGTGGACCCGATACATTAAGCTTTTCTACCGCAGGTGCCTTAACTACTCCGGCTGCTGGTGTTGTTAATATTGCCTCTTTTACCCCTTCGGGTGGTGGAGCTGCAATGACATTAGCACAGGATTATTCTGCTGCTACTCAATTTGGAGCTTCTTTTTCTGTTAATGCATTAGCTCAGGATGGCTTTACTACAGGCAGGCTAAGTGGTCTTGATATTGATAGCGAAGGTATTATCTTTGCGCGTTTTACTAACGGTCAATCCAGTGTAGAAGGACAAATTGCGCTTGCTGACTTTCCAAACTCGCAAGGTTTGCAACCAGTCAGTGATACATCCTGGGGCGAAACATTTACCTCAGGTGCGGTAACGGTGGGTTCTCCGGGAACAGCAAGTCTGGGATTAATTCAGGCCGGCGCATTGGAACAGTCTAATGTCGATCTTTCAGAAGAACTGGTGAATATGATCATTGCCCAACGTTCATTTCAGGCTAATGCAGAAGTGATTAGTACTTCCGACACAATCACCCAGTCGATCATTAACCTGAGATAAAGGCAAAATTGAATCATGGATAAATCACTTTATATATCAATGTCTGCAGCCAGTAATACGTTACTGGGACAAGCGGCAGTTGCAAATAATCTCGCTAATGCCCAGATGACGGGTTTTCGAGCAGACATGGAACAGTACAGGAGTATGCCGGTATTTGGTGATGGTCATCCTTCAAGAGTGTATGCCTTGTCAGAAAGACCCGGTATCGATTTTTCGCCAGGCACTATTTATAGCACGGGTAATCCTTTGGACTTTGCCATTAATGGCGACGGTTGGATCGCTGTTCAAGCGGCCGATGGATCAGAAGCTTACACACGACGTGGTGATATGCGGATTAACAATGTTGGTTTTCTGGAAAATGGAAATGGTAATCTCATTTATGGTAACGGTGGTCCAGTAGCCGTACCTCCTGCAGAAGCAATCGTCATTGGTAATGATGGCACGATTACCATTCGCCCTAAAGGACAGGATGAAAAATCTTTGGCTGTGCTGGATCGAATTAAGTTGGTGAACCCGGCGGTTGAAGATCTTTATAAAGGTGACGATGGATTATTTCGATTAAAAAATGGTGAACCGTTAAATTTCGATGCAAGTATTAGATTAGCACCGGAATCATTGGAAGGTAGTAATGTCAACATGGTCGGTGCGATGGTAAGAATGATCGAGCATGCACGTCGCTTCGAACTGGAGATAAAGGCGATGACTGCGGCAAAAGAAAATGACGAAGTCGGTACACGAATACTTTCACTGAATTAGTTTTTATCAATAAAATATTTGACGAGTTGGAGAAATAAAAATGACTCAAGCACTAAGGATTTCAAAAACAGGTCTCGATGCACAGCAGACGCGTATGGCGGTGATTGCAAATAATCTGGCAAACGTTAATACAACCGGATATAAAAATGCAAGACCTGTTTTTAATGACTTGTTGTATCAAACGGTAAGACAACCTGGGGCGCAATCTTCACAAAGTACGGAAATTCCATCCGGCTTAATGATTGGTACAGGCGTAAGAACAATGTCTACCCAGAAATTTTACAGTCAGGGCAATATCATACAAACAGAAAATCCGCTGGATCTTGGTATTACCGGCAACGGTTTTTTTGAAATATTAATGCCGGATGGGTCGTCGTCTTATACTCGTGACGGAACATTTCAACTGGATTCACAAGGACGAGTAGTTACCTCAAACGGTTTTCTTCTGCAACCAGCCATAACGATACCTACCAATACTATTAATATTTCCGTTGGCGAAGATGGTGTTGTCAGTGCCTTAGTGGCAGGAACTACGACGCCAACGCAAGTGGGTTCTATTCAACTTTCTGATTTTATAAATCCAACCGGGTTACAGCCGATGGGAGATAATTTATTGAAAGAAACAGCCGCTAGTGGTTCGCCGATAACAGGCACACCTGGTTTATCAGGATTAGGCCGTACGATACAAGGTGCTCTGGAAAGTTCGAATGTTAATGTCGTTGAAGAATTGGTCAATATGATCGAAACACAACGTGCTTATGAAATGAATTCAAAGGCAATCTCAACTGCGGATCAAATGTTGCAATACGCTAGTAACAATCTTTAAAAGCGAGTGAAAATGATGAATAGACATGCAGGTGATTATAAGTTTTCTATAGTTTTCATGGTGTTATGTTCTTTGCTGCTAGTTTCTGCTTGTCAAACGCAGCCAAAACGTGATCCGGCCTTTGCCGCTGTGCGACCAACATTGCCACCAGTGGAACCAGAATCCAATGGTTCAATCTATAAACCCGGTTTTGATATGCGTTTATTTGAAGATCTTAAAGCACGCAGAGTAGGTGATATTCTGACAGTCGTATTAAATGAAGCGACCAATGCTGAAAAAGATGCAACAACGACTCTCTCTAAGGATTCGACTGCAAACATAGACAATCCGACTATCTTTGGTGCAAGTCCAGAATTTAGTTTGCCAAAATTCACACCATTGTCAGCTACTCAAGACTTAAGTTTGCAGAGTAATTTACATTCAGATCATGCGCTCACTGGAAGTGGCGCGGCAGATCAAAGCAATATTTTAACAGGCAATATTACAGTTTTTGTTGTTGAAGTATTACCTAACGGAAACTTAATCGTACGCGGAGAAAAACGTGTCACTCTGAACAATGGTGTCGAATACATACAACTGTCCGGCATTGTACGTCCGGTAGATATCCTCACTAATAATACAGTGCAGTCTACTCAGATTGCTGATGCGACAATTAATTACATCGGTGAAGGTGCGCTTTCAGATACAAATAAAAATGGTTGGTTAGCACGATTTTTTGCCAGCCCATTTATGCCGTATTAATAAAATGAAAACTTTAAAAATACTTTTACTTTTTTACTTTTTATTCGGTTCTTCATTTGTTAATGCAGAACGGATTAAAGATCTTGCCAACATTGCAGGTGTACGCGATAACCAACTAATTGGTTATGGCCTGGCGGTAGGTTTGGATGGCACAGGTGATACCTCAACGCCTTTTACCACTCAGAGTTTGCAAAGCATGTTAAAACAGTTTGGTATTTCTTTAGACACAGTACCAACATCATTAAAGAATGTAGCAGCAGTGGTTATTCATGCTGTTCTCCCACCTTTTTCTAAACCGGGTCAACAGATTGACATTACCGTGTCATCCTTAAGCAATGCCAAGAGTTTGCGCGGTGGCAGTTTATTAATATCACCACTAAAAGGTATAGATGGAAATATTTATGCGATAGCACAAGGTAATATTGTTGTTGGTGGTTTTGGTGTATCAACTGACGATGGTTCCAGCATTTCGGTTAATGTACCTAGTGCAGGCCGCATTCCTAATGGTGCAATTGTAGAAAGAGAAGTGCCATCTTCTTTTGGACAATCGGGTTCAGTGGTACTTAATTTACATCGGCCTGATTTTACTACGGCAAATCGTATGGCAGATGCAATAAATGAATGGATAGGATTAGGTACCGCACAGGCACTTGATGGCACATCAGTAAACGTTACTGCGCCAGAAGATTATAGTCAACGTGTTGCTTTTGCTTCACTACTGGAAAACATTACGTTTGAACCAGGATCTGCACCTGCACGAGTGATCATTAATTCGAGAACGGGCACGGTTGTTATCAGTAAACATGTTACTGTCGATGAAGCTGCCGTATCACATGGTAGTTTAATTGTGACGATTACTGAGGATCCAATCATCAGTCAACCTGGCGCATTTTCCGATGGCACAACAACCGTCGTGCCTTCTTCTGATATCTCTGTTGAGCAAGAGAACAATCGTATGTTTCTATTTAATCCCGGAGTTTCGCTGGATGATCTTGTTCGTGCTGTTAATCAGGTTGGTGCAGCACCGGGTGATTTAGTTGCGATACTTGAAGCACTAAAAGAATCAGGCGCACTTAGAGCCGAACTTATTATTATTTAATGGATAGCATGATCTAAATAAGATGGAAACCGATCTCTCCAGCGCAAAAATTTATACTGATTTTAGTGGACTGCATAAGCTCAAGCTGGCAGCAAAAAATGATTCACCTGAGGCACTTGAAGAAGTGGCAAATCAGTTTGAAGCATTTTTTTTAAAAATGATGTTAAAGCAGATGCGAGATGCCAGTTTGGGCGACGGCATCTTTGATTCTGATCAATCACGGATGTATCAAGACATGATGGATCAACAGTTAGCGTTAAACCTTGCTGAAAAAAGAAGCATTGGTATAGCGGATAGCATCGTCAAGCAACTACAGAGAACCGTTAAAAATAATGAAGAAGCGAAAGAATTAAACCCATTGCCAAAACGCACTGAGTTTAATCGCACTATGTTAAAGCTATCAACTGACTTGAAAGTTAATAATAGTAACTTTGAAACACCAGAAGACTTTATTAATACAATGCGTCCCTATGCAGAAGCTGCTGCAAGTGCATTAGGAATTCCTGCAAATGTTTTATTAGCACAATCGGCGCTGGAAACAGGCTGGGGAAATAAAGTGATTCAACATAGTAACGGTCAGAGTAGTCATAACCTGTTTGGTATAAAAGCGGACGAACGCTGGAGTGGTCAACAGGTTAATGTTAGTTCATTAGAATATGTTGACGGAAATGCGAAGCGAGAATTTTCAAACTTTAGAGTATATGACTCCTATCAACAAAGTTTTGAAGACTATGTTGACTTTATCAAGAGCAATGATCGTTATCGAAATGCCTTACAAAGTAGTAATGATGGTGAAACCTATGTTCAGGCATTACAAGATGCAGGTTATGCAACGGATCCGCAATATGCCAGCAAGGTTATAAGTATTGTTGAACGTGAAGCGATTTAGATATTTGGAAAATAAATTATGATAATACTGAATTCAGCAATTAGTGGCTTACTGGTTTCTCAGCGCAGTTTAGCAACGGTGAGTCATAATATTTCCAATGTTAATACGAAAGGATATAGTCGCCAGCGTGTTGATCTAGTCGCACGTGAGGCACAGTTTAAAGGCGTAGGTTATGTTGGTAGTGGGGTTGAGGTATCAGGTATTACTAGAATCACTAATAGTTTTCTTAATACGCAATTGCGTACAAGCACGACCAGTGCAAGTGAAATCAATTCATTTCTAACACTAGCCAGCAGAGTTGATGATATGTTGGCCAATGAAGAAACCGGCTTGAGTCCGAGTTTGCAAAATTTCTTTGCAGCAATTCAGGATGTAAATGATTTACCTTCATCAGCTACTTCCCGGCAGGTCTTGCTAAGTGAAGCTGAGTCGTTAGCTGCACGTTTTCAATTTTTAGATAGACGTTTATCTGATCTGGGTAATGAAGTAAAGATTCAGCTTAACGAAGATATTGGTGATATCAATACTCTTTCCAGTTCAATAGCGGATATTAATGTTCGTATTGTTGTTGCTACAGGTGCTGCTGCCGGTCAACCACCCAATGATTTACTCGATCAACGTGAAGTGTTAATCCGGGATTTAGCAGAGCTGGTCTCTGTCAGCACGGTTGAACAGAGTGATGGATCAATGAATGTTTTTATTGGTAACGGCCAACCTTTAGTAATTAATCAAAGCGCAAGTATATTGAGTGTCGCTGAAACCTATGAAGGTCATTATGAAATAACGCTTGGAGGAAAATTCAACTCCAGCATTATTACGGAAAGCGTTAATGGTGGCTCGCTTGGCGGCCAGATCAATTTTCAAGCACAAATGCTGGAACCGGCAAGAAATGCATTAGGCCGATTGGCGATAGGTTTGACCGACGCGTTTAATGATCAACATCGTTTGGGTGCGAGTTTGGATGGTGATGTTAATACAGCTTTCTTTGCTGTGGGAGCACCCAGTGTTATTGCTCTAGGTACTGCGCCAAATAATGTGACCTCGGTCATTACTGATCCCGGCACACTTTCAGATAGCGATTACAGCTTAACGTATACTGGTGGTAATAATTATACATTAATGCGTTTGAGTGATAAGACGATAACTACTATCAATACGGGTGGTACTTCTCCGTATACAACGCCAGCAGTAGATGGCATTACATTAACGATCAGTTCAGGTGCTGCAGTTGGTGATGGATATATCATTCGCCCGAGCATCAATGGCGCAAGCAATATAGCAGTATTAATTACTGACCCGAGAAAAATTGCGATTGCCGGACCATTACAAGGAAGTGAAGTCACTAACTCATCCGGGATACCGACAAATACAGGTACAACAAAGATATCTGATGTCAGTATTAGCTCGACTACTGGTGTTCCTTTAGCCGCAGATATTACACTGACGTTTGACGCGTTAAATAATCGTTTTGATATTTCATCGCCTCCCGGTGGAACTTTGGCGTATAACCCATCGACTGAAAATGCGGGCAAACAATTTACTATAGCTACTGCCGGGAATGCGACTTTTATAATCTCAGGTATTCCAGACAATGGTGATGCCTTTGTTATTCAAAACAATACGGGCGTCGATGGAGATAATCGAAATGGTTTGTTACTTTCCAATTTGCAGACGGATAGATTGTTATTAAACGGTTCTGCTTCATTTCAGGAAACGTATGGCCAACTGGTGGCTGATGTTGGTACAACAACGCGACAATCAGAAATTAGCAGTGCGGCCCTCGATGCATTACTGGAACAGACGATTGAAGCTCGAGAGAGTGTTTCGGGTGTAAATTTAGATGAAGAGGCCGCTAACATACTTAAGTTTCAACAAGCGTATACAGCTTCAGCACGAATGATCACAGTTGCTGATGAATTATTTCAGAGTTTAATGAACGCGTTTCGTTAGAGTAGGTGAAGTGTTATGAGAATATCGACAGCTTATCTTGCACAAAGAGGCGTAAATAGCCTTCTTGAACAACAGACTCGTCTTGCAAATATACAAGAACAAATTGCAACGGGTAAACGTATTATCAAACCTTCTGATGATCCTAGCGGGATAGCACAGATACTGCGTTTGAATGAGGCAATCAGTGTAACTGATCAATATCAACGAAATGCTGACAATGCATCAAATCGACTCACGCTGGAAGAATCAACACTTGATGATGTACAGGATACGTTGTTACGCATCAGGGAGTTGGCTTTACAAGGTAATAATTCAACTTTAAGTCAGCAAGATCGTGCAAGTCTGGCACTGGAAGTACGTGAAAGACTTGATGGATTACTGAGTCTCGCCAATACGCGAGATACAAATCAGAATTTTTTATTTTCCGGTTATAAGGTGACAACCAGACCATTTAGCCAGGCTGCGGATGGTTCATATGTTTATAGTGGAGATCAGGGACAGCGTTCTTTACAAATTTCATCTGGAAGAAATATCGCCGATGCAGATTCAGGTAATGATGTGTTTGTTAATATTAAAAATGGCAATGGTAAATTTCAGGTTAATATGAAAGCAACCAATATGGTTGCTCCTGGTTCTTACACAACAGCCGTTTCCGATGGTAGTGCTGCAACAGCAACTGAAAATACGGTTACCGCGATTGCCGGTACAGATGGTGGTGGTGGTGGCGAACAATTTATTCTAACTATCGATGGTAATCCAGCAGTCGATATAACATTTGGTGCAGGCGATGATCTGATTGTTAACCATGCAGCTGAACTTGATAGTGATTTTGCTGCGTTTATCGCAGGAAGTGGTGGAGCCTACAGTGTTGTTTCGGGTGCACTTTCTACTGCGGATTTAGTTCTATCAAAAGCAGATGGTACTGCTATTACTTTTGATACTTCTACCAGTACCTTGAGTGGTGTCACAGCCAGTGTCACTGAATCGGAAACAACAACAGGCGCTGTTGCTACTGCTCCAACTGATACAGCCTTCACCATGAGTATTGATGGCACTCAGTTTTTTACTGAAGCTGCTGCGATAGGCGGAACAGTTACCGCTACAGAACTTGATACAGCATTGACAACTTTCGTCGCAGGTAGTGGTGGCGCTTATACAAGCACTGGTTCAATCGCTGCGGGTACTTTAGTGCTGACAAGAACAGATGGTAGTAGTGCTGCGATGACGATTGATAGTAACTTTAGTGGAACTGTCGGTTCCTTTTCAGGTTCATTAACCTCGGGATTAAATACCGGTGACGGTATCTTTAATATTGGATCCATAGTCGATGCTTCTGCTTATGTTGCTGAGACTTATAATATTACCTATGTGACTAATGCTAATGGCAACCTTGGTTATAATGTTGTTGGTTCAACTTCTGGGCAATTGATACCGCCGTTACCACTGGACATCGTGAATGACGCTCCTGATCATCTTGATGGTGCTTCAATCCAGTTTAATGGAATACAAACAGGTGTTTCTGGCACACCTGCTTTGGGCGATTCTTATACTGTGACGCCGAGCAATAAACAGGATATATTTAGTACAGTGCAAAAATTGGCAGTCGCTTTGGAAGGAGGAGTTACCGGTCAGAGTGGATTGTCAGCTACGTTTAATACAATTAATCAGGCATTGAGTGAAATTGATATTGCATTTGAAAATATTTCTGGTGTACGTGCCGGTATAGGGGCACGGCTCAGAACAATTGAAGATCAAACCAATGTTAATAGTTCCTTTAAACTGGAAATGCAATCTACCTTGTCCTCAGTAAAGGATCTTGATATTGTTTCGGCGGTCATTGAATTACAAACACGAACTGCATCATTAGAAGCTGCACAAGCATCCTATTCACGTATACAAAGTCTATCCTTATTTAATTTCTTGTAACACTACTGACAGCTAATTATTTTCATAATTCTCAGAAGAATTTTGTAGAACGGTAATCAGTGGTTGCAGATGTTCTTCATAGCGTTTCCATCGGTTAATTGATTTGTTATAAATCGGTTGTCGTACTTGTAGATTACTTGCCGTCCTAACCGCACGCTTATTATTGTAAAAAGCCAGACAATGTTCATCCCATTCCAAACCAAGATAGTCGATCAATTGATGACTCATTTCCTCTTGATTGCTAATTAATGCTTCATATTTGACATCGAATATGTCAGAAGGAAATAGGGTGTGCCAATGTGCCATCAGCCGTTCATAATCTAAATAATATTGTCCTATCTCAGTCAGGTCGTAAGAGAATTCATTACCGCTAGCGAAATAATTCAAAAAGATTGAGGTACAGGTATCGAGTGCATTGCGTTGACAATGAATGATGCGTGCCTTTGGAAAGAGTGTTTTGATAAGCCCTATGCGAAGAAAGTTATAAGGAGCCTTGTCAGTAATACGAGTTGCGTCTTGTGAGTAAGCTCTTAACTCTTGCAAGTATTCTGTAGAGTATATTTGCGTATTAGACTCATCATTTAAGGACATGCATTCCGGATAAGTCATTGATGTTTCATATTGTTTGTCTATTGCACTTTCAATACGAGCGAGCGTTGTTAGTTCATCCGCACCATAAACTTGCGGATGACTTGAGACAATTTGTTCGACCAGCGTAGTTCCTGAACGAGGCATGCCCAAAATAAAGACCGGTAGTTCTGAGTCAGAATTGCATACTATTTTTCCTTTAAAGTAATTTTCTGAATAGGTTTCAATCAAACGATCGACAAAGTCAGTATGCTTTTTTGCATCATAAGAAATTGATTTACGTTTAAGGTTATTGCCTATGCGGTAATGTTCAAATGCTTTGGAATAAGATTTCGCATCGTTAAAAATATTTCCCAGTGCATGATGATAATACATGGCATCTTCATCAGAGATATTAGACGATGTTAAAAGACGTTCGATGATGGGTATTTGTTCTTGTTTTGGTTTTATGTTAGTTAGATTAAAGTACATCCAGGCAAAGTCAGGTTTAAGAATAAGTGCCTGTTCATAATGCTTAATAGCTTTCTCCTTCTGGCCCATATCTTGAAGGAGTGCACCAATATTATTATGTGCCGCTATAAGGTCGGGTTTGATGGCAAGCGCTTTTTCATAGTGGTCAAGCGCTTCTTCCATTTGTCCTCGTTCTTGAAGGCTGTTCCCTAGATTATAATGTGCTTCAACAAAATCAGGTTTTGTGCTCAGAGCTTGTTCAAAGTGATATATGGCCTCATCAAATCGAGCTAGCAAACTAAAACAATTTCCCAAATTAATATGTGATTGAGGGAAGTCAGGCTTAATGCTAAGCGTTTTTTTATAATGAAAAATTGCTTCGTCTAATCTACCGAGAGCTTTAAGTGCATCAGCCATATTATTATGTGCATCAGCAAAGCTCGGCTTAATCGTCAGTGTTTGTTCAAAACGTGCAATGGCTAAATTATATTGACCTACCTGATAAGCAATAACACCCAACAAGTAAGTTGCCTCGAAGTAATTTGGGTATTTTTCCAGAATTGACAGATACAAGGTTTCTGCCCCTTGCAGGTTTCCGGCCTGAAAGAATGTGTTGGCCTTTTGTAATAATTCTGTTGCACGAGAGGCGTGTTTTTTTGATAAAGGCTTATTCCTTTTTGTGACGGTTGCAGTCATATTTCTATGTGTTTGATGAAATTAATGTTATCTAAAAGTTATTGTCTTTTACGTAACCAAAATTGGTACATGCCTCGGAAAGTGTCCGGGTTTTGGGTTTCGAATTCATGCCATAAAGATAGTGAAGTCTGTGCATTAGTTTCAGTGTGCATTGCTTTGAATTGCGCCATTGCTTTCTGATTCCTGATTTCAAATCCAAGAAATTCCAGTCCAAGCTGATGAATCTCAGATTCGATTTGCGGTATCGTGTAACGATGTTCCTGAACATGAAACAATAGATCGCGGAGTTCACTAAGCTGAAAAAAATCTCTAAAAGTAAATATTTTTTTCATTTCGCACTCACCATTTGCGGCCATTGCGATAATATCTTGACGACATCGACGAATATCTTCTGGCGATGTTGAATAACCTTTATTTTCAATTAAGGAACGTCCACTAACGACATCCTGACGTGCACTTTCGCTATACAAACCAATTTTCATGATGCCACCTGGACGCAAGAGGCTTGTCAAATTTCGCCAACCAGCTAAAGGGTCGAGCAGATGGTGAAGGACGCCAACTGATTCGATGAGATCGAACTGCCGATCAATACTGACTAATTCCATAATGTCTGCCTGCGCATATTCGATGTTTGAAATTTTCAGTTCTTTGGTTTTCCTCTTAGCGTAAGAAAGACTGGCTAAACTTAAGTCTACGGCTAACACATGAGCGTTTAAGAACATGGATGCTGTTTTTATTGCATGTTGGCCAGTGCCGCAACCGGCGACAAGAATTTTCGGGTTACTCGGAGAACTATAATTTCCTAAATCAAATCGTAGTGGAGAAGCCTCCAGAAATGCTTGAATCGTCGTTGCCGTTACCCGTAAGCCCGGTTTTACCCAACGGGGATAAGGGTTCTCTTCATATTGATTACGTACAGCCTGTGAAGTCGAATCATGGATAAAGGTTAGGTTGGGAATTTGAACACGTAGAGCACTCTCTTCTAATGGTTCTTTTAACTGTCTTACAATGACATTCTGAAATTCATCCGGCCAATCAAGATTAAGTAATAAATTTGCCCAGGGATAGTGATAGAGCGGTCTGTAAGTAGCTAGTGTTATTATAGCCAATGGCGATACTGTTTGACCGTTAGTGATTAAGCTTGAAATTTCTTCATGTAGCAAATCAACCTCTGCCGTTTCTTCTACGGTTTCCATAAAAATATATTCATTAGTAAAGCAATGTAGAGCCAGAGCAGATGAAAACGGCAAACAGCTTGCTTCATTGCTTTGTTGCTGTTTTAAATTTAACAGTAATGATCGACGTAAAATGGTGAACATTTTTTCGACTTCAAGGTCATGAACACTGCTTAAGACCATGAATTTTAGTAATAGTGGGATCGATAACAATCGTTTTGCTGCATCACTATAAGTAATGTTATTCATTTCATCATCGTTTACCTTTTCAATAAGTGTAATAAATTCCGGGTGATGGCGTAGAGCGCTGATGATGGATTCGGCTAAGGGTTTTGCTTCTACTGCAGGATGATCTAACAAGTCATATAAATCTTGAAAAAGACGATCATCAACAGTAGAGAATGATAATGTGTCTAACGATCTCGCAAAACTGATCCAATATGTATCGTTCTGGCGATCAAGAGAAAAAGCACGTCGCTGACATACAAAACATTCCCACTGCATGCCCAATTCATTATAAATATTACCCAATTTATTATGTGGCTCAGCATAGTCAGGTTTTAAACTAAGAGCTTGTTCATAATTGGCGATGGCTTCATCCATGCGACCGAGTGCATGAAGAGTATTCCCAAAATTGTAATAAGCTTCAGGAAAACTAGACCTTATAGAAATGGCCTGTTGAAAATGAGATATAGCTTCATCCAGACGATCGAGAGAATGAAGAACATTTCCCTGATTAAAATGCGCCTCGGCAAAATCAGGTTTAATTATCAAGGCTTGCTTAAAGTATGGCATCGCATCATCAAATCGATCGAGTGCAAAGTAAGCATTCCCTAGATTATTGTATGCTTCGGCGTAGTCTGGATTGATAGTTATTGCTCGCTCAAAACAAATAATAGCCTCTTCAATTCGTCCAAGTTTTTGAAGCGTACCTCCCAGATTGTTATGGGCTTCAATAAAATTCGGTTTGATAGCAACCGCTTGGTTAAAACAGTTTATAGCTTCTTCCATCCGATCTTGTGACTGAAGGGCATTACCAAGATTATAATGTGCCTCGACAAAATCAGGTTTGATAGCAACAGCCTGTTTAAAGCAGGCTATGGCTTCATCAATGCGTCCGGTAATTTGAAGTGTATTACCTAAATGGCTATGTGCTTCGGCAAAATTTGGTTTGATGACAAGGGTTTGCTGAAAACGAATGATAGCTAAATCGTGTTGACCAGTTTGTTTAGCGAGAACACCCAAAAAATATAATGCATCGGGATAATTAGGGTATTTATTTAGAATTGACAGATATGTAGCTTCTGCCTGTTGCAAATGTCCCGCTTGATGAGATGTCCAGGCCGTTTGTAATAGCTGTGAGGCACGTAGACTATGCTTTTTAGATAAAGGCTTATTTTTTTTTGTAATAGTTGCAGTCATATTATTTTGATTTGAAGTAGTCCATTAATATTGTCCAAATATGAAGATTAAATCCTGCAACAACCGTACCTAAACAAAAGCACTAAGAAATACAGCCCTTACTGAAGTCCGCCAAGTCCTTGAATTTTCACTTTCGATTCTTCATTACATCAAGACGAAATTTAGCTAAAGTTTTTTTTCACTAATCCGATAACCTTTCCGGAAGCAGTGAATATCGACCTCAGGGTCAATATATCTGCTAATGATTAAGCTTAAACTTTGTTGATTTGTAAGTTAATCAGCGAAGTTTTTATAAGGAGTAGAATAATGGCTCAAGTAATTGGCACAAACGTATTATCTCTTAATGCTCAAAGAAATCTGAATAGTTCAGGTTCAAGTCTAGCGACTTCATTACAGAGACTTTCATCAGGTCTGCGAATCAACAGCGCGAAAGATGACGCTGCTGGTCTTGCTATTTCTAACAGAATGACTGCTCAGATTCGAGGCAGTAATCAAGCAGCACGAAATGCCAATGACGGTATTTCTTTAGCACAAACGGCTGAAGGTGATTTGGGAGCAATTACCAATGGTCTACAACGTATTCGTGAGTTGGCCGTTCAATCAGCCAACGCAACCAATAGTGCAACTGACCGTGCAGCGCTACAAGCTGAAACGGCACAGTTAATTGCTGAAATTGATCGTGTATCAGTTGCATCAAGTTTTAACGGTGTGAAATTATTAGACGGAACATTTACTTCGCAACAATTCCAGGTTGGTGCAAATGCAAACCAGACGATTAATGTCGCCCAGATAGCCAGTTCGCGAACTGCTGACATTGGTCAGGGTACGGTTGCTACATCAGCAGGAACTGCGGTTGCAGGAGCAGTGGGCTCTGGTGATTTGACGGTTAATGGTAATGCAGTTGCTGCAACGGCTAGAGATGCTGCAGCTATCGCTGCTGCTATTACTGCTGCTGATAGCAGTGTTACAGCAACAGCTACCAATAGTCAGTCCATCGCATTTGGTAGCGCATCATCGGCGACAGTACAAACCGCAACTACTGCAAACTTAGGTGCTTATACCGTAGCAGTATCGGCAACTGTAGCTGCTGTGGCGAGCTCTACTGCTGTAAGTAGTGCACACACAACATCTCAAGCAGCAGGTGGTCAAGCACAAACGTACTCCATCACCGTTGATGGCACACAGGCATTTTCGTTTACTTCAGTCGCAAATACAGCATCTGCCACACTTGCATCTGGAGCTTTTACTGATTCTACACAAGGTAACGGTTCATCTTATACTTTGGCTGTTGATGGTGTATCGGTCACGAATAGATCAAATGCTACTGTAACAGCAGCTAATATTGATACTGATGTGACTGCCGCTACTGCTGCACTTAATACGGCTGGTATTACCGTATCTGGTACAGCAGCAGCTGGCACACTGACCTTCACGCGTGTTGACGGTGAGGCATTCAATATCACTATCGGAAATGATGATGCAAGTGGTGGTTTTACTGCTAGTGCTGACTTCGATACTGTCGGTGCTAATGCAGCGTCTATTAACGGTGCTGCTGCAGATGATGTAACCGCCGCTGAAATTGACGCGGGTATTACCACTAATACAGCAGCACTTAATGCAGCGGGTATTACCGTGGCTGGAACTGCAGCAGCAGGTACTCTTGCTTTTAGTAAAGCAGATGGCTCTGCGTTCAATGTTGTTGTAGCGAATGGATTTACCGCTCCTGCAGGCGATAACAACGCAGCGGTCGGTGGTTTTGCTGGTGGTAACTTTGCAACAGGTACCAATGCTATTGCTAACGGTACAACTGCAGCAACCGACACGAACTTTACCTTGCAAATTGACGGCTCTACGATTCTAGACAGAGTAGCTACCGTAGGTAACACAGTAACGGCAGTTGATGTTCAGGCTGCAGTCGATACTTTTGTTGCTGCTAGTAATGGTGCTTATTCTATAACTTCTGGAACAATTGCGGGTAGTAACCTGGTCTTATCAAAGGCTGATGGTTCGGATGTTTCCTTATCTATCACGAGTAACTTTACTGGTACAGCAGGTGCTTTTGCTGCTGGTGCAACTGTAACATCAACAAATGGTACAACTACAGCAGAAGCTGTTGCGCCAACTTACACGCTCAATATTGATGGTAACGTGCTTGATTTCACCGTAGACGGTGCTGATGGCGTTATCACTGGTACTGAAGCTGCGGGACTCATCGATTCATTAGCAAATTACACCGCTTCTTATACTGGTGGCAATTTAACTGTTAGTAAAGCTGATGGTAGTAATATCGTTCTGACAGAAGCGGGTGCGGATGCTGCGGGTGCAGAGGGTTTTGCTGCTCTTAGCACTACACTTTATGGCTCAATCTCACTAAGTAGCTCTTCTAACATAACGATTGCTGGAGCAACACCAACTAATGCCGGTCTTACTGCAGCTACGAATGTGGCTGTAGCTTCTGGTGTTACGGTTGCTGCTACGGACATTAGTAGTGTTTCTGGTGCTAACGCTGCGATTGTTACTATTGATGCCGCACTGGATTCAATCAACACCAGTCGAGGTGATTTAGGTGCGATACAAAGTCGGTTTGAATCGGTTGTAAGTTCTTTATCAACAACCGCTGAAAACCTATCAGCTGCTCGTAGTCGAATTCAGGATGCTGACTTCGCTGCTGAAACAGCGGCTTTGACAAAAGCACAGATCTTGCAACAAGCAGGAATCTCAATCTTGTCACAAGCAAACTCACAACCTCAATTAGTACTGTCATTATTACAATAGTAATCGGCAGTAATAATGAGCTTGAGTTTTAACAGAGTAGTAATGAGCGGTCGGGTGAATAACCCGGCCGCGCTTTAAGTTTGAATATTTTTTGGAGGTAATAATATGATGCCTACCGACATCACCACAGAAATGAGGCGGTCATCGTCTCTTGCTGCTGAAAACTCACGAGTTCAGCAACAAAGTAAGGTGATTGAGGCGGACAGGACAGTTGCACGGCAAGGGTTGTCGAATAATGAACAATTAATGCCGTCTACTATGGAAGGTAGTCAACCATCAAATCAACAACTAAAACAGGCCGCAGAAACTTTGAACCAACATGTTCAAAGTTTGAAGCGCGATTTACATTTTAGTATTGATGAAGATACAGGCGAAACTGTTATCAGGGTTGTGGATAGTGAAAGTCAGAAAACGATTCGTACTATTCCATCTGATGAGTTTTTACGCGTGGCACAGCAGTTGAATAAAAGTGTTGGTCTGTTGCTAAATGCACAGGCTTAGTTGGTGCGATTTCTGCATTACAAGCGTAAAGAAACCTAGAATATAAAGGAGTTGTTATGATATCAGTGACCGGTATTGGTTCTGGACTGAATATTGATTCAATAGTAACCGGTCTTGTCGCTGCAGAAGGCGATGCAAAAACATTGTTACTGGCGAATAAACGTTCCGATACTGAATTCGAAATATCTGCATTTGGTGCATTAAAAAGCACATTAGCAACATTTACTTCTCCTTTGACCTTCTTGAAATCTCCAACTAATTTTCAATCGAATACATTAATATCTGCAGATGCAACTGTATTTACTGCATCGACATCATCTAGTTCTACAGCAACTGGTGCTATTGCACCTGGCGTATTTGGTGTTGAGGTTAGAGAGCTTGCGGAGGCGCATAAATTATTGACGTCTGGCTTTACTGATCAGGCTACCGTTGTTGGAACCGGCACGTTAACTATTTCTGTCGGCAGTAACAGCTTTAATGTTGTTATTGATAGCAGTAATAATACGTTAACAGGTATACGCAATGCTATTAATGATGCAACTGATAATACCGGTCTCTCAGCGACGATTGTTAATGTCGATGATGGTGCAGGTGGAACGGAAGCAAAATTAATGTTGAGTTCTGATGAAACCGGAATTGACAATGCAATAACGGTAACAGTGAATGATGATGATTTAGATGATACCGATGCCTCAGGTCTATCGGCCTTTTATTATGATACGACAGACGGTACTACACCTGAGCGATTAACACAGATTAATGCCGCAATCGATGCAGAGGTCTACATCGATGGTCAAAAAGTTTTAAGTTCTTCTAATACGATCGTTGATGCAATTGACGGTATTACAATAACAGTTCTTAAAAAGGATTCAGGTGCAGTACATGACCTGACTGTTGCCAATGACACCGCAACGATTAAGAGCAATATTGAAACATTTATCACAAACTATAATACCTTAAGAAAATTCATGAATGATGTAACGGAGTTTGATCCTAATACAGGTAAAGCTTCTGTTCTTCTCGGCGATGCAACAACTAGAAACCTTAGCAATAAAATCCGTACACAAATTTCCAATGCTGTTACAGGTATAAGTGGACAATATAAAACCCTGGTGGATTTGGGTATTACGTCTAATAGTAATGGGACATTAAAAATAGATGCTAACAAACTGAATGCTGCAATAAATACAAATATGGATGATGTTGCAGAATTATTTTCTTCTGAAAATGGAGTTGCAACAAAGCTTGATAATATTGTTAATGAATACACAAAAGCAGATGGATTACTTCAAAGAAAAACTGAAGGACTAAGTTCAACCATTGCCGATATAAACGAAGATTTGGAAGCGTTGCAATTGTCGTTAAATTCACTAGAAGCACGTTTGTTATCTCAGTTTTCAGTCATGGATGCAATAGTGGCTCAATTAAATTCAACCAGTAGTTTTCTGACACTTCAATTTGAAGCAATAAAAAATATTACTGATCGATCAAATAGATAGGAATAATAATTTTCACAAGGATTAACAACAACAATTTAATGAGGCAAAGATTAATGAATAATACGAGTTTTGGGAACATTAGCGCATTGAAGGAATATGCAAAGATCAACGTTCAAACAGGTATTGAAAGTGCGTCGCCGCATCGTTTAATTCAAATGTTGATTGATGGCGCACTAGCAAAACTTGCTCAAGCCAAGGGACATTTGAAAGTTAAGTCTATGGTGAAAAAGGGTGAAGATATTAGTGTGGCCATTTCTATTATTGGTGGCTTACGCGATAGTTTGGATCATGAAAAGGGTGGTTCAATGGCTGGTAATCTTGATAATTTGTACGAATATATGACGCGTCGATTAATAGAATCAAACTTAAAAAATGATGTTTCACTAATAGACGAAGTTCGCGATTTGTTAATGGAGATTAAAACCGCCTGGGATGGTATTGCCAATCATTCTGAAGTAACAAAAGCTAGAGAACCGGAACAAATTACACCTGCGGCTTGATAATTATTAAAAGTAGATATTTATGATGCAATCAGGCGTTCGAGACAATATTGATTTAATAATTAATTCAGGTGATGAGCTATATCAGTTGGCAAAGAACCTGGATATAGTCGAACTGGAAAAAGAAATACCGAAATATACAAAAAGAATTGAAGCGTTTTTTCATGAGCAAAATAAGCAAAATTTGACACAGACTGATTTAGACCTGTTAAAACAACTTATATCGACACATAAGCAAATTACAAACTTGCTAAGTAATAAAAAAGAAACAGTTTTAAAAAACATAAAACAACTACATATCGGCAAGGAGATGCAAAATACTTACCCGCAAACGATATCTTAAAAATCAAGAGGGTTGTCTAAGCCCTTAATCTCAAGCCATTTTGTTCTTTTCACCCCTGCGTTATTCTGCCATTGCATAATATGGACCGTCCTTAATTGGCGACAAAATTTTGACATTATCCATTCCAACTGCTTAACTATGACTATAAGAATAAAAATAAAAATAAATTATTAGCTTCATCGGGAGACGTTCTTGTGGCAGAGGAAAGTAATAAGGTCGTTATCATTGATAGTACTGGTAAAACACGTAATCATATTGCTGCCATTATGGAGTTTATGGGTTATGAAGTAATACAAGTTTCCGAACCAACCAATTGGCAATCTCGATTTGATAAAAATGACGGCATTATAATGGTGCTACTTGGTAACTGCGGCACAAGCAAGGATTTACTCTCGGTTTTTAGAGACATAAAGGCGATGGACACCTACCTACCGATCATTCTTCTGAATGATCCTGATGCTAAAGTACGTTTCAATCAGGAAATGGATATAGGTTCTATTGCATCAGTTGATGTGCCATTACGTCATCAAAAACTCGAATCCGTATTACAACAAATAAAAATTTATCGTCAAACACGTCATGAAGATGGCAGTCCGCGTTCAATGGAATTGTTTCGAAGTCTTGGTGGGAAAAGCAAACCTATTAAACGTGTTCGTCGTATGGTTGAGAAAGTCGCTAGCACCGATGCTAATGTGTTGATTACCGGCGATTCCGGTTCAGGTAAAGAAGTTGTCGCGCGAAATATTCATTATCAATCGACAAGAAGAAACAAACCGTTTGTGCCTATTAATTGCGGGGCAATTCCTGCTGATTTATTGGAAAGTGAATTGTTTGGTCATGAAAAAGGAGCGTTCACCGGCGCTATAAGCACACGCCAAGGGCGTTTCGAGATGGCTGAGGGCGGTACTTTATTCCTCGATGAAATAGGTGATATGAGTTTATCTATGCAAGTAAAATTACTTCGTGTGTTACAGGAGCGAACCTTTGAACGTGTTGGCAGTAATAAAACAATGACTGCAGATGTACGTATTGTTGCTGCGACGCATGTTGACTTGGAAACGGCCATTGAGAGAGGGCGTTTTCGTGAGGACTTGTTTTATAGATTGAATGTGTTCCCGATTGAAATGCCGGCATTAAGAAATCGTACCGAAGATTTACCAATGCTGATTAGTGATCTGACCGAGCGATTAGAACACGAAGGTGGAGTTGGGATATCGTTAACACAATCCGCTGTCGATTCTTTATCTCAATATTCATGGCCTGGAAATGTGCGTGAGTTAGCCAATTTGATCGAACGTCTTTCCATTCTTTATCCTAATGGTGTTATTGATGTGCATGACATACCTGAAAAATATCAGGCCAAAGAAATTATGGATCACTTGCCAGTAGAAGATGATGTTGAGTCTGATTTGCAATTACGCATGCCAAGGCTGCCAAAAAGTGGTGTTGACTTAAAAGATCATATTAATTTAATTGAATCAAGTCTGATAAAGCAAGCATTGGATGAGTCAAATGGTGTTGTTGCTCATGCCGCCAAACGCTTGAATATGGGGCGTACAACCTTAGTAGAAAAGATGCGAAAATTAGGTATGCAGCGAAAAGAAACTGCGTCGGAAATTTGACATAAAACTGTTTTTTTCATAACGATTAAAACAAAACCTCAGCACAATCGCTTGTATTCATTAGGATAAAATCAATGGCATAGTCTTTGCTCTCACCTTAAGTAATTAAAAATTTTTATGGTGAGAAATGTCGCAACAACATTTAACAAGAAAACCTGAACCAGCCAAGAAGGAATCACTGGAACAGGCTTTTCAACATTTCAATGAAGTTTCTTCGTCTTTAACCGGCTTTTATGAAGGGCTGGAACAACAAGTTTCTCTGTTAAGTAAAGAGCTAGCTCAGGCACGTTCGCAAAAAAATCGTGAATATGAAGAACGCGAACGCGTTAGTAATCGTCTTGAAAATCTTTTACGTGCATTACCCGGTGGAGTTGTGGTTATTGATGGACAAGGTTTTGTTCAGGAGAGTAATCCTGCTGCGTTAGAATTACTTGGTACGCCTTTAATTGGCGAGCGTTGGCGTGAAGTTGTTAACCGTGCGTTTAAACCACAATGGGACGATGGACATGATGTTAGCTTGTATGATGGTCGTCATGTCAATATTTCTACCCAATCATTAGATTCAGAACCAGGACAAATTTTACTAATTACTGATGTTACCGAGACTCGGCAACTTCAAGAACAAATTTCCGCTTTAAAACGCGCTTCTGCTATGGGTGAAATGGCAGCCGCATTAGCACATCAAATTCGCACACCATTGTCTTCCGCATTACTTTATATTTCAAACCTCGGCATGAGCAATCTTGATATTGAGCGTCGAAAACGATTTATCAAAAAAGCAATGTCGGCATTGCAGCATTTAGAAATTCTGGTCGAAGAGATGTTGTTGTTTGCTCGAGGTGAACGTTTGAATGCCAATCCTGCAAATATTGTTGATGTCATTACTGATTTTATAGAGCAGCAACACGCCGAACTGGAAAATTGTAATTTAAAAATTAAATTCAATAATAAAGTTTCAAATACGCAAGTTAATTTAAGTTGCGATGCATTTAAAAGCGCACTGCAAAATATATTTAATAACGCGTGTCAGGCAGGTGGCAATGTCGTTAACTTAAATATTGATTTACAACACAAGCAACCCGATCAAGTTCAGTTAAAAATTACTGATGATGGTCCAGGTATACCTGATTCAGTTAAATCAAGAATATTTGAGCCTTTTATTACTACACGCATTAATGGAACCGGTCTCGGTCTTGCTGTTGTTGATGCGGTTGTGCGCGCACATAAAGGCACAGTTACAGTGGAAGATGCTCCTAAAACAGGAACGTGTTTCACAATTTGTTTGCCAGTTTATAAATTGACAAACAAAAAATAATTTAAAAATAAAAGTTGATAAAACAGGAGTTAATATGAGTTATTCAGTTTTGATAGTTGAGGATGACGATGATTTACGTGAAGCCTTAAAAGAAACGCTGACAATGGCCGGTTATATTCCTGAAACAGCAATTAGCGGTGAAGATGCGCTTAATGTTCTTCAAGAGAAATCTATCGACATGGTGATCAGCGATGTGCAAATGGCGAAGATGGATGGTGTTAGATTGTTAAAACGTATTAAGGCTGCTCAAACAAACTTGCCGGTAATCTTAATGACTGCCTTTGGCACGATTAAACAAGCAGTTGATGTAATGCAAACAGGTGCCGTCGATTATCTGGTTAAACCCTTTCAACCAGAAGTCCTGATAAGTAAGGTGAGTCAATTTTTACCGACAGTGTTAACTGAAACTGATACAGGTTTTGTTGCGGAAGATTCGAAAACGAAAGAAGTAATGGAGATAGCCAAGCGTGTCGCTAATAGCGATGCCACATTACTTATTACGGGTGAAAGTGGTACCGGTAAAGAAGTTCTCGCTCAATATATTCATCAACAATCAAATCGGAGTAATGAAGCTTTCGTCGCGATTAATTGCGCGGCTATTCCTGAAAATATGTTGGAAGCGATTTTGTTTGGTTATCAAAAAGGTGCTTATACCGGTGCTTATAAAGCTTGTCCGGGTAAATTTGAACAAGCACAGAATGGTACCTTATTGCTCGATGAAATTTCAGAAATGAGCTTGCCCTTACAAGCAAAATTATTGCGTGTGCTGCAAGAAAAAGAAGTTGAACGATTAGGCGATCAGAATCCAATTGCTTTAAATGTGAGAGTCATCGCAACATCAAACAGAAACATGCGAAAAGAAGTCACAGCAAGTCGGTTTCGTGAAGACCTGTATTATCGTTTAAATGTTTTCCCTATCAATATGCCGGCCTTGCGTGAGCGCAAGGGTGACATTGTTCCTGTTGCAAAATATTTGTTGGCACGAGCAGCATCTGAAAATAATGTTTCATGTCCAGAAATATCTACAGAGGTTTGTAGCACGCTACAAACCTATTCCTGGCCGGGTAATGTTCGCGAATTAGATAATGTCATGCAACGAGCGCTCATTCTTCAGGTTTCTGGAGTGATATCAGAAAACGAGATTCAATTTGAACATCACTCTTTTCAGGAAACAGAAAGTTTAGATGAGTTTAGTGATGACATCGATTTTAATAAAGAAAATACATTGGGCGATGATCTTAAAGATCACGAACAAAATATGATTATTGAAGTATTGAAAGAAACAATGGGTAGCCGAAAAACTGCCGCTGAAAAACTGGGTATTAGTCCACGCACCTTGCGTTATAAATTGGCAAAAATGCGTGAACGTGGTGTCGCAATTCCCCTTAACTAATAATAAAAGCAGGTACAAACAATGAGTGAAATCAATATGGATCAACTGTTAGTGCAAATGCGCGCTATGTCGGAGAAGGCAACAGGCATTAATCAAACAGCGGTAGAGAAAGGCAATAGCCCGGATTTTTCTGACATGTTTAAAAATGCAGTGAATCAGGTTAATGAATTACAACAACAGGCGGGTGAATTAAAAACGCAATTTGAATTAGGAAATTCTGACATAGATATAACGGATGTAATGATTAAATCACAGGTCGCTTCAGTTTCCTTTCAAGCAATGACTCAGGTACGCAATCGTCTTGTTAGCGCGTATCAAGAAATCATGAACATGTCCGTCTAATAATTATAATTAATTGGGATAAGAATAATGGCTGAACCGGTTTTAATTTCAGGCGATATGAGACGAGCGCTTTTCATTCGCCAGATAATGTTTCTGTGTGCTATTGCAGCGAGTGTTGCGATAGGTGTTTATGTTGTGCTTTGGTCACAAAAACCAAATTATAGTATGTTGTATGGCAGTTTATCTGATCAGGATGCTTCACAAGTACTTGAATCATTGCAGAAGGCAAATATTGATTACCATGTTGATCCGAATTCCGGTGCGGTGATGGTAGCTACAGCAAAAGTTCATGAAGCAAGAATGCAATTAGCAACAGAAGGTTTACCAAGAAGTGCTAGCAGTGGTTTTTCCATGCTCAATGAAGAACAAAAACTGGGTACCAGTCAATTCATGGAAAAGGCGCGTTATCAAAATGCTTTGGAAAATGAGTTAGCAATGTCTATTTCCAAGGTGAGTGCGGTTAAAGCTGCTAGAGTTCATCTTGCCTTACCTAAAGAAAGTGTGTTTTTACGTACTCGCAAAGCGGCAAGTGCTTCAGTGTTACTTGATCTTTACCCGGGACACCGTTTAGACGCTGGTCAAGTTGCCGCTATTGCCAACCTTGTTGCTTCAAGTGTACCGAGTCTGGAATTGTCTAATGTTAGCATCATTGACCAACACGGACATTTGATGAGCCAAAATCAGTCTTCTACTGATTTAGCTTTGACTGCATCACAATTTCAATATTCGACACAAGTTGAAAATTCCTACATAGAACGAATTGAAAATATTTTGGTTCCATTACTGGGTCCCGATGGTGTAAAGGCACAAGTGACTGCTGAAATGGATTTCACCAAAACCGAACAAACACGAGAATCTTATAACCCTGATATGGCTGCACTACGAAGTGAACAAGTAGAAGAAGATCGAAGTTCTTCAGCAAATATCGCAGGTGGTGTTCCAGGCGCCTTGTCCAATCAACCTGCTGTCGATGGAAGTGCGCCGGAAGTGGCAAGTGAAAGTAATACTGATACTAGTAATAGTAAAACGGGTTCTGGTAGTTCGCAAAGTCGTGCAACACGTAACTATGAATTAGATAAAACAATTAGTCATACGCGTACAGCCACTGGAAATTTAGTTCGATTATCGGTCGCTGTTGTCATTGATTACAAAAAAAGTGTGAACGACCAAGGTGAAGTGATACGCGTAGAACATACTCCAGAGGAATTGGAACAAATTACCAATCTGGTAAAAGAAACGATCGGTTTTAATATTATTCGTGGTGATAGAGTCAACGTCATGAATTCACAATTTAGTTTGCCTGAAGCAATAGAACCTTTACCTGAAATACCTATTTGGCAACAAGCCTGGGTATGGGATATCGCCAAGCAAGTATTAGGTGGATTATTCGTCTTGTTTTTGGTTTTTGGAATATTGCGACCCTCTATCAAAAATATGATGAATAAAGAAATGACCTTACACCAGACAGCATTGGCGGGTGGTGATGCTGTTGCTAAATTAGCCGGTGACATTGGCGATTCCGCTACAGAAATGAAAGCGCTTGAAGCTGCACCAGAATACGATAGATCAATTAGTAATGTTAAAGAAATGGTTGCTACCGATCCAAAACTTGCTGCGCAGGTAGTACGTAATTGGGTAGGAGAAGATTAAATGGCAACACTTGCTAAAAGCCAAGGACTTGACTCTACGCAAAAAGCTGCGATCTTGCTAATGACGATAGGCGAAGATTCTGCTGCTGAAATTTTGAGACATATGGGGCCAAAAGAAGTACAGCGCGTTGGTATTGCGATGACAACGATTAAAGATCTTACTAAAGAGGTAGTCAATAATGTCATTGGTGAGTTTATGAATACCGTTAATAAACAAACTGCGTTGGGTGTTGGCGTTGATGACTATGTCAGGAATGTTTTATACAGTGCTCTTGGTGAGGATAAGGCTACAAGCGTTATTGATCGAATTTTGCTTGGCGGCAATTCGCAAGGACTTGAATCGCTGAAGTGGATGACGCCAAAATCCGTTGCTGAATTAATTCAGAATGAACATCCGCAAATTATTGCCATTATATTATCTTATCTGGAAAGTGATATGTCTGCGGATGTGCTTACTGCTTTCCCTGAAAAAGTACGGGCTGATCTTTTATTACGTATTGCAACTCTGGAAAGCGTGCAACCTGCCGCAATGAAAAAATTAAATGATACATTAGAAGAGCAATTAAAAGGCAGTAGTGGCGTGCAATCATCGACTATCGGTGGTGTTAAAGCCGCTGCTGATATTTTGAATTTTCTCGACTCAGCTGCTGAAGCGGCGATTATGGAAAAAGTAAAAGAAGTTGACGAAGACCTTGGACAAGAAATACAGGATTTGATGTTTGTTTTTGAAAACCTAAATGGTGTTGATGATCGTTCAATGCAAACTATATTGAGAGAAGTGTCTACGGATACTTTACTGTTAGCAATGAAAGCGGCTGATGATGAATTAAAAGAAAAGATTTATGCCAATATGTCAAAACGTGCTGCTGAAATGTTACGTGATGATCTTGAAGCAAAAGGTCCGGTTAAATTAAGTGAAGTAGAAACAGCACAAAAAGAAATTCTTTCAATCGCAAGACGTTTGGCTGATGAAGGTCAAATTTCATTAGGCGGCGGTTCCGACGAAGAATTAATCTAATAGAGATAGATAAAGCTCTTCTACTCAAATAATAATAATTATCTACATATCGTGAGTAATTTAAAACATCGCATTCTTTCAGCCAGTGAAGCAAACGAATACGTTGAATGGCAGGAACCTATGGTACAAGGAAGGATCGCGAGCGATAAAAGTGATGGTTCTCGACCTCCAACAGTCAATGAAATGCAATCGCTACATAAAGATGCCTATGATGAAGGTTTCAATATGGGACGTAAGGAAGGTCGTGAACAAGGACATAAGGAAGGAATCGCGCAAGCTAAAACTGAATCACAACAACTCTTTAATAAACTGGAAGCATTATTTATTTCATTATCAGATCCTGTTTCACAACTCGATGATGAGCTGGAAAGTAGTATCGCAGAATTAACTCTGGCTATTGCGCGGCAACTTGTTAGACGGGAAATCAAAATGGAACCAGGTGAAATTGTTGCAATTGTAAGAGAAGCAGTACGTGCACTGCCTATTTCAGCAAGAAATCCTACTATTTATTTACATCAGGAAGACATGCAACTTGTTCGTAACGCCTTATCACTTGGCGATGATGAAAAGTCATATCGTCTTGAAGAAGATTTATTATTAACGCGAGGTGATTGCCGGGTAGAAACAGAGTCATCGTTTATCGACGCAAGTATCGAAGCACGTTTATCTGCCATCGCTATCAATATGTTGGGTGATGAACGTAGTCATGATAAGAGCAAAACTAAAGATGCAACTTGATTCTGACCGACGTCCTGTCTGGAAACAACGAATCAATCAATTGATTGAAAAAAATGATAAACCTGTGCCATTGGCTGTTCAGGGAAGATTAATAAGAATGGTAGGATTGACTTTAGAAGCAACTGGTTGTCGAGCAGCAATTGGTGATTATTGTCGAATTAATAATGATGAGCACACATCAATTGAAGCAGAGGTTGTTGGTTTTTCTGGCGATAATCTATTCTTGATGCCTACTGGTCAACCACATGGATTATCACCGAATGCGCGCGTTATTCCTTTAGGTCGGGCAGGAGACGTTGCTGTAGGCCCTGAACTTTTAGGTCGTGTTATTAATGGTGCGGGGCAACCACTTGATGGTGGACCAAAAATTAAATCAAAAGATAGAGTGCCACTCAATGGTAAACCTATAAATCCTTTAGAACGTTCGAAAATTACTGAACCGATGGACGTTGGCATACGTACTATAAATACTTTTTTTTCGATTGGCCGGGGACAACGTATGGGTTTGTTTGCCAGTAGTGGTGTTGGTAAAAGTGTGTTGCTTGGCATGATGGCACGTTTTACTGAAGCTGATGTGATTGTAGTCGGTTTAATTGGTGAACGTGGACGTGAAGTTAAAGAATTTATTGAAGAAAGTTTAGGCAAAATGGGATTGTCTCGATCAGTTGTGATTGCTACCCCGGCAGATGATCCACCTTTGATGCGTTTACATGGTGCTTTATTAGCAACCAGTATTGCTGAATATTTTCGTGATCAGGGGCAACATGTGTTGTTATTAATGGATTCTTTAACACGTTTTTCTCAAGCGCAAAGAGAGATTGCATTAGCCATTGGTGAACCTCCGGCAACGCGCGGCTATCCACCTTCGGTTTTTACCCGATTACCACAATTAGTAGAACGTGCGGGTAATGGAGCAAAAGATAAAGGTTCAATAACAGCAATATACACGGTGTTAACAGAAGCTGATGCAGATAATGATCCGATAGCGGACTCAGCACGCGCCATTCTCGATGGACATATTGTCTTATCTAAAAAAATTGCTGAAGCAGGCATTTATCCTGCCATAGATCTGGAACTGTCAATAAGTCGAGTCATGAATTCAATTACTGATAGCGAACATCAAGAAGTAACGCTTTCTATGCGTCAATTAAATTCTGTTTATCAACAAAACAAGGATTTAATCAGTGTCGGTGCTTACCAGCCTGGTGCAGATGCACAACTTGATCTGGCAATAAAATTGCAACCTGATTTTTTAAAGTTTATTAGTCAGGGTATGAATGAAAAAGTAAGTTATTCAGATTCCATGCAGCAATTAATAACATTAAAACAGAAATTTTCTTCTTAGCGAAGTTTGAATTTATTAATAGGGTAAGGTGTAACACATGACTCGGTCTCAACGCATTAAAAAAATAGTCAGTTTGTCCGAAAATAAAGAACGAATTGCTGCACGAGAATTTGCCACAACACAAAAAATATTAAATGATTATAAAGATCGGTTAAATCAATTAGAAAGTTATCGACTGGAGTATGCCGAATACCTTAAGCCTGGTGGTGAAGCACAATCAATTAAGGTAGTTCGTGAGCGACAAGCATTTATTTTGCAGATTGATGAAGGTATTCGCTTATTAAAAAATCAGATAAGCATACAAGAAGGAATGAATTGCCGTGAACGGGATAAATGGTTAAGAGAAAAACAACAACTGGATACGATGGAGAATATTTTTCAAAGATTTCATAAAACGGAACAACATGTTCTTGAATTACGCGAGCAAAACCACCTGGACGAACTAAGTTTGAGGAATGTGAAACGTGAAAAGTATAGATAGATCTGGGAGTTGTTCAGAATACGGCAACAATTTTGCATAAACAGATAACACTGTAATAACAACGTTTCACTCTCTTGGCATATCGATTGCAATACTTCATTAACAGTAACTTATAAGCACAGGAAATAGCTTGAATCCATTATCAACAATAAACTTGCCAGTAACAGGAAATAGCATTGAAAACAATGCTTTATCGACACCTGTAGGTGCAGTTGATGGACTGTCTAGTGAGTTATTTGCAGGTGAGTTTTCGTTGGCAATGGAGAATGTTTTGTCCGTAGACGGCAAACTTAAGCCGCTAGACCTTGCCACTCTTAAAGAATTGGGAATTCAACAACTTACTAATCTACAAGAGCTAGACGGCATTGAATTGCCAAGCCAATCCATAGAATTATCCCCACAATCTTTAGATATAGAATTAAAACCACAGTCGGTATTGAGTATGTTGTCATCAGAGGATACTACTCAAATTGAAAATATTGATTTGTTTGGTAATCCTGACGCAAATGCATTATTAAAAACAACGGATTTAATTAATAACGATTCATTAGAAGAGGGGATATTAAATAAAAGCGTTAATAAACCAGATGTGCTTGTCGGAAGATCCATCACTGCAGATGCTATACAGCAGTCCATACATAAGAAAGACGCTGACTCATCTAATATTCTTGATGACATTAATTTTTCTCAGCACATGAAAGAACTGGGAAAAAGTAATATTGATGCAGATAGTGAATTATTGTCACAAGTCAGTCGACAAGAAGTCAACACAACAAAACTTGTTGATCAATTGACAAGTGTCGATAAGCCGCTTAATGCGATAGCAACGGCCAATAACAATTCAATAAAGACGTACTCAAACGCTGAGCAAGCAGGGGCGATGATACACCGTATTGAAGTTCCTGTTACTCAGGCAGGTTGGGGTGAAGCAGTGGGTAATCGTTTAATGATGATGGTGAACGGTAAGATGCAATCAGCAAATATTCATCTTAATCCCGCTGAGTTAGGTCCCATTGAAATTCGTGTTAAAGTTAATCAAGATCAGGCCACGGTTCATTTTGTTTCTAGCAACTCGGTAGTACGTGAAGCGATTGAAGAAGCATTTCCTCGATTAAAAGAAATGTTTATGCAAAATGGCATAACTTTGACTGATGCAAATGTATCTCAACAATCCTCACAACATAGCAGACAATATTCAAGTGAACAAAATAATTCACAAGCAGTATTAGATGAAGATTCAATCGAGGCTACAGACGTTCAAATAGAACACATAAATGACAACATGCTCGATATTGGTTTTGTAAATCATTACGTTTAAATAGTAGCAGCGCGTTTTTCATTTCTTTATTCAAAGTTTTTTAAGCTGTTTTTCTCTCGTTAATTTCTTTCAAAAAATACAGTAAAAAGTCTAACGTCAATTGATTGACAAAGGTTTTTCTTGATATGTATAAGTCGTTGATTATCAAATTAAAACAGTAATGGCATAGGCTTTGCTAAATGATCAATACAATCAACATGGAGATTTTAAGATGGCAGATGGAGATGAAGCAGAAGACGGTGAAGAAATTGAAGAAGGGCAAGAAGCAGATGGTAAGAAAAAACTTCCTTTAAAGTTAATCATTATTGTCGCTGTTGTTCTTTTAGTTGGTGGTGGTGCCGGTGCTTTTTTTATGATGGGTGATAAAACGACTGATGAAGTTGCTGCCGATGAATCTGCAGACAAGTCAGAAGCTACAAAAGATGAGGAAGGCAAAGAAGGTGCAGAAGGTGAAAAAGTTGCAGAGGCGCAATATTTTTCACTTGATCCTCCTTTCATTGTTAATTTTTCAGGTAAAAGCCGAGCTCGTTTTTTACAAGTTAGCATTGAAGGCATGAGCAGAGATGTAAAAGTAAAAGAAGATATTACCAAACACCTTCCTCAAGTAAGAAATAATCTTGTTTTATTGTTAAGTGGTAAAACCTATGACGAATTAAATACTACTGAAGGCAAGGCGGCATTACGTAAACAAGTGCTGAAAGAAATTCAAAAAGTGCTTGAGGCAGAAACAGGAAGAGAAGGTGTCGAAGATGTCTACTTTACCAGTTTTGTTATGCAATAAGTTGATGGTTAATACGAATCATGGCTGAAGATATTTTATCGCAAGACGAGATTGATGCTTTATTAACCGGAGTTGATGGTGGTGAAGTTGAAACTGAAGATGAGAGCCTTATCGATGATGGAGAAGCGCGGACATATGACTTTAGTAGTCAGGATCGCATTGTACGCGGTCGTATGCCGACACTGGAAATGGTTAATGAGCGTTTTGCCCGAAACTTTCGAATAACGTTATTTAACTTTCTCCGTCGTTCACCCAGTATATCTGTTGAAGGTGTACAAATGACAAAGTTTGGCGAGTATATTCACAGCTTGTTTATGCCTTCAAACCTTAACTTGATCAAAGTTAAACCTTTACGCGGTACTGCCCTGTTTGTATTAAATCCAAAGTTGGTTTATTCAATCGTTGATTCTTTTTTTGGTGGTGATGGACGCTTTCACACCAAGATAGAAGGGCGTGATTTCACCAATACTGAAATGCAGGTTGTTAAGAGCATTTTATATAAAATTTTTGAAGACCTTAAAGAAGCATGGGCTCCCGTCATGTCGCTTGATTTCGAGTATGTTGGATCGGAAGTTAATCCACATTTCGCAAACATTGTAACTCCTAGTGAAGTTGTTGTTGTCTCTACAATACATGTTGAATTGGATAATGGTGGTGGTGATATACATTTAACAATGCCTTATTCAATGCTCGAACCCATAAGAGAACAACTTGATGCAGGTGTTCAAAGTGACTCAACTGATGTTGATCAAAGATGGATCACTTCTTTAAGAGAAGAAATTAAAAGTGCACCAGTAGAAGTTTCCAGCACATTGACTGAAACAACAATTTCATTGCGAGAACTTAATAACCTGAAAGTAGGTGATGTGATTCCCGTTGAGATACCTGATTATGTTGTAGCAGAAATTGAAGGCATTCCTGTCTTTCGTGGTCAGTATGGACTTTCCAGAGGGAGCCGGGCGTTAAAGGTTATCGAAATGATTCGTCATGATACCAAACCTAACGTGATTAAATATTTACAGGAGCAAGCAAAATGACGGAAGAAACTAGCGCGGCTGAAGATAATGCCGGTGATGATTGGGCAGACGCAATGTCTGAACAGAGTGAAGCAGAAGCTGGTGCAAATAGTGAATTACCAGAAGCACCTTTACAAAACTTACAAGCAGAAAACACAGGTAATGGAGAACCAGCAAACCTTGAAACAATACTGGATATTCCTGTTTCTTTAGCAGTTGAAATTGGACAAACTAAAATCAGTATTAAAAATTTATTACAATTAAACCAAGGTTCTGTCGTTGAACTTGAACGTCTTGCCGGTGAGCCGCTTGATGTGAAAGTTAATAATACTTTAGTAGCACATGGCGAAATTGTGGTGGTTAATGAAAAGTACGGTATACGACTAACCGATATTGTGAGTACGCATGAACGTGTTAAAAAATTACAGTGATTCATGTTTAAATCAGAGTTTTATTTGCTTAGTTAAGCAAGTATTTTTTATCAGTGCGTTGTTTTTCATTTGTCTTAATGTGGATGCAGCTGAACAAGCGATAACTTCTCCTGCTGCGATTAATACTTCGGACTACTTTAAAGTTTTATTAGGACTGATATTTGTTATCGCCTTGTTTCTAGCCAGTACTTTCCTGTTTAAACGTTTTGGAAATGGCCCTATGACAGGTCGTGGACAGATACGTCTTGTTGATGGTCTACATTTGGGTAACAAAGAGCGTCTTGTCCTGATCGAGATAAAGAATAAACAGATATTGCTTTCTATTACCCCGGGACAAATCAATAAACTGGATACGATTGATGCATCTACAACAGTAGAAATAACTAATGCGTAAATTGTTATTTATATTATTAATCTTACCTTGTGCAGGCTACGCGCAAACTGGACTCGATATTTTGACTGTGATCGATAATCCGGCAGGTGGTCAAACGTATAGTTTAAGTTTGAAGATATTTTTCTTGATGACAGCATTGACATTGTTGCCTGCAGCTTTGTTGATGATGACGTCCTTTACCAGAATAATTATCGTTCTTGCGATATTACGTCAGGCATTGGGTACAGCGCAAACACCGAGCAGTCAAATACTTATTGGTTTGGCTTTGTTTTTGAGCTTGTTTGTAATGACACCAGTGATAGATAAAATATATCAAACTTCCGTTCAGCCCTTCTTAAGTGAACAGATCACTGCTCAAGAAGCATTGTCTCTTGCGGAAATACCGATACGTGAATTTATGCTGGCACAAACACGCGAAACCGATATTGAATTGTTTGCGTCAATATCCGGTAATGACAATATCGCGACTGAAGATGACATCCCTTTTACATTGATTGTGCCTGCATTTGTTACCAGTGAATTAAAAACAGCCTTTCAGATTGGTTTTATTATATTCATCCCCTTCTTGATTATTGATTTAGTTGTCGCCAGTGTTCTGATGTCGATGGGCATGATGATGTTGTCACCCTTGATTATTTCTTTTCCATTCAAACTGATGTTGTTTGTACTTGTTGATGGTTGGGCTTTAATCATGGGCACCTTAGCCAACAGTTTTTATTTCGCATGACACCGGAAATTGTCATTCAGATTGGGCAGCATGCGTTATTTAATTTAACGATATTACTACTGGTATTGTTAGTGCCAGCACTAATTATCGGTGTTTTAATTAGTATGTTTCAAGCAGCAACACAGATTAATGAAATGACATTGAGCTTTATTCCAAAGTTGTTAATTACGTTGTTGGTGTTAGTGGTGGCTGGCCCGTGGATGTTGAGTTTAGTAACAGAATACACACTGAAGTTATTTGAAAGTATTCCAGATTTAATAGGTTGAACTCAGATTAAGAACAATTAAACGTGTATACAATTACAACAAATGAAATGGTTCAACTGGTGCAAATGTGGTTGTGGCCTTTCTTTCGGATTGCTGGATTATTAATGACCGCACCTGTTATAGGTACACGAACCGTTCCTGTACGTGTTCGCATTATTATTGCTGTCTTAATAACAGCTGTTCTTTTTCCAGTTATTCCAAAAATTCCGAGTGTCGATCCTGTCTCAGCTGAAGGAATTTTTATATCAGTACAACAAGTTATTATTGGTATGGCAATGGGATTAACGATGCGAGTTGTTTTTATCGCACTTGAAGTTGCGGGTCAGGCAATTGGTCAATTAATGGGATTGATGCTGGCCTCGATGGTCGACCCTACCAACGGAAATCAGGTGCCTATTATTGGTCAGTTCTATCTTTTATTAGCAACATTATTATTTCTTGCCGTTGACGGACACTTAATGATGATTCGTGTGTTGGCGGAAAGTTTTAATAGTATGCCTATTGGTACAACTGGAATATCAACTAACATGGCATGGGAAATCGTGACATGGACCGGAATTATTCTCAGAACAGCAGTAGTGATTGCCTTGCCAGCGATTGCTTCATTATTGATCGTTAATTTATCTTTCGGGATTATGACGCGTTCAGCACCATCACTGAATATCTTTGCTGTCGGTTTTCCTATCATGATTATTCTTGGTGTACTCATTATATTTTTTAACCTGAGTAGCATTGTGCCGCACATGATGGAAATGTTTGAAGAGGGTACTTCGATGATGCGGAAAATGGTGACTACTTAATGTCTAGTGAAGATACCAGTCAGGAACGTACTGAACAGGCGACGCCCAAGCGCGTTGATGAAGCGCGTGAAAAAGGTCAGATATCGCGTTCTCGTGAACTAACTACGATGGCAATTTTAATGGCAAGTGCATTAATCTTTTTGCTTATGGGACAAAAGTTATCTTTGAGTATACAAAGTTTAATGAAAGATAATTTTACCATTGAACGAAATAATATTTTTGATAATTCGTTCCCGTTTAATGCGGTCGTTGACTCAGGTAGGAATGTGTTGATGGATTTTGCGCCTCTTCTTGCGTTGTTATTTATTGTTGCGCTTTTTGCGCCAATGATGATGGGTGGATGGTTATTTAGTCCGCAAGCCCTTTCCTTAAAATTGGATAAATTAAATCCTATTTCGGGTATTAAACGTTTGTTTAGCATGAATAGTTTAATGGAGTTATTAAAAGCATTAGCGAAGTTTGTATTGATTGTTGGCTTGGCCGTTTTTCTGCTTTGGCATAATGTTTATGATCTATTAAGTGTCGGTCGAAATGGTCTTGAATCAGGTTTGAGTAATGCAAGCGAACTGATTATTGGTTGTTTTTTTATTGTTTGTTTGGCAACTGTAATAATTGCTGCGGTTGATGTGCCATTTCAAATATGGAATCACAATAAACAATTGAAAATGACCAAGCAGCAACTTAAGGATGAGATGAAAGACACGGAAGGTAAGCCGGAAGTTAAAGCTCAAATCAGAGCATTACAACAGGAGTTGGCAAATCGCAGAATGATGGAAGCGGTTCCGAATGCCGATGTCATCATTACCAACCCGACACATTATGCTGTCGCTCTGAGTTATAAGCCCGATGAAATGGCGGCGCCAAAACTGGTAGCCAAAGGTGCAGATCTTGTTGCAGAGCGAATTAGAAATCTGGCTAAGGAACATAATGTAATGATCTTTCCTGCACCCATGCTGGCTCGTGCATTATATTTTAGTACAAAAATTAATCAGGACATTCCAGCAGGTTTGTATCTCGCAGTAGCACAAGTTCTTGCTTATATCTTCAAGTTGCGTGAAAGCGTCAATATTTCTCGTGCGGCTAAACTGAAGCCACCGGTGGATCTCCCTATACCAGAAGAGTATCAACATGATTAATGGAAGGATAAAAAGGTAATGGCTGTTCCCGGAACAATGTCGTTAAAGTTAATAGACTGGAGTCGCATGGGTTTAGGTGCGCCATTAATGTTATTGGCGATCCTGGCGATGATGGTTATTCCTTTACCGCCATTCTTACTCGATATCTTTTTTACATTTAATATTGCCTTATCTATAATCGTTCTATTAGCCGTTATCTATAGTCAACGACCATTAGAGTTTGCAGTTTTTCCAACGGTAATATTAATTGCAACTTTATTACGTTTAAGTTTAAACGTTGCGTCAACACGAGTAGTTTTATTAGAGGGACACACTGGACCTGCTGCAGCTGGTAAAGTCATTGAATCGTTTGGTGATTTTGTTGTTGGTGGAAATTATACCGTTGGCTTTGTTGTCTTTGCCATTTTAGTTATTATCAATTTTGTCGTTGTTACTAAAGGTGCGGGACGTATTTCAGAAGTAACAGCCCGTTTTACTCTTGACGCCATGCCCGGTAAACAAATGGCGATTGATGCCGATTTGAATGCGGGCTTAATCAATCAGGAAGAAGCAAAAACCAGACGAGCCGAAGTCGCACAAGAAGCAGACTTTTATGGTGCGATGGACGGTGCCAGTAAATTTGTTCGCGGTGATGCGATTGCCGGTATTTTGATTTTGTTTATTAATATTCTTGGTGGTTTGGCTATTGGTATCGTACAACATGATTTGGCAATGGCTGATGCCGCACGTATCTATACTTTATTAACCATTGGTGATGGCTTGGTTGCGCAGATACCTTCTTTATTCCTTTCTACTGCTGCTGCCATTATCGTCACTCGTGTTTCATCTGCCTCGGATATGGGGCAACAAATTATTTTCCAATTGTTTCAAAGTCCCAAAACTCTTTATATCACTTCTGGCGTACTTGGCTTAATTGGCATTATTCCTGGAATGCCGAATTTTGCATTTTTACTTTTTGCAGGCGCTACTGGTGGGCTTGCTTACTGGATGGGAGAAAACAAAGAAAGGGTTGAAGAAGAACAGTTGCAAATAGAACCTGAGCCTGTGGCATTGCCTTCGGAAGAAGAACGTGAACTAGGTTGGGACGATGTAGAGAGCATTGATCAAATAGGATTGGAAGTGGGTTATCGATTAATACCGATGGTTGATCGAAAGCAAGGCGGGCAATTGTTGTCCAGAGTCAAAGGCGTTAGAAAAAAATTGACACAGGAATTTGGTTTTTTATTACCTGCTGTTCATATTCGTGACAACCTGGATTTGGAACCCAACAGTTATCGTATTGTGATTAAGGATGCCACGATTGCCAAAGCATCCGTTCAAGTTGATTCAGAATTAGCCATTAATCCGGGTCAGGTTTTTGGCGAATTACCCGGCAATACAGCAACGGATCCGGTCTTCGGTCTTGAAGCCGTGTGGATTAGTCCGACACAACGTGATCAGGCACAAACCTTCGGTTATACCGTAGTCGATCCAAGTACCGTCATTGCTACGCATATGAGTCAGATACTGCAGGAACATGCCCACGAATTATTGGGTTATAAGGAAGTTCAGTCTCTGATTGAGCGTTATAGTGAAAACTCACCAAAAGTTATTGATGACATTATTCCGAGTATTATTCCCGTCAGTATCGTGTTGAAAGTCATGCAAAATCTGTTACGCGAAAATATTCCAATAAGGGATATCCGTACCATTATTGAAACTATTATTGAGCATTCCAGAAGTACACAATCAACTGATGCTCTAACAGCGGCAGTACGCGTGGCTCTTGGCCGACTGATTATTGAACGTATCAGTAGTGCCGGTGATGAGTTACCGGTCATTACATTAGATATGGCTCTGGAACAGTTATTGCAGCAGACATTACAAGCAATGTCAGAAGGAGCGGGTGCAGTTGAACCGGGACTTGCGCAAAGGTTAATTAACTCATTGCGAGACGCTTGTGAAAAACAAGAGTTAGTGGGTCAACCCTCGGTATTGTTGGTAGCAGATGGTTTAAGAGAGTTACTGGTGCGATTGGTTAGATTCAGTATACCCAGGTTACATATTTTGGCTTTTAGTGAGGTGCCAGAAAACAGGAATATAAGAATCGTAAATTCAGTCGGTTCAGTTTAAACAAATGGTACAAATAAAAAATGTGATTCAGGTAAGACAACGACGATGAAAATTAAAAAATACTTTGCTTCAGACATGCGCCAGGCATTAGAAATGGCACGCGAGGAACACGGAACGGATGTTGTTATACTTTCTAATCGAAAAGTTTTAGGTGGTGTTGAATTAATTGCTGCTGAAGATTATGACGAACAAATTTACAACAAAAGTTCAGAAGCCAGACAATCAGCAGAACAAGCTAGGCAAAGAAAACAGAAAACAGATTTAATTGAAATGTCACCATTACCAGAAGGTGCAAGATCTTCAATACCTGATTCTGTGTCAGATATCTGGACACATGATTCAACCATTGATCAAATGAGAGATGAACTAAAATCATTGAGATCAATGTTAGAGCAGCAAATGTCAGGACTGGCCTGGGGTGCCATCGGCAGACAGCATCCTTTATGGGCAAATTTAATCCGTCAATTGATCAATCTTGATTTGACGCCAAAAGTAGCTCGTCAACTAGTTGAGGAAATTCCTGAAGATTATGAATTTGATCAAGCGTGGCGTACCTTGCTGGCATTATTGACTTACAAGGTACCTCAGTTTCACGACAATATTTTGACTGCCGGTAATAAGGTGCTGTTCTTTGGTCCTTCTGGTTCCGGAAAAACGACAACCATAGCTAAAATGGCAACACGTTATGCACTGGAATACGGTACGCAAAACATCATGTTGGCAACGACTGATATTTATCGTGTTGGTGCACGTGAACAACTTAGAAGTTACGCAAGAATTCTCGGCATTCCTATTCGAACGATAAATAACAAAGAAGATTATTTGAGTTTATTCGATAGTGCTGCCAGTGAAAAATTAATACTGGTTGATACGGCGGGTTTAAGTCTAAAAGATGCAAAACATCAGGAACAAGTTAGTTTATTACAAGCAACCGATCATAAAACAATGAACGGCTTAATTTTACCAACAACAGAACATTACAATGGCCTGTCTAGACTGATTGATACTTATCAAGCATTTAAGCCCGACTTTTGTATTCCAACAAAACTGGACGAAGCAACATCATTAGGTGGGCTTTTGTCTGTCGCCATTGAAAAATCATTACCCATTGCTTGTATTTGTGATGGACAGCGAGTACCGGAGGACTTGCATAAAATGAAACCTTACGAACTTGTTTCAAGAGTTGTTAGTCGCGCGCATCAAAATAAGATTAACTTTGATGAAGAACACATGGAACAATCAATCGGACATTATGAATTTGAAAATGGTTTTAAACATTGAACGGATCAGATATGCCTTTAAATAATAAACAGTCAACTAGAGTACTTGCTATTGCAAGTGGTAAAGGTGGTGTTGGTAAAACAAACATTGCAATTAACCTTGCCATGGCCTTAGCGGATAGAGACAAATCGGTCACGTTAATGGATGCTGATCTCGGATTGGCAAATATTGACGTATTGTTAAATTTAAGACCATTAAGAAATCTTTCTCACGTCATAGAAGGCGATTGTGAACTAAAAGATATTTTAATTGATGGACCAAACAATATTCGCATTATTCCAGCTTCGTCAGGAATCAAAATGATGAATCAATTAACACCGGCACAGAATGCCGGTTTGATTCATGCTTTTGATGATCTGGAAGAAACTACCGATATATTAATTGTCGATACATCAGCAGGTTTATCAGATAGCGTTATTCGTTTTTGTAGTGCAGCACAGGAAATATTTGTCGTTGTCTGCAACGACCCGGCATCAATTGCAGATTCCTATGCTCTTATCAAGACGCTACATCGGGAGCATAAAATTCAGCGTTTTCAGATTGTTATAAACAAAGTACAAACTGAGGCAGAAGGTTGCGATTTATTTGAAAGATTACGCTCCGTCAGTGAGCAATACCTCGATATTGTACTCAACTTAAAGGTGATTATTCCTCAGGATGACAATATCTTACGGGCGGTACGTCAGCGTCGTCCCTTTTATTCATCCTATCCAGACTCAAAAGCAATAAAATCATTCAAGAAATTTGCTGCAGACGTCGATAACCCTAATAGAAGTGCGAGTGCGAGTGGCCGATTGATGTTTTTTGCGGAACAAATGATTGGATCGCAGAAATCGCCACCATCGAGGGGGATGTTATGAATCAGGGAGTTGCAGCCTATACAGATACGGCCGGCGTTAGTGCGAGAACGCAAGATGAATTAGTTGAAGTACATGCGTCATTGGTGAAGCGCATTGCTTATCACTTGATTAGCAGATTGCCTTCGTGTGTACAGGTGGAAGATTTAATACAGTCGGGAATGATTGGATTATTAGAAGCCGCACGGAATTACGATGCGACCCAAGGTGCCAGTTTTGAAACGTATGCCGGTATCCGCATTAGAGGTTCGATGCTGGATGAAATAAGGAAAGGTGACTGGACACCACGATCATTGCATCGAAAAGTCAGGGAAATTTCCCGGGCTATGCGAGAAATTGAAACGGAACAAGGTAGAGATGCACGTGATAGTGAAGTAGCGGAAAGACTGAGTATGTCATTAGATGAATATCATCTAATTTTACAAGATGCGAGTAGTCATCAAATAGTCAGTTTTGAAGATATTCCGTCAAAAGATGCAACGGTTGTGGCTGGTTTTAGTGCCAAGATAACCGGTCCATTGGAAAAGTTACAGGAAGAAAATTTGAAAGAGGTATTGGCGAAAGTGATCTCCGCTTTACCGGAAAGAGAGAGATTAGTGATGTCACTTTATTACGATGAAGAATTAAATTTAAGAGAAACAGGAGAAGTCTTAGGTGTTAGTGAATCACGAGTTTGTCAAATTCATTCTCAGGCTTTGATTTGATTAAAAGCAAAAGTACAACGATTGTTAACTGAATAATAATGAGTAATTTTGTAACTGGATTGAAAAAATGGAGTTTTATTACGGAGGTTGGTTGTGAATAAAGATATGAAAATATTGATAGTAGACGATTTTTCTACAATGAGACGCATCGTAAAAAATCTCATGCGCGATTTGGGCTTTGCTAATACCAGTGAAGCCGATGATGGTTTAACCGCGCTGCCAATGTTGCAAGGCGGCAAATATGATTTTCTGGTGACGGACTGGAATATGCCTGGAATGCAGGGTATCGATTTATTGAAAGCGGTTCGTGCCGATCCGAACCTTTCATCACTACCCGTATTAATGGTGACTGCCGAATCAAAGAAAGATCAAATTATTGAAGCAGCGCAAGCCGGTGTAAATGGCTATGTAGTTAAGCCTTTTACAGCAGCAACATTAAAGGAAAAAATAGACAAAATATTTGAACGCATAGAAGCCGCTTAGGAAGGGGAATCTTAATGAGTACTGATGCACTTGCAGCAGAAATACAACCTCCCACAGATATGCGGCTTTCATTAGCGAAGTCATTGGTGACTAATCTTGAACAGGGAAATACGGCAGAAGTCGATCAATTGATTGCTAATCTTGCTAACCAACACGAGTCAGTATTGTTTCAGGAAGTCGGTAAATTGACACGCCAGTTACACGATTCACTTGCTGTTTTTGGAAATGATGACCTTTTTCCTGATCTGGCTGAAAATCGAATTCCGAATGCAAGAGAAAGACTAAAATTTGTTATTGAAAAAACGGAAGAGTCAGCACACCGAACTTTGAATTCAGTTGAAGAAGCGTTGCCGATTGCACATGATTTAGAAGAGAACGGCAGTAATATGCGAGAAGATTGGGCAAAGTTTATTCGTCGAGAAATGGATGCTGAAGAATTCAGACAAATGAGTAAACGTATTGAAAGTTTTTTAGAGACAGTTGAGGTAGATGCGAAACAGTTAAATAAAGGTCTTTCAGACATCATGCTGGCGCAGGACTTTCAAGATATAACCGGGCAGATTATTCGACAAGTGATCGAATTAGTTCAAGAGATGGAAGAAAGTCTGGTTACCGTGATTAGAAATACAGGCACAAAAACAAAAAGCGATAGTCCTAAATATATTGTTGCTGAAGGCCCACAAGTAAATCAAGAAGATAATCCTGATGTCATGTCAGGGCAGGATGATGTTGATGATTTGTTATCGAGTCTTGGATTTTAATTCAGAATTCATGATTCGTATGATTATGAAATTTAGGGACTAGGTAAATGGCGATAGATCTAAATGATGAAATAATGCAGGACTTTCTCCTCGAAGCAGGAGAGATCCTTGAGTTATTAAACGAACAACTGGTCGAACTGGAATCAAAACCTGAAGATAACGATTTACTTAACGCTGTATTCAGAAGTTTTCATACGATAAAAGGCGGCGCAGGTTTTCTTGCTATTAATGCTCTGGTTGATGTTTGTCATACTGCTGAAAATGTATTCGATTTGTTACGTACGGGAAAACGTTCAGTTGATGCCGAGTTAATGGATGTAATGCTCGCCGTGCTTGATGTTGTAAATACCATGTTTCAGGAAATCAATGATGCGCAAGATCCAACGCCAGCAGAAAATGAACTGATAGAACGTTTAAAAATATTTTCTGTTCCTGAATCAGAAGCTGCTCCTGCAAAAAATAATGTTGCAGAAGTGCCGGCAGAAAAAGAAACAGAACAAGTACAAGCTGTCGTTAGTACTGATGAAGTAACTCCTACAGCTGAAATGACTGAAGAAACAGAAGTATCATCAAGTTCTATCGATGAAATAACTGATGATGAGTTTGAGAATTTATTAGATCAATTACACGGAAAAGGAACACATGGAGGTGTCGTCACCGATTCAAGTCCAGCAGCAAATAATGCCGTTGAAGCAAAGCAAGAATCAGAAACAAGCCCTGTTGCAAACTCTCAAGCTGCAAACTCTAATGCAATCACAGATGATGAATTTGAATCTTTACTTGATGACTTGCAAGCAAATAAGCAAGGAGCATTTAAAAAGACGTCGTCAGAAAGCTCAACAAGTAACGATGATGCTGTAGCAGCAGAACAAAAATCAGAAGTGGAACCAGTAGCGAAAGCAGAACCTGAACAAAAAATAGATCTAGCTGTAGTAGAGCCATCTGCAGATAAACCAGCCGCAGCTGCCAAACAGGCACCTAAAGCAGAAACGACAGTGCGTGTAGAAACAAGTACTCTCGATAAAATTATGAATATGGTCGGTGAACTTGTTTTGGTTCGTAATCGTTTAGTGACTCTTGAAGCTGAGATTGGCCATGATGATATGAGCAAAACAGTGAGTAATCTGGATGTTGTTACCGCTGATTTACAATCCTCAGTTATGAAAACGCGTATGCAACCGATCAAAAAAGTATTCGGTCGCTTCCCAAGAGTTGTGCGTGATTTAGCGCGTAGCTTAAAGAAAGATGTAGTCTTAGTCATGGTTGGTGAAGAGACTGATCTGGATAAAAACCTGGTTGAAGCTTTAGCTGATCCTTTAGTCCACTTAGTGCGCAACTCGGTTGACCATGGTGTAGAAATGCCAGATGTACGTGTAGCAGCAGGTAAACCAAGACAGGGAACAGTGACACTGGCAGCCAAGCAGGAAGGTGAACATATCTTATTAACCATCTCTGATGATGGTGCCGGTATTGATGCGGCTGGGCTAAGTAAAAATGTTATTGAAAAGGGATTAATGGATGAAGATTCCATTTCAAGATTGAATGATAAAGAAATTTACAATTTGATCTTTTTGCCTGGCTTTTCTATCAAAAAAGAAATCTCAGATATCTCCGGTCGCGGTGTTGGTATGGACGTGGTTAAAACTCGTATTAATCAATTGAATGGCATGATAGAGATTGATTCAACACCGGGCAAAGGCACGACGATGTTGATAAAAGTGCCATTAACCTTGGCAATTATGCCGACACTAATGGTGAAACTGGGTGAACAAGAACAAACCTTTGCTTTGCCCTTAGTTAATGTTAATGAAATTCTTGAATTGGATATGAAAAATGTTAATGAGGTTAATGGCAACAAGGTCATTATTGTCAGAGGTAAGCCGGTTCCTTTGGTTTATTTGAGTAATTGCCTAACGAAACATATGGGAAACTACCAAGGCAGAACGGCGCATGTTGTGATTGTCACTATAGGTACAAACCTTGTAGGTTTGTTGGTGGACAAATTGGTCGGACGTGAAGAAGTCGTGATTAAACCATTGGGTGCGATGTTACAAGGCACGAGAGGACTCGCTGGTGCAACTATCACCGGCAATGGAAATATCGCGCTTATCATTGATCTGCCCGGTCTCATTAAGTCTGGCGTGAGTGGTTTTTAGAAAAATTTAATGAAACGGACGTTAACCTGAAAAGGTTTATATGGATGATGGTGGATTATTATGATTAAAGTACTTGTTGTTGATGACTCCAGTTTTTTTCGTCGTCGAATTACTGAATTTCTTTCTTCAGATCCAAATATAGAGGTTATCGCACAAGCTGTTGATGGGCTTGATGCTGTTGAAAAAACAAACCAATTAAATCCAGATGTTATTACGATGGATATTGAGATGCCGCGGCTTGATGGTATCAGTGCAGTAAAAAAAATTCGTGAAACAAAATCGACTCCGATTTTGATGTTCTCTTCTTTAACTCATGATGGCGCAAAAGCAACTTTCGAAGCACTGGATGCCGGAGCATCAGATTTTTTACCTAAGAAATTTGAAGATATTGCAACTGAAAAATCAGATGCAATAAAAATGTTATGTGATCGTGTTAAGTCATTATCAAAAAAGAAGGTAACTACTAGCGAAACAATAATAAAAATACCGGCAGCATTAAGAGCACTATCTGCGACCAGTTCAAAAGGCTATCAATTAGCCGTTATTGGTGCATCGACGGGCGGTCCTGTTGCTGTTGAAAAAGTATTGAAAAGTTTGCCGGCTAATTATTCGCTTCCCATTTTATTGATTCAACATATGCCCGGTAGTTTTACCGGTGCTTTTGCTGAACGCTTAAATAAACTTTGTGCTATCAATGTGAAAGAAGCTGAAGAGGGAGATGTGCTGCAACCGGGTACGGCTTACATTGCACCGGGTGGAAAGCAAATGTGTCTGAAAAAGAATGGCCGTGGTAACACAATAAGCATTGAGGATGGACCTGCTTCATCGACTTATAAACCCAGTGTTGATTTTACCTTTAATTCTATTGCAGAAGCTTATCGAGGCAGAGTACTGGCGATTGTCATGACCGGAATGGGAAGTGATGGTTGTATCGGCGCGAGATTGTTAAGAGAAAAGGGCGCCACGGTCTGGGCGCAGGATGAAGCTTCATGTGTTGTTTACGGTATGCCTATGGCAGTAGTAAAAGAAAATTTAGTAGACAAGGTAATGTCTGTTGATGAGATTGGAATGTCTCTTGCGCGACATTAATAATGGCTAATGGATATATTAAGTATCATCGGCATTATTGTTGGTGTTGGAGCAATACTGTTAGGTCAGTATCTTGATGGCGGCCATGTCGCTACTCTTCTAAATGGTCCGGCGTTAATTATCGTACTCGGTGGTTCGCTCGGTGCCATCATGTTGCAATCTCCCTTACCCGTATTTCTACATGCGATAAAATTATTTTCATGGGTCTTCATACCACCGCAGTTACCACTCGATGAATCAATAGAACGTATTGTTCATTGGAGTGATGTTTCTCGTCGTAATGGTTTATTAGGTCTGGAAAATCTGATTAATGAAGAACCAGATCCTTTTGTTCGTAGAGGCATGCAAATGTTAGTGGACGGCAATGAGCCAGAGATAATCAGAGGAAATATGGAAATTGATCTGATTAGTAAGGAGAAATTTGATATGCAAGCAGCCAAAGTATTTGAAGCAATGGGGGCTTACGCACCAACCATAGGCATTATTGGCGCGGTATTGGGTTTAATCCACGTTATGGGTAATTTGGCTGACCCTACACAGCTCGGAAATGGCATAGCAGTTGCATTTGTAGCTACTGTATATGGCGTCGCTATGGCGAATCTTTTGTTTATTCCGATAGGAAACAAGATTAAAAGTGTTATACAAGAAGAAAGTCAATTCAGAGAAATGCTTATTGAAGGCATTGTTAGTATTGCCGAAGGCGATAATCCTCGCGTCATCGAATCTCGTCTTTACGGTTTTATTAACTAGGACATTATCAAATGCGTCGTGATCGCCGACATTACGATGAAGAAGCAAACCATGATCGTTGGTTAATTTCTTATGCCGACTTTATTACTTTAATGTTTGCTTTCTTTGTTGTCATGTATTCCATCTCATCAGTCAGTGAAGGAAAATATCGCGTGTTGTCCGGTACACTGGCGCATGCGTTTGACAAAACACAAGGTGTCTCTTCAACGATTCCCACGCCTATCAATTTACCAATAGAACAAACAATGCCTTATGAACAAGTCGAAGGCACGATTAAATCAGATCAGGTCGAAGGTATTAATGAAGAAGTGCTAGCGGTACAAGAAGAAAAAGTCGAAGAAGCTATGGAGCCCGGGATTGAACAAGATCGCGTTAAAAAAAGTTTGGGTGAAATTGCCGATGATATTCGTTATGAACTCGTTCCTTTTATCGATGATGATCTTATTATGGTTAACAATACTAATGACAAGATCGAAGTAGAAATCAAAAGTGAAATGTTATTTTCCAGTGGTGATGCGCGCTTGAAATCAGAAGTAATTCCAGTGCTATCAAATCTAGCAACAATATTTTCAACATTTAATAATCCAATTCAGGTTGAAGGATTTACTGATGACCAACCGATTAAAACAACGACATTTCCTTCAAACTGGGAATTGTCTGCTGCGAGAGCTGCCAGCGTCGTACATTTACTGATGCGCAAGGGAATCGATCCGGTTCGTATGTCTGCAACAGGTTACGCCGAGTTTAAACCTATAGCAGATAATTCAAGCAAAGAAGGGCGACAACAAAACAGACGAATAATGATCATTATTCCGACATCACCTGATGAAAAAGAAACAATCGATACAAACTAAGAAGAGAAAAATTACTAATGAAAGTCTGGACAATAGCAAATCAAAAAGGTGGCGTAGGTAAAACGACATCGACAGTCACTCTTGCCGGATTACTGGCACAAAAAAAATATAAAGTGTTATTAATCGATATGGATCCTCATGGATCGTTAACCAGTTATTTTGGATACAACCCGGATACCATAGAAGAAAGTGTTTATTCCTTATTTCAAAAAAAGATCAGTGCTAAAAGAACACCGCTGGCATCGATGCTTTGTCGTACAGGAATAGACAATATTGATTTGTTACCTGCATCAGGATCGTTAGTCTCATTAGATCGACAAGCAGGAATGACAAAAGGGATGGGTTTGATAATTAAAGACGCGATACAGCCATACAGTAATCATTATGATTATGTTTTGATTGATTGTCCGCCAACCTTGGGAATAGCAATGGTCAACGCATTGGCTGCCTGCGAAAAATTAATTATTCCAGTACAAACAGAATTTCTGGCGATCAAGGGTCTTGAACGTATTTTAAATACCTTAAAGATGATCTCTATGTCAGGCAAACCTAGTCTTGAGTATGTTGTTGTACCAACTATGTTTGATCGTCGTACTCGTGCCTCAACAGATAGTCTCTATAAACTACAAGAAGATCATCACCATCGTTTATGGCAAGGCTATATTCCGGTTGATACCAAATTTCGAGAAGCCAGTAGCATGAAGAAACCAATTTCATATCTTTATCCTGAATCGCATGGTGTAAAGGCCTATCGCAACCTACTTAAATTTTTAATGATAGATCCAATAGAAACACTCGCTGAGTTTCCACAAACGGCATAATCAATATGCATCTCGATAAAATACAATGTGAAGCCAGTCTGGATCTTAGCTTATATATAGAAGGGCTTTTAAATACAGATGAGCTGGAAGTAGATTTAAAAACAAAAACAGAAGAGAAAGTTGAAACAATAATTTTAAATGATCTTAGTGTTTTTGAAATTGAAAAAACTGTTCCTAAGATAGTAGAAAAAGTTGAAGAGCAATCAAACGTTCCTTTGTGGGGGCAAGAACCATTTGAATGTTTATTAGTTAAATCAGCAGGAATGAATTTAATGCTTCCAGCGATGTCGGTTTCCTGTATTGAATTAGTTAATAAAAAAATAATTCGTTTGCCGTTAGATGTCGAAGCATTTCGTGGCGTGCTTACATTAAGACAACGCTCTGTTGCAGTTATAGATTTGTTGACCCTTATTTCGGAAAAGGCATCTGCTGCTAATAAAAATTCAACACAAGTAGAGTCGCATCATGTAGAACATGTCATCGTTATGGAAAATGGTAAATACGCTTTGGCTTGTGATGATATTGGCGAGCTGGTTATGCTGGAAACAAAAAGTGTTCGTTGGAATAAAGCCAGTTTTAATAATCCAATGTTTGCCGGTATTGTTCCCGAATATCTTTGCCCTATTGTTAATATGGATAATGTTAAACAACAAGTGGCAAACATGCCTTTTGTCCAATCCCTAAATAAGAACTATTGAAGAACTATTTTTGGTGATGGCGTGAAATCTAATCGAACTTTGTTACGAACGGGGTTTAGAAATTTTACACGGCATTGATCAGCATCTTGTTGTAACGCCTCAAAAATAACACTGCCTTCTTCTGAAGAAGCACTAATTGAATATTCACTTTCAGCAGGATGAAAAAACTTAATTTCAATATCGCGATAACTTTTATCTGTTACAGAAGTAATGTTTCGACAGTCGAGAATTGAAACTGAATTAGATAGTTGTAATACAACAAAGGTATTTTTATTCTTTCCGTACCCCGGTTGTGAATGTACAACAACCTCACTTTCACCATTAATGTGTATATCTTTTACAAAAGAAAGAATGGTGTTTTCTCCCTCAAGATCAATCGAATACTCTTTTGGTTTGTAGAAGATCAATTTTGCGCCAATGAATATTAAAGCGGTAGCAACAATGGAAAAAACACAAGCAAAGAAAAAAGCAAACAATGAGAAAGAAAAAAGAGAAACGACCAGAGAAATAGCTATGGCGCCGATCAATGCATTTTTATCACCAACCCAATCGATAAGATATTGCAGCGAATCCTGCATCGGGATACCTGGCCGATAAATTCGTGCACAAACATCCTTGAGTTTTGAGGTGCATTTTTTAATTTTGTCAGTATGTGAGCTTTTGTCGATGGTCATATTTTTCCTCGTCGAATGGCTTAATCCTACCTCAACTGGCTTAAATAGTGCATTTGTTGTCTAACATGCTGAAACTTAAGTCAATTAGTTACATGTTTCCAGGGGATGATTACTCATTATTGACCCTATATTGGCATGGCTAATGCAAGTATCGATATAGATGTGAATTTAGACGGAATTTTGACAGTGAACAACCATTACAGGACTGAGGAAAAGGGTATGAGCGCGACGATGAACAGCCACAACAGTGTAAGTGATGAAGTAATTCAATGGGTCACATTTAAACTAGATGAAGAAATCTATGGCATTAATGTGATGCAAGTTCAGGAAGTATTACGTCTTCCCGAAATTGCCCCTGTACCTGGAGCGCCGACTTATGTGATGGGTATTATAAATTTGCGTGGCAATGTGGTTACGGTTATCGATACCCGAAATCGCTTTGGATTACATCAAAAAGAACCAGATGATGCGACCCGTATTATTATTACCGAAGTTGATAAACAGGTGATAGGTATGTTGGTAGATAGTGTTGCCGAAGTTGTAAACTTAAGAGGCTCGCAAATTGAAAAAACGCCAAATCTGGGTGAAGACAATGAAAGCTCAAAATATATTCAGGGTGTACATAGTCGGGACGAAGAAATATTGATACTGATTGACGTTGATAAAATGCTTTCAGAAACTGAATTAGATGCGGTGAGTGGATTTTAAAAATCCATATAGATAAATGTCTGATGTAGGGCCAGTAAAACCACTGATTCATACAAATCCGATACGAGCAATTAATAAAGATCCTGCGAAAAAAGAACAAGGTAAAAAGAAGAAAGGCAAAGATTTGCCGCAGCAGGAAGAAAATAGTCTTATCGAACACGTGGACGAATATATATAAAGAATGACAGAGCTTCTCAGGATGAGAGGCTTGGGAAACCAGTTCCCCCTCAAGGTTCAAGTTTCCCAGTCATGAGGTCTACCAGGGATGGTGCACCTCACCTATTAAGAGTATGAGTTTTGAACTTGTACTAAAGAGATGGCAGGGCCTCTCAGGAAGAGCGGCTTTAATATAGAGAAATTGATGTGACTCTGTCATGAGGTATATCAAGGATGGTATACCTCACTTACTTAAGTATTATTAGCATAAGGCGTAATGACATGAACTTTACAAATATAGAACTACTTTATAATTTGGTGCCATTATTTTTGACTATTGTTGTAATGATGTTGATCGTTTCGACAATACGTCTTCGCCAACAAACACATAATCAACACAAAAAAATAAATCAGTTAAATGAAGAATTACACGCCTTACTTTCCTGTAGTCGCGGCATTTCTGAAAAACTACATTCACACCAATATCAATTTCAAAATATCGCCGAACGTCAGGACAAACTGGAAGTAGCCGAACCCGGTCATTCTGGTTACAAGCAAGCAATTGCTTTATATAATCGCGGCGCATCAGAAGATGAAATGCTATCAACCTGCGATCTCAGTCGTGGTGAGATCAACCTGATAACCCATCTGCAAAAAGCCAAATCAAAAAATCAGCCGCAAACGATTTAACTCCCCCGTAATTCATTGCATCAATAGAGTTTATTCTTTAACCTTCGCATCCGTCTGTAGGAGAGGTGTCCGAGTGGTTTAAGGAGCACGCCTGGAAAGTGTGTATACGTTAATTCGTATCGAGGGTTCGAATCCCTCTCTCTCCGCCAATCATTAAAAAAGCCGACTTTAAAGTCGGCTTTTTTAATGATTAGTGAAAATGAATTCGAACCCTCGATAATTAATAGATGCGAATCCCAATGCACATGGACGACTTACATGGATGTAAAAGTGTCGTGAGAGGACAGGAAGTCCGAAACGACTGTGCAGGTGCCGCGAAGTCCATGGATGGACGGGAGCGGCCTCTCTCGGCAATGGCTCCTGCATCGCCTATAGCGCCTACTTTTGGTGCTCTACCTCCTGCGTCCATGCAGTCGTCTCCGCCAAAATAAAGAAACCCGCTATTGCGGGTTTTTTTTATTGGATAAGCGAAATTAAACCTTCATGTTGAAGCTAATGAGAGTTCGTTTTTTGCTCATCCCTGTTGGTTGCTTTGTTAGCGATAACGTCGTTTAAACTACCCGATACATATTTGTGCAATATACTGGAAACCAGAGTTTGGTAGGGAATACCTTCTTCTAACGCCCGTTTCTGAAGTGACTCTAAATCGCGACTGGAAATTCTGATATTAATCCGTTTATCTTTTTTGAATGTGTTTTCAGCAATAGTTTGTATAAACTTTTTTCTTTTTGAAGTAAGAACAGATTTAAATTCTCCAGATTCATAATCATTAAGAATTTCTTTTTCATCTTTACTTAGTTTTAATTTACTCATCATTGTTCTCCAGATACTGCTTTGTTGCTTTTCTACTTGGGATAACCGTCTTCAGAAAAATTTCCTTTTTGTCTTCAACGTATGGAACCAAGTAAACATAATTGTCTATATTTAATATAAAAATTCGTTGGTTTGGATATTTGTCCTTGTTTGGATGTTCTATATCATCAATCAGTTCACCTTGTTGTAAATAGAACACCACTTCTTCAAATAATATACCTCGATCTTCAATAAGCTCCTGATTTTTATCCGCATCCCAATTAATAACCTTCATGTGTGGAGTATAGTATAAATGTGTGCCTAATGGCATCAATTTCTGATTTGTTAATGTCCATAGTTAGTCGTCGTTATAAGCAGTCGGCTGGAAAGTTGTGTATACGTTAATTCGTATTGAGGGTTAAAATCCCCCTATCTATCCGCCAAAATAAAGAAACCCGCTATTGCGGGTTTTTTTATTGGTCAAGTAAAAGAGATTTTAACGTCCCTGCCCGAAGGGCACTTGCTTTAAGTGCTTGTTAGAAGGCATTCTGACTCCGTATTTTCACAAATGGACGGGGGCGTACCCAAAACCAACTTGCCACGACCAGTAAACCAAATAAAGTGTAGCAGACTACAAAAACCCATCCAGGTGCTTGATAATATAAAAGTGTTTCTAGCCAATGAGATATAAAAGAACCGCCGTATACCTGATCTCCAGCTTCTGCTCGAAGTGCCATTTCCCAAGTAGTCAGCGGACAAATAATACCCAACCACGATTGGAGTGCTACCACACAGACCCCGATGAGGTGCGTAATACGAAACCACGGATTCCTTACCCAAGACCACGAACGTATTTTCCCTGGAAAAATCAATAATAGGCCAAAAATAACGAACACCACAAAAAGCACATGCGTGATGAGCATTGCGTCCGCAGCGAAAAGATAAAGGAGCTTTGAATCCATTAAGCCACCTAACAGTATGATTAAAAGGAAGCTCGTTTAATTAATTTCCTTATTTTTGAAACCATTTTAAGTCCTTGGTTATCCAATTTTAATCATGCTATTAATTTCCTTATTTCTGTTATGTGGGAACGGGTCCGTATAATTTAGCAACTATTATGGTCTTATTTTAAGCTGCTAGAATTTGAACTGAGAGTAATATAATACATTATCTGTTTGAAGTTTTACTCTAGAGCTTTTTCCTTTTATTCACTGCGCCATGCTATGACATATCAATAATTTCGATAGTGATTCTGAAAAATAATTTATCTATCTATTATTTGCATAAAACACCATTAAAATTAATAAATTCAAATAGTTAAGATACTTTTGTATAAATATAGTTATCATTTTTAACATTAATTAAACACTATAAAGTATTGTTTTATATCAAATTATACTTGATTTACTTCTTTTTCTGGAGTTATAGTAGCTCCATATTGCTAATGGGCAAAAGCTAAAAGAAGGTGATTAATATGCAACAAGCAGCGATGAACATTACACAGTCAAGCATTCATGCTATCGAAGCCAACCCGGCTGAAAGTAGTAATGTAAAGTATCCCTGGTTTTTAATTCAACCTGAAAATACGCGTGTTCGTTATCGTCATGACTGGATTACCGATTTCTTTGGTGGACAGGACAAGAAGCAGGACGGTTTAGGTTTGATTTTTCAATATCCGAAATACATCGAACCGGGTTCAACCTTGGATATTGGTATTCCATTACCTGAAGGAGCTCATCGCTTTCGAGCTGATGTTGTTGTTGCCGGAGCAAAGGGTGATGGTTTTGAAATTGGAATTTGGTTGCACACCAGTTCAGACGCTGATTTGGAATTACTGTTGCGTTCTTGTGAATACGCGAGTTGATGCTACACGATAGCATCAACTCGTTTTTTAAGAATATTGTTTTGAGTTTATTGTTAGATATTTAGACTTCCTCCTCTTATTCTTTATCTTCAGGACTCAAAACACGTACTTTCATTTCAATTCGCTCCAATGGATTATCGCGGGCATCTTTCTTCTGAGAAACGATTTTGTCGGCAACATCCATTTCGCTAACCACTTCACCAAAGACCGTGTATTGCCCATCCAGAAACGTGGAATCTTGAACAACAATAAAAAATTGTGAACCGGCACTGTCTGGATTTTGTGAGCGTGCCATAGAAAGTATGCCTCTTTTATGAGAGCGCTTACTAAATTCCGCTTTGACACTATGATCGGGCCCGCCTTGGCCGTAGATTGATTTATCTGTGCCTTTGGTATTGGGATCCCCGCCTTGAATCATGAAGCCGGGAATCACACGATGAAAAATAGTCCCGTCATAAAATCCTGATTCAGCTAGCGTTAAAAAATTCTCAACGTGTTTTGGTGCAACATCAGGAAAAAAACGTAATTCAATATTGCCCAGATTAGTTTCAATAACGGCATTAGGCGTTGCTTCATCGGCAATGACATTGCTTGAAATGATGACGAACAAAAAGCTAAGAATGATTTTTTGAAGAAATTTAATATGCACAATAAAACTCCGTTTGATTAGTGATGGTGACTACTAAAATTAGAAAAGCTAAGAATTGAGAATTTTATATGAAACAGAATGCCATGTCACAATTGCCAATCCGTATTATTATGAACCACTATGCAAAACATTAAAGATTTACTGAAAATCGACAACGATTCCATTTGGCATCCTTACAGTGCTTTGTCATCGGATTTGCCTGTTTATCATGTGGATTCGGCTAATGGTGTGCGTCTAAAGCTTTCGGATGGAAGGGAATTAATTGATGGAATGTCATCGTGGTGGAGCGTCATTCATGGCTATAACCAGCCTGAAATAAATAAGGCTTTAGAGAATCAAATGAAAAACATGGCGCATGTCATGTTTGGCGGTTTAACGCATACGCCAGCTATAGAACTCACTGAACAATTATTAGCTATTACACCTGAAGCATTAGATGCGGTGTTCTATTCTGATTCAGGTTCAGTGTCCGTCGATGTTGCGATGAAAATGGCAATTCAATATTGGCAAGCGAAAGGCGAAACACAGCGTCAACGTTTTATCAGCCTACGACATGGCTATCATGGCGATACCTTTGGCGCGATGTCAGTTTGCGATCCGGAAACAGGCATGCATAGTTTGTTTGCTGAAGCGATGCCAAAACAAATTTTTATTGATCAGCCGCAATGTCGTTTTGGTGAAACTTGTACTGAAAAGGATATTGTTCCGCTGAAACAAGCGTTAACTGAACATGGTAAAGATATCGCTGCATTAATCATGGAACCGATCGTTCAAGGTGCAGGCGGTATGTGGTTTTATTCCGCTGATTATTTAAAGCAGGCACGAGAATTATGTAGTGAACATAATGTTTTATTAATTCTGGACGAGATTGCGACTGGCTTTGGACGAACAGGAAAATTATTTGCCTGTGAACATGCGAATGTCGTCCCCGATATTATGTGTATCGGTAAAGCGCTTACAGGCGGTTATCTTTCTTTGGCGGCAACGTTAACGACTAAAGATATTCACGAAACAATTGATAAAGGTGAACCGGGTGTGTTTATGCATGGCCCGACCTTTATGGCAAACCCGTTAGCGTGCAGCGCAGCGCTAACCAGTATACGTTTATTACTTGAATCAAACTGGCAGGAAAATATTCATCGAATTCGGCAAGGTTTAGAACAAGGCTTGTTACCGTGTAAATCTTTACCGCAGGTTAACGATGTGCGGGTATTAGGTGCGATTGGTGTTGTTGAATTAAATGAGCCGGTTGATATGAAAAATATTGTGCCGCAGTTTGTTGATGCCGGTGTTTGGATTCGCCCGTTTGGTAAGTTGGTATATGTAATGCCACCTTATATTATTGAAGATGATGATTTGAGATTCCTGACTAATGCGCTAGTAGAAATTATTTCTGGAATAAAAAAGTAGGGTGCCATCCTGCTTCTGAATTGATACCATCGCGCCTCAATTTGTAAACTATAGTTCAATGGTGGCCCATGCCGGTCCCCTCGCAACACGAAATTGTGAATCCCGCCAGGTCCGGAAGGAAGCAACGGCAGCAGTGGATGTGAGTGCCGGGGTAGGGACGGTGTGGGTCGCCTCCATATACATTAATATATAGGCCTCATACTGAGTACTTGCCGAGAAGGTATCCTCATGTATGATGAATACCCTAATTTCGGTATTATTTCCAACACAATATTTAGTCTAAGAACAGCATAACACATGAGTTATCAAGTACTTGCCAGAAAATGGCGACCCAGAACGTTTCAGGACATGGTCGGCCAATCACATGTATTAAAAGCATTATCGAACGCACTGGATCAGGATCGTCTGCATCATGCTTATTTGTTTACTGGTACACGCGGCGTCGGTAAGACGACATTGGCTAGAATTCTGGCGAAATGCCTGAATTGCGATAAAGGTGTTAGCTCAAATCCTTGCGGCGAATGTAATTCTTGCGTGGCAATTGATGAAGGACGTTTTATTGATTTAATTGAAGTCGATGCGGCATCACGCGCCAAAGTTGAGGAAACGCGCGACTTAATGGACAACGTACAATACGCACCGACCAGTGGACGATACAAAGTGTATCTGATTGACGAAATACACATGTTTTCCAATCACAGTTTTAATGCCTTGTTAAAAACACTCGAAGAACCACCACCGCACGTTAAATTTTTACTCGCAACAACCGAACCGAAAAAATTACCCGTTACGATTTTGTCGCGTTGTTTGCAATTTAATTTGAGCCATTTAACCAATGATCAAATTGGTAAACAAATTGAAATGATTTTAGGTGAAGAGTCGGTTAAGTTTGATCAAGCTTCAGTTGAATTAGTGGCGCGCGGTGCCGATGGCAGTATGCGTGATGCATTAAGTTTACTGGATCAAGCGATTGCCTATGGTGGCGGTGCACTTGAAGAGTCTCAAGTACGTGCAATGATGGGAACGATAGATAGCGCCGATTTAAATGGTCTTATACAAGCATTGATCGATGCTGATGCAGACGCATTGTTAAATACGATTGAAACGATTGCATTACAAAGCCCGGATTTTGATTCTTTATTATCTGAATTATTAAGTTTGTTACAAAAGATCGCCATCATTCAGGTGTTACCGGAAAATTCGAATAATGCATTAATGGCAAATAAAGAGTTAGTAAACTTCGCCAACGCGATGAATAAAGAAGATACACAACTTTATTATCAAATCGGCATGGTAGGACGTAAAGATCTTTATCTTGCGCCCGATGCAAAATCCGGTTTTGAAATGGTGATGATACGCATGTTGGCTTTCAGACCAATGGCTGCAGGCGAGATCACTAATAAAACACAAACACTTAAACCAAAGACAGCTGTAACGTCAAAACCTCAGACAAAATCTAAGCCGGTTGAAAGTGCATCTGTAAATGAAGTACCAGAACAAGTAGTCGAAGTTTCTTCATCAAATGATATGCCAACAAAGAAAAGTGATGATGCATGGCACAACATGATTGAAGAAATGGGCTTGAAGGGTTTGACAAAAGAATTGGCAGGTAACTGTGTCATAAAGTCACAGACTGAAACTAAAATTGAATTAGCATTAACGCCTTCGCAAGAACATTTATTAAATAAAAGTCAGAAAGATCGGATTGAACAAGCGATCAAAAAACAATTAGGTGCAGATGTAACGTTAGAAATTCTTCTGGAAGATTCTGATGATGAAACACCGGCAGAAGCAAATGCGCGGATGGAACGCGGACGACAAAAGGCAGCAAACAATTCAGTGAATAACGATCCTGCTGTGCAATCATTGCTTGATACATTTAATGGAACAATTGATCAGGATTCGATTCAGCCGCAATAAATAGTAATTTTTGATGAGGGTAAGAACTAATGAAAATGGGTAACATCATGAAACAGGCTCAGCAAATGCAAGCCAATATGGAAAAGGTTCAAAAAGAACTGGCTGAAGCCGAAGTTGTTGGTGAATCAGGTGCAGGCATGGTTAAAGTAACAATGAATGGTAAGCACGATGTAAAACGTGTCGAGATAGATCCTGAATTAATGAAAGACGATAAAGAAATGGTTGAAGATCTGGTAGCTGCTGCAGTTAACGATGCTAATCGTCGAATTGAGAAAATGTCAGAAGAGAAAATGTCGAGTGTCACAGCGGGGATGGGGTTACCACCAGGAATGAAGCTTCCTTTCTGATTATGTACAGGATGTACTGTATACCGATTTTGCACGAGCAAAAATCGGTAAATTCACAATTAACATTTTTTGTATAACGTCATCATAAATCATGATTGAACAAACTCTACTTGAACAATTGGTCGAAGCCTTGCGTGTGATGCCGGGTATTGGTCGAAAGTCTGCGCAACGTATTGCACATCAACTTCTACAACGGAATAGAGATGGTGCGAAACATCTTTCTAAAATTATGGCAGAAGCTATGGAACGAATTGGTCATTGCCAACGTTGCCGAACCTATACTGAAAATAAATTGTGTTACCTTTGCGAAAATACGCGACGTGATGACAGTACTATCTGCGTAGTAGAAAACCCTTCCGATGTTGATTCCATAGAAGAAGCAAATTACCGAGGGCGTTACTTTGTTTTACTTGGACACTTATCACCACTTGATGGAATTGGTCCTGATGATATCGGTTTAAATGAACTTCAAAAATTACTCGAAAATGAAGAATTAAAAGAAGTTATTCTCGCAACCAGTACGACTGTAGAAGGCGAAGCAACAGCACACTTTATAAGCGAAATGTGCAAAGCACGTGGTAAACAAGTTACTCGTATTGCACATGGCATTCCTATGGGTGGCGAACTTGAATATGCGAACAGCATGACGATTGCGCATGCCTTGGATGGAAGAAAAGCGATTTAACATTGCAATCATTAAAATGAAAATTTGGATTGATGCAGATGCTTGTCCTGTCGTGATCAAGGACATTTTATTTAAAGCAGCAGAGCGTACTGAAGTAGAAGTGACGCTCGTTGCCAACCAAACTATCAATATCCCTACATCGCGTTACATTAATTTCTTACGGGTCGCTTCAGGTTTTGATGTGGCTGATAATGAAATTGTAAAAAGATGTGATGTTGGTGACCTTGTTATTACGGCAGATATTCCTTTAGCAGCAGAAGTAATTGAAAAAGGAGGTCATGCGCTTAATCCACGTGGTGAAATGTATTCCACTAATAGTATTAAAGCGCGTCTGACGATGAGAGATTTTATGGATACCTTGCGTTCGAGTGGAATACAAACGGGTGGCCCACCAGCGTTAAACAAGAGTGATCGTCAAACTTTTGCAAACGAGTTAGATAAGTTTTTAACCAAGCATAAAAAAGAACAATAATATTTTATTTTTCTAGATTAAAACGATAAAAAGCATTGTTTAAGTAAGCTGTTACATCGTCAATCTCTTCATCGAACCAAGCCATTTCTGCAGACAACTCACAAAGGCTAATGCGTTCACGTAATTCATCAAAACTATTTACTATTCTATTCTCACGTGTGTATTGGGTTTCATTGTGACAACGTAAACAATTTTCATCATGTAATGCTTTACCATTTTCAATATCAACAGCTTGTACCGGCAAACTAAATAACAATAACGTTATAAAATTTACTGATACAAGCTTGTTTAAATATTTCATGCAAATTTACTTTTTAAATGTGCAATTCTAATAGGTGCTGGCGGATGCGAATCATGAAACGCAGAGTAAAGTGGATCCGGTGTTAATGTATTTGCGTTTTCACGATAAAGGTTAACCAAGGCCGTGATCAAGTTTTCTGTTTGTGCCTGACTTGCTGCAAAATCATCTGCTTCAAATTCATGTTGACGAGAAATGAACGAGAACAAAGGTTGCAAGAAAAATGTAAACGCAGGTGATGCGATGACAAATAATAACAAGGCCATATAGGTTGATGCTTGCTCTACACCAAGACCGTTATAAAACCACGGTTCATTGATTAACCAGCCAAGAATTCCAAGGCCAATTAAAAAGACCGACCCTAAAACAGAGATACGTTTTTTAATGTGATTACATTTAAAATGACCTAGCTCGTGTGCTAGTACGGCTTCGATTTCATCGTGGCTAAGTTCATCTATTAATGTATCAAAGAATACAATACGTTTGTTTGCGCCAAGGCCGGTGAAGTAAGCATTACCATGTGCAGAACGGGTTGAGCCATCCATCACATGTATGCCCTGACTTTTAAAACCATTACGCGTTAAAAGATTTTCTATTCGTGTTTTTAATTCACCATCTTCCAATGGGCGAAATTTATTAAACAGCGGTGCAATGAATGCAGGATAAGCCCACATCATAAATACACTAAAACTTAACCAGGTTGCCCAGACATAAAGCCACCAGTAACTACCACTGTTTTCCATAATCCATAAGACGAGTATTAATAATGGTGTGCCTATCAGTAAACCGACGACGCTATTTTTTATCATGTCCATGATAAATATTTTAGGTGTCATCTTATTAAAGCCAAAAGATTGTTCTAATTTGAAGGTGCGATAAATCGACAGTGGTAAATCGAGTATCGTCATAATTGCAAAAACACTAAGAATAAAAGCAGTGCCTGTCCAGATGGCAGATAATTCAAATGATCTCAACCAACTATCCAATAGTTGTAATCCACCACCGAGTGTCCATAGTAATAAAAATATGGAACCTATAATTAGTTCAGCCAAACCGGTTTTGACTTTAGCTTGTGTATAGTCTGCTGCTTTGTGGTGAGCTTCTAGCGGAATTTTGTCACTAAAGGCTTCAGGTACGTTTTGGCGATTTGCTTGAATATGCTTAATATGCCGTTGCACAAGAAACCATTGAACAATGATACTGGCACCCAAGCTGCATAGAAATACGATAGAAAAAAGGTTCACGCGGTTTTTTGCTCCTTAGCAATATTCAAGGTAATTGAAAATAAGTCGTTAATTATGTTCATATTATCTAAATAGTGGTTAAAATAAATTATTCAACTCAAAACTGGATACATCATGTCACAATCAGAAAATAACCTCATATGGGTCGACCTGGAAATGACCGGTCTCGACACCAATAATGATCATATTATTGAAATAGCCACAATCGTTACTGATCCTCAACTCAACATTCTGGCTGAAGGCCCGGTTGTCGCGATTCATCAGCCTCAAGAAATTCTTGATCAGATGGATGATTGGAATACGCGACAACATGGTCAATCCGGTTTGGTCGAAAGAATACAGAAAAGTCCATATAGCGTTGCTGAAGCTGAAAGTATGACACTGAAATTCCTGGAGAAGTTCGTTCCAGGAGGAAAATCACCAATGTGCGGTAATAGTATATGTCAGGATCGACGATTTATGCACCGTTTGATGCCTAAATTGGAAGAATATTTTTTATATCGAAATCTGGATGTCAGCACCATTAAGGAAATTATGAAACGCTGGGCGCCGGAAAAAGAAGGCTATAACAAAGAGAGTAGCCACCTTGCCATGGATGACATTCGCGATTCGATTGCGGAATTAAAGTATTACCGCGAACACGTTTTTAAAATCTAGTCATGCTTAGTAAACTTTTACGCTTGCCGTTAAACCTCTATTCAGCCGAGCAGGTTAAAGAACTTGATCGAATCGCCATCGAGGAATTTAAAACCCTTGGTTATACCTTGATGCATCGTGCTGCTTTATTCAGCTATTTAAAGCTAAAAGCAAAATGGCCGAACGCAAGAAAAATTACCGTTATCTGTGGAGGAGGTAATAATGCTGGCGATGGTTATGTGCTTGCTGGCTTAGCCAAAGAAGAAGGTAAAGAGGTCACGGTTTATCATTTACTCGATCCTGCAAACTTAAAAGGCGATGCGATAAAAGCATATAAATATTTACGGGCAAGTGGTCTTAAATCATCATCATTTCCTCCAGATACGTTGATTAAAACAGATGTCATTGTTGATGCTATTTTTGGTACAGGCCTTGACCGTGATGTTGAAGGTGAATTTGCTGACGCGATTAACGCAATAAATGCAACATCTGCTCCTGTATTTGCGATAGATATTCCTTCAGGTTTAAACGCAGACACCGGCAATATTATGAATGTTGCTGTTAATGCAGATATGACAGCCACGTTTATTGGTTTAAAGAAAGGCATGTTTACCGCAGATGGTACCGAATATTCAGGTGAAATTAAATTCAATGATCTTGATGTGCCTGCAGAAGTCTATGAACAACTTAATAAACAATCCGACAAAAACAATCAGTCTATTAGTCGATTAGAACTTGAAGATTTAAATCATGTTCTTAAACCGCGTCAGAAAAATTCTCATAAAGGTCACTTTGGTCATGTACTTGTTGTTGGCGGCGATGAAGGTTACTTGGGAGCGGCACGAATGGCGGTGGAAGCTGCAGCGCGAGTTGGCGCAGGATTAGTTAGTGTTGCAACGCGGTCATCTCATGCAAGTTTGTTGAGTACTGTTAGACCGGAAATTATGTCGCATGGTGTTGAGACCTTAGATGAATTAATGCCGTTGATAAAGAAAGCAAATGTTATCGCGATTGGTCCTGGTTTAGGGCAATCCGAATGGGCAAAATTATTATTAGTACGTGTATTTGAATCAGACCTTCCACTTGTTATTGATGCCGATGCATTAAATTTATTAGCAGAAGAAGAATACGCTTCATCTAATTGGGTGATAACGCCACATCCAGGTGAAGCGGCACGTTTATTAAAAACAGATTCGAAAACAATTCAGTCTGATCGATTTAAATCCATAACTAGTTTGCATGAAAAATACGCTGGTCCAGTTGTATTAAAAGGTAGTGGTACTTTAGTTTCAGATGCCGAAGGCAAATTATTTGTTTGCGACAAAGGAAATCCAGGCATGTCATCTGGCGGCATGGGCGACGTTTTATCCGGTGTTATTGCAGGTCTAATTGCACAAGGAATTGAGGTCAATCACGCAACGAAATTAGGTGTTTGTTTACATGCGCATGCTGGAGATCGTGCTGCCAGTTCTGGCGAAAGAGGCATGATGGCCTCGGATTTAATGCCGTATTTACGAAACTTAGTAAATTAGTAATTTATGTTGTTTTCTCTTAAGGACGAATCCGAAACTGTAGCTTTAGGAGCAAAGGTTGCTGCTGCCATACAAGGCGGTGAAATCATTTATTTAAGCGGTGAACTGGGCGCGGGAAAGACAACCTTTGTTCGTGGCTTTTTAAATGCATTAGGTCATTCAGGCAATGTAAAAAGCCCAACTTATACTCTTGTAGAGCCATATTCGATTAACGGGAAAAACATCTATCACTTTGATTTATATAGGATAAATGATCCGGAAGAACTTGAGGCGATGGGTATTCGGGATTACTGTGACGGTGAATCTGTTTGTCTGTATGAGTGGCCTGAACAAGGTAAAGAGGTACTTCCTGACGCAGATATTATTTTATCGCTTAGTCATAGTGACTCAGGCAGAGAAGTCAAAATTCAATCAAATTCAGTCAAAGGCGAGTTTATTCTTAGTCAGATTTAGTCCCTGATTTCTTCTTTATTTGGAGCATAATTGCTTTTTAAAACGAGCTATTCTTTATTAAAAACATGGATATAGCTTGATTTCTTCGAAAAAACTTGAAACTATTAGTTTTATAACTAAAAATAATAAAGGTCAGGGTATTCGGAAAATAAAATGCGTTTAGTTTTACTACATAGTCTTTTCTTTTTCTCTTCATTGGTCTTCGCCGGATCAGTGACGGTTGAGAATGTCCGTGTCTGGGCTGCGCCTGACAGCACCCGTGTTGTATTCGATATTAGTGGCCCGGTTAATCATGAGTTGTCTTTATTAACCGAACCTTATCGCACCGTTATCGATCTTAAAAACTCCTCAATTAGCAAAAATCCAGCACAACCCGGAAACGACGATAAATATCTACAAGGTATTCGTACCGCAGCAAGAAACAATGATGACCTGCGTATTGTTCTTGATTTAAAAAAATTCGTTAAATACAACAGCTTTCAATTAGAACCAAATAAACAATATGGGCATCGACTTGTTGTTGATCTGTATAGCGAAGAAGCAAAGGAAACAAACCAGATTAATGTTGAAGAAGAAATCAGCAATTTAAATTTACCTCGCGATGTCATCATTGCAATAGATGCCGGTCATGGCGGTGAAGATCCGGGCGCGAAAGGTCCTAGTGGCGTTTATGAAAAAAATGTTGTTCTAAAAATTGCACAAGACCTTGTTAAGGCAATTAATAAAGAACGAGGCATGAAAGCGGTCATGGTTCGTGAAGGCGACTACTATATGTCTTTACGAAAACGTATCGATACGGCGCGTAAATATAAAGCGGATTTATTTATGTCTGTCCATGCCGATGCATTTCGTGATCCTAAAGTACATGGTTCATCTGTTTATGTGTTATCAAAAAAAGGTGCTAGTAGTGAGGCAGCAAAATGGTTGGCTGAATCAGAAAACGCATCTGATTTGATCGGTGGTGTTAGTCTCGAAGGTAAAGATGATGTGCTTGCTTCGGTGTTACTGGATTTATCACAAACTGCAAGTTTAGAAGCCAGCATTGATATTGCTGACCGAGTATTAAGAGGATTAAAAGGCATTGGCAAAGTACATAAGCGTACAGTGCAATCAGCAGGCTTTGCTGTACTAAAATCGCCCGATATTCCATCAATATTGATCGAAACCGCATTTATTTCAAATCCAATGGAAGAGAAAAAACTATTAAGCTCAGCGCATCGCGAAAATATGGCGAACGCGATCATGGTTGGACTAAGAGGTTATTTCAGAGACTTCGCACCGGAAGGAACCATACTCGCTTCACGCAAACATATCATTGAACGTGGTGAAACATTATCAACCATTGCTCAACAATATCGTGTTAGCACACACATCTTGCGTCAACACAATGGTCTGAAAGGTGATTTGGTACGAGTAGGGCAGACTATCAGTATCCCAAGAAGCAGCGG
>JBDNFW010000035.1:0-14399 GCA_041689615.1 Gammaproteobacteria bacterium | reverse complement strand
TTAATATTGGATATAACACTAGAGAAAGCGAGAGAAATTGCTTTGAAGTATGGGCAAAATGCTTTCGTCTTTGCACATAGCACCGGTAAAACTGAGCTTATTGCAACAGATCCCGAAGAACAGAAAAACTTAACACGTTTGCCTAGAGGCAAGAACAATGATTAAAGAACATAATATCAAAGCACATCTGTTCCTTATAATGGTCTACATTATCAAAAAGGAGATTAAATCATGAGCAAAAGGTTAGCGATTTTGAAGAAGCAACCGTTAGGCTCCAAACAGCCCTTAAAGGGTTCGGTGGAACGCCTAAAATCCTTGTTAGGCGCGTCAGCGTCTACGGAAAAGGGCGAATCCCTTTTGAACAAATCAAGGGTAAATTTTATTCCTGCAAAACGAACTGTTGATGATTCTCCTACCAAAGAATAATTATGGAGGCTTAGTTAAATTACCTACTATATGAATATGAAAATTAAAGTCAGTACATCTCCATTTTTTGACTCATTGGAAGAATACAGACCCAAACATGGTTCATGTGAGTGGATTTTGGTTGCTGCCGGTTATGGCTCTGGAAGCCCAGGTGGATCTGGATGTATAGCTTATTTCTTAACAAAAAATAATGATGGTATGTGGATAATGGATTCAGTAACGGGTGAGGAAGGCTATGAAGGAAATATCGAAGACTTTGGTGACTGGGATAGGAGCTACCGAGAAATCGTCGCTATCTGCGAAGACGCAAATACCGAAATCACCCCATCAGAAATTGCCGAGATACTCTACGATGCAATCCTCAAAGCAGACGGCTTGGACATAGAAGAACCTCAGGACTGTTACCTACTGACTTTTGAACAAATTAATTCAATTAATGATAAATATTATTCTTAGTTGGAATAATATTTTGGAGTTCTTTGTGTTTTTCTGAAAGTAAGTTTTTAGGTAGCCTGTATATATGCAGAAGAACATTTCAAAGACATGGTGATTAAAAATAGTGGCCTAAATTATGAGCTCGTGTGAAAAAATTAACGCATTGATTAATCAATATATGACTGCCCATCCAGGGTCTATTACTCTGGAGGAGGAGTATATGCATCCATCGGTTTTAGCTATGCATACAGAAATTCAGCCATGGCTCATGAGCGAGTTAGGTGGTACACATGAATATTGGAATTTATTGCTAGAATCAGCAAAAGAATGGTTTCCTGATAAGAATAAGACAAAATTAGGAAGGTTATTTTGTAATCGATTTGAAATTCATGGCTGTACTTTTTGGAATGGGTTAGAAGAATATCAAACACTCACTGACGAATATCATAAGTGGCGCGGTATAACTAAGAAATGAGGTGGCTTTAAGTTAATGGAACCATTATCTAAATTATTTTTAAAATGAAAGTGATGCTATACAGTCTGCAGTACATACGATTGAGAAGTTACGAGAAGAAGGAGACCGTATGGTCAGAGAAACTGTTTATTTTTATTTCCATGAAGTCCTGTTTGCTGGTTATAGAGAAGGTTATCGCAATATTAGCAATGCAGGCGAATATCTTTTGCCTAAATCGAAGTATGACTTTGAACTCGTAGCGAGTTTTTTAACACATCATCGTGATCTGATTGATTATAAATTTGGAAACAAGATACATCTGCCCTTTTAATGGTCTTCTATAATCACAAAAGTAACAAATCATGGGCAAAGGAGTTGCGGTTTTTAAGAACCATTAAGAAGTCTCAGGTAGTCTATAAAAAGACCGTTATCAAGGTGTAACTAGCGAATAAGATTTGTATCTGTAAACATTGTAAAACATATTAATTATGGAGGTAATTTATGAATATAGATAATAAAGGAAAGCCAATAATTATTTTAATAATTAAAATATTGATTGGATGTTCTATTTACAGTTTACTTAGTTATTTTATTCAACAACCAAATTATAGCGGACTGTCATTATTGGAGAACGCAGTTCGTCATATTGCTGTAAGTTCAGCTCTATTCTTTTTAGTATTGATTTTTTCATGTTTAATTTTTCTTTGTATAGCAAAATTCCCGAGAGAAAATAGAAATAAGCCTATTTGGCCATTTATTAATTTTGCGTTAATCATGACTTGCGTAATACTTGCCGTTTCTTTATATGGTAATTGGAAAGCAAATAAATACATGAAAGAAAGATCTTATGAACAATCAACTTCACAGGATAATTACAATCGCGATGAGATTAATGAATATGTAAAAAAAATGGTGGATGAGCAAGCAAGAAAGGCACCTTTTTATATAGACAAAAACACTTACTTTAGAAGTGCAATGTATTCTAATGAAAAAGTTTATTACCAGTATACAATAGAGAATGTAGCAGCAGATAATGTTGATAAACCAAAGTTTACTAAATTAATGAGTCAATTTATTCATAATAGTTTTTGCACAGACCCAGATACCAAATTTGTTAGAGAAAATGCTAAACATATTGATTATCAATGGGAATACTCTGACAAAAAAGGCAATGTAATATTACAATACGAAATGGGACCTAATGATTGTAATACTGAAAAATTATCAGAAATAAAACCTGTTATAGCTACTATAACAATTCAAAATTCTGAAGGAATAACCGAGTTTGATTTTAATCAGTCTCTTCTAGATACATTTGAATCTTGGACTATAGAAACCTTAATCAAAAAAGGGAAAAGAAGTTATGCTGATAACGGTTACGACCCAGACAATTACGATCCAGATATAGATACTAATTCAGTATATATTGATGCCAATGGGAAAAGATTGGCTGTTATTAAAATAAATATAAATAATTTCGTTCGCATGGTAGTCATAATCGGCATTAAAAAAGATCAAATTTATCGGGTTAATTGTTTGCGTAATAGCAATCATGACATACCCCTGTGGTCTGGAAACTGTGGCGATAAGGTGCTTGAAGCATTCGGTGTCAGTATGCAACAAAATTAATAACCTTTAATCATCGCAAAGATTAAATATCCACGAATACAAACATAAGTACTTACGAAAGTTCGACTATGATAAACAGTCTCTCTACCGCTTCAGAGTATGTGACATCTACCGTGTCGGAATATGCGACATAAATCGCCTCTTTATAGCCTGCTCTACCGTGTCAGAGTATGTGGCATACCTGACGGAGTATTTGCTATCTATAGCGTCTAAATAAGCATTCACAATATAAAAAAGAATCCTTCAGAACCGGATTTTCCTACATTCTAACCAACAACTATTTGTCTTCATTAATTATGCGTTATAACGCAATTCACGCCGCTTTTTGATTATTCTTGACTCTCATCAACACTGTTTTTTTCTTTCTGCTGTTGCGCCTTACGGACCATCCATAAGAAACGTCGTGCAAACTCAATGTCTGACACGTCTCTTGTTTCAATTGGTCCACCACCGCTACCAGTATGTTCTTGCACTACCTTGTCGGAATATCCATGGTTATTAATCAAATCAAATTTAGCAATACCCGCATCTATTTGTTTTCTCGATGCCCTACTTAACTTCCTTGAAGCAATAATTGTCTTGATGTAGCTAATAGCGTCAGAATATGTGGATTCCCCTTCGTCATCTGTTGTTCAATAGTGGCTTTATTCTTACCGCCTGCCTTTCGGCCAGCACCATCACGTTTACCACCCCTACTGGTCATTTGATTTCTTTGAATAATTAATCAAACTATAATTTACTATAATCATAACCATGATTTAGTAACAACTCTGGCATTACCATATAGGCATCCCTGCGTATAATCAGCGGCACAGCAAATACAAAACATCAGAGTGGGTTCTTCATTTTCAATGGTTCAATGGAGGGGGCACTATAAATATAGTGGACTTATACGATCATTATTTTGATGGTGAATTTTACTTGCCCTCTTTAAAATCATTAATGGGCATCAATATTATTAAATAATCAACTGTCCGATAATATCGGAAAGTTCAAAAGGTCGCCTAATCGCGCCCTTTTTTATTCAACTCCCTGTTCTTACTAAGCGTCAAAATTTGACACTCACTAGCAAGGCCTCACCATAAAACAAGCCCAGTCACACCATTTCTTTTTTATCCAGATTACCCACAACGATCTTCATATGTTGAACCAAATCATTTAATTCCATTTCTTGTTCTTGGTATGTCGCAGGTTCAACTTTCTGAATATCTTCTATTAGCCGGAATCGTTCTAATAATTTTTGATATTTTATCAAGTATTACAATATACTCATCTCATCGCTACTGACCCGTGACACCTTATATATAGATTGAATAAATGGATAATTCAGAACAAAAAGACAGTTTATGGAAAATATTTTACCGCACAGCAAGCAATGCTTGGACTGGTCTTGTTCAAATATGCACAGCTCTATTCGTTGTTATAATTCTTATATCCTTAGCACTCAGAATAAATGAGATAAAACACTTATTCTCTTGGTACTGCGGAATACTTGGTTATAACTCTTGTTCCGCCATGAGTACATTTGAAGCAGTTTTTATATCTATTGGAACTTTGTCCGCGCTTGTTATAACAATACTAATTGTATTGTTAGCTTTTATTGATAATTAAACACCTATAATTACTCCTGTATAGAGACTGAATGATGAGTGACGAAACTGAAAACAATAAATTTACCTTTTATGATTTAAGAACATCAATTATTTATTTAATTGCCGTATTTTTCTTATTTGGAACATGGGTAGAAGTTGCTATGAATGCTGATTCTATTGGTGCTGTTCTTGGATTTATTCCAGGTGGAACACTTGCGTTTATATGATTAGCCGTTACTGACAGACTGTAAAGAATTTCAAAATGAAACGCTATAGATGGACTAGCTTTTATATTGATACGATGCGTAATGGTTTGAATGATCAAGAATCGATAAATCGTGCCATGGAGTATGTTGCCCAACACCACGGGCAAATAGATGCCGAAAATAAATATGCCCGCTGGTTAGAGCAAAATTCTCCAGATATTTGTGTCCCAGTTGAGTGGCATGACTTACTTCGTGAGGTTGAATCAGCCTATATCCACGGAGACCTCTATCCAGCTTTAACATCAGCATGCTGTCTGGGAGAAAGAATACTAAATCACCTAGTAATTGGTCTAAAAGATTGTTTCAAAGATAGCCCTCGGTATAAGGAAGTACATGGGGAAAAATCATTTCAAAACTGGGAGAAATCTATTGAAATATTATCAGAGTGGAATGTTTTAAATGATGAGCAATCTGGTTTATTCAATGATCTTCTTAAACTAAGAAATCCAGCAATTCATTTTGGTAGTGTAGAAGAGCTCCAAGAAAATGCAAAAACGGCCATTAACCTAGTCTATTCCATTACATCCAAAATATTTGGGCATACTTCTGGGTACTTTTTCATTTGCAGTGGTGAAATTTACCTGAAAGTAGATGAGGCCAATAAACCCTTAGTCAAAGAGTTTATCGTTCCTCATTGTCACCTGCTTGGCTTCAAACATAGGATTGAGAATAGAAATGGTCAGGCTACAATTGTTGATGATGAAGAATATAGTAATGATGTACTTTCAGATGATGAATTTATTGCGCAAAGGACAGTTTGGAGAAAGGAGATGGGAGGTTAAGCATTTAAAAACTTCTAGTTTCTTTGAAATAATTTTTATAAAAATATTTTAAGAGTGGAAAAAATTAGGTCAGGTTTGTGGCTAGACACTTGCATCTAGGAGTCCCACTTCTCATATAGGGACATACCCCACCCTCAAAGAGACTCCTTTTTCATTTTCGTTTAAACAAGCCTCGGCAATAGCAATAATACTTAGGGTTAACTTTAGGGGTGGTTATGTTTTACAATGAATAACCTATAAAATGCCATTACTGTATCGTGCGTGGACAGGGAAACGATAAAGAGTAATATTAATATTTTTTAAACATGGTAACTCCGATGAAGTTATTTATTGCTTGTTTATTGATTTATCATATAGGACTAACTTGGTACTGGTATATTCTTGCTGTGGTAATACAGATAGTGATTTCAATGTTTTTGGATGAATATAACTCTAAATGAAGCAGCCCTTCACTTGTTTCATTTTCGTTTAATCAAGACTAATCAATAGCATTCACACGACCAACTTGAAGGGAGTGGGTGTGCCCTTTAAAAACTATCGTTATTTGAAAGATATGTTTTTGATTTATGTAGATATTTTTAATGCAAAAAAACATAACGTTGTTACAGATATGTCTTTGATTTATGTAGCGAAAATATATCTAACTTGTCAGGGGTTATAACACTGTTTAGGAGTCCCCCTATATTATTCCGGTCTATACCCCCCCCCGCCCAAGAGACTTTTTTCTGCAAGCTAAATTAAAACCGCACTGATACTTGTAGGCTGGATCAAGTATTTAATAATCCATTCTAGGGAAAGAAATTAGCCCTTGATTATACTTATTATTAGACTATTATTACTTATGATAATATCAATTATCAAAATGTATTAAAGGCGTGCCCCAGTGTAGCTACAACTACAAAGAGGCACTAATCAAGACACTTACACGGAGTAAGCATAATGACTACATGCAATTATATCACTGATGACACGGGCTTATATAACTTCCAAGAGTCCATCCATTCCAACCAGATCATAGAACTAGCACTCGACATATTAAACAGTGCAATCAAAGGCGATTGTTTAACCAGTCCTGAACAAACGAAACAATATCTAAGGCTAAAACTAGGCCGTTTAGAGCATGAGGTGTTCGCTTGTCTATTTCTTGATAATCGTCACCGTATTATCAGCTTTGAGGAAATGTTCAGGGGTACGATTGATAGCGCACAAGTTCACGCTAGAGAAGTCGTCAAAGACGCATTAAAACATAACGCAGCGGCTGTTATCTTTTCACATAATCATCCCTCCGGCGTAGCAGAACCCAGTCAATCCGATATTAATCTGACTCAACAATTAAAGAAGGCATTAAGCCTTGTTGATGTTCGAGTATTAGATCATATCGTTGTTAGTAGTGAGGAATCCGTATCAATGGCTGAAAGGGGGCTGTTATGAGCTTGCCTCAAGTTAACCCGTCTACTGCACCCGATGTGCAAAGCCCTGCAACAGTCTATCTAGCCTCTTTAGCACCAACAGGAAGAAGAGCAATCAAAGGCAGACTTAAATCTATAGCGGTAATGTTTAACTGTCCGTTTGAATCAATGCCATGGCATGAATTGAGATATGAACATCTTTCAGCTATCAGGGTGCAACTACAAGAGGGAGAGTTAGCACCGTCAACTATTAACATGACCTTGTATGGATTAAGGGGAGTTGCAAAGAGTGCGTTTAATCTTGGCCTTATGTCGGCTGATGATTACGCTAGGTTGTGCAATGTTAAACCTGTCAGGGGTGAACGCCTTCCCCCTGGTCGTGCGTTGAGTGTTGGAGAGATCGGCGCGTTACTCGATACCTGTGCGGGTACACCTATCGGTATCAGGAATGCTGTGATTATTTCTATCATGTATGCCTGCGGGTTAAGGCGTGATGAAGTTGTCACGCTTGATCTCGATCACTACAACACAGAAACAGGTGAACTAAAGGTTAAGGGCAAAGGCAATAAAGAAAGATTGCTATACGTTGATAACGGCGCACTGGATGCACTTAATGATTGGTTATCTATTCGCGGCGACCATGAGGGCGCATTGTTTAACCCCATACTTAAAAGTGGGAAGATCCAAACTAGGCGAATGACTGATCAGGCTATCTATAACCTGTTACTCAGTCATGCAAAGCGGGCAGGAATAGCACGTTTTTCTCCACATGATTTAAGACGATCATTTATCAGTGAGTTATTGGATCTGGGTGCTGATGTTGTCACCGTTCAGGGATTAGCCGGACATGCCAGCGTACAGACTACAGCAAAGTATGATCGACGAGGAGAGAGAGCGAAAAAGAAAGCGATAGGATTGTTGCATGTGCCTTATAAAAAACGGCAATAATTAATCTGTATATCAACGACCAAGCATAACGTCTTCAAAGGGGTTATGCGGTCACGCTACTTTCTTTACTCTATCCAGATTGTCTATAACAATTCTCATATGCCGTACAAGATGATCTAACTCAACTTTATTGTCTTGATACGCAACAGGATCAACTTTCTGAATATCTTCTATTAGTTGGACGGTGTATTGAATGGATTCCTTAATCATAAGCGCCTCCTTGTACTTTATAAGTAAGACCTCCGCTCTTTAATCGAGGGGATTAAGAACGGAGGAATGTGCCGTTTAAGTGTACATCTCTGCACTGTTGTAGTATCTCAAATACTTAATAATTCTGCGTCCTCACAATTGAGGAAATTTAGAAAAAATAGAACTCCTTTCTAATGAGGAGATATTTATAATCTTAGAAAGAACTTTGTTAAAAAGTAGACAAATGAAGGCTCTCGCTTGAAGAAAAACATGGGCAACAAACAGATAAAGCATAGATTTATTATCTTACTTTGGTAGCGCAATCAGATGAATTGGTAACAGTACAACAGATATAGCTCCAATCTTTTAAATTATTTTGGGCTGCAATTGAATAAGCATAACTACTACAATTTGATAGTGATTCATCTTTGGAAAAATAACTGCCATCTACACGTCCTGCATAAATTTCCTTATCAGTATTATTGTTATATACCCATACATCCATGCCTTTCATTGTGTAAGGAATATAATCACTATCATGACCATCACAACCCGATAAAATTAATGAAAATAAAAATATTAAGATAAAGCTGGTGCTTTTATATTTTTTAAACACTATCAATCCATATCTACGCTATATGTTTCGCCTGTTTGATAATCGGTAAGCTCTCCTTCTCCTCCAGAATACATATCTAAATAGCCTTGTCGATATTCTCCACTTTCATAATCATAATATTCTACTTCTCCTTCACCCTGACCATTATGATCATACGATTCAACTTCAATAGAAGCTCCAGTATCATTATTGTATCCATCCCATGCAAACACTAAAGTATTTCCGAATATACAAATAAATAGATATAAAAATATATTTTTCATGCTTATCTCCCAATGTATATTTATAGTGAATAATTTAAAATTCAATTAAATGCTTTTATATGTTCGCTATACTTGTACTGTTTACCAGATAAAAATAATCCGCCACATTCAGATACTTTGCTACAGGCCGTACACTCTTCTAAATATTCATTTTTCCAGTCACTAATTGATTTTCGATATGCTCTCATTATATCTTGATTAACTAAACATCTTTGATGATTGTATACAGACACATTCATTCCGTAGGATTCTAAAATATTTACTGCATCACTAAGAGTATCTTTATAATCATATGGATCTATCCATAAAGAGTCTAAGTTTGCACGAGTAAAACCTGTTATCTCTAAACCCATTAATGCCACATGGTCAACAAACAATAGATTTCGCACTATAAACTCACATAAATTAACTAAGCGTTCTATAGTTTGTTTATGTATCACTACACGGATTTCTACTTTCATATTGAAACTTTTTAAATTAAGAATACCGCGAACAGTCTCATTAAATGCATTCTTGCTTTGAACTACATAGTCATGTCTAACAGGGTCGTCAGAATATAGTGGTATACCTAACATCATATCGTCATGTTGTACCTGAGCATAAGCACGAGTAAATTCTGGACTATGAAATGAGCGTCCGTTCGACAAAATGTGTATCGCTGTTCTAGGTAAATATGCAGCTGTCAGATGCATTAAATCAATGAATTTTTCACCATACAATGTAGGTTCCCCACCAGTAAACCCTATTTCTTCGGTATCATCGGGAATAAGTTTTATCAATTCTTTAGTCTCATCAAGAATCCATGAATCATCAATGTTTTTTGGTGGTTGTGAACACATGAGACAGTAATGATTACATCGCTCTGTAAGTAGAATTGAATTATGACTGGAAGTATTTCTAAACAACACCCGAATCGTTCCATCCTCAAGATTTATTCTTACAACATCACCATCATCTAAATAATGTAAATTTTCAGGCAGTAGCAAGTGATGATTTTCAGAAGGTATCGAAGTTGGTGTTTTTTTATAAAGTACTACTTTAAAATCTTGTAGAATATTACTGTCAGTTATTAGTGCTTTTTTATTTTGTAATACTACGGGCAAATTGGGATTTGATGTTATAGCAAGAATCACATTCTTCTTTACGGGAGGCGAAAGAGATTTTACTTTTCCGTAAAGTTTAATCATATTCTATTTGCCCATCGATGAAATAATTTCTTCGTATATGGATCTGATTCCATTAGGTTAATTAAATACTTAAATATGCCCATATTTTTTTTACAAAAACCTGACTCTGGTTTTCTAGAAACAAAATCTTTTGACATCGCATGATGATAAACTGGATCAGATCCACAGAAAGGTTCAAATGCACAATCAGTACACATTGGGACACTTAACGTAAACGACTCTTCAATAGGATTAAGTAGAGCATCTGATAGAATTATTTCTTCATATGAATTTTCCAGTACGTGCCCTAATTTAAATGTATCATTACCCATCTCTGCAAGCATTCTGCTTTCATCAGAAGCATAAACTACACCATTATAATTATAAACAATTGCGCCAATGCCGATTCCTGATGGACTCATTAAATCAACAAATCCAGGATCATCGCATGTAAGCATTTTAGTTAAGATCGTACTTGCATAGTACTCCTGAAACCTAATGCCGTTTTTATTTAATTCAATAATGTAATTTATCCCCTCCTTGTAAAACTCCAACCATTTTTCAGAATCATAGGTCATGAAACTTTTTGTTTTCATCGCAAATCCATAAGGAGAGAGTTGTCTTAAAAATATTCCTTCAAACTCAAGGCCAAGATATTCATCAATAATCTCCTTCACTCTTTCAAGACTATCTTGCGTAGTTGTCATAAGTGCAGACACTCGATCTTTACCTAATATCTCCCTTGATAACTCAATACCTTTTATTGCTTTTTCGTAACTATCTCGCCCTTGTCGCGGTCTATTTTTATTATGTAAATCTTGAGGACCATCTAATGATGTTGATATATGGATATGATGCTCTTTACAAAATAAAAGCATTTCGTTATCGATTAAAGCGAGAGTAGTAGCAATAACAAAATCGAGTTCCCTTTTCTCTATTTCATTTCTTGTTTTGGCTGCATTAACAATATGTTTAATCAATTCAAAATTTAATAAGGGTTCGCCACCTTGAAATTCAATCTTTATTGCTTGAGATGGTGAACAAAAAACAAGATCAAGAGCTTTGTCTGCTATTTCAATAGTCATATCAAAAGCTGCTTTATCTTCTGATTGTCTAGAAACTTGACAATATGGACAACTATGGTCGCAACGTAAACTTACAACAAATATATGTAGTCCTGTAAATTCTGCTAACCGGCTGTATCGTGTTCTTACTTTAAGTGCCAATAATTCTAAAGCAATTTCATTTTGAGAATCGAGTAAAAATTGTTTTGCTCTAAGATTTATATAATCTTCATCGTCAGATTTAAGTGAATGATTTACTAGTAAACTCAGTTTATTTTTTTTTAGAGAATAATATTCTCCTGCAATATTTGTTAGGATATATTTATCAGCATCAAGCTCGGAAAATCTAAAGGGTAAAAGTTTGTACTCTTCCTCAACATTCGTATATGTCGAAATTGATTGGAATTTACTCATTTTTGATAACGCCCGTCTTAGAAAAAGCATGGGCTAAAATAAGGTTTCTTACCTGCTCAGTTTCAGTATTTATCGACGCTCGTAACTCTTGATCTAAAACCTCTTTACGAAAATCATCAACGAATTGATCTTTAATTTCTTCAGATAATTCTGACTTAAATTTAAGAAGACAGACGTAAGTTGATTTTTTTGTGAGTAACTCTAAAGAAAATCGATCAATATACCTATAGGCGGCTTTTTTAAGTGCATCTATTGAAGTAACACTTGATTCAAATGCTACTTCTCTCATTACTATCTCTACTTAAAAAGTTTAGGATTAATATCCTGAGTAATGAGATGAATGCGATCTATGTGATGAGTGCGATGAATGCGATCTATGCGAATAATGCGCTGCTAACATAATCGCAGTGGCACTACTTTTAAGAATTAATGATTGAAGCGGGTTACTCTCAGGTGCTTTTGTCTGTGAAACAAATACTTGTTGAGTTGACTGTTCGGTAACAGCGTTTTCATCACTAGTATTAGCGCTTGAATTTACCGAGACAAGACTCGCTGCTGCTATCGTTACTGGTACTAAAAATTTTCTTACCTTAGACATAGACTTCTCCATATAGCAAATGACTATTATTCGTTTATATAGACACAGTCTATATTTACCCTCCAACAGTACTTATGTCAATTTCTATTCTTTACATCTAGTATACGATTAATATGTTATCTCATTGATATTATTTAATTATTCTCTAATCCGTCAAATTCTCAAAAACTTAAATCTTGCATATACCAACTATTTAACTATACTTCTATCAACGCCCTTTGACTCAGCTTGCAGGCGTTTAATAAATACTGCTAAAGAGAGGGTAACCTACTTTAGCGAATGCTGAGTGGGTTTTTTTGTGCCTGTAAATCGCCATTTAATCGACAACTTGTGGGGCGATACATAAATACTACTAAAGCGTAGATTCTCCCAGAGTCTGGATTATCACGTTTCATATCAATGTTGAATATGGGAGAAATAATATGACTGATAGATTCATCGATATATCACAGGCGAAACACTTCAACGTGGCCTCGCCGTTTAAAGGTAACACCCACACAAGTGATTTAAACGGTCGTGTTTCGAGCCAATGGTTTTCTCGTCCTGATGACGAAAAGTTCTTAGACTTAAACACACTGTATGACTACACCAAGAAGAGCGCTGATAATTCTTTCAGTTCGATTGTTGATGTCAGTGAAGTACAGGTAACCGCAGAGCAAAGTGATCCGGATAAACTGGAGCTTATCGTTCCGATTGAAAACGGCGAAGTTATCACTACTCAACCTAACCATTATTCTTTTGGTCAATTGTGTTCATTAGCACAAACACCAGCCAGCTACCTTCGGAAGTTACCTGCAGCATTAGCAGGCATCAACTTACAGTACGGTATTCAGAACCTGCGTACTGAGAAGGTTAAAACCTACATCACCAAGAACGGTCACACAGAATTACGTGCTGCAACCGTTGCTGATTATGGTCGTATCTTCGACTATGAAGTGGTTCAGGCTGTACAGAATATTGCTGGTAATGGTATTGGTGATACACATTGGAAGGTGCCTGGTGTTCTTAACTGGCAGGATGGTACCTATAATCCTGATGCGGCTATCACCAAAGAGTCAACAACCTTGTTTGCCTCTGACCGTGACATCTTCCTTTTCTTGGTTGATGACAAACATCCAATCAGTATCGGTACATACACAGATCCTAGAACTGGGAAAGTTGAAGATGACTTGTTGTTCCGTGGATTCTATGTCTGGAACTCTGAAGTAGGTAACCGCTCATTCGGCATCTCATGTTTCTATCTTCGTGGCGTTTGCCAGAACAGAAACCTTTGGGGCGTTGAAGGCTATCAGGAGATCCGTTTCCCTCACAGCAAGAACGCACCACGTCGCTTTGTACAGGAAGCTAAACGCGCTCTTGAATCATTCGCTGACTCTAACACCACCGCGCTGTTAAATGGCATCAATGCCGCTAAAACAACGATTGTGGCAAAGGATGAGGATGACCGAGAGAAGTTCCTTAAGAAGCAAGGTTTCTCAGGTCATGAAGTGTCTACGATTATCAACACGGTAATCAAAGAAGAAGGACATGAGCCTAAATCTGTTTGGGATTTCGTGAACGGAATTACAGCATACGCACGTACTAAAGGACATCAAGATGCACGTCTGGAAGTCGAACGTAGAGCCGGTCGCATATTAGACAAAGTGGCATGAGATGGCTAACAAGGAAATCATCAAGCAACTGTCTATTTTTACTAAATTAAGGAGGTAAAAAGAGATGTCAAAACAAAAGGCAACTACTTAATCACTGATTTATAAAAATTGAAGAGAAACACATAAATAATGTTAAATGTATAACTCCCTTAACTTTTGGAGTTCTAATTTAATTTCAATTTACTGAAAGAAGAAGTTATTCATGACAATTACTAAAGAACAATCAAAAGGATATTACGAGACAAATTACACTGCCCTCCTTAACGATGGCAGTGAATTAATATTCCCCTCATCGGGCATATCTGATCATGTCAAAGAATTTTTATTGTCACATGAAGCCGAGTCTTGTGCTTTCATCACCGCATATAATCCCGAAAGCAAAATGCTCAGTGAATCAGAAAATATACGTCGACAGGCGGATTTGATTTGCAGTGTTGGTGGAAAGTGGGTTTTCTATCCTGGCGAAGGCGTCAGCACAAAAGGGAACTGGCCAGCC
>JBDNFW010000034.1:0-11072 GCA_041689615.1 Gammaproteobacteria bacterium | reverse complement strand
TTTTCCATTGTATGGTTCTTGAACAATGCTACCTTTCCCCTTATGTTAAGTGCTTTTGCTTCTTCGTTAAGGGTCTCGTACTCTTCAAAAAGGCTTTCATAGAAAGCGGCCTCTTCCTTACTGAATTTGCCTTCCGTAGCCATTTTTTCCAGAATAGGCTTTATCTGCTCCACTTTATCGTTAAGTACGGCATCCTCTACCATTTGTACCGTATAGAACGATTGTCTCTTGGAGCCTATCTCGTCACCGTCGGCGAACAAGGTTTTAAGGTTCTCGGTACGGTTGTACAGCTGTCGTTCGCGTTCCGCCTGTTCGTTGATACGCCCTTTTAATAATTTTGAGGAACCGCCACCAAGTCCACCTAGCGCACCTGATACCAATATGGTGCCCTCGTTCTCCTTGCTCTGGTAGTAATCCACGAAATTCGTTATACTTGCATCACCGTACTTCGGGGCAAGCCCAAGGGCATCCTCGGTCGCACGCAAAGCGGACCATCCCTCATAGGTCTCCTGTATGGATTCCTCGAACCCTTCGGCCAATGCAGTTTTTCCTATCCTTGCCAAGCCCATAAAATTGCTCTTGGATATCTTCGCGAAAGGTTCCCCTACCGTTGCACGTATCTTACTTGTTTTTTTCAGTGCGGCCTGCATCTTGGCACCGCCCATATTCTTGAGCATCTGTCCGCCCTTGCCAAATGTCATGCCCCAGGAAAGAACGTCCACGGGCATATAGTAAAGGTTACGCTTAAAGGTGTCCGCTGCTATATTGGAAAGTTCTTCTTCCGAATACAATGGATTTCCGAACTCGTCGTTCATACCTGCTTTTTCCTGATATGCCTGTGAGGAGTTCATAAGCCCGGAAAAGATGTTTCCTCCGGCACCTGCCCCTACGGTCTCCATACCTACGGTAGCCGCAGTGGTAAGTTCCCCCGTATCCCTTATAAGGGAACGTAGCCATCCACCACCATCAAACTCGTCAACACCTTCCTTTACCACTTTCGTAGCGGATTTGCTCGTAGTCTTTAACGTCGTGCGCCCTGCGCTCAATACGCCTTTTTTGGAAAGGTTCTTGGCGGCGCTCCTTCCTATTGCATTTGCAGTTCCCCTGGCCGCCATGCCCGCACCTTTTGAGAGGAGTATGAACTCTACCAATTGCGGTATGTACTTCGATATGGTAGTGGACCAGAACTGTGGGTCCACGAAATTCTGTAAGGTAAGCTCGGGGTCCATAAGTTCCTCGGGTACGGCGGTTCCCCATTTTTTGGATATGGAATCCCCCGCTTCTACCAATTGTTGCCCTACCCAGTTGCCCTCGTACATGGAGTTGATGTTCAGTCCGGCACCTATCATGTTTATGATGGAACCTGTGGAACCCACTACTTCGGAACCGAAACCTGCCACTACGTTGCTGCCGAATTCCGAAAGGAAATTGTTTACGGTCTTACTGGCCCCTTGGGTATCCTCTCCCGCTTCAGGGGCTTCGGAAAGTTGACTTGTTATAGGGTTTTGGTTCGTTGCGACCCTATTGGACGCCTCGTTGGCCATTTCCCGTTCGTCGAGTATTTTTCCTCCGGGGCCTATATCCTCACGGTTCAGTTCGTCTTTTTGGATCTGTTCCTGTTTGCGTTGTTTGTCGGCCTGCATAGGGTCAAGGGTCTCGTTCCCTTGGGTACTTTGTTCCTCTATCCTAGCGGTCTGTGCGTTTAATAAAGCATCTATATCGGGCATATCAATTATATAGTTTATAGTAGTTATCCAGTTCCCTTAACCAATTTTGAGCGCGTGTTGTATTTTTTTGGCGTACTGAAGGAGTTACGTTTTTATTTGCTATTTCTAACCATTTTTCTACCATTTCTTTGTCGGAATATGGATTTTCGTAATTCTTGAACAGCTCTTCGGCCTCTGCTCCCGTTCCTGCAATAGTAAGACTAAAAAGGTTTATATCGGCAGATCTTCCTGGGTCTGTATCCAAGGAAGAGTAAAAGGCCCTCATTAATGTGGACCTGTTGAAATCCGGATTTTTTTTGTCTTTCCAATCGTCCGCCTCGAATTTAAACGCGGGCGTTGTGTCAAGGACATCGTTTACCGTTTTGGCTCGTTTTATAAGTTGCTCCTGTTTTTCAGCGGTCATCTTTTGGGAAACTTGGTTTATCTCGCTTTGTTTCTGTTCGGAATCGTTCAAATCGTCCATCCATGCCTCGTCGCCCATTTGAACGTTAAGGGTATTGGTGAAGTTTTTGTTCTTTAATGGAACTTCTTTATAAAAAATAAGACCGTCATCGTTCTGTAAAGCCATTACCGCCGTGGGCGTAACGGTAGAACCTTTTAGTTTGTCGGCAAATTCCTTAGTAGCTTCGCCATCGTACTTATCATCGTCCCATACCTCTATAAGTAATTGACCGTTACCGTTGGTCTGTGTCGTCAATGCGGCGGTACTTATTCCAAGGACTTTGTATTTACCTTTATATTCTCCTGGCTCCAAGGCATTTTCACCTTTGGTCGCTTCGCCTTTCATGTCATAAAAACTGGAATCTATATCTATTGTCACAAAACCTTGTTCATCAACTTCTTGGTTCAATAGGTTTTTTGCTACAAGATTTGTTTGTGGCATGGTAAATATCTGTCCTGAATTGGCTAGTTTTATTTCAGGATTATTGATAAGGTCACCGAAAGGACCAAAAAGATCGTTGAGTCCGCTTCCTTGTTTGTTAAGGTAAGTAACGTTGGAAACGTGGTTCCATTCCCCAAGATTGTTTTCTATGAGCTTGTTTCCTTTTTGGTCCTTGTACCAATTTACGGCTGAACCGTCTTTAGCGGTCTTGTAAATTTCATCTACGGTAGTCTCGCCCATAGACGCCATCATGTTGGCATAATTGACAAGCGTACTTGTTTTCCTTTTGTCCTCTACGGCCCTAGTGGTGGAAGCTGCGGCTTTTGCATTTTCCTGAAGGGCAAGTTTCCTTGCAAAGTTGATATTGTCCCTGTTACTTCCCTTGCCGCCATAGCCCATTTTGCTTGCAAACGCTTTAAGCTCTTCGGGCGTCGGGTCGTCAAGGTCCGGATAGTACATCTTATAGTTGCCAAGTATCTTTAAATTATTGGCATTATGGTTCATGATGTGATCTAAAGGTATGTCCGCTCCAAGATCATAATTTTCCTGTGGCGGTATCTCTATCTCGTTCATCATTCCGGAGAAGGTGATCTTGCCTTTGCCCGTTTTCTGGTACTGCTGCATGGATTCGATGTCCCTGTCCATGATACGTGCCCCGAAACCTTTTTCCTGTGCCGCCATGATACGGACAAGGTTTTCTTTATTCTCCTTATAGGTGCTCATTTCCTCACTACCGGTAACATTGTCTATGTAGTTTTTTAACAACCTATGCCCACCGTTCTGAAGGAACTTCGATCGGTTCCCCCCGTACAGCTTTATCTGCTCTTTGATGCTCCCCTGGATATCCAACGCCTTTTTTTGTATGGCGGCCCTATCGCCTGCAAGAAGGCCATCGGCCTCCTTGTTCAAGGAATCGTAATACTGTTGCTCCTTCAGCTGGTCCACTTCCTTTTGCTGGTCCTCCTGTTGTTTAATAGCGGAGAGCTGTTGCATATACTGTAGGTTCCTGTCGTTCTGATCGGATTTTTCTAATGATTGTGATAGACCTGCAAGACCTCTGGATTGTGCTGAGTTCATAGCTTATTTTAAATAGGTTGCATAATTGTTTATCTCTTGGCTGGCATTTTGGTTCTTGTCCAGTACGCCCTGGTCTATGCCGTAGGTGTTCGCGTCTATTGTCTGGGGCGAAGAGTCGGGCCTTAATAAAAGGTCGTAATTATTGTCCTTCAGTGCCGCTTGAGCATTGTTGAAGTTCATAGATGAAACGTCGTTGTTCTTTATAAAATCGGACAGGTCGGATGCTTTTCTAGGGTTATATCCAAAGTTTTCGCTCAACTGGTTATAGGCTTTAACTTTGTCCTCGCCAAATGTAGCAATATTGGCGTCTATATTCTGTACTCTTTGGTTATTGGCGTTTATTTTATCCTTTTGCCCAAGGAAATAGGATTTGGTACCTACGGTGGTACCTTTGCCGTCGTCTTCCATATTGGGGTCGAACCCAAAGGCGTCCATTGCATGTTTGGACATCAGCATATGGTAGGGCGTACCCGGTGCACGTTCCTTTTGGTTCTGGATGCTCTTTATCATACCGTCAAAGGCCGTACCCGCAAGTTCCCCCGCCGCCTGTCTGTCCTGTATGGCGATACGCTGTTTTACCTGCGTGTTGGCAATATCCTTGTTCGTCTTGAACTCGTTGACGTATTTCATTGCCTCACCGTACTGGTTCATGGCATCCACCTTCATCTGGAAATCCGCGACGCTAAGGTCGACCTCCCCTTTCATTCGGGCAAGGTCTATCTGACTACTGTTCCCAAGGACCAGATTCCTGTTGCCGTTGGAGCTGCGCACTATGTTGTTCATTCCCAATTGTGCGGCATTGGCAAGGCTGTCCTTTGCCTTTGCCTCAAGTTCTGGCGGTAGCCCTATATTGGAAAGTTCCTGCATTTTGCTGATATAGTCCTGCATGCCAGCGGATATCTCTTCCGTACGCATGGGTATCTCGTTATCGGCAGCGGCAAGCCCTTGTATTCCCATCATGCCCTGTATGATTGCGTCGTAAGGTACTTCGCGCTTGAACTTATTTGCATCGTATACTGTGGTATCCTGTGCATCAAGTTCCTGATAAAGACCTGCGTTATTTATTTGGGTAACTTCTGCGGTAGGTTTTTCAACGGTCTTTTCAACGGGCTTTTCTTCGGTCTTGGTATCTCCTTTTTTATCTTCGGTAGGTTTGACCTCTTCTGCCTTTTTTTCGGGCAGACGATCATACTCTTTATCTATTAAACCTATAAGCTCTTTGGGGTCCACGGTTTTGCTGAACTCTATTTTTTTTGTAAGCTGCGGACCTGGGTTGTTGTTTACATAACCACCGTCTTTTTGTCTTAGGCCAAGGTCGGCGGCAAGTCCCTCATGGTTAATATTGTCCTCGCTAGTTCCGTACTTGTTTATGCCCTTTACAAGGTAATCGGCATTTCCCCCTTTTTCCTTAAAGTTGAAAGTTATAGATTTAAGTCCTACGTTTTTTTGTGCTTCAGCGGTTTTTATATAGGTTCCGGTATCGGCGTTATAACTTTCCTTGGCTTCTACATTGCCTCGGTCTTCACGTAATTTACCTCCGGACGCCTTAATATATTCTTCTATTTTTAAGCGTCCGTAATTGTTCGCGCCCTTAATGGTAAGCCTGCCCGTTTTAGGGTCGTACTCCCTACGGATATTCTTATCGTTGCCATCGGATAGCTCGTTATAAAGTTCCGCTACCTTGGCCCTTTCGTCGTTGAAAGCTGCATCGATTTCGGTATTTTTACGTACGGCTTCAAGGTTGATCTTATTGACCACGCCTTTTTGGCCGTAAGTAGTTTTAAGGTTGTCCATAAGGGAATTTTTGGCGCCTTCGCTTATTTTCCCTGAATCGAATTTTTTCAATATGGCCTCACGTTCGCTAAAAAACCCGTCAACGTTTTTTTTGACTTTTTCCTCGCTCATAAGTTCGGCGGGCGTAACAGGTCCAAGGCCTTCGTTGACCAATCCCAATTTTCCCTTTGCAAGATATTTTTCAGCGCCCATATTGTTTTCGGCATTGGCAATATCAAAGACTCCCATTTGCAGGAATTTCTTTACGCTCTTTCCGTTGTTGTTCATGTGGGTAAGCTGGGCTATCTCGTCAAAAGTAAGGTTACGTTCGTTATATTGCATAAGCTCCTGTGCCTTTGGAATAACGGTGTCCGTTACATAAAAATCAAAGAACTCTTCCTGAAGGTTGGGGCTGTTCAAAAAATCCCCGTATTCTTTCATTTGAGGATAACCGTTCTCCTTGGCGAATTTTTTTATCGGGTTCCACCAGATACTTGGAACGAACTGGTACTTGCCCAATGCGTTGGTAGGTTTCGTGCCCTCTACCGCCTTATCGTTGATGGCTTTATAATCACCTCCTAGACCGCTGGTTTCGGCAGCGGCAAGTCTTGCTTTTATCTTTGCTATTACTTTAGGGTCTACGCTCATTATAGGTCATTGTTAGGGTTAAAGCTCTTGGTGAACCCAAGGGCACGTTTCTTGCTTTTCATAGCTTGATTCTGGTTGTAGAACATGGCCCTGTCCTTTTTGGTGTCGTCGTACTTGTCGCGTAGGTCCTCGTCCTCTTCCCTTGCGTTCTCACGTTTGTCCTTTGCACCGTCTATCATACTTACGCCCGCCATTGTCGCCCCTACCGCTGCCCCTACGTACGGGCCTCCTAGCTTGTTCCCAAGCTGGAAACCGTCAACGGCCGCTCCAACTGTCTGTGCCGTACGTTCGTCCGCTGATCTTGAGCGTGTCTTGAACTGTCCCCAGGTCTTTAATCCAGTGTTCAATATTTCTCCCGATGCGCCCATTGCGTTTTCTCCCAGTGCGGCAAGTTTACCGGCTTCGCCCGTAGAACTTTTTCCAAGGGTATCCATTGCGCCCTTATTGATGTTTTCCGAGCTCATGGTATTGTTGGCCAATTGGGTGATCGGATTATCTCCCCTGTTTATACCTGCGGCAACAGGAGCTACTTTTTGGTCCAGATCGATAAGGTTTCCGTTTTCGTCCTTGCTAAAATTCATTTTAGGGACCTGAACATCATTGTACTCTTGGAACGGGTAATAATTGAACTTTGCCATTATATATAACTTTTACGGATATCGATTATTGCACTTATTATTTTTTGTTTAAAACCTGTATACGGGAAAAAGATAGTGATTTTTACGTACTCGGTCCGCAAAGGGTTTTCTTCTTCCCTTTCGATTCCTTCGAACCAATAGTTCAATAAAGGTACAGAATGTATGCCTTCCCTGACCTTATAAGATCTGTGATCGCTCAAAATAGTCCTTGTAATCCCTTGTTTGGTGGTAAATTCTATCTTGGATATTGTGGTCATACTGCCCACTACCATTGTAATGTGATTGTATATGGCAACGTTGTCCACTCCCGAGGGACTCACAAAGCTGATGGACATATCGAACTGACTATTGAAGTATTGCAAGGGAACGCCGGAATTCAAAAGTTGTAGACTTGCGCTCTCATGTACTGCGCCGGTTACCGTGTGAATAGGCGCGAAAAGCTTTTCTTTAAACGAAAAATAAAGACTGCTATTATAATCGTAAAAACCATTAAGTACGCCTGTTTTTTCCCCATAGGTCAATGCCCTTGTAATACCTGACTTTTGTTTTATCTGCCATCCACTTTCCTGATGTTCGACGTCAAAGAACGCTTCAACGTCCATGACCGGGTCATTTTTAAGGGAATTGAAAAAATTGAAATGGTATTGGTTATTTATATTTATCGGTGTATCGACCTTGATAAGCACGTTCTGCGTTTCGTCGATAAAAGAAAATCCATATACATCGTGTTTGGCGACACTTCTACGTATTGAGGTACCGTAAGGGGATATTACCTGATATCCGTCGATGGATTTGCCCGCACCCTGTTTAATGTTCAAGGCGGTACCGTCCTCGGTAGGTATCATGGTATCCCTATCGATGTTCAGTTGGTTGGTTTGAATCTCCTGTATAGCAAAGATTTCGTTTTTCCATTTGACCAGATTGAAACAAGCTCCCTTGTCTTTGTCAAGCTCTTGGAACTCGTTAACAAGGAAAGATGACCAGGCGTCATAGTAATCCCCGGATAGTTTGACTTCAGATGCGGCGACAATGTTCGTGAGCAAAGGGTCGTCCTTAAATCTAAAAGGTTGTGGCCTGAACCTTTTACTATTGTTCCTGACTTCATAAGCACTGTTTAAGACTTCGTTCTTTATCTGGTAAAAATCTATATTGGTATTCTCCCTGTAGAATTCGTACTCATGGTTGAGCTTTGGTTCTATCATTGTTTCCAGCACCACGCCGTAGCACCATGCGCCGTGAAGTACGTATACGTTTTCTATATCGTGCCTGTTCTGTGCCCCGGCACCGCCCCTGCCGTTGTTGAGTTTTTTTCCTATCGGGCCTTCTCCGTCCTCTAAGAATTCATTTTCGTCGCCTTTAATGTTCTTGGTCCTTAGATACAAAGTAACATATCCGTCACCTTGAACAAAGGATGTTTGTGCTCCGTTGGTCGATTTATTGACAGGTATGGTCTCTGAAAGAGGTATGTACTCGTTTTTAGTAAACGCAAGCTCCGTACGTCCCCCATAGATGGAAACCTCGTTAGAACGCTTTAAATTAATAAGCGCATGGGTATCGTATATGTCTATGTTTTTTGCGTTTTCCCTTGCTATCTGACTGTCGGGCCTTGGTAAAGTTACCGGTCCTATAAAATTATTGGTGAATATATCGGTCGTTGATTTTACAAAAATGGTCTTTTGGCCTTCAGAGGGCCTACTGGCCAACATCGCCTGATATTGGTTCTCATCGTCCTGTTTGTCTATTCTTCTTACGGTGGACGCGAACCACCAAGGCATTGATGGTAGGCACATTGCGTTATTTGAAAGGTCAAAAGTAGTATTGAGCTCGGTTCCGGGTATTACCTGACCGGGCAACAATGTTACGGCACCCTCAATATCGTGCTGTGAGCTGAAAGGCGTAAAATTGGCGAACACCGAAACGTTTACAAAATGTGTCTGTACGGTATTATCAATGTCCTCGTCACGGGAATGCCAAGGAAGGTCTTCTTTAACGCCGTCTATGGACTTTATATATTGTGATGTTATCTTTCTACTGAACTTAGGATACACTTCGGTTCCGAATTGTGCGGCCATATCCTGTTTAGGACCTGTGTTGGTGGTGGTCAGTTCCCCTGATTCCATTATAACGGCACCTGTTTCGTCCGTGTTCAATTTTCCAACAACATGCAGTTTACAACTGGAAATAAGATTATCGGACGTATTTCCGTAGATGATATCCGGACAGTCCAAGTACATCATACTACGGTCGTGGCTTACCCTTTTTGTCCAGTCATAGGTATCAAGTCCTATATCGCCATCGGCATCGAACGCCTCAAGACCTAGCTTATCATAGGTAGGGCCGCCATAATATGGGAGCATCCATTTGTCACGTAATTTTTCGTTGAACGTCCAGAAGCTTGTGCGAAGGAACTGTACAGGGTCCTGTACCCTCATCAACGGGGCCGCCATGCCCTGTGCAAGAACGGTCCGGTTGTTCTCGGTACGCTCTACGTACATGATGCGATACATGTCTATATCTTTGCTGTACTCACAATCAAGGCGTACGTCGCAACGTAGCTCTACCCTCATGCCGTACATCTTATTGCCGTCCAAAACTTGGTTTACGTACTTGGACGTACTGAAAACGGCATTTCCCGTTACGGGGTCTATATAGGAATAGGAAGCTCCAAGTCCGGGTATCTTAAGATCGCCCAGCGGAATAACGAACAGCTGTTCTCCGTTTCGGTACATATGTACCCCTAATCGGTATATTTCGTCCTTTATAAAAGTTCTTTTAAAAGTGGGCTCTTTGAAATCCACCACTTTTCCGGAACCCGTATACCTTCCAGTGGCTTTTGTGGCAAGCTCTTCCCGTACAAGGTTAAAACTTATCCTTATACCGTTGCCCGAATTGTAGCCTGGCGACATTGCGCCGTCCACCATCGGAAAGCCCGTTATGGGCGTATCGTCAAATATTACCTCGTCCTCTTTGTCCTCTATTACCTGATCTGTATCATAATCGAACCTATATGGCGTAAAATCCGTTTCCAGAAGTGCGTCTATAGGTTTGAAAAGAATAGTTCCAGAAATAAGCTCTATCAACAGATTTGGGAAAGCTGCCGCAAAACCCGCATCGTTAGTTTGTAGGTCCAATAGCCAAGATGCTATTTCCTCCGTCTGATCGGTATAGAAATTACTGCTATTGTTTATGGCCAACGTATATGGCCCAAAGGTCACATTGGCGTTCTGAAATATTTTTATGGCCTTGAATATGCGTTTTTTTACATAGAAAAAATCCTGTACGTAGCCAACGGGTATCTTATTGTAGAGAATAGGATCGGGGTTAAGGAAACTTGAATGCGTCTCCCCGTTGGCCTTCCATCCATGAAGCGCAAAATTATATTTCAGCGAATTGAACTCGGAGGACAAAGGGTCGTTCCTAAGTCCGGACGCAAAAAGCTTATTGTTTTTGGAGGCAAGGTCGGAGCAGTACCTCCAGTTTATCTGACTGGCTATAAGGTCTGCCAAGGTAACGTCCGTACTGAAATTGGCCTCGCTACCGTAATGGTAGAAAGTATTCACTTCCCCGACGTTCTGTATGCCCAATGATTTTATGGAAGTGGGAACACCGGCATCCGCTTCATATTCCGCGGCTATAAGTTCTATCTCGTTGAAGTTCCTTGAATCCACTACGTTACATACTACTTTTACGCTTTTGTTGGTAAACTCGCCTATACCGCCACCAGTAAAAGCCACTAGGTCCGTAGGGGTGATGAAGACCATATCGGATGCGGGCGAAAATTCCGTTACCTGTCCGTTCTCGGTGATAAGCCTATAGTAGTATTGTGCGGACATTGTCTTAAGCTGTCCCAACGTTTCTATGGCGGCTATCCTTGGCTGTAGGAGTATCGTGCTCTGGAAATTGTTAAGTTCCTGTGCGCTCCTTCTGAAAAGTTGGCTGTCATATAAATTGATGGAACGGAAAGGGTTTATGTTGTCCGTATACTTGACGCGCATGTAATTGGAGTTTTCCTCCACGCCAAGGGCTATTATCTTACTGTCGAAGGACCAGTTCTGATATCCCGACCAAGCGATGGTCTCATAAAGAACGTCGTTATCGTCATACCTCAAGGTAAGTATGCAATCGGAATAATCGGCATTGTTAGGGGGAACTATATTGGCGTCGGCAGGGCAGGAACCGAACACCGGTACGTTTACGTCAAGCTTGTAATATGTATCAAGGCCTATGGTTTCAACGGACGCCCCTTCAGGTGAATAGTTGTTATCGAAATCGATTTCCGTTGGGGGCGCTGGAACGGACGTATTTTGCGTATAGGTAGTTTCTACG
>JBDNFW010000033.1:0-331706 GCA_041689615.1 Gammaproteobacteria bacterium | reverse complement strand
GCTATATTAAATACTATAAATCTCGAACTAGATCTTTTGATGCGACCAAGCAGGATAAATGGTTAGCACTTTTGAAGTGAATAATACTTGGTAGAAATTTAGCATCTTCAAATTTAAGAGTTTTTCAACAGAATCTACTGAGAGCGGACGTTTCTATTTATTGCTCAACAGATTATCTAGCAGGAGTTTAAAGGCAAAGCTATCTTGCTAATATCGTTTAGTCTATTTGTTTATTATATTAAACATGCCCCCATATATGCCCCCAATACGATTTCTGATACATTTACATTAAGTTGAAAAAACAAATTATCTTTCTTTTGTTTTGAGTTAGCGTCCTTCGACGTACCATCAAAATCAGCTCATAATCGGCTCAAAATTTCTTGTAATCAGCTCAAAATCAGCTCATAATCGGCTCAAAATGAGGTCATTATTGTAAAGATATTATGAGTAAATTAGATGATAACGACATCTTGGAAGTCATTGGAACCGACGAAAAGGGTGTGGGTAAGGGTGAGATATTAAGAGCACTTAAAAAGACAATGGGTGAGCAAGCCCCGAGCGATGCTACGCTCAAACGCCGTTTAGCAGAGATGGTCAAAGATGGAAAAATTATTAAATTCGGTGAAGCACGTGCTACTAAATATAAGTGTGAAAATACTTTAAAAGCTAATCTGAAATTAGATTTGAATGTGACGGGGACAATGGAATCGTATGTTCCAATGTCTGAAGAAGGAAAGGAAGTGCGTGAGTACGTTCAGCAGCCAATCCATGACAGGACTCCAGTAGGTTATCAAAGAGAATTTTTGGAGGAATATGAACCCAATCAAACAGAATATTTATCTTCTGATATAAACAAGCATTTGCACGAGATAGGTAAGACGGCAGAGCAGGATCAGATAGCGGGTACGTATGCCAATGATATTTTAAATCGATTATTAATTGATCTGTCTTGGGCATCGAGCAAACTAGAGGGGAATACTTATACTCGATTAGACACACAGAACCTGATTGAAGCCGGGCAGGTTGCAGAAGGAAAGGATCTAACGGAAGCTACGATGATCTTAAATCATAAAAGAGCGATCGAACTTCTGATCGAAAATGCACCCGAAATCGATTTCAATAATTATACGTTTTTAAATTTGCATGGCATTTTGTCCGATGGATTGCTTGGTGACCCGAATGATAGTGGGCGTGTGCGTGAAAGAATAGTTGATATTGCTGGTACAGTGTACCGACCTTTAAGTGTCCCGCAGCAACTTCAACAAAATTTTGACTTGATATTGGAAAAGACAAGAGCCATCAATGATCCTTTTGAACAATCTTTTTTTGTGATGGTACACATTCCTTATTTACAACCATTTGTTGATGTTAATAAGCGTGTATCACGGTTAGGAGCAAATATTTCCTTAATAAAAAGTAACTTATGTCCCTTATCCTTCATTGAAGTCCCAGAAAAAGCGTATGTGGAAGGAACACTGGGAGTCTATGAATTAAATAATGTCAGCTTGTTAAAAGATGTTTTTATTTGGGCATACGAACGCTCATGTCAGCAATATAATGCAATTAGGAACACCGTAGCTGAACCAGATCCCGTTCGTTTGAAATACAGGCAAATTTTGTACTCGATTATTGAACAAATTGTAAAACATAAATTAGCCAATGAGACAGAGAGTATTTTGCAGGCAACTGAAGGGCACGTGCCTGAAGAAGTCCAGAATAAATTCATCGATCTAGTAGAGACAGAATTACAGAATTTACATGAAGGTAATTTAAGTAGATACCGATTGAGGCTCTCCGAATTTAATGAGTGGAAAGAGCAGTTTAAATGAAGTTACAAAGTTTAATTATGGGGCATATTTGGGGTATCTATCAAATTAAAATAATTAAAAGTATATTTATATCATGCTCTTATTGTACTTTATCGAGTCCGCCCATGAACCACCATGGATGGTGGAAATACTTAAAACACACGACTGCATGGATGCAGGAGGTAGAACGACTCAGGAGACAAAGTCGAGGATGCAAGTTTCAAGTGCGGCACCAATTGAATTACGGATTATTTTTTTATGCAGTTTTCTCGTGCGGTTGCAGTTTTATAACATTGTTTGTTTTCGCGTCATGTTTTTCCAACAGATCATCTAAAGGGACAGGAATACTGATGCCGTGTCCTTGCGCATAGTCAACACCAATTTCTCTTAACATTCCCTTAATCTCATCATTCTCTACATATTCGGCAATGGTTTTCATTTTCATAACATGGCCAATCTCATTAATCGATTTAACCATAGCGTGATTGATCGGATCATCGACAATATCTTTTACGAACATTCCGTCAATTTTGAGGTAATCAACCGGTAAATTTTTTAGGTAACCGAAAGAGGAAAGACCACTACCAAAATCATCTAACGCAAATTTACAGCCAATGTTTCTGAGAATAGAAATAAATTTTGAGGCGTTTGAAAGGTGAGTAATCGCTGCTGTTTCAGTAATTTCAAAACATAATTTTTTCGGATCGATATCATTCGCATTTTCTAATAAGAGATTAATAATATTATCAAGCAGATCTTTTTCTGTGAGTGAGAAGCCGGAAAGGTTGATACAAATGAACTCAGTTTGTCGTAAAAAGTCAGGATGATTTTTTAGTGCTTTAAAAATATGTTTAATTACCCATTGATCCAGTTTTGTCGAAAGGTTGTATCGTTCTGCTGCCGTAAAGAATTGATCCGGTGTAATTATGTTACCCGTATCATCTATCATTCTTAGTAAAATTTCATAGCGGCTGCTTTCTATGGAATTGTCTTTTTTGAGTGAGGCAATAGATTGTGCGTACAGACAAAAACGATTTTGATTCAACGCCTGGTAGATTTTGGTTACCCAGCTCATTTCACCATGTCTGCGTGCAATATCCTCATCTTTAAGATGATAAACATGGATTCTGTTTCTACCTTGTTCTTTTGCGATATAGCAGGCGCTATCGGCATTTTTCAATAATTCTGTTGTACTTAAATCTTTATCAGTGATTGGAATTAAGCCGATACTTACGGCTACTCTAAATACTTTTTGTTCCCACTGAAATTGATATTCCTGTACTGCTTCTAACAAACTATCGGCGACACGATAAGCTTGATCGAGTGAACAGTGTTCCATTAGCACAGCAAATTCATCTCCACCAAAACGTGCCAAAGTATCACGTTTACGCACTTTGCCTTGTAAAACTTCACTCAGTTTCCTTAGTAACTCATCTCCCGCTGTATGCCCGCAAGTATCATTTACGACTTTGAATTGATCAAGACCCAGAAAGAATAATGCATGTTCATCTTTAGTATTCTTGTTTGGGTTAATAACAATGCGTTTAAGACGACGCTCAAACTCGCTACGGTTGACCAGTCCGGTTAAACCATCGTAACTGGCTTGCCAAGTGAGTTGCTGATTAAGGTTGTGAATTTCAGTGATGTCTTGCTGGGAACCTAGATAGTGAGAAATCTTGCCGTCTTGATCAAGAATGGGCGAGATATTTTCAGAAGACCAATAACATTCACCATTTTTCTTGCGATTTAGAATTTCGCCAGTCCAGACTTTTCCTGAAATGATTGTTTGCCATAAGTCGTCATAAACCTCCTCTGAAGTTTTGTTTGACTTCCATTTATTGGGTTTGTATCCGATAAGCTCTTCTTTTTCAAAACCAGTGAGTTTAAGCAGTCTTGAGTTTACGTATTCAATTATTCCTTCAGCATTGGTGATAAAAATAGCATCATGGCTTTGCTCAATTGCTGTCGAAAGTTTCCTGAGTTCATATTCAGCAGCTTTACGTTCAGATATGTTTCTTAATATTGTTATAATGCATTTTTCATCATCTAACTCTACTAATGAGCAAGACACAGAGCCGGGAATAATTTCACCATCTTTACTTTTAAAGTCTGTCTCAAAATCAGAAACCAACTCTCCTGCAAGCAGTTTCTTAATAAGGACGTTCCTGGCTTCAGGGTGATGATAAAAATTTAATTCAAAAATTGTTTTTCCAATAATTTCATCAAGGGGATATTTGCTCATTTGTGCCAAAGCGGGATTAGCATAAATAAAGCGGCCATCAGACAGGCGTGTTATTGAAACGCTGTCGGGAGTGGTATCAAAAGCATTATTTAATGTTTTTAGACTTTGTCTATAAGTTTGTTCACGCTTGATTCTTTCCGTAATGTCACGATCAACGCCACGAAAGCCGGAAAAATCACCATTATCATCAAAGACAACAGCGCTGGTACTTTCAATAAAACGCCATTCGCCCTGTTTGCTTTTCCAGCGAATAAGCTTGTTATGCCAACCTTTTTTACTAGCAATGCACTCAGAAAACATTTCATCCATATCTATCAGGTCATCTTCGTGCATTAGATCAAAAACGGATATTTTGCTGAGTTCATCAGGAGTGTAGCCAAGGATGTTAATGACGGCTTGGTTTGAATAAGTAGTATAGCCTTTTGGGTCGCATTCCCAGATCCAGTCACGAGAGGATGTAACAAAGTCTTGATAGCGTTTTTCGCTGCTAATCAGTGCTCTTTCTGATTGATTTTGTGCTGACAGCCACTTTTTAATTGTAGATAAAATCATCGTTATCCATTTAATCAAGACTGACAGCTACAGTCAGGGCGAAACAAAAAAGTATTTTTTTATCAATTAGTTATAATTAGTACATATAAGGATAGATTAAACGCACATTAGCGCTAATATTAATTATACTTACTATGGATATTAGTCTAGTTGATTAATGGCATTGTATCTGAGAATGTCGTTGTAATATGACAAGCATATTTTCCTGATACGATATATTTAATTGAGATTAGTGAGATTAATTGCTTATTTCTTTAAGGTTTTCAGTGCTTGGTATGAATCTTGTTTGTATAATGAAAATTAAAATAACGATTTAAATATTAATGCGTCTAAATGCTGAATAATTACTTTCCAATTCTTGTTTTTATAGTCATCGGTCTGGTGATGGGCGTGGTTCTATTAGGTTTAGGTTTGGGTTTAGGTAAAATTCTTGGACATTCAAGACCAGACAAAGCAAAACAATCGCCATTCGAATGTGGTTTTGAGGCATTTGAAGATGCCCGTATGAAATTCGATGTTCGATATTATCTTGTTGCCATTCTATTTATCATCTTTGATCTTGAGATTGCTTTCTTATTTCCATGGGCTGTCGCGCTTGAACATGTTGGTATGACTGGCTTTTGGGCAATGATGATATTTTTAGGTGTACTCGTTGTTGGTTTTATATATGAATGGCGCAAAGGCGCTTTAGAATGGGAATAAAGGACTGATGGGCGCAGAAGAAAAAATTCATGAACAAGGTATCGTTACAACCAATATTGATAATTTAATCAATTGGGCGAGAACCGGCTCAATGTGGCCGATGACATTTGGCTTAGCATGTTGTGCGGTTGAAATGATGCAAGCAGGTGCGTCTCGTTACGATTTGGATCGTTTTGGTATTGTATTTCGTCCTAGTCCAAGACAGTCCGATGTAATGATCGTGGCTGGAACGCTGGTCAATAAAATGGCACCGGCATTACGAAAAGTGTATGACCAGATGGCTGAACCACGTTGGGTAATTTCGATGGGATCCTGTGCCAATGGTGGAGGTTATTATCATTATTCTTATGCTGTTGTCAGAGGTTGTGATCGAATTGTGCCGGTCGATGTTTATGTGCCGGGATGTCCGCCAACGGCAGAAGCGCTTTTATACGGGATAATACAGTTACAAAAAAAGATAAAACGAACTAATACAATCGCTCGATAAATAATCACTAAAAAATAACAGATATAATGGAATCTGCCTCTAGTCTTAGGTCAAAATTAGAAAAACGATTCAGTAATGAGTCGATTACTTGTGTTCTTGATCGTAATCAACTCACATTAGTATTGCCTGCTGATAAGATACTATCAGTGTGTAAAATATTACGTGACGATGAACAATTCAGTTTTTCTCAATTATCGGATCTTTGTGGTGTTGATTACTCTACATATGGTCAGGTTGATTGGGCAACACATGAAACGACTTCTATTGGATTTAGTCGAGGTAGAGAATCGTCGAAGGAAACTATTACAGAAGACAACAAACGTTTTGCCGTTGTCTACCATTTATTATCTTTAAAACATAACATCCGCTTACGATTACGTTGTTTTGTTTCGGATGAACCACCTCGTATAGCTTCAGTAACGGATATCTGGAATTCAGCAAACTGGTTTGAACGGGAAGCGTTTGATCTGTTTGGCATACTCTTCGACGGTCATCCTGATCTGCGACGCATACTGACAGACTACGGTTTTATTGGTCATCCTTTCCGTAAAGATTTTCCATTAGAAGGTAATGTTGAAGTGCATTATGACGTGGATAAAAAACGCGTTGTCTATGCGCCTGTCACCATCACTAATCGAGTTCTGGTTCCAAGAGTTATTCGTGATGATAATCGTTTTGTAAAACCGGAAGAGGAACAAAGCGATGCCTGAGATTCGTAATATGACAATGAATTTCGGTCCACAACATCCTGCTGCGCATGGTGTACTTAGACTCATTCTTGAGATGGATGGCGAAGTTATTGAACGTGCCGATCCGCATATTGGTTTATTACATCGTGGTACTGAGAAGCTGGCTGAAAGTAAGCCATTCAACCAAAGTATAGGCTATATGGATAGACTCGATTACGTTTCGATGATGTGTAATGAACATGCTTATGTCATGGCAATAGAAAAATTACTCGGAGTTACACCGCCAATACGTGCGCAATATATTCGAGTCATGTTTGATGAAATTACACGTGTACTGAATCATCTTATGTGGTTAGGAACTCATGGTCTCGATATTGGCGCGATGACTATGTTTCTTTATTGTTTTCGTGAACGAGAAGATTTGATGGATTGTTATGAAGCCGTGTCAGGAACACGAATGCATGCAAATTATTATCGCCCCGGTGGTGTTTATCGTGATTTACCTTCAATGATGCCAAAGTACGAAGCATCAAAATGGCATAAGCAAGAAGAAGTCGATCGCATGAATGAAAACAGACAGGGATCATTACTGGATTATATTGAATCGTTTACTGATCGTTTTCCAGGACATATTGATGAATACGAAACTTTACTCACCGATAACCGTATCTGGAAACAACGAACAGTTGGTATTGGTGTAGTTTCACCTGAGCGCGCATTGCAACTCGGTTTTACCGGCCCCATGTTACGCGGTTCGGGTATTGAATGGGATTTAAGAAAGAAACAACCCTATGAAGTATACGACCAACTCGATTTTGATATCCCTGTTGGTACTGATGGCGATTGTTATGATCGCTATCTGGTTCGCGTTGAAGAAATGCGCCAATCGAATCAAATTATTAAACAATGTGTTGATTGGTTAAGACAAAATTCCGGTCCTGTTATTATTGATGATCATAAATTAACACCACCTAGACGTGAAGAAATGAAAGATGATATGGAATCATTAATTCATCATTTTAAATTATTTACTGAAGGTTATTGTGTGCCTGAAGGGGAAGTGTATTCCGCAGTAGAGCATCCGAAAGGTGAGTTTGGTATTTATCTTATTTCCGATGGTGCAAATAAACCGTATCGTTTAAAAGTACGTGCTCCAGGTTTCGCTCATTTATCTTCAATGAATGAAATGGTGAAAGGACATATGTTGTCTGACGTAGTCGCAGTAATTGGTACACAAGACATAGTATTCGGAGAAATTGACCGATGAGCGTCGTATTTTTCGCCCATGCTGCGTTGCTCGGCTCTTCGTGTTCCTCACGTACTAACATGTACGCTCCGGACACTCAGAACCTCACGCCTTGCATGGACAAAAACTACTCGCTCATCAAATTTATTACGTCGTACTTTCTTCCAATATTTCGTTGCTGCACTTTTTTAGATGCTCACATATTAAACATATGCTCCGCGTCTAAAAAAGCACGGCGCCTCATCTTGAAAGAAATTACTTGTTCTAATCCATTATTAAATTTTGGTGTTAATAAATGACTGAAGCAGCTCAAATATTAACCGAACATACGCGATCAGAAATTGATGCGTGGTTGAAAAAGTATCCAGAAGACAGAAAGCAGTCTGCTGTACTAGCTGCTCTTCGCGAAGCACAACATCAAAATGACGGTTATTTATCAACAGAATTAATGGATGCTGTCGCGGACTATCTCGGTATGTCTCATATTGCAGTTTATGAAGTGGTTTCTTTTTATTCCATGTTTGAAACAGAACCCGTCGGTCGTCACAGTATTTCAGTGTGTACTAATATTTCCTGCATGTTGATGGGGTCTGACACCATAGTGAATCATATTGAGAAAAAATTGGGAATTAAGACGGGTGAATCAACTAAAGACGGAAAATTTTTCATGAAGTGTGAAGAAGAGTGTCTTGCTGCCTGTTGTGGTGGGCCAATGATGATGATTGATCATAAGTATTACGAGAAGTTGACGCCGGGAAAGGTCGACGAAATTCTGGATGAGTTTGAATGAACAACCCTAAAACAATGGAAATGAATAACGTTTGTTATGCCACGCTCAAGTTTGATGAGCCATGGACCTTTGAAAATTATTTAAAGGTGGGTGGTTACGAAGCTCTGAAAAAAATTATCAATGAAAAAATACCACAAGAGAAAGTTATCGAAGAAGTTAAAAACTCAGGCTTGAGAGGGCGCGGTGGCGCAGGCTTTCCTACTGGATTGAAATGGAGTTTTATGCCGCGCAGTATGGCCGAACAAAAATATATCGTTTGTAATTCTGATGAGAGTGAACCTGGCACCTGTAAGGATAGAGATATATTACGTTTCAACCCGCATTCCGTTGTAGAAGGTATGGCCATCGCTTGTTATGCAACAGGATCAAGTGTCGGTTATAACTATATTCGTGGTGAATTTCTGGATGAACCTTTCCCACGGTTTGATAACGCATTGAAAGAAGCTTATCGCGAAGGTTTATTAGGTAAAAATATTTTAGGAAGTGGTGTTGATATCGATATTCACGCAAGTCTGGGTGCAGGTGCTTATATTTGCGGTGAAGAGACGGCATTGCTTGAATCACTTGAAGGTAAAAAAGGTCTGCCGAGATTTAAACCACCTTTTCCAGCAAACTTTGGTTTGTATGGAAGACCGACAACGATTAACAACACAGAAAGTTTTGCTTCTGTTCCTAGCATACTTAAAAATGGTGGAACCTGGTTTGCTGATAAAGGTGTGCCGAACAGTGGTGGCATGAAATGTTTTTCTGTTAGCGGACACGTTAACAATCCCGGTAACTTTGAAATACCTTTAGGAACACCTTTTTCAAAATTGCTTGAGATGGCCGGTGGTGTACGTAATGGTCGCGGTTTGAAAGCGGTTATTCCGGGTGGCTGTTCTATGCCGGTTGTACATGGTGATGTGATGTTGGAAACAAATCTGGATTACGATTCCGTTTCTAAATCCGGTTCAATGTTAGGTTCTGGTGCTGTTATCGTAATGGATGATACAACTTGTATGGTTAAAGCTTTAGAACGTCTTTCACGTTTTTATTATTCCGAATCTTGTGGTCAATGTACGCCTTGTCGCGAAGGCACCGGTTGGTTGTATCGTGTTGTAAAACGCATTGAAGAAGGCAAAGGTGAGCAAGGTGACTTGGATAAGCTTGATGATGTTGCCAGCAAGATTGAAGGACGTACGATTTGTGCTTTTGGTGATGCAGCAGCGTGGCCAGTAAGAAGTTTCGTTAAGCAATTCAGAGATGAATTTCAGTATCACATCGACCATAAGCGTTGCATGGTGGATACGAGTAAATCTAAAGACGATGAAGCGGCTTGAGATATGAATAAAAAATTATGTCAGAAGATAAAATAACAATTGAAGTTGATGGCCAAACCTTAACAGCTAATAAGGGACAAATGCTGATTGAGGTAACGGATGCCAATGATATCTATGTGCCTCGCTTTTGTTATCACAACAAATTAACTATCGCTGCAAGTTGCAGAATGTGTTTGGTTGAAGTTGAAAAAGCACCAAAAGTGTTACCGGCTTGTGCAACGCCAGTTATGGAAGGGATGAAAGTTAAAACCCGATCTAAAGCAGCTATTAATGCACAAAAATCAGTTATGGAATTTTTACTGATTAACCATCCTTTAGATTGTCCTATTTGTGATCAGGGTGGTGAATGTGAATTACAGGATTTGGCCATGGGCTATGGTCAGGATGTATCACGTTATCAAGAAAAGAAACGTGTAGTTGAAGATAAAAATATTGGTCCATTAATCCAGACAGATTTAACACGTTGTATTCATTGCACGCGCTGTGTTCGTTTTGGTGAAGAAATCGCTGGTCTACGAGAAATGGGTGCAACCGGTCGTGGCGAGAACATGCAAATCGGAACCTACATTGAAAAAAGTGTCAGTTCTGAAATGTCAGGCAATATTATTGATCTCTGTCCTGTTGGTGCATTAACTTCCAAGCCTTTCCGTTATTCTGCAAGAACATGGGAGCTAGTACAAAAAGATGCTATTGCTCCGCATGATTCTGTCGGTTCAAATATTCATGTTCACGTAAAAGGCAATCAGGTTAAACGTGTTGTTCCGGCAAACAATGAAGCTATTAATGAAGTATGGTTATCCGATCGTGATCGTTTTAGTTATGAAGCGGTTTATAGTGACGACCGATTACAAATGCCAATGGTTAAAGAAAAGGGAACATGGCATGAAGTAGATTGGGAAACAGCATTGGATGTTGTTAAAAATAGTTTGAAAGTGCTTATTGATTCAGAAGAGTCAAACCAAATAGGTGCGATTGCTTCTGCGTCATCGACACTCGAAGAATTATACCTGTTACAAAAATTCATACGTGGTATTGGTTCAAGCAATATCGATAGCCGTTTAAAGCAATCTGATTTTTCAGATCAAGATACTGCGCCAAGCTTTCCTTATTTAGGTCAAAGTATTGCTGAGTTTGATACCTTGCAATCAGTATTGCTCATAGGTAGTAATGTCCGAAAAGATCAACCGATTATTAATCATCGAATTCGTAAAGCAGTATTACATGGCGCAACAGTTATGGCCTTGAATCCGGTTGATTACGATTTTAATTTTCCAGTGGCAGCAAAAAGTATTGTTGCTCCTGACATGATGGCGATGGAGTTAGCTTCTATATTGAAAGCGCTTGTTGAGTCTTCTGATAAGGATGTAGATCTACTGGTAAAACAGAGTGTTGATAAAGCAGTTGTTAATGACGTTCATAAAACCATAGCAGCTAATCTTGTTAATGCGGACAATGCGATTGTCATGTTAGGTAATCTGGCAATGGCGCATCCACAGTTTTCAATACTACGCTCACTTGCTGGATGGATTACTAAATTAAGTAATTCAAAACTGGGTTATTTATCAGAGAATGCAAATACATCCGGCGCATGGTTAGCAGGTGCAGTGCCTCATCGTTTAGCGGGAGTTAAACAACAAACAAATGCAGGCATGAATACACTGGAAATGCTGCAAGAAAAATTAAAAGCTTATGTATTAATGGGTGTTGAACCTGAACTGGATTGTTATGACAGTCGTTTAGCTCGTGAAGCAATGAAGAATGCTGATTTTGTTGTTTCTTTAACGTCGTTCCGCAGTGATGAAATGAACGAATATGCAGATGTCCTATTACCAATCTCTGTGTTTACTGAAACGTCCGGCACTTATATTAATAATGAAGGAACTAGCCAGAGTTTTGCTGGCGTTGTTGCTCCTTTATCTGAAGCAAGACCCGCCTGGAAAGTATTAAGAGTGTTAGGTAATTATTTTGAGCTTGATGGATTTGACTATCAGTCTTCAACTGATGTACTTGATGAAGTAATGAAAGAGACAGGTGATATCAAAGGTGATAATTCGGAAAAATGGAAAGTATTAGTTTCAATAAACACCAGTTCTAATGGTGTGCAGCGAATTACTGAAACACCGATGAATATGATTGATTCGATAAGCCGCCGAGCAGTTTCCCTACAAAAAACAAAAGATGTTTCTGATGGCGCAATTCATATTAACTCTGTGTTAGCAGCGAAGCATAAATTAGCTAACGATGACAATGCAAAAGTTGAGCAGGATGAAAGTAGTGTTATTTTGAAAGTGATTATTGATGAGCGTGTAGCAGATGATTGTGTATTAATTCATTCGGCACATCCTGATCAAATAAATCTGGGCGCATCATTTGGTGCTATAAGGATTGCGAAGAGCTAATGTTGGATATACTCTACCAATTTATCAGTCAACATGTGTTGTTACCTATAACCACACTGATTGTTCCGATTGATTATCAAGCTCAAGCGCTGACTGTATTGCAAACAATCATAAAAATTCTATCTATATTAGTTCCTGTATTGATAACGGTTGCGTATTTTACTTATGCCGAACGCAAGGTGATTGGTTATATTCAAGGTCGTATTGGACCAAACCGGGTTGGCTTCTTTGGTTTTAGTTTGTGGGGTCTTGGTCAACCTATCGCGGATGCAGTCAAATTAATGTTTAAAGAAATTGTTATTCCAACAGGATCAAATCGTTCCTTATTTGTTATCGCGCCGATATTATCTTTAGCACCTTCAGTTGCAGCATGGGCCGTAATTCCTTTTGATGACACGAAAGTTCTAGCTGATATTAATGCTGGTTTATTATATGTATTAGCGCTGACATCGTTGGCGGTTTACGGCGTCATCATTGCCGGTTGGGCATCGAATTCAAAATATGCATTTTTAGGTGCTATGCGATCGGCTGCTCAAATTGTGTCTTATGAAATTGCCATGGGCTTTGCCTTGGTTGGCGTTTTGGTTGCCGCCGGTAGTTTGAATCTGGGCGACATTGTTGATTCTCAAGCGGGCAGTGTTATTCACTGGTACTGGCTACCTTTGTTTCCTTTATTTGTTATTTACTTTATTTCAGGTCTCGCTGAAACAAACCGAGCCCCGTTCGATGTTGCCGAAGGTGAATCTGAAATCGTTGCTGGGTTTCACGTTGAATACGGTGGCATGGCATTCTCGGTCTTTTTTATGGCGGAATACGCCAATATGATTTTGATTGCTATATTATCAGCAATACTATTTTGTGGTGGTTGGTTATCGCCCGTTCAGGGAATACCTGTTCTCGAAGATTTGTTTGCATGGGTGCCACCAATACTTTGGTTGTTAGCTAAGACATCCTTTTTCATGTTTTTATTTTTATGGTTCAGAGCTACTTTCCCGCGATACCGTTATGATCAAATCATGCGTTTAGGCTGGAAAGTATTTATTCCTTTAACCATAGTCTGGTTAGTTGTGGTGTCAGCAATGGTCGTAGCAGATGTACCGCCCTGGTTTGATTAATTATGATGAATAATATTAAAAATTACATTCAAAGCTTGTTTCTTTGGGAACTGTTAAAAGGTTTACAGCTTACCGGACGGTATATGTTTAAACGAAAAGTTACCGTGCAATACCCGGAAGAAAAAACACCACAGTCACATCGTTTCCGTGGATTACATGCTTTACGTCGTTATCCTAATGGTGAAGAACGTTGTATTGCTTGCAAGTTATGTGAAGCTGTTTGTCCGGCTGTAGCCATTACGATTGAATCTGAAGCACGTGATGATGGAAGTCGACGTACAACGAAATACGATATTGATCTGGCTAAATGTATCTTTTGTGGTTTTTGTGAAGAATCATGTCCGGTTGATGCCATCGTTGAAACAAGAATATTCGAATACCACGGTGAAAATCGCGATGACTTATTGATGACCAAAGAAAAGTTGTTAGCAGTAGGTGATAGGGAAGAAAAACAGATTGCCGAAGACCGTGCCAGAGATGCTTTTTATCGATAAATATAAAGTGTGATTATGATAGAAAAATGTTTAAAGAAAAAAAGAGATATAGCGAATGATTGAGCAAATTATTTTTTATCTTTTTGCGGGTATGTTGATCTTCTCAGCATCAATGGTCGTGGTTGTGCGTAATCCGATTCATGCTGCTTTGTTTCTTATTCTTTCGTTTTTTGCATCATCTGCAATCTGGTTGTTATTAGAAGCAGAATTTTTGGCAATAACATTGGTGCTGGTTTATGTCGGTGCGGTAATGGTGTTGTTTATTTTTGTTGTCATGATGCTGGATATTAATCAGGTGACTGTGAAGGAAGGATTCGCACGCTATTTGCCGGCCGGTATTATCGTCGCGGTATTAATGGTGATCTCAATGGGATTGGTTGTTGGTTCGGATTACTTTTTATCTGAACGTTATACAGCAACACCACAACTTGACCCGAATTACAGTAATGCACGAGAACTGGGTATAGCGATTTATACGCAATATCTTTTTCAGTTTGAGATTGCCGGCGCCATTTTGTTAGTGGCAATTATTGCGGCAATTACCTTGGGCATGAGTAAATTGAAAATAAACAAATCAATCAATCCGAATAAGCAAGTGTTTGTTAAAAAGAAGGATCGTTTACGTATCATCAAAATGCAATCAGAGCCTAAGGCAAAGAATGGGGAATCAGATGCATGATTACTTTACCTGAAGTCTTATCATTAGCAGCACTGTTATTTTGTATCAGTGTTGCAGGTATTTTTCTAAATAGAAAAAACATTCTTATATTACTAATGTGTGTTGAATTGATGTTGCTTTCCGTGAACATGAACTTTATCGCTTTTTCTCATTTTCTTGGCGATATTCATGGACAAGTATTTGTCTTTTTTATATTGACGGTGGCTGCAGCTGAATCTGCGATTGGTTTGGCTATTCTCATCGTTTTATTCCGTAAGAAAAATTCTATCAATGTTGATGATCTTGGAACAATGAAGGGTTAAACCCGTAAATTGCACAAGTACATATGAACAATTTTTAAAAAATTATGAATCTAATATTTTATAAATATGGTGAAAATCGAAATGGCAGGAAATTATGTTTGCCGAGTGCTAGCTTGTTTTGGCACGCCATGAGCGCACATACTCCCTTCACCATAGCTACTGCTATGATTACGGTCGTGAGCACGCTCATGTTCGCACCAACACAGCGCTATCATTTCGGCAACTTATACAATTTACGGGTTACTCATGTTTGAGAACATGGAAACAATTTATTTAATCATTGTGCTAGCACCGTTAGTTGGTTCTTTGATCGCGGGTTTGTTTGGCAAAGTGATTGGAAGAAGTGGCGCGCATTGGGTCACTATCATTGGTGTGGCAGTCTCTAGTATTCTTTCTATGGTGGCTTATAAACATCATATGTTTGATGGAGCTGCCGTGTACAATCAGGCGCTATACACATGGTTAAGTAGTGGCGGCATTGATTTTCAAATTGGATTTTTGATTGATCCACTTTCTGTAACGATGATGGTTGTTGTGACCTTTGTTTCCTGGATGATCCATATATATACCATTGGTTACATGCATGATGATCCGGGCTATCAACGTTTTTTTAGTTATATCTCCATGTTTACCTTTGCCATGTTGATGCTGGTGATGTCGAATAACTTCCTACAGTTATTTTTCGGTTGGGAAGCAGTGGGGGTTATTTCATATTTATTGATTGGTTTCTGGTACAAAAAAGAAACAGCCATCTTCGCTAATATGAAAGCCTTTTTAGTGAACAGAGTAGGTGACTTTGGTTTTCTACTGGGTATTGCCGCAGTACTAATGTATTTCAATTCATTAGATTATGCGACTGTCTTTGCCGATGTTGGACGACATGCAGAAACAACAATAACAATTTTTGGTAACGAGCCCTGGTCATTAATGACAGTAATATGTATCTGTCTATTTATCGGTGCGATGGGTAAATCAGCACAAGTCCCATTACATGTTTGGCTACCTGATTCAATGGAAGGTCCAACACCTATCTCTGCATTAATCCATGCCGCAACTATGGTGACTGCTGGTATCTTTATGGTATCGAGGATGTCACCGTTATTTGAATTATCAGAAACCGCACTCAGTTTTATTTTAATCATTGGCTCGATTACTGCGCTGTTTATGGGCTTTCTTGGTCTGGTGCAAAACGATATTAAACGTGTTGTTGCTTACTCAACCTTGTCGCAACTCGGTTATATGACGGTTGCTTTAGGTGCTTCAGCTTATGCGGCAGCAATGTTTCATCTAGTGACACATGCTTTCTTTAAAGCATTATTATTCCTGGCCGCAGGTGCAGTGATTATTGTTATGCATCACGAACAGGATATGCGAAAAATGGGTGGCTTATATAAAGCCATGCCGATTACCTGGATAACCTGCTTCTTTGGTACTCTGGCATTGATTGGTTTTCCCGGTACTTCGGGTTTCTTTTCCAAAGATGCGATTATTGAAGCAGTTCATCACTCTTCATTATATGGCGCGCAGTTCGCTTACTACTCTGTTCTGATTGGTGTATTCATCACGGCCTTATATAGCTTTCGTTTACTTTTTATGACCTTTCATGGCGAGCAAAGAATGGATATCGAAACATGGAAGCATTTGCATGAAGCACCAGCTGTCGTTACCGTGCCTTTATCAATCCTGGCAATACCTTCATTAATATTAGGTGCATTTTTAATTGGTCCGATGTTATTCGGTGGCTATTTTGGCGACGCTATTTATGTAGCTTCCGAACATGATGTGTTGGCAGAAATGGGGCACAACTATCATGGTATAGGCGGATTTTTGATGCATTCTATTCAACATCCTCTGGTTCTTATTTTAATGTCCTCAGGAATATTCGTTGCATGGCTTTGTTACATCAAGTTTCCGGAACTGCCAGCCAAGATCGTGAGTAAGACCGGATTTATTCATAAAATTTTACTCAACAAATATGGTTTTGATGATTTTAATCAACTGGTTTTTGCCAGAGGTACAAGAGAAATAGGGCAGCTGCTTTGGAAAATTGGTGATGAGAAAATTATTGATGGTTTGTTTGTTAACGGTACTGCACGAAGTGTCGGAATTATTTCAAGTGTTGTCCGCAAGATACAGACGGGTTATCTCTATGATTATGCCTTTGCCATCATTATCGGTTTGCTTGTACTGCTTGGCGTATTTGTACATGGAATATTGAACTAATTATTTATTAAAGAATAAACACATGACATTAAGTAATTTACCTTTATTAAGTATGCTTATCTGGACACCGATACTCGGTGGCATCTGGGTTTTGATTGCGGGTGATCGTCAGGAAGAAACGGTGAAATACTTTTCGCTTGCTGTTTCTATTATTACCTTTGTTTTTTCTATTATGTTGTATTGTCAATTTGATATCTCTTATTCCGGTATGCAGTTTGTTGAAGAGACGGAATGGATAAGTGCATTTAATATTAAATATCATCTTGGTGTTGATGGTATTGCCTTGCCATTAATCTTGCTGACCACGTTCACTACAATACTTGTTATTCTGGCTTCATGGGAAGTGATAGAGAAACGCATTTCTTATTATATGTGTGCCTTTTTAATTCTTACTGGATTAATGAATGCGGTTTTTATCGCACTCGATGTCATCTTGTTTTATGTGTTCTGGGAAGCAATGTTGATACCGATGTTTTTAATCATTGGTATTTGGGGTGGGCCAAACCGAGTTTACGCTACAATAAAGTTTTTTCTTTATACCTTCCTGGGTTCGGTCTTTATGCTAGTCGCTTTTCTCTATCTGTATTCCGTAGCAGGTAGTTTTAATATTGAAGCTTTACATGATGTTCCGCTAAGTTTATCAGCTCAAAAACTTATCTTTATTGCGTTCTTTCTGGCCTTTGCTGTGAAGATCCCCATGTGGCCAGTACATACCTGGTTGCCGGATGCGCATGTTGAAGCACCAACCGGTGGTTCAGTGGTGCTTGCTGCCATTATGTTGAAGATGGGTGGTTATGGTTTTCTCAGATTTAGTTTGCCGATTACACCAGATGCCAGTTTATTTTTTAGTGATGCAATGATTGTTCTTTCATTAATAGCAATTGTTTATATCGGCTTTGTGGCACTGGTTCAGGAAGATATGAAAAAGTTAATTGCTTACTCATCAATATCACATATGGGTTTTGTCACACTGGGTTTCTTTATTCCTTTCGCGATTGTTGCAGCTACAGGGTCAGATTCAGGTGCAATCATGGGGATGGAAGGCGCCATGATGCAAATGATTTCTCATGGTTTTATTTCAGCCGCCATGTTTCTTTGCGTTGGTGTGATGTACGATCGTTTACACAGCCGAATGATTAAAGACTATGGTGGTGTGGTTAATAGCATGCCTTACTTCGCGGCTTTTATGATGCTCTTTGTTCTGGCTAATTCAGGATTGCCCGGAACTTCAGGTTTTGTTGGCGAATTTCTGGTGATACTGAGTAGTTTCAAAGCCAGTTTCTGGATTGCCTTTACTGCGGCATTAACATTAATCCTTGGTGCAGCTTATAGTTTATGGATGTACAAACGGGTGATCTTCGGCGATGTTACCAAAGAAGACGTCGCTGAGTTAAAAGACATTAACAGTAGAGAAGGTTTTATTCTCTTTATGTTAGCTATTGTTGTCATAATGTTCGGTGTTTGGCCTGCACCTATCTTTGATGTTATGCATGTGACTGTAGAAGAACTGATTAAACATGTATTGCAGAGTAAAATTTTATGAATGCTGACTTAATACTGGCTATACCCGAAATCACCTTATTTGCTTTAGCGTGTCTGGTATTGATTGTCGATGCCTTTAATAAAGACCCACTACATTCATTAACATACTGGGTTACTCAGGCAACTTTGTTAATCACACTAGTATTAGTGTTGAATAACTTTCCAACTGATGTTGCATATGCATTTAATAATGGTTTTATTAGTGATGCCATGAGTGCGACGCTCAAAGCCTTTATGTGTGGTATTACCTTCTTTGTTTTTCTTTATTCCTATGAATACCTGAAAGAACAACGATCTCTAAAAGGCGAATACTTTGTCCTGGGATTATTTGCGGTACTTGGCATGATGATTATGGCTTCTGCTGCGAGTCTTTTATCTGTGTATCTTGGTCTGGAATTATTATCACTGTCTTTGTATGCCATGGTTGCCATGCAACGTGATTCCGAATCAGCCTCTGAAGCGGCGATGAAATATTTTATTCTCGGTGCCTTGGCATCGGGTATGTTGTTATATGGTATTTCAATGATTTATGGACTTACCGGACATTTACAATTAGCTAGTATCGCTGAAGCGGCAAGCAGTGATTCTATTAATCGTTCCTATCTTGTCTTTGGCATGATCTTTATGATTATTGGAATAGCATTCAAATTAGGTGCTGCACCATTTCATATGTGGGTACCCGATGTTTATCAAGGTGCGCCAACCTCAGTAACCTTGTTCATTAGTACCGCTCCAAAACTTGCGGCCTTTGCTATGGCAATGCGTGTATTGGTTGATGGTTTGTTTCCATTAATTTCTGACTGGCAGTCAATCTTAATGATACTTGCTGTTCTATCAATGGGCCTCGGTAACATCATTGCTATAGCCCAGACAAATATAAAACGCATGTTGGCTTATTCAACGATTGCACATGTTGGATTTTTATTCCTCGGCCTTATTGCAGGAACAGGTACCGGTTTTTCCGGTTCGATGTTTTATATTATCAGCTATGCGCTAATGAGCATGGGTGCGTTTGGTATGATTATCCTGTTAAGTCGAAATAGTTTTGAAGCTGAAATGCTGGATGACTTTAAAGGCCTGTCAGACCGTAGTCCCTGGTTTGCTTTTATTATGTTGTGTCTAATGTTTTCAATGGCAGGTGTTCCACCGTTTCTTGGCTTCTGGTCAAAATGGTTTGTCTTAAAAGAACTGGTGGCATCGGGTTTTGTAACCCTAGCTGCCGTTGCCGTAGTCTTTTCTATTATCGGGGCTTACTACTACTTGCGTATAGTTAAGCTGATGTATTTTGATAAAGCAGATTCGATGACAGCGATTAAAGCATCTAAGCAAATGCGAATGGTATTAAGTGTTAATGGATTGTTGATCTTGTTATTGGGCTTGGCGCCTAATGCGTTGATGGCTTTGTGTTTGTCGGCATTAGCTGGTTAATATTTCTTTCTACTTCATTTTTATTCATAGTACTATCACTTGATAATACTAACGAGAAACGTTAGTATTATAGAGTGATTAAGTCATTCAAATGTCGAGAAACTGAGCGCATATTCAATGGTTTATTTTTTAGAAGACTGCCGAATAATCTACAACGAATTGCAGCAAGAAAACTTGAAATGTTGCATGCAGCTAGCCAATTGAAATCATTGAAAATACCACCGGCTAACCGACTTGAGAAACTTAAAGGTAAGCGATCCGGGCAACATAGCATTCGTATTAATGACCAATGGCGTCTATGCTTTACATGGAAGAATGGTGATGCTTACGATTTGGAAATAATTGATTATCATTAGAGGTGTAAAATGACTAAAAGAGACTTTCAACCTATTCATCCCGGCGAAATTCTGCTTGAAGAATTTTTACAGCCTATGGAAATATCTCAATACCGTTTAGCGAAAAACATAAGTGTACCTCAACGCCGTATTAGTGAAATTACCCAGGGAAAGCGTTCTATTACAGCAGATACGGCACTTCGATTAGGCCGATACTTTAAAATGGAAGCGCAATTTTGGTTGAATCTGCAATCTCGTTTTGATTTACAGAAAGCTGAAGTGGATTTAAGTAAACGGTTGGATAAAGAAGTTGTTCCTCATGCAGCATAAAGTTTGTTTATTTTATATTGGATAATTAGTCTTCCTGTCCTTGCTTATTTTATCTTTCTCGAATAATAGGATGACGGTTGAGCCCATGTTGAAGTGGCCGAATTCTTCGGCTTGATTTAGTGTTATTGGGATTGGCGCCTAATGCGTTGATGGCTTTGTGTTTGTCGGCATTATTAGGTTAACAGATATATTCATTATCTGTATCAAGTTAGTACTTTTTTAGTTGATAGTCTTATTGTATGCAAATGTTTCTGATTGCTATTGTTGTTATACTGGGGTCGTGTATTTATATATCCCAATAGCAGTAGCATGCTGGAAATAAGAAGTGCACTTATTATTAATGATGGTGTTGATATCAATAGTGTTATTGAAAATCCAACTACAATCGACAAGCTAATCGTACACTTCGTTTTTCTATCGATCGATTTATATTTCATCCAGTTACTAATAGTGGAGCCGAATCGTGGATGTTGAAGGATTTTTTTACTTAATTCAGGATTAGACTTGGAAAATGCCCAAACAGCAACTATTAGGAAACATGTCGTAGGCATTAATGGCAAAAACAAGCCTATAATACCTAATGTCGTGGCCATAAAACCGATAATCGAGAAGAAATATGTTTTCATTTTTTCATTTATTATATTCATCGACTTGCCGCCCGTTTGTTTTTTATAAATATCTTATTTTCCGATGGTCATTTTATCGGCTGTAGTTGTGCAACCTTTAGTGATTATTAAAAAAGATATATGTTCTATCCTAGAATTATTATTCTACAGTTCGAGATTTGTCCGAGTTATTTTCTAAATAATCAGCTTATAATTTCTGTATTTTCACGGTTATGTCTCAACCGGGATCACTCTCACGGATACTGAAAAAAATATGCGTGAAGCTATGGCATTTCATATTGATGGACTTAAGGAGGGTTATGAGATTCTTGAGCCAATAAGCGGTTCATCCTATGTTGAAATAGCTGCATAACGATTGTTATAGAATCTATTTTTAACTATTTACTTTTCCCTATTACTTGCCCAACTTGGATTGGATCGTTTTCTTTTAGTTTTTCTTCCCAAGTTATTTTATCTTTCTCAAATAATAGAATCACAGTTGAGCCCATGTTGAAGTGGCCGAATTCTTCGGCTTGGTTTAGTTGGATTGTTTTTTCTTCTTCTTCGTATTCTTTAATACTGATTTCCCGGTGTTTTGTTGGGGTGATTTGTCCGGCGAAGACGGTTTCCATACTGCCGACGAAAGTTGCCCCAACCATGATTTGTGCTACTAGTCCTAGTTCAGTTTCAAATAGGCTGATGAAGCGTTCGTTTCTTGCGAATAGTTGATCTACTGTTCTAACGCTGGCGCTATTAACGGGGAATAGATCGCCGGGGACGAAGATGGTTTTTATTAATTTACCTCTGACTGGCATGTGTATTCGGTGATAGTCGCGTGGGGATAGATAGAGTGTGGTGAAATTGCCGTCATGAAATGTTTTAACGGCTTCGACATCATTGGCTAGTAGTTGTGTCAGACTGTAATCAATGCCTTTGGCTTGTATTAATTTGTCACTATTAATAATGCCAATTTGACTGACGGCACCATCGACAGGAGACAGGATTACGCTCTTATCTTTTTTCAAGCTTCTTGCATCGGGTTTTAAATGTCGGGTAAAGAAAGCATTGAAAGTAGAATAATCTTCTTCGCTAGGCCAAATAGCCTGACTCATATCGACTTTAAAGTACTTAACGAATGTCTTGATTAAAAAATTCTTCCAGCGTTTATTTTCAATTCTGGTTAGTTTATAAACAATCGAGGTTAAGCCATGTTGCGGCATGCAATATAGCGGCAATACTTTGATGTAGTCGAGCAGTCGAGTTGCCATTGATGATAGTAAAGACATAATTAATGAGCGCCCTAGTGATGACCATCATGGTGTTCATGGCCATCATTGTTTCGTTTTTTTACGGTTGCTTCTACAGTGTTTGAAGTACCATCGGCAAAGGTAAAGGTGATTGTTGTTGTATCGCCAACTTTTAATGGGGCTTTTGGATAAAATAACATGAGATGAAAAGCGCCGGGTGATAGTTCGATAGAATTTTGTGCTGGTATTCTCAGAGAGTCTTGTTTTTCCATTGTTGCCATTTCATCAATGACTTTACTTAAATGAAGTTCTATTTTTGAAAATATCGGACTTGTTGCCGATGTTAAGATTTGTTCTTCATTCGATGTATTCTGAATCGTTGCATAAGCAGCCAGTACAGACACAGTCGGTGGCGCTTCACTAATCCATACATCTGTGATGTTAATATTTTCATCAGCAGATACAAAACAGGAAAAGAATAGGGTAGATACTAATAAGAGCTGTTTAATTTTGTGCATAGGAACCTTATAAAAATAGTAATTTTTTTTGCACGAGTAAGGAAGGCGCGCGCGGAAAACCGGAGTGTATTAATAATAAATGAGGACATCGTACTCTGTGAGTATTTGAGCACGACACTGACACAGCTATTGTGAAAAAAGTGCATTTTTATAGGGTTCCGTCAATGAAGTTTTTTATATTAGTGAACTGCTCGATAACCTTTGCTGACTCATGTGGTGCTGATAGTTTTCCAACTAAGCGCGCTTTAGGATCAAAGACAAAAATTGATGCTGAATGATCAACTAAATACCCATCTTCTTGTTCCTCATTATTTAGATAGTACGCTACGCCAATTTGTTTCGTTAAGCTGTCAACTTTTTCAGTATCACCACCCAAGCCAATAAAATCTTCATTAAAATAGGAAACATATTGAGCCAGCTTTTCTGTGGTATCGCGTTCAGGATCAACACTGACAAAGAGAATTTGTAAGTCATCGTAATCAACTGAAAGTTGCTTATATGTTTCGCTCATGACTGACATAGTAACAGGACAGACATCGGGACAGTGTGTGTAGCCGAAGAAAACAAACGACCATTTGCCTTTTACCTGTTCAAGTCCAAATGTATTACCTGTTTGATCCAGTGTATTGAAATCGAGTATTTGTTTCGGGTTTGGCCAGAATAAGCCTTCGATATTTGGCGACGATCCAAAGTCTGGTTGCTGTTGATTTTGTGATTGCTTTAACGAGATATAAAAGCCACTGCTTGCCGCTAATACGGCGAGGATGACCATCGCTGGGATTAAAAATTTACTGTTACTGAGTACTTTAAGCATGCGCCCATTCTATCAGAAATCTCTTTAGGTGATTACTCTATATTCATCATTCCATGTTCGGTAATACGCACAGAGCTTTGCTAAAACATTTAGCATTATTGATAGACAAAGCCGGTAAGTATTTTCCCGATGGTGACGTCTATTTGACATCTTCTCAAAGTTAGATTTCACCTTCTACATCCTGTATTCGTAAGCACATGAATTATAAGTACATTTGAAAAGGATTAATCTTGACTCTAATTGGCAAACTTTATGCAGGTACATTCAAAAGCAGGATTATTTATTTTTCTTAATTTTGTTGATTCAAGCGTTAAAGAAAAGAAACTGAATGCCGATAAAGAATGTAGCGCTGTAAAATGCAACGTTTTTTAATGGATTTAAATTGATTATTGAGGATATCAATTATTATGGCAACAATTCTTACAGTAGATGATTCAGCTTCAATGCGCCAAATGGTGGCATTCACATTAAAAGGAGCAGGTTACGATGTGATAGAAGCTGTGGATGGAGTGGATGCTCTAAACAAAGCGAAAGCTAGTAATTCTGACGCAGTATTGACGGATGTCAATATGCCGAATATGGATGGCATCACATTAATACAGGAGTTACGTAAGTTACCTAATTATAAACATACGCCTATGTTGATGTTAACTACTGAATCATCAGCCGATATGAAAGGCAAAGGAAAGACTGCTGGAGCGACAGGCTGGTTAGTTAAACCATTTAATCCAGATCAATTGCTCGCAACCATTAAAAAAGTTATTGCCTGATTAGAAAAATTATTAAGGGAAGAATTTTAAATGAAGAATACATTAAGGAAGAGAAATAATGTCGATTGACCTAACTCAGTTTCACGGTGTCTTCTTTGAAGAAAGTTTTGAAGGCTTGGAAATTATGGAAACCGAGCTTCTTGAGCTCGATTATAAAGATCCTGGTGATGAAGAAATAAACAAAATATTTCGTGCCGCGCATTCTATCAAAGGTGGTAGTGGTAGTTTTGGTTTTAATGAGATAACCGGTTTTACGCATGTTCTTGAAACGCTACTTGATGATGTTCGTTCAGGGAAACATGAGCTGAATCAGGAAGAGGTCAATTTATTACTAACTTCAGTTGATTGCTTACGTGAGATGCTATCAGCAGCACGAGATAAAACAGAAATAGACGAAGAGCATATCAAGTCAGTCCAGAGTGAACTAGAAAAGGCATTGGGAGTTGAATCAAATTCTCAGACTGAAGTGGACGCTGGTGAAAGTAGTGACAGTAGTCTAGCCGGTTCTGGTTGGCATATTAATTTTGTACCTCATCATCATATGTTCCAGACAGGCAATGACCCTTTACGCATGTTCCGCGAACTGGAAGAGTTTGGTGAATTATCCACCGAGCTTCATATTGATAATCTGCCTCCCTTTGATAAATACGATACTGAAGAATGTTATTTGTCATGGGATCTAACTCTTACGACGGATGTTGACGAAGATAAAGTGAAAGAAGTCTTTGAATGGGTAGAAGATGATTGCGAGTTAATTATCACTCAAATTAGTTCTAGTGATTCAATTGAAACAAATAATGACAATAAGCCATCAACTGATAATCAAGTAAAAGAAGTAGCATCAGCAGAAGATAGAAGAGCAGGAGATAGAAGAGCAGGAGATAGAAGAAGTACTGACCGCCATGGTGCTAGTAGCGAATCATCTTCTATACGAGTTAATACAGATAAAATTGATACATTGATTAATATGGTCGGCGAACTGGTTATCACTCAATCGATGCTAGGACAATTTGGTGAAGACTTTGATATGAAAGATGTTGAGAAGTTAAGCGATGGTCTAAAACAGTTGGAACGAAATACGCGTGAACTACAAGAAAATGTGATGCAAATTCGTATGTTGCCAATCAGTTTTTCGTTTAACCGATTTCCTCGACTGGTTCATGATTTAAGTAGCAAGTTGAATAAAAAAATCGAGCTTAAATTGTCAGGTGAAGGAACAGAACTTGATAAGACAGTCATGGAGAAGATTGGTGATCCACTTGTTCATCTGGTAAGAAATTCACTCGATCATGGCATCGAAATGCCTGAAGTTCGTCTTGCTGCAGGTAAGCCGGAAACAGGCACAATACATCTTAATGCTTATCATGAGGGTGGCAATATCGTTATTGATATTGAAGATGACGGCGCTGGCCTTAATAGAGAACGAATTCTAAGTAAAGCAATTGAACGTGGACTCGTTAAGGAAGGCGAAACACTATCGGATAGAAGAATTAATGAACTTATTTTCCATGCCGGTTTTTCAACCGCTGAAGTAGTTAGTGATGTATCCGGTCGCGGCGTCGGTATGGATGTTGTCAAACGTAATATTCATGACCTTGGTGGAACTGTCGAAGTTAAATCAGAAGAAGGTAAAGGTTCAGTCTTTACAATACGCTTACCATTAACACTGGCAATACTCGATGGACAACTCATTAAAGTAGGTACTCAAACTTACATTATTCCTTTAGTTTCAATTATCGAATCAATACAAATAAAAGAAGAGCACACTAAATCGATTACAGGTGATGCAGAGGTTTATAGGTTACGTGAAGATTATCTACCTATATTACGTTTACATGAAATATTTAATGTCGCTAGTAATAATACAGAACTTGTAAATGGTCTATTAGTTGTTGTTGAATCAGAAGGTCAAAAAGTAGGTTTGTTTATTGACGACTTACTTGCTCAGCAACAAGTTGTTATAAAAAGTCTGGAAACAAATTTCCAAAAGGTAGAAGGCGTATCTGGTGCGACTATTTTAGGTGATGGTACCGTCGCAATGATTCTAGATGTAACAAGTCTATTAGGTCTCTATCGTAAGCAAGAAGAATATAAAACATCATCTGTTATGAATAACCAAGCAGCATAGGAGTAAGGAATTATGAACGCTGAAGTTAGAGAAGAAAGTGTTGTTGAATTAGATTCAGATAATGCCAATCAATTTCTGACGTTTATGTTAGCGGGTGAAGAATATGGTGTGGATATTTTAAGGGTTCAGGAAATCAAAGGTTGGGAAAGTGCTACAGAAATTCCAAATACGCCTAAATATATACAAGGCGTTATGAACCTGCGTGGCACGATAGTGCCAATTGTCGATCTTCGAAGTCGATTTGAACTTGAACAAGTTGAATATAGCAATACGACAGTTGTTATCGTCTTAAAGACAAAAACCGAGAAAAAGGAAAAAACTATCGGTTTTATTGTTGATGCCGTATCCGATGTTTATAACTTGACCGAAGAACAATTAAAACCATCGCCAGATTTTGGTAAAGCCGTTAATACAAAGTTTGTCAAAGGACTGGCAACGGTTGATGAAAAGATGTTGATCTTGCTGGATATTGATCATCTTATTGATGCAGATATTGATATTACTCAAGTTGTTAATTCAGCTAATGCTCAAAAAAAAAGTCCAACAACACACTAAACATTAATCAGAATAATAATTTAGTCGAATCAGAGAGCAAAAAAATGAACGAACCACTAAACGAGACACAAATAGAACTACTCGAAGAAACGTTCGGTAAACTTGCGCCTCAGGGTGCGGTTCTGGTTGAAAAATTTTACAGTGAATTATTTTCTCGTCATCCTGAAGTGAAGCCGATGTTTAAGAATGTTAATCAAAAGGAACAAGAAAAGAAGCTTCTGTCGGGTCTGGTGCTAGTGATTAATAACTTACGTAAACCAGAGGACTTAGGCCCTGCCTTGAGTAATCTCGGTAAAAAACATCAAGGCTACGGTGCAGTTGCCGCACATTATCCGGTAGTGGCAGAGACATTACTGAGTGTCATGAGCGACATGGCGGGTGACTTATGGACGGATGACGTTAAACAAGCCTGGACCAATGCACTGAACACCGTCGCCGAAATAATGCTGGCGGCCTATGATGAAATTGAACATAAAATTGCAGTTTAATTAATTTAAAAATGGTTATTTTATAGTATGCCAAGGATATTGATATGAGCAAAAAGCTGACCCAAAGACAGATTAAATTAGTCGAAGACACCTTTGCCAAACTTGCACCTCAGGGTGAGGCATTGGTAGAAAAATTCTACAGTGAATTGTTTTCACGCTACCCGGATGTGAAACCGATGTTTGCCAATGTTGATCAGAAAGAGCAAGAAAAGAAACTCTTGTCCGGATTGGCGCTGGTAGTTAATAACATTCGTAAGCCCGATGTATTAGGGCCAGCCCTAAGTAATCTGGGAAAGAATCATCAGAAATATGGTGTTGTTGCCGAGCAGTATCCGGCAGTAGCAGAAGTATTACTTGAAGTAATGAGTGAATTTGCAGGAGACCTGTGGACCGATGATGTTAAACAGGCCTGGACAAATGCTTTAAACACGGTCGCATCAGCAATGTTGGGTGCATACGAAAATTCGGGAAATGAAGAAATGAAAGAAGAGGATCAAAAAATGGATAATTTAGATAACAACGAAACATTGAAACAAGAATTGGATAGTCTTAAAAAACAACATGAAGAGTTGTTGGGCAAGATTACCGCAATAGATAAGGTACAGGGAACGATTGAATTCAATCTGGATGGTACAGTCATCACAGCGAATGAAAATTTTCTAAATGTCATAGATTATAGTTTGGAAGAGATTCAAGGTAAGCATCACAGTATGTTTGTTGAGCCTACTTATGCAGCAAGTCCGGAATACAAACAATTCTGGGAAAAACTGAATCGTGGTGAGTTCGATGCCGGTGAATACAAACGTATCGGAAAGGGTGGTAAAGAAATCTGGATTAATGCCTCTTACAACCCAGTCTTTAAAGATGGAAAGGCTTATAAAGTTGTGAAGTTTGCGACTGACGTGACCGCTCAAAAACTTGAGTATGCCGATTTTTCAGGAAAGTTGGACGCTATAAGTAAAACTCAAGCAGCGATCGAGTTTAATCTCGATGGTACGATTATTACTGCGAATGAAAATTTTACTAATGCAGTTGGTTACACGTTAGAAGAGATCAAAGGAAAACATCACAGTATGTTTGTTGATGCTACCTATGCAGGAAGTCAGGAATACAAGGATTTTTGGAAAAAGTTAAGTAACGGCGAATCACAGAGCGGTCAATTCAAACGTTTAAATAAGAAAGGTGAAGAGCTTTGGCTCAATGCAAGTTACAACGCCGTTTTTGATATGAATGGAAATACTTTTAAAGTTGTCAAATATGCAACTGATGGTACCGCATTACGTCAACAACAAATAGCCTCAGCTCGCTTACAAGTCGCTGTTGATGGTGCGCAATCACCAATGATCATGATCGACCGTGATTTCATCATTACTTATGTTAATGAATCAACTAACGCATTATTGGCAAAACATCAGGCTAAATTCGCTGAGAATTGGCCTGGTTTTGATGCAAACAATGTTATGGGTACGTGTATCGATGTGTTTCATAAAAACCCAGCGCATCAACGTAAATTATTAGATGATCCAAAGAACCTACCTTACACAACCGATATTGAAATTCTTGATCTCAAGTTCAAACTGGTGGTTTCAGCACAAATGGATCTGAACGGTACTTACATCGGTACAACACTGGAATGGGAAGACGTGACTGCAATGCGTCAACGTGATCTTGAAGTGGCACGTTTGCAATCGGCTGTTGATGGCGCACAGGCTAACTTGATGCTTTGTGATGAGGATTTGAATATCACTTATGTTAACCCTGCTGTTGTTGAAATGTTAAGAAATCGACAAACTGAATTACGTTCTATCTGGCCTAGTCTGAATGTTGATAAGTTGGTAGGCGAATGTATAGATCAGTTTCATAAAAATCCGGCACATCAACGACGTTTGTTAGGTGATGTGGCTAGTTTGCCTGCCAATGCTGAAATAAAAGTAGGTGGCATGGAGTTTGGATTGAATGCCACTGCCATTACAGATCCCGAAGGCAACTACATGGGCAACATGGTTGAATGGCGTGATATTACTGAGGAAAAAAATGCAGAGCGACAAATAGAAAATCTTATCAATGCTGCAACTAATGGTGAATTGGGTACTCGACTTGAAGTCGATGACTTTTCCGGTTTTACAAAGAGATTGGCTTCATCGATTAACAATTTGATGGATGCAGTTGTTGTGCCTATCAATGAGTCAACTCGTGTTATTGAAAGTTTGTCTGATGGTGATTTAACACAGACGATGAATGGTGAATTCGAAGGTCAGTTCTTGACGATGCAAGGTGCGGTGAATACTTCAATTTCCAATCTAATGAAAATGGTAGGTGAGATTCGTGAAAGTGCAAGCTCTATTAATACTTCTGCGAATGAAATTGCACAGGGCAACCTGGATCTAAGTCAACGTACTGAAGAGCAGGCGTCTTCGTTAGAAGAAACAGCCTCCAGTATTGAAGAGCTAACTGGCACAGTGAAACAAAATGCAGACAATGCACAGCAGGCAAATCAATTGGCTGCGGGCGCACGAACTGAAGCTGAAAAAGGTGGAGCTGTAGTGACTGATGCGATTGCCGCAATGAGTGAAATCAATCAGGCGAGCAAGAAGATTGCAGATATCATAGGTGTTATTGATGAGATTGCTTTCCAGACTAATTTGTTGGCTTTAAATGCCGCAGTTGAAGCAGCCCGAGCAGGTGAACAGGGTCGAGGCTTTGCGGTTGTTGCTGCCGAAGTTCGAAATCTGGCTCAACGTAGTGCCGGAGCTGCTAAGGAAATCAAGACACTGATTAATGATAGCGTACAGAAAGTTGAAGAAGGTTCAAAACTTGTTAATGAATCCGGTACCAACTTAGGACAAATTGTTGATTCAGTGCAAAAAGTTAACGATATCATTGCCGAGATAGCTGCAGCCAGTAGTGAGCAATCAACCGGTATAGACCAGATTAATAAAGCCATAGCGCAAATGGACGAGATGACGCAACAAAACGCATCATTGGTTGAAGAAGCGGCAGCGGCTAGTGAATCCATGGATGAGCAGGCCAAAGGTTTAACTGAGTTGATATCATTTTTCAATACAGGAAATAATTCAACAGGCGGTAGCACAGCAGCTGCAGGTGAACGCCGTAGTAGAGATGAACGACCATGGACTCCAGAAAAATCACAACCTAAGAAATCAGCGGCTAAAGTACAATCCAAAGCCGCCGGTGCTGGTAGCGATAGTGAGTGGGATGAGTTCTAGGATAGTTTCTGGAAATTTCCCTAGAAGCTTTGGGTAGAGGTTTGTCTTTAGTGGACAACAGCATGGAGGGAACTTATGCGCACAATAGCAGTTATCAACCAAAAGGGCGGTGTTGGTAAAACAACGACGACAGCGAATTTAGCTCACGCTCTTGTTTTGAACCAACACAAGGTCACAGTCATCGATCTTGACCCACAGGGACATTTGACGACGAGTTTGGGTGAAGATTATTTGCAAAATCCTGGGCTCGACTCAGTGTTGCTGGATGAATATCCGATCGAGGACTGTGTCAAACAAGTACGGCCTGGTTTATCACTCATACCTTCAGGGCCTGAGTTAGGAAGTCTTGAATATAAAGCGATGCGAGGTATTAAACGCGGTACTTTATTACGAGATGCCATGAAAGGTCGTTTTCAGGATCAGGATTATGTGTTGATTGATTGTCCACCTGCTTCTGGTTTGCTTGTCATAAATGCACTTTTCTCCACTAACGAAGCTTTGATTCCGGTAGCGGGTGATTACCTCTCCTTGCAAGGTTTATCTTACCTGATAGGGACATTCAAAAATTTTGAAAAACTTGGGCATAAGATCCATGAATCGTTTGTTATGACACGATTTAATACACGCCGTCGATTACCACAACAAGTGATGGATACGTTGAAACAATATTTCCCTAAACAGGTTCTCGCTACCCGGATACGTGAAGCGGCGGCTCTTGCTGAATGTCCCAGTTTTGGAAAGACTATATTTGAATACAGGAAAAATAGTAATGGTGCTGCTGATTATGGATCATTAGCGCTGGATTTAGCACATGGACGAACGATATAAACAGGATAAAACTATGAATGATAAAACAAAAGATAAAACGAATTTGATTGGTGTTGATCCTCTTGCATGGTTAAGCGAAGAAGAAAAAATCTCAGTGCTTAATGAGAATATAGAGGCGGTGACAACAGGAGATAGTGTTGTTGAAGAGAAAGGAAATGCTCCCTATTTAATTAAGCTGCAAAGCTCCATTACTATTAGAGACATCGCAGAATTAATGGAGGAGTTAAATAATATTAGTCCTGATGAAACTGAGTTGGTATTCGAATCAGATCAGGTAGAGAAAGTTGATACAGCAGCCTTGCAATTATTATTGGGGTTCTATTTGTTCGCTATAGAGGGAGGCAAAAAGGTTATCTGGGATAAACCCAGTGAGGCTTTTTGTCACGCAGTAGAATTACTAGGTATGAAAGATATTGTAAACCTTCCTTCGATAGCAGCATAAGAAAGATTGTTTAACACATCTTCCTCTTGGGGATAAAGATGGAATCCAGACGTGAATTTAAGTTTACTGATAAGCATTTTAACTGGCTTATTAAAATGGTTTTGGAAAAAACGGGTATTGCTCTTACCGAAAAGAAAAGAGATCTTGTCTATGGTCGATTGGCGCGACGTGTAAGGAAACTCGATCTTGATAATTTTGATCAATATTGTCATTTACTTAAAAATAATCCGGAAGGTGAGCTGGTTGAGTTTGTTAATTCAATTACCACCAACTTAACCAGTTTTTATCGTGAGGCACATCATTTTGAATATTTAGGCGATACCGTCGTTAAATATTTATTACAACAGCGAAAACGAGAAAAACAAATACGAATATGGTCTGCCGGTTGTTCTACCGGTGAAGAGCCTTACACGATTGCGATGACCTTGCTCGAATCCATTCCAAATATTAATAGTTGGGACGTTAAAATATTGGCAACCGATATCGATACCAATGTTCTTTCTAAAGCCAGTCAAGGTATCTATCTAAAAGATAAAATTAGCGGTGTAAGTAAGGAGCGTTTTAATAAATGGTTCTCAAAACCAGGAATTGAATGTGAATCTAGTGAAGTAAAAGTTAGTCCGAAACTCAGAGAATTAATCACTTTTAAAGAGTTAAATTTGATGGGAGATTGGCCAATGCAAGGCCAATTTGATGTTTTGTTTTGTCGAAACGTAGTGATTTACTTTAATAAAGATACACAACGTGTTTTGTTTGAGAAATTTGCAAACAAACTTAAAGAAGACGCACATATGTTTATTGGTCATTCAGAAAGCCTTTATAAAGTAACTGATAGATTTACGCTGATAGGAAAGACCATACACCAGAAGGCAGCCTGATTTAAAGAGATATTATTTATGAATAAATCTTCTTCAAAAACGAATGGAATACATTCAATAAATAATCAATCTAATCAAGTCTTACCGGGTTTTGAAAACATAAACCGTTTTTGGTGTCGACAGATGAATATGGAGATGGTCAAAATTCTTCCTGGTGAATTCTATGTTACAAGTTCAAATGAAATAATTGCGACCGTATTGGGTTCTTGTATTTCAGTTTGTATTCGTGATGCTAAATTGGGTATCGGTGGTATGAACCATTTTATGTTGCCGGAGAATAATATGAAAGGTGATGACAGCTGGAAATATAACAAAATAGATAAAGCAGCACGTTATGGTTCAGATGCGATGGAACATCTTGTTAACGACTTATTAAAAAATGGTGGCAGGAAAAATAATTTTGAAATTAAGATTACTGGCGGAGGCAGGATCATGGCAAAAATGAATGATATTGGTGGTAAGAACATTTCATTCATAAAAAAATATTTGGAAATGGAAGGTTACGATATTGCGAGTGAGGATGTCGGTGATGTTTGTCCACGCAAAGTGCGTTATTTTCCAAAAACAGGAAAACTTCAGGTTAAAAAATTACGATCCATGAATAATGATACTGTGGTCATGCGTGAGCAAGACTATAAGAAACATTTAGAAGAAGACAAGATTGAAGGTGATGTAGAATTATTTTAATAAACTCAATGTAGGTAAACATGTCAATTGAAAAAATTAAAGTATTAATAATCGATGACTCAGCACTGGTTAGAAAAATGTTGACTGAGATCCTCAATTCAGACAAGGGAATAGACGTTGTTGGTACTGCGGCTGATCCAATAATGGCAAGAGATAAGATTAAGCAGTTAAAGCCGGATGTATTAACGTTGGATGTGGAAATGCCTAATATGGACGGTATTACCTTTCTTGCTAATTTGATGCGTTTACGACCGATGCCAGTGGTAATGGTTTCAACATTAACTGAAGCGGGAGCAGAGATAACGCTGGATGCATTGGAATTGGGCGCCGTCGATTTTATAGCTAAGCCAAAAATAAATTTTGGTAACTCTATACAGGACTATGCAACAGAGTTAATCGAAAAAGTTAAAGTTGCATCGGTAGCACAAGTTAAATCAAGTTCTGAAAAACGGAAGAAGAGTAATAAGGGGGTTAAAAAGCATGAAGTTACCAGAAAGAATAATGCTGATGTGGTATTGCAGCTTAATAATAAAAAACGAAACTATAAATTAACAGATTCAATCATTGCTATCGGTGCATCTACCGGTGGCACTGAAGCTATCAGGGAACTTCTTGAAGACATGCCTGCAACTTCTCCGGGTATTGTTATTACACAGCATATTCCAGAAAAATTTAGCACTAGCTTTGCTCTGAGAATGGATAGCTTATCGGCAATGAAAGTTTGTGAAGCGACAGATGGACAACAGATACTAGCAGGACATGCTTATATTGCACCTGGAAACAGACACTTGTTAGTTGAAAAAAGCGGTGCTCGTTATATTTGTCGTTTAAACGATGGTCCGACTGTTAATCGGCATAGGCCTTCGGTTAATGTTTTGTTTCGCTCTGTTGCTAATCAACTTGGGCAAAATGCCATGGGTGTTATTTTAACGGGTATGGGTGACGATGGTGCCGAAGGTATGCTGGAAATGAAACAAGCAGGCGCAGTGACTATTGCTCAGGATGAGCGTAGCAGTGTTGTTTGGGGAATGCCGGGTGAAGCTGTAAAACGCGACGCTGTAGATATCATATTACCGCTTAATAAGATTGTTGACAGACTGGTTTCTTTAAGCGCTTCCATGGCGGCTTAATTTCTGATTAATAGCTAATAAATCTATTTTTATCAATAAGATAGAAATTTAGTTTGTTTGTGAAATAACCATTATAAGATAAGTGATGGCGGACTATAAAAAGTATAAATAACGTCGAAGTTCCTTAAAGTTTTAATGAGTTGTGTCGATATTATTTTATGGAACGACAATGTAATGTAATGTAATGGAGCTTTTTAATGATCATTAAGAGTAGCAAATCTCTTAAGAATTATATATTTCCTCTTTTAGTGAGTGGGGGTGCTTTGGTCTATTTTTCTATAGTTGATAATACGAGTCATGAGTCGCTGATTTCTATTTTTATTCTTGTTTCCTGGGTATCGACGGTGATGCGTCGTGAAAAACAAATACAGGGTCAAATCGGTGATGTTGCTGTGGGTTCCGGCAATAGCTCGAATAAAAAAGAAACAAAAGACTCCGTTCATAATTTGATAGGAAAAGTCAATGACATCATTGGTGAGTCCATGACTTCAATTAAAACTGAACTTGGGCAAGTCAGGGATCTTATTTCAAATTCAGTAATGAACTTGAATGAAAGTTTTTACGGGATTAGTGGTGATGTGTCATCACAAGGTGAGTTGATTAGTAAACTTTCAGGCCGATTACATGTGGTGGGAAAAAAACATTCGGAAGGTGAGAAAGAGCTTGAAGAAGAGATAGTTAGTATCGGTAGTTTTATATCTAAAACATCAGGAATTCTTGAGGAATTTGTTAATACAATGATCCAGAACAGTAAACACAGCATGGACGTTGTTTTATCAATAGATGATTTATCTACTGAGATGGCAACCATATTTAAATTTCTGGATGAAGTTAAACAAATTGCTGATCAAACAAATTTATTAGCACTTAATGCCGCTATTGAAGCTGCAAGAGCTGGAGAAGCAGGTCGTGGTTTTGCTGTCGTTGCTGATGAAGTTAGAAATCTTTCAATAACGTCGAACATTTTAAATAATGAAATTAAAAGCTGTGTTACATCAGCTCAATCAAAACTACAGACAGCCAGTAAAATGGTAGGTGATACTGCTAGTGAGGATGTGACACAGGTTATGTTAAGCACAAAGAGTGTGGATACGATGATGGGGTCACTCTCTCTACTCGAAACGTTTATTGATGAGTCAATCGAGCAGGCAGGCGTTATTAATACAGAGATATCAGACAAAACAAGTGTCGCTATCAGGAACCTTCAGTTTGAAGATATTGTCAGGCAAGTTGTTATTCATGCCGACGAAAAAATAAACGTGCTTTCAGAGTTTATGCAAAAATTTACTGAAGGTGTGTGTGAAATAGAAGAATGTGAAGATGCCGTTCGTGCAGAACAGATGATTAATGACGTGCAATCAAGAATTAATCAAATCGCTGAAGAATTGACCAGTCTTCCTAATAAAAGACCTGCAGTTCAAAATTCGATGGCTGAAGGTGAAATTGACTTATTTTAATAATAAACCAGGTAAATAACTATGAGACTACTAAAAAATAAATCTAGCGATGGTAATGAAATAACAATTTCTTTGCCTGAAAAATTTGATTTTCAATTACATAAAGAGTTTAGACAAGCTTATGAAGAAGCCTCCGCTAAATCACTCGTGTTAGATATGAATAAAACGCAGTATATGGATAGTTCTGCACTTGGAATGTTATTACAGCTTAAGGAATATACTGATAAAAACAATGGCAAAATCAGTATAAAAAATGCCAGCAAAAACGTTATGCAAATAATACAGATCGCACATTTTGATAAATTGTTCACTGTGACCTGATTCATGGTCACAAACCCTTTTGCAATAGTACAGCATACAACTAATTCTGAAGATAATAATTCTGTAAAAGCGCTTATTGTTGGCGAATCAAGAATGGATCAAATTATTTTGAGCAGGTTGCTCATTAATAATAATTTTGATGTTTGCATTGCTCCGAATGGTGATGCAGCAATTCATAAATTTAATGAATATAAACCAGATATTGTTTTCATGCATTTAAATTTGCCTGATATTAGTGGTTATGATTTAACAAGAATACTGAAAAGGTTGTCGACAGATAAATATATACCAATCGTATTCGTTACCGGAGCAAGTGATGATGAATTTTTAGGGAGATGTTTTGACTCTGGCGGAGATGATTTTTTTGTAAAACCAATAAGAGAGGGTTTGCTGAACGCAAAAATAAACTCTTTGCTGCGTATAAAAAAAATACATGATGATATGTATGATGAAAAAAAAGTCTTAGCAAGCCATAGCGATGAGCAATTAAAAGATTTGTATGATGCAAAAAGTATTATTTATAATATACATAAACCACGTTTTCATAATTCAGGAAATATTGAATGGTCTTATGTTGCGCAAAATATATTAAGCGGTGATATTGTCTGTTCAGCAGAAACACCTTCCGGAAATCATGTTGTATTAATTGGTGACAATACTGGCCATGGTTTGCCTGCTGCGATAGGTTCAATTATTACCTGTGAAACATTTTATTCTATGGTCAACAAAGGTTTTGATATCCAGGTTATCATAGAAGCAATTAACAAAAAGATTTTTTTCTTATTGCCTACGGACCGTTTTCTTGCTGCAACTATCATTGAATTCAATTTTGATTATAAATCAATGAAATTATGGATTGCCGGAATGCCTAATGTACTAGTCATTAATTCTAATGGGGCATTAAAAACAACCTTGAATTCCATGCACATGCCTTTAGGTATAATATTGTTTGATAAAAAAGATGTTGTTCCTATTAGTGTCAACCTTGAAGAAAATGATCGTATCTATGCTTATACTGATGGGCTAATTGAAGTTTTTAATGCAAGGGGTGAGATGTTTGGTGAGGAAGGTTTGCTGAAAGCAATTAGGTCCAGTTGCACTTTAGAACAGAGGGTTGATGCTATTGTTAATCAGACTAAAAAATTTAGCAACAATGCCTCCGTAACAGATGATGTTTTATTGCTGGAAATTAATTGTGATAAAAAACTCATTAAAAAGCGTGGAAAAAATAAAATTCATACTAATGAAATAAAGCCAATGGATTGGCATGTTAAATTTGATTTAAAAACGGATGTTATTAGCAAAACAAATCCTATACCCGGTCTAATTCAGGCGATAGTAGAGATGCAAGGTTTTGGTGGTCACCGTGAAAAAATATTTTTAATCTTGACCGAAATGTACTCAAATGCGGTAGAGCATGGTATTTTAAATTTAGATTCATCTATTAAAGAAGAAGAAAATGGCTTTGTTAAATATTATGATTTACGTCAGACGAAGCTTAATTCATTGACTGATGGAAATATTTTGATTGAAATTAATCACTATGTTGAAAACGAAAAAGGCATTGTTTCTTTTACGATGAAAGATAATGGCATAGGTTTCGATCATACTCAGGTTATGGCTGAACTTTCAAAAAACACAATGAAAAGTGGCAGGGGAATCGCTCTACTATATGATTTATGTCGAAAATGTGAATACAGTGATGGTGGCCGTACATTGAATGTTGAATATGAATGGCAGCTTGAACGTGTGGCAAATGTGGCTTGATTTTTGCTGCATAGTATCGAACAACAATTGCCGATTGGTAGGTTTATTAGATAATTTAAAGGATATTTAGGACGGGAGTAAGTCGATGCAAATACGTGGAAAGCAATTCTTTATATATGTGCTATCAGTTTTATTGCTCTTGCCAATGTCTGTTTTTGCTTCTGGAGAAGCACATTTGCAGGATTTCACTGCTCATTGGGGCGGCATAATATGCGTCATTGTTTTCTGTTTGGCGTATAGCCTGGTTATTGTAGAAGAACAAATTCATATGCGTAAATCCAAGCCGGTAATGCTTGCTGCCGGTATCATCTGGATGATAGTTGCCATTGTCTATGGGCAACATGGTGATCAGCATACGGCTGAAATCATGGTAAGACATAATTTGCTTGAGTTTAGCGAGTTATTTTTATTTTTACTCGCTGCAATGACCTATATCAATACCATGGAAGATCGTAATGTTTTTGACAAATTACGTTCATGGCTTGTGTCGCAAGGTTTTTCATTACGCACGATTTTCTGGATTACCGGTGCTATCTCATTTGTTTTATCGCCCATAGCCGATAACCTGACAACGGCGTTATTAATGTCGACTGTGGTTATGGCAGTAGGCGGAACGAACATTAAGTTTGTTTCAATAGCGTGTATCAATATCGTTGTTGCTGCAAATGCAGGTGGCGCATTTAGTCCGTTTGGAGATATCACCACATTAATGGTATGGCAAAAAGGAATTCTTGATTTTCAACAGTTCTTTGTTTTGTTTGTTCCTTCATTAGTTAACTGGCTAATACCTGCGGCAATCATGTCATGTTTTGTATCGAGTGAGAAACCCGATGCAATTGATGAGAAAGTGGAGTTAAAAGATGGTGCTGTCGTTGTTGTCATATTATTTATTGTGACAATTATTATGGCCGTATGCGCACACAATTTCCTTCATATGCCTCCAGTACTAGGCATGATGACCGGTTTAGCGTTTCTTAAAATATTTGGCTATTTTCTAAAAATGAAAATCAAACGTCAAAATAAAGTAACTGTTGTCGACAATGGTGCCGGTGCGTTGGGTGTAGAATCATTTGGCGATAATAATAATGAAGGAAAGCAGGAAGAAGAGTTTAATATCTTCAAAAAATTAGCTCGAGCAGAGTGGGACACATTAATGTTTTTCTATGGTGTTATTCTCTGTGTTGGTGGCTTGGGGACGATGGGATATCTCGCTGCATTATCAGAATTTATGTATGTCGATTTAGGGCCAACGACAGCGAACGTGCTGGTTGGAATCCTCTCTGCGATTATTGACAATATCCCGGTAATGTTTGCTGTATTGACTATGTTACCTGATATGGATACGACGCAATGGTTGTTAGTGACTTTAACTGCAGGTACAGGTGGGTCTATGTTGTCTGTTGGATCGGCTGCAGGCGTCGCTGTAATGGGACAGGCTAGAGGGATCTATACTTTTTTTGGTCATCTTAAGTGGACCTGGGCCATTGCCCTGGGTTATGCGGCAAGCATTTGGGTGCATTTTCTTGTTAATGGCTAAGTTATTAGCCATGGCAACATAATTCTTATAAGTATTTAATAATGAAAACCGGATGCCGACGCGTCCGGTTTTTTTCTATATAATATCCTCTAAAATTAAGCTCTTTTTACTACGAGCTTTTTCAGTTAAATAAAAAATAAAACAGGTTTTAACTTTGATGGATATTCTGGGGGCGTTTAATTACTGGGTCGTCGTCATATTAATGATGATAGGGCTGTATATTGTTATTGCGCATAAGAATCTGGTAAAGAAATTAATAGGCATCAATATCTTTCAAACATCCATTTTTATTCTATTTATCTCAATGGGAAAAATTACGGGTGGTACAGCCCCGATTCTAAATGAATCAAATACGCTTTATTCGAGTCCCTTACCACATGTGTTAATTCTGACTGCGATTGTCGTGGGCATATCAACGACCGCATTAGGGCTCGCCATCGTTATTCGGCTTTATCATGCCTTTGGTTCAGTTGAAGATGATGAAATACAACAGGAGTTTAAGGACTCCTCTGAAGATAGGATTTTTTTGTGAGAGTAAGGAAGCACTGCGCACAGAACCGCAGTGTATATGTAATACATGAGGATTCGAGCACAGTGCTGACGCCGCTATCGCGAATAAAAGACATTTTCAGAGGAGTCCTGGGTGATTAGTTCTCATTTGCCTGTATTACAAGTAATTGTACCTTTAATAGCTGCACCCTTATGTGTCATTTTACGTCAAGGTACATTAAGTTGGTTGTTAACAGCACTGGTTAGTGTCTTATCCTTTGTTATCTCTTGCATTTTATTTGACCAAGTTTTAACTGAAGGTGTTATTTCATATGCGCTTGGTGGTTGGCTTAGTCCCTGGGGGATTGAATATCGGCTAGATAAGCTGACGGTATTTATGTTGCTCATTGTTAATGGTGTCGCCGCAATTGTTTTGCTCGGTGCAAAAGCGAGTATTGCGAATGAAATTTCATCTGATCGTCTTTATTTATTTTACACGGCGTTCTTGTTAAATTTGACCGGTTTATTGGGCGTCATTATGACTGGTGATGCGTTTAATTTATTTGTCTTTATAGAAATAGCTTCACTATCATCTTACGCTATGATTAGTATTGGCAAAGATAAGCGTTGTTTATATGCTGCTTTTAAATATCTTATCTATGGAACGATTGGCGCCAGTTTTATTTTGATCGCTGTTGGGTTACTTTATGTTGTTACCGGCACATTAAATATGGCGGATATATTTCAACGTTTGCCAGATGTTGAAAATACGAAGACATTAACGATAGCGTTGGTATTTTTTGTCATAGGTATTGGAATAAAAGCTGCTATTTTTCCTCTGCATTTATGGTTGCCCGATGCTTATAGCTATTCGCCGTCAATAGTCTCTACTTTTCTTGCAGGCACGACGACCAAAGTTTTTATCTATGTTCTTATAAGATTTATTTATTCAACATTTGGCCATGACTATGTCTTTTTTCAGGAGACATTGAATTATTTATTAATGATATTAGCCTGTGCTGGAATTTTATATGGCTCTTATTTGGCAATTAAACAAGATAGTTTGAAACGTTTATTAGCTTATTCCAGTATTGCGCAATTGGGCTATATGTTATTAGGTATTTCATTGGCAACCGAAGCAGGACTTGCTGCTGGCCTGATTCATATTTTTAATCATGCCATTATTAAAGTAACCCTGTTTTTATCGGTAGTCACAATCATCTTTTATAGCAAGACGGATTCAATTTCTCAGCTTGCAGGTTTGGCTAAAAAAATGCCTTTACTGATGCTTTCTTTTCTCATTTCCGGATTAAGTTTGATCGGCGTACCCATGACAGCTGGTTTTGTTAGTAAATGGTACTTGATTAAAGCATCATTTGAAGCGGGTTACTGGGGTCTCGTGATAGTTATTGTTTTTTCATCTGTGTTAGCCATTATGTATATCTGGAAGTTTGTTGAGGTTGCTTATTTTAAAACATCTGAAAAAGAAATTATCGTATTAGATAAAGATCAGAAAACGCCATACTTATTATTTTTTGCATTATCTCTATTTGTTGTTGCCAATATTTATTTTGGACTTGATTCTTCTTTTAATGTTGATATGGCTAATGCCATCGCTAAAGATTTATTTACTAAATAATCATGAGCGATCAATTATTAATCACACTGGCTTTATGTATTCCTGTTATAGCGACGGTTTTTATTGTGGCTACTCATAATAGTATTAATCTCAGAGAAGCAGTTACATTAATTAGCTCTGTTTGTTTAATCTTCGTCGTTTATGCATTATTGCAAAAAGTATTGAATGGTGAACAACCACAATTACATTTATTAGAGTTTTTGCCTGGTCTTGCAATTCATTTCAAGATTGAACCATTAGGCATGTTGTTCGCCTGTATCGCTTCATTTTTATGGTTAATAAACTCAATTTATTCTATCGGTTATATGCGTGGTAATAAGGAAAAGCATCAAACTCGCTTTTATATTTGTTTTGCTATAGCCATTGCCAGCACGATAGGGATTGCATTCTCGGCAAACTTAATTACATTATTTGTTTTTTATGAAGCGTTAACGCTGTCAACTTATCCACTGGTAACGCATAAAGGTAGTGAAGATGCGATGCGTGCTGGCCGCGTTTATTTAGGCGTTCTTCTTTCAACATCAATCTGTTTTTTTCTGCCAGCTATTATCTGGACGAATGTGTTGGCTGGCACGACCGAATTTACCAACGGTGGTATTTTGAATAATGATATTGGGCATTGTGTGATATTAATTTTATTAATGTTGTTTGCTTACGGAATAGGTAAAGCGGCATTAATGCCTATGCACCGTTGGTTACCGGCGGCAATGGTGGCTCCCACCCCGGTAAGTGCTTTATTGCATGCGGTTGCGGTCGTGAAAGCGGGTGTCTTTAGTATTGTTAAGATTGTGACTTATATATTTAGTCCTGCTTTATTGGCCGAAATGATTGAAGTGAATGTTCTGCTTTATCTAGCTGGCATGACTATTATTGTTGCTTCGATTATTGCCTTACAAGCGGACAATCTAAAACGTCGCTTGGCTTATTCAACCATTAGTCAATTATCTTATGTCATATTAGCAACGGCATTACTGGCACCGATATCTATAATGGGTGCAGCACTTCATATTCTTGCTCATGCGTTTGGTAAAATTACTTTGTTCTTTGCCGCCGGATCAATCTATACGGCAACGAAAAAAACTGCTGTGAGTGAACTTAATGGTATAGGAAAAGCAATGCCCTGGACGATGGGTGCTTTTGCTATTGCCAGTTTATCGATGATAGGTGTCCCGCCTACAGCAGGTTTTTTAAGTAAATGGTATATTCTACAGGGCGCATTCGAAGTTGAGTCCTATTTTGCAATAACAGTTATTGTCATCAGTACCTTATTAAACGCAGGATATTTTTTGCCAATAATTTATGCTGCATTTTTTAAAAAACCAGTTGATGGCAAAGAACTTAGTTACAGTGAAGCACCATTAGCTATTGTTTTTGCCTTAACATTTACAGCAATAATGACAGTATTATTATTTTTATTTCCTGAAGTTCCATTACAACTGGTTCAACTGCTGGCAGGTAATATGATATGAATCAAAACTGGTTCTATAGAAAGTCATCAATTAAAAAATTATGGATAGGTGCCATTGTTATTCTGGCATTAACTGTGTTGGCCGAAGTTTTCGTGGTGTTGCATCCACATTTTAAAGTAGAAGGTTTTTTTGTATTTCATGCGATCTATGGTTTTCTAACTTGTGTCGCAATGGTCATTTTTGCAAAAGTATTAGGTTTCTTGATTAAGCGTAAGGATGATTACTATGACATGTAGTTTATTTCATCCAGGTTTGTTACTAATCTTATCAGGCTTATTAATTCCTTTTTTACATGGAACAAAAAGAACACTCTTCGTTTTATTAATTCCCTGTCTAGCTTTAGCCAGTGTCTGGGATATGTCATTTGGTTCGGCTTGTTCGATTCAATATCTTGGATTCGAATTAACACTTATTAATCTTGATGCACTGAGTCGATTATTTATTACAGTATTTTCTATTACTGTTTTCACCGGAAGCTTGTTTTGCTGTAAGCAAGCTAGTTCAAAAGAATTAGCTGCAGCTTTTATTTATGCCGGTGGTGCGATGTCTGTCGTACTTGCAGGCGATCTTCTGACGTTGTTTATTTTCTGGGAATTGATGGCATTATCTTCAACACTGGTTATCTGGTCGGCACAGAATGAAAATTCTCGACGAGCGGGTATGCGTTATATCGTTATTCATTTATTAGGTGGTGTCATATTGATGTGCGGTATATCAGCCTACGTTAATGAAACTGGTTCAATATTATTTACAGCGATGCAACCTAATAGTATTGCGACGTGGCTAATCCTTTGCGGCTTTTTATTAAATGCAGGCGCACCACCATTAACAGCATGGTTGGCCGATGCTTATCCTGAAGCTTCATTTAGTGGCACTGTGTTTCTAAGTGCCTTTACGACGAAAACTGCAGTGTATGTTTTGTTGAGAGGTTTTCCCGGAACAGAGTTATTAGTGTATATCGGTTTATTTATGATTTTTTACGGGATCATTTACGCCTTACTTGAAAATGATATGCGTCGAATTCTTGCCTATAGCATTATTAATCAGGTGGGGTTCATGCTTTGTGGTATCGGCATTGGTACCGAGATGGCATTAAATGGTGCTGCAGCTCATGCATTTACACACATTATATATAAAGCTTTATTATTAATGTCTGCCGGATCTGTTTTATATATGACCGGTAAACGTAAATGTACTGATTTAGGCGGCTTAATTCAGACTATGCCCGTTACTGCTGTCTGTGGGATTATCGGTGCGTTAGCGATTTCTTCTTTTCCTCTTACCTCCGGCTTTGTTAGTAAGTCTATGGTGACGCAGGCTTCTGTTGATGAACATTTATTATGGGTGTGGTTACTGTTGCAAGCAGCTTCCGCCGGTGTGTTTTTACATGCAGGTATTAAATTTCCGTGGTTTGTTTTCTTTCAGAAAGACAGTGGTTTGAGACCAGATGATCCTCCGCTTAATATGCAGATGGGTATGATATTTTTTGCGGTCATCTGTATTTTGTTGGGTGTTTTTCCAAATTTGTTATATGCAATGCTACCTTATGAAGTGAATTATGTACCATACACTGCAGCACATACATTGACACAACTACAGTTGCTTTTGTTTTCAGGTCTAGCTTTCTTTGTCATGTTGCCATTAATGAAAAGAACATTAACCATCAGTCTTGATTTTGATTGGTTTTACAGAAAGTTTGGCAAAACAATCTCAGATTGTATTTTGAAGAAGCTTTGTCTGCTTCAAAGTGGCATAAGTCATAAATATTCAGGTTTGAAACTTGGTCACTATGTTGATAATAAATTAAATATTCAGTTTTCTCTGGCAATGGGTATGGGATTAATCATGGTGGTATTTATTATTTCCTTATCTTATTTTCTGCTTTAAACAAAGGCTCATCTTTAGCTCTCCCTATTTGTGAGTAGACCCTAACTCACTGCATGTCCTCTTTTGCGATAATATCTATTCGCGATTAATACATTTATAGTTCTACTCACAAGGACGTATATTCTTGTATGGAAACAGTCACGGATGAACCCGCGCAATGGATGGCGCACCTTTCCTAAAAATACGTTGTGTTTTTAGGAAAGGCTTTTTTTAAAAGAGTCTTTTTAAAATAGTGCATTTTTATTTGAGTCTTAAGAGTAGTTTTCTGCATTAAACCAATCGATAGCATCCTTAAAACCTTCAATACCTGGACGTGATTGGTATCCCAGTTTTTCTTTTGCTTTTTCACTTGAAAAGAACATCATTTTTTTCGACATTTTGACACTATCAACCGTGGCTCTAGGTTCTTTATGTGTGATATTAGCAATACGTTCCATAAACCAGGCAATGGGTAATACCAGATTATGCGGTAATTTAATTGTTGGTGGAGACATACCCTGACTGACGCAGATATATTCCAGTATCGATGCCAAGGTCATATTATCGCCGCCGAGAATATATCGCTCTCCAATTTCGCCTTTATCCATCGCCAGTAGATGTCCTTTTGCAACATCATCTACGTGAACGATATTCAAACCGGTGTCGACATAAGCCGGCATGCGATGGCGAATCGTGTCGAGCACGATCTTTCCCGTTGGTGTCGGTTTAATATCTCGTGGACCAACTGGCGTCGAAGGATTCACAATGGTGACAGGACAAGATTGTTCTTTTATGAGTTTATTGACTTCTTGTTCTGCTAAAAATTTAGAGCGCTTGTAATGACCGGTCATCTCTTCAAGTGAAACAGGTGTTGTTTCATCAGAAGCCGTCCCATCTTTATTTATTCCCAGAGTAGCAACACTGCTGGTATAAACAATTTTATCTACGTTAGCTTCAGTTGCGGCAATAATAAGGTTACGTGTACCATCAACATTTGTTTTGTACATGTTATCTGGATCAGGTATCCATAAACGATAATCAGCAGCGAGATGAAAGAGTGTGTTACAGCCAGAAACAGCACGTTTTAAGGATTCATTATCGTTTAAATCACCTTCAATTATTTCGAGCTCAAGTCCTTCAAAGTTACGCTTGTCTGAGTTAGGGCGAACTAATACGCGTACGTCATGACCTTTATCTAATAATAAGCGTGCGACAGCAGAGCCAATGAATCCATTTGCGCCTGTGACTAATGTCTTCATAAAGCTATTTTTTTCAATAAATTTTGCCATATAAGAAAGGCAGGAAGGATCATCATAGTTGATATCATCATTGAGGCAAGACCTAAAGTTAATAGCAATCCCATGCTGGCCGTACCCGTATGAGAAGAAAAAGCGAGGTTGCCAATGCTGCAAATAGTTGTTAAAGAACTGACAATGACGCCACGAGAAGAGCTGGTCATAAAAATATTTTTATTGGTTCCTTGTTCCTGACGAAATCGATCAGCAATATGAATACCACTGTCTACGCCGATACCAAGTAATAAAGGGAGCCCAATAATATTGGCAAAGTTAAGCGGGATATTAAATATCAACATAAAGCCAAATGTAAAAACAGCGCCAACGAGTACTGAGATTAGGATAATTACCGCATCCGATTTCCGTTTTATTAAAACAAGTAGCAATAATGCAATAGCAATTAAGGCATAAGTGAGTGCAGTTTTGAAGGCAGTGATGACGGCACTACCCGCTTCAATATTAATAATAGGAGAACCAATAACGGTATTATCATAGGCTTGTAGTTGGTTAACGAAACGTTCCATTGCTGCGTTATCGTTCAAATCTTCTCTTGGAAAAATTTCTATTTTATAGTGTTTATGACTTACCCATCTATCATGAACAATCGCAGGGATATCACTGAGTTCGACTTGTTCGGCGTTTAAAGCATCGTTCAACGAATGAATTCGACCATCAAGATTAGATAGTAATTGTTTTTCTAGTGACAATAAATTTTTGTTATCAGAAGAGTTATCTAGAATTATAGATAAATATGTTTTTAGTGTTCTAATTTCGCTATATAGCTCAGGATTCGACTCTAATTCATGACTGGAAAAATAATCTAATTTTGTTATAAGTTTTTGTATGGCATTTATTCTATCGCTGTTATTTATCTCTGCGTTTGTCTCGTCTGTAGAGAGTATTCCCATAAATAGATTTATTTCATCAATAATGAATAATTTATCTTCTTGATCTTCAGGAAGTAAATCTTCATACCATATAACCTTGTCAACCAAATCAAGTTGTTCAATTTCTTTTATCGCGGCGATAGCCTCACTTCTACTTTCTTTTAATAAAACACTGCTCCAAGGCGAAGAATCACTGTCTTTTAATAAATCACGATAGGTTTGCACCGATTCATTTTCAGGATCTTGCAAGTTAAGCGTATTTATATCAAAACTAACTCTATAGAGTTGGCTAATAAACCCAATTAAAATAATGAGTGTAAATATTAATATCTGTTTTGAATATTTGTAGGGCAGGGTGGTTAAAAAAGTAATTAAATGATTTCCACGGTTATTCGTTTTTTCTCTTTCTTTGTAAGGCTTTAAACTTAATAAAGCAGGTAATAAGGTCAATGTGAAAAGAATACTGATGAACATGCCGCTGCCTGCAATCCAGCCGAGTTCAGCTACACCTTGATAGTCCGTTGGTATAAATGAATAAAAACCAATCGCGGTTGTGATGGAGCAGAGTATTAAAGAGCGAAAAATATAAGACATTGATATTTTCAATGCATTATTAGGTTCTCCCGATAAAATAACTTGTTCACGATAACGTAATATCAAATGTATGGTGAAATCAATACCAAGACCGATGTACAACACAGCAAAGGCAACGGAAATAAGATTAAGTTCGCCTACAGTTGCTGCCGCGAAAGCCGTAGTTGCAGTTAAGCCGAAAATTAGTGTGATGAGTGATGCCACTACCAGCCAGACTGAGCCTAGACCAATCAGTAAAATAATGGCGACCAGAATGAATGAAATAACAATAGCTTGAATATTTGCTTCGGAAACACTTTTTAATTCTTCATAGGACAGTGCGGTACCACCGGTTAAACGTATCCGTACAGATTCATTATTCAAAGAAAGTGAATTGATAACGGTTCTTATATGCGCGAGGACATCTTGGCCGGGCAAAAGTTCTTCTTCAGACTCTAGCGTTTGTAACACGATAAATTCTCGATAAACAGGTTTTAGACTTTTATCTGAACTCATCAAATGTTGCCATGAGACATTATATTTTTCATTTTCTAATGCATGATTGATTTCTAGTAATAGTGGTTTCAATTCAATCTTTTCGCCATCCACTTTGTACTGAAGTGCATCAGTCAACATAGTGAATAAGCCACGTAAATTTTTATCTTGTAATAAGGTTCCTAGAAAGGCTTGTATGGTTGCTAATTGATCTGCCAGATCTTGTAACTCTTCATCATCAAAAAATAAAAAAGCAGATTGACGAAAATAAGGTAATAAATTTGGATAATAAATATTACTAATTAATGTAGGATTTTCTTTTAAAGCAGAATGTAATTTTATTGCTGTATCAGTAGCTTGGTCCGGCGTGTTTGATTCGATAACAACAAGAACATTGTCATTAAATTGAGGAAATTGTTTTTCGTATTCAATATCAAGTTTTCGCCAAGCCAGTTCTTCCGACAACATGTCGGTTGTATCTGTACTTACACCGAGGTTATCTTTTATATAAAAAATTGAAAAAATAGTGAGAGCGACAAAGCTGATGATGATCGCAATTCGATAGCGCTCAACGAATTGCACCCAGTTAATTATCCAGCGATCTAGATATGATGAATGAGATTTACTCATTTTTAGTTATATCGATTAAACTCTGAATATGTATTCTTTGTCCGTGTCCCGTTCAATGTCTGGTGGATAGCTAAGACGTTTGTCATCATAATATTTTCTACGATGGTCACCTTCGGCCGCAGCGTTGTATGTGACATACAGAACGCGGCGTTGACCATTACTCAGGTTTGCTTTTGAACGGTGAGGGGCATAAGAATCAAAGAAAACAGCATCACCCGGTTCTGTTGGTAGTGCGATATAGTCTAGGCCATCTTCTTCTAATGGTGCCCACTGTTCTCCTATAAGTCCTTTATTATTATAACCATTAGCCACTTCCAGACAGCCATTTTCAATGGTGGAAGGATCAACGCTTACTAAAGCAGTGATATGTAACTTGGAATAACGATCCCAGCCGGCCTGTACATCCTGATGCGCTTTGAAACCATCTGCACCCGGCATCTTGAAATTTATTTTATCCTTAAACAAAATTGCCTTATCATCGAATAATTGAGATGTAATTTGCTGTATCTCACCGCGCATAAAAAGCTCACTGAATCCTTGATGGAAAGGTTCGACATCTTCTATACGGGATATAATTCTTTTTCCCGGTTCTAATTTACTCTGTTCAAAATACATCATGACGTTGCCAGGGACTTCAGGATAATTGCGTACTTCTTCTGTCCAGGTAATAATTTCCTTCATTCTTTCCGTATCGTACAACTTACGAATAACGAGAAAGCCGGTGGATTTAAACTCTTCAATTTGTTCTTTGCTTATTTTCATATTAATATCTTTCTAGTGGGGGATTATGTTTCCTTATAAACCAGCTTAGATTTTATAACAAGCGGCCAGGTTATGTATAAAAGAAATTCTGTTTTTTTAAATCTGAGGCGATATTGCTTAATGTTTTTAAAGCTATTTTGTAGCTTTTTGCCAATATAAAAATCTCCCGAATTTGTGCTGGCTTAAAAATACACGACAATACAAATTTTAATATTTCAGGATTGCCCAGATTATCTGTGTGTTTTAACACCGCTTCTGGAATAACGGTATTAGCCTTGTCAGCAATGGCACGAATGACCAAAAAATCGAGATGATTATTAATGGCTATTTCTGCAATAGCCGCACTTTCCATATCGACAGCGCCAGCGCCTGTTTTATGTAATAAATTATTTTTATCGGTTGTTAAGGCACATATCTCTTTACTTGAAGCAATATCGCTACTTAACACATTAGTATGGGTTTTCTGAAAGTGTGCCAGTAATTTATTTTTCCATTCAGTCGATGTTTGAAAAGTTTTATCTTGAGCAATTATCGAATCAGCGAAAATTAAATCACCCGAGTTAAGTGAAGACTCTATTGCGCCAGCAACCCCCCAACTGATTAAGGCATCTACTTTGAAATCCAGACACTTTTTTGCAGCTCCACAAGCTGCTTCATACCCCATACCTGATAAACACAAAAAGACATCTTTCTGAATTTCTATGGGTGAAAGAACAGTTAGTTTTTTATTATATAGACAAGCTGCTTCAGCAGGTAGGGCTGCAATAATACCAAGCTTACTCAAACCTTATTGTGCAACAGGTTTCTGTAACGAGCTAACGCCCAAAGCGGAAAATATTTTGTGTAGCCGTGATATTTTAAATAGAAAACGCGAGGAAAACCTGGAGCAGTATAACTATCATTATACCAATGACCATCATTGGATTGATTAGAGATCAAATAATCAATCCCTTTTCTAACCGTTTCTGTTTCAGCTTCTCCAACCGCCAATAAAGCAAGTAATGCCCATGCTGTTTGGTATGCGGTGCTTTCAAAAGGACGATAATGTTTTGGAGGATAATAGCTATCATTACTTTCGCCCCAACCACCATCTTCATTTTGCATGCCTTGTAAATACGAGACAGCTTTTCTTATATAGTCTTGTTGTAGATCTTCATCAGCAAGTTCAAGTGCGGTTAGCACCGACCAGGTGCCGTATATATAATTCGTACCCCAACGACCAAACCAGGAACCGTCTTCTTCCTGATCAGATTTTATAAAATTAATCGCATCTTTAATAACAGAGCTATATTTTTCTTTATCGGCAAGACTAAGTAATGCAATAACACGTCCGGTCACATCGGCTGTGGGTGGATCTAATAAAGCACCATGATCCGCAAAAGGAATCGCGTTTAAATAATACTGCGTGTTATTTACTTCAAACGATCCGAAACCACCACCATTCGATTGCATACCGGCAACCCAGTTTGCTGCACGTTGAATCGGTTCTGAATATTTATCATTTCCAGTTCTGTGCATCGCCCAGGCCACCATGGAAGTATCATCGAGGTCAGGGAAGTAGTAATTACTATATTGAAAGGCCCAGCCGCCGCCAGCAAGATTGGCTCTGGGGATGCGCCAGTCACCGGGTTCATCGCTAAGTTGTCTATCCTTAAGCCAGTCAAGTGAATGTTCTATTTCTGTACTGACGTTTTGATTTTCTGTTTCGATAAGAGATTGCGCCGCTAAACAAGTATCCCAAACAGGAGAAACACAAGGTTGGCAATACATCGTGTTACCGCGCTTGACTAGTAAAGCATCAATAGCTTGTCGTGCCTGTATTCGTGCCGGGTGATCTTTTTTATAACCAAGAATAACTAAAGATTCAAACACATTAACCATGGCAGGAAAAATACCGCCGATACCAAATTCTTCGTTCATTCGAGCAAGAGACCATTGTTCGCATTTATCAATAGAATATTGTCGTACAAATTTAGGTACGATCTTTTCTGCTAAACGACCTAAGTGGTCGAGTATTAGAAACGCTCGAGTCAGCGGAGTTGTTACTTTAAAATAATTTTGTTCATCTTCAGGCGGTATTATAAAAAGTTCTCTTATATCAACACCACGTGGGTTTACAGCTTTTGGTTTTATGGTGCACAAAATAAACAATGGCACCATGACTGTACGTGACCAATAAGATACTTTGTCGATATGAAACGGAAACCACTTTGGAAGAATGATTACTTCAGCCGGAATAAAAGGTGTCGCACGCCACGGTACTTGTTGAAACAGAGCCATCAAAATTCGGGTAAAGACATTACTACGAGCAGCGCCACCATGATTTAAAATGATATTCCTTGCGCGGACCATATGTTCTTCTTGAGGATTATCACCAACGATTTTTAATGCGTAGTAGCTTTTTACCGCACAACTAATATCAAAATCACCAGCGGTATAAAGCGACCAACCACCATCTTCATTTTGTTGGTCACGCAAGTATTGGGCAATTTTTTGTTCTGTATCATCATCGACTTCATCGACGAAATGATTCATTAATATATATTCAGCAGGAATAGTGCAATCAGCTTCGAGTTCATAGACCCAATGCCCATCATCTTGTTGTTGCTCGAGTAATTTATTTTTAGCAGATTGAATCGCTTCGTCTAAATTAATCGCAGGCTTCTTCGAGTTCGACTCTCCGAGCGTTGGATTGGGCGTATTATCGTTATTAGTTTCAAAAGTCATGTTATTTAATACAGGTGGGGCAAGAAGTCAGATAGACCATACTGCCCTGTCGAAAGCCGCCTTATTCTCCTTGTTGTTTCAGCGTTATAGTCATGTATATCACTGATTTTGGCAGAGTTTCGCATGAATATTTGCCATAGGCAAACGACGTCCACTGAATTGGAAAAGATAACTTAATATTCTATTTTGGCCAACGAAAAGACTTGTCAAAAAGAGGGTGACTTTAACACTGCGACGACTGATTTTGACTTGCTGACCTTCCGTGAAATCAGGCTGTCGTCTGATCTTTTCTAGAGTTAATACCGCCATACCCAAGGCCCACAAACAGAATTTTCGTAATCCTTTTTCTTTTTCGGGAATCATTAAAGTATAGCGCAAAGCGTTATAGACATGTGCATGGGCAACACCGAGCAATTCTATTAAAGCTTCATTAAAACCTTCACCCATTTTACCTGGTACTTTATGACGAATATCGATACCGTATTTTTCGAATACATCGCGAGGTAACCAGCAAGCTCCGCGCTCATGATCTTCCCAGATATCTTTCAATATATTGGTCATTTGCAAACCCTGACCAAATGACACTCCCAATTTCATCATCTCATCACGATGTGCATCGATTTCAGGCGAATGATCGCAGAAAAGTTCAGTCAACATTTCGCCAACAACGCCCGCAACGTAATAACAGTATTGATCCATATCCCTCTGATCGGAAACGCCATCAAGGGTTTCAGCATCCTGATACATTACCATGCCATCGGCCATGATTTTGACACAACGTTCTAGAGCAGCGCGTTGGCGTTGATTGAAACTGTGAGTAATTCTAATTACAGGAGACGTATTGGAAATCAGATCATGTTCAGCTTCAGTTGCTGTCGGTGACAATAATGGAAACAGGGTTTCGGCAAATGCTTCAGCTTCAGCATTTTCCTTAACAACTTTGATAAAAAGCTCGGCAGATTCCTTTTTTTGTTCAGCCGACATGCTCTTATCATCTTCGATCGTGTCGGCAATACGACACAAAAGGTAGGCATTTGCTACGACCGTGCTTAATGGTTCAGGCAATTGCGGAATAGTTAAGGCAAAAGTTCGAGAGACATGCTGCAAAATCTTGTTTTGATAGGCAAGGTCATCAAGTTTGGTTTGAAATTCTTCTCTGGATTTCATGAAAAATAAATATCTCTTATAAAAACAATGGTTTAGTATGTTTTGTGGTTTTATTTTTTAGTTAATCACATCAAAATAACTAAATTCAGCATTCATTTTGAACAAGTAGTCACTAAATCTTAATCGTTTAGAGCATCGATGCTACAAGGTTTTGCCCGAAAAAAATGATATTATTCAATAATTAGGGCTGTTCAGGACGCGCACATTACAATCAGAACAGATGGATGTAAATAAATAAGCATTGTCCTTTCCGCCATTACATATTCAGAAGAGTTTATTGATTAAATACAGTGAGTTCCATACCAGAAATTATTAGTCCGTCTCGTTCGACGGAAACAAAGCGTCATTCTCAAAATGTTTGGCAATCGGATAGTCGCGCTAGTCTATCTGATTTGGAAAAATTGCCTGAACAGCTTTATCAGTTAGATGTGCCATTTTGTATAGTTGAAAATAAATCCAGATCTGCAATTGCCTTGGGTGGATCTATTCAGTTTGATAGTCAGGGTGATGACTATCAAAAAGACGACAAACAGTATCGTTTACGTGGCATTGCTTCGGCACAAACCATTAAAGCCTTAGGTGATCAGAATTTTTGTCAGGATTATCAAATTGATTATCCTTATATGGCAGGCTCAATGGCAAATGGCATTGCTTCTGTTGAATTGGTTGAAGCGTTAGCAAGCGAAGGCATGTTGGCATCATTCGGTGCAGCGGGTTTGTCTTTAACTGAAATAGAAACAGCAATTAAACGTCTGCAAACTTCCTTAGGCGATAAAACATTTTGCTTTAACCTTATTTATAGCCCGAATGAAATAGGACATGAAGATGCGGTTGTTGATCTCTATTTAAAATACGGAGTTACACTGGTTGAAACATCTGCTTATATGAAACTGACTTTGCCAGTTGTACGTTATCGAGTGAAAGGAATTCATAAAGATAAGCAGGGTAATATTATTGTTCCTAATAGGATCATAGCTAAGGCATCGAGGGTAGAGCTTGCAAGCAAATGGTTTAGTCCTCCACCTGAAAAATTATTGGAAAAATTATTAGAGCAGGGTTCGATAACAAAAGAAGAAGCAGACTTGGCCAAACATATTCCGATGGCGCAAGACTTAACGGTCGAAGCTGACTCGGGTGGTCATACAGACAATCGACCTGCTATTACATTATTACCAACGATGTTATCACTACGCGATCAATATCAGGCAAAACATAATTATGAAAAACCACTGCGTGTTGGTGCTGCCGGAGGGATTGCAATACCTGCTTCAGCATTAGGTGCGTTTGCTATGGGTGCGGCTTACATTGTTACCGGTACTGTTAATCAAGCCTGCAAAGAATCAGGTTCCTCTGACATTGTTAGAGAAATGTTAGCCAATGCAGAACAAGCTGACGTCACTATGGCACCAGCAGTAGATATGTTTGAAATGGGTGTGAAGTTACAAGTATTAAAACGCGGCACCATGTTTGCGATGCGCGGTAATAAGCTTTATGACATTTATAAAAAATACGGATCGATAGAAGAAATTTCTGAAACAGAAAAAGCGAATCTGGAAAAAACAATTTTTAAAATGTCATTAGCTGAAGTATGGCAAAAGACAGAAGAATTTTTTACTGAACGAGATCCGCGTCAAGTTGAAAAAGCGCATAAAGATGCAAAACATAAAATGGCATTAATTTTTCGATGGTATTTAGGACTGTCTTCACGTTGGGCAAATGCCGGCGTTGAAGATCGCCAAGTTGATTATCAAGTTTGGTGTGGCCCAGCAATGGGAGCGTTTAATGAATGGACGCGCGAAACTTTTTTATCTGAAACAAATAATAGAAATGCAGTGACTGTGGCAATGAATATTTTATTTGGTGCTGCTGTTTTATATCGAATTAATGGTTTGCTTAAGCAAGGTGTTGAACTTCCTGTTGCATTAACGCAATTCCATCCTATGCAACAAGAAACAATTAAGAGTTATTTATCTGAGTAAGTTATGTCAAAGAAACACATTAAAAAACTGAGTACCTCAAGAAATAGTGATTTTTTCGTGTCCGGTTTTTGCTCCTGCAAAACCGGTATACAGTACATCCCTGTACATAAGTGCAAGGATGCATACGCGGACGACTGCATGGATGCAGGAGGTAGAGCAATGCCGGGAGCAATTGCCGAGAATCGCAATGTATAAAACATACATGAGAACATCGTACTCTGTGAGTATTCAAGTACGGAGCCGACGCGGCGATCGCGGGAAAAGTGCATTTTTGGAGGTACTCAGATGAAGCCTCTTGCTATTGTTGGTATTGGTTGTCTATTTCCTAAAGCAGATAATCCTCAAGAGTATTGGACCAATATTCGTGAAGGCGTTGATGCGATAACTGATATACCTGATACGCATTGGAAACCGGAAGATTATTTTGATGCGGATAAAACTGCACCAGATATGACTTATGCTAAACGTGGTGGTTTTATTAATGCGCAAGAATTTAACCCACTGTTATACGGACTAAGTCCGAACAATATTGAAGCGACGGATACCACACAATTATTAGGTATGGTGGTTACGCGTCAGGCATTATTAGATGCGAATTATTCCACTGCTAAAGATGCAGGTGATGGTCGTGAATTTGATCGTGATCGCACCAGCGTCATTATGGGTGTGACCGGTACATTAGAATTAGTGATTCCGTTAGGTGCTCGACTCGGTCATCCAATATGGCGAAAAGCATTAGCCGATGCTGGAATAGATCCTGAAACAGCAGAAGATGTCGTACAACGCATTGCTGATGGTTATGTGCCCTGGCAAGAGAATTCATTCCCTGGTTTATTAGGTAATGTTGCAGCCGGTCGTATTGCTAATAGATTTGATTTTGGTGGCACCAATTGTGTTGTTGATGCAGCTTGTGCGAGTTCATTAAGTGCATTACACCTTGCTTCAATGGAACTGAGTGCCGGCAGAGTTGATATGGCTATTACCGGTGGTGTCGATACCTTTAACGATATTTTTATGTATATGTGTTTTAGTAAAACACCGGCCTTATCGCCAACAGGTAATAGTCGTCCGTTTGCTAAAGAAGGCGATGGAACAATTTTAGGTGAAGGCATTGGTGCCGTTGTATTAAAACGACTTGACGATGCTAAACGTGACAACGATAAAATCTATGCGGTATTACGTGGTATCGGTTCTTCGTCTGATGGTAGAGGTAATGCCATTTATGCACCGAGTGCTACAGGTCAAACCAAAGCATTATGGAATGCCTATCGTGAAGCGGATGTTACTCCAAGAAGCATTGAGTTAGTTGAAGCGCATGGTACAGGTACATCAGTTGGTGATGCTGTTGAAGCAACTGCGTTGTCCGGTGTTTATGGACAAGATAATGATGGTGAAACATGGTGTGCGATTGGATCAGTAAAATCGATGATCGGACATACCAAAGCTGCAGCCGGTGTTGCCGGACTGATTAAAACGGCCATGGCTTTAAAATATAAAGTTTTACCACCGAGTATTAAAGTAGATGAACCATTAGAAATTATTAATCCCGGTACTTCACCTGTTTATCTCAATACCGTGAAACGTCCATGGTTAAAAACACAATCTACTCCGCGTCGTGCGGGATTAAGTTCGTTTGGTTTTGGCGGCAGCAATTTTCATTGTGTACTTGAAGAAGCTGAAGAAACGAAAACCGAAATTGAATGGGATGGTACTGTTTTAATTATTGCTTTAAGCGTAGATTCAAAAGAAGAATTAATAAAACAGTTACCAGAGTCTACCATTCTTGATTCATGGAATGAACTCAGGTTTTTTGCTTATGATTCATGTCAAAGTTTTAAAAGCGATGCAGCTCATCGTTTAACGATAGTCATTGAAAAATCAAATGAAGATAGACAAAAGTTTATTGCTGATATTAAAAAGCAATTAACATCTTCATCTGAATCAGCATGGCAAAGACCTGATGGTGTTGCATACAGTTCTGAAAGAAACAACGACAACATTGCTTTTGTTTTCCCGGGACAAGGTTCGCAATACACTGGCATGTGTCGTGATCTAGCCTGTCAGTTTCCTCAGTTTTTAAATGTATTAGAACAAGCAAACAATATTTTCATAGAAGCGACGGGTAAAGAAAGCCTAGGAAAAGAAAGCTTGGGTGATGTGCTTTATCCTATTCCTGTTTTTTCCAAAGCTGATCAAAAACATCAGGAAGAAACTTTACGACAAACGCAAAATGCACAGCCTGCCATTGGTGCTGTAAGTCTTGGTGCGCTTGAAGTATTAAATTATTTTTCTGTTAAGCCAAAAGCTGCGATTGGTCATAGTTATGGTGAATTAACTGCACTATCGGCAGCAGGCATGTATAACGCTGAAACATTGCATCGCTTATCACGAATTCGTGGTGAGTTAATGGCTACAGGTGAAGGTGATAGAGGTTCTATGCTGGCAGTCGTTGCGCCTTATGAACAAGTAGAGTCCTTATTGAAAAAAAATAAGTTAGAACTGGTTATTGCAAATCATAACTCACCAACACAGGTTGTGTTATCAGGTTCAACAGATCAAGTGGATGCTTTTGCAAAAGTTGCTAAAGCTGAAAAAATACGTGCAATTAAATTACCTGTAGCAGCAGCATTTCACAGTTCATTTGTTGCTGATGCTGCGAAACCATTTGCTGAAGCACTGGCGCCATTTAAGTTCGAAAAAAACAATTATCAGGTTTTATCCAATACAACGACTGACACTTATCCAAAAGATGTTGACGCAGCGAAACAACTATTAGCATATCAATTAGCATCGCCTGTTCGTTTTGTCGAACAGGTTGAAAAACTATATGCAGAAGGTATTACGACTTTTGTTGAAGTAGGCCCGGGAAAAATATTAACCGGATTAATTAATTCAATTCTTGCAGACAAACCTATTACTACTATTGCTATTGATGCCTCAGTCGGCAAGAAGCAAGGTCAATATGATTTGGCTCTTGTGTTAGCAACGTTAGCAGTTAATGGACAACAAGTTGAACTTAATAAATGGGATGCATCATGTTCAACCATGGAAAGACCGGCTAAAGATGTAAAACCTGTAATGACCATAGCAATAAGTGGTGCGAATTACACAATGCCGCGTAAGCCGCGTCCAGCAAGTAAACCAAAATCTAAACCAGTAATTAATGTTAATGCCATGACGAATGATGTAAAAAATATTTCTTCTAAAGAAACTGAACAAGTAACAACATCAGTTAGCACTGTTGCAAGCAGCGGTTTATTACAAGCTACGCAGGAAAGCATTATTGCCTTACAAAAAATGCAGGAACAAACCGCGCGTTTACATCAGCAGTATCTTGAAGGACAGGAGACAGCACAAAAATCAATTCAATCATTGTTAGATCAGCAATTTCGATTAATGTCAGGACAACCTTTAGCTGTACAACAGCTAACACAAGTCAGTGCGCCGGCACAAAAAACAGAATCAATAAAATCTGAGCCAAAAAAAAATAATCTAATCAAAGCGCCGCTTGTTAAAGAGAGAGAAGAAACCATTCAGTCTGCTCCAGTTTCAATTGAAACAACGGATATTGATATAAATAATTTGTTATTAAAAGTCGTCTCAGAAAAAACGGGTTATCCATTAGAAATGTTAAGTCTCGATATGAGTCTGGATACTGATTTGGGAATTGATTCAATTAAGCGTGTTGAAATTCTTTCTGCCTTGCAAGAACAATTACCCTGGTCGCAAGCTGTTAATCCGGAAGAATTAGGCACCTTCCAGTTCTTGCAACATATTGTTGAATTTATTGCTGCCGGTAGACCGGTGGGGATTGCCGCAAGTACTACAACAAAAACTGTGGCAGCAGCGACTCAAGTTGATGACAACTTCGCTAAAGTTTTATTAGAAATCGTTTCAGAAAAAACCGGTTATCCAATAGATATGTTGGAACTGGATATGAATCTTGATAGCGACCTCGGTATCGATTCGATCAAACGTGTTGAGATTTTATCGGCATTGCAAGAAGCAATGCCAGAATTACCAACAATCAGTCCAGATGAATTGGGGCAATTGCAAACCTTACGATCTATAACAGAATTATTTATCACTGAACAAACGGAATCTGCACCTGTTGTAGTTGCTGTTAATACGACAAGTGTTATTAACGGTTTTGCAGATACTCTACTTGAAGTTGTGGCAGACAAAACCGGTTATCCGGTAGATATGTTAAATCTGGAAATGAATCTGGATAGCGATCTCGGTATTGATTCGATTAAGCGCGTTGAAATTTTATCTGCAATACAAGAACGCATACCTGAATTACCTTCAGTTAGTCCTGATGACATGGCCACCTTACAAACATTGCAATCGATTGTTGATGTTTTTAATATTTCTGAAGCATTACCTTCTGATCAACAAGAACAGTCACTCCCAGTAAGTGATTCGAATTTATCAGAAGTATTATTAGAGGTTGTGGCAGATAAAACCGGTTATCCAGTGGATATGTTAAATCTGGAAATGAATCTGGATAGTGATCTTGGTATCGACTCAATTAAACGTGTGGAAATCTTATCGGCATTACAAGACAAAATGCCAGACTTGCCGACTGTATCAGCGGATGATTTAGCTGCTTTACAGACCTTGCAACAAATCATTGATTATATGAACGAGCAAGTTGTTACTGGTAATAAAGTAGTAACAGTTGCAGCAGTCAAAGAAGCAGTCGTTGAAAGCAAAAAAGAATCAAGAATTGTCCGCAGTGTTGTTCACCTTGCTGAACTTGATGAAACAGGGTCTCGCCAACAGATAGACTTTAATAAAGATAAAGAAATCTGGATTACGAAAGAGGGTGGTGAACTGGCTGATCAGTTAGCAACGACATTAAAAGAAAAAGGATATAAAACAAAGCTTATTAATAATGGTCAAGCAGCAATTGATGAATTAGGTGCTTTAATTATTTGCGCCAAAGTAGAAGCGGATAAACAATATTTGCTTGATACATTTTCATTGGTGCAGCGTTGTGCTGATAGTCTAAAAAAATCAAAAGGCATACTTGCTTCAATAACATCATTGGGCGGAAGTTTTGGATTTAATGGCAGTATTGAAACTAATCCTGTTCAGGCTGGGCTGTATGGCATTATTAAAACGGCAGATAAAGAATGGTCTGATGTTAATTGCAAATCGATTGATATTAATCAAGCTTCAGCATCAGTTGATTTAATTCAAAATGAACTCTTTCTCGATGGGCCTTTAGAAGTCGGTTTGTCAGATGAAAAAGCAAGTCAGTTATTATTAGAAGAAGAGGCGCTCTCTGATAGTAAACAAGAACGAACAGCTTTAAATCAAGACGATCTTATTGTTATTTCCGGAGGTGCGCGCGGCGTGACTGCTGAAGTAGCGGTTAAGTTAGCCGAAACATATCAATGTAGTTTGTTACTATTAGGCCGCAGTCCAGAACCGAAGAACGAACCAGAATGGTTATCATCTTTGTCCGATGCGGCAAGTATCAAGAAAGCGATTATGGATGAAGCAGAAAAAAATTTGCGTCCTGCTGAACTTGAAAAACAATATCAATCCATTTTGGCTAATCGTGAAATTAAAGCAACGCTGGAACGCATCGAACAGACGGGTACAAAAGTTCAGTACAGCTCAGTTGATGTTACTGATGTTGATGCGGTTACAAATACAATTGATTTAGCACGTGCTGAGTTAGGTAATGTTACTGGAATAATACATGCTGCTGGTGTGCTTGCGGATCGTTTGATAGAAGATAAAACAGAAGAACAATTCAATACTGTTTATTCTACCAAGGTAGATGGTTTAGATAATTTATTGACAGCAACTAATAATGACACATTAAAACTGATAGTTTTATTTTCATCGACGACAGCTAGATTGGGGCGTAAAGGCCAGGTTGACTACGCTGCGGCAAATGAAATCTTAAATAAGCAAGCAGTACAAGAAAATCACAATAGAAAGGATTGCAAAGTCTTATCAGTTAACTGGGGTCCCTGGGATGGTGGCATGGTGACTCCTGCATTAAAAAAATTATTTGCAGAAGAAGGCGTTGGTGTTATTGGACTCAGAGCCGGTGCTGAGTATTTAATAAATGAGATAGAATCTGATGGACCTGTGGAGACAGTTGTACTCGGTGAATCAGATAATATTTTACAAAAAATACCTTTAAAGAATTATTCAGCATTGTCAGTCGAAAACAGCGAGCTGTCTTTAGCTTTTGAACGTGAGCTTTCAGTTAATACACATGCGTTTCTAAAATCACATGTAATGAATGGTCAGGCTGTTTTGCCTGTGGCTATTATTATCGAATGGTTTGCACATGGTGCATTACATTTAAATCCGGGCATGCAGTTTCAGGGCTTTGACGATTTTCGTGTATTAAAAGGTGTTACTTTAAAAGCTGACGAAACTATTCGTTTGAGAATTCTTGCGGGCAACATTATTCATAAAGGTGATGTTTCTTTAGTGCCAGTTGAATTACGTTCTGATGACTTATTGCATGCCAGTGCAATAATGATTTTGGCTGATAGTTATGAAACGAATGTGTTACCGCAATTAAAAGTGGTAAATAAGAAATACAATAAAACTCAAGGTGAATATTATAAAAATGGACAGTTGTTTCACGGGCAAGATCTACAAGGTATTAAAGAAGTAACTCACTGTAGTGATAAAGGTATTGCTGCCAATGTAAACGCAGCACCGCAACCATCAACGTGGATGAACCAACCGATACGTTCGAGTTGGTTAACTGATCCTTTAATTCTTGATTCTGCCTTCCAGATGATGATCCTCTGGAGTTTTGAAGAGAGAGGTATTGCTTCTTTGCCGACGGCCATTTCCAGTTACCGTCAATATCAACGCAACTATCCAAAAGATGGAGCAAGAATTATTACTGTAGTTAATGAGAAAACTGATCATAGGGCTAATGCATCAATAGAGTTCATCGATAGTAAAGGGCAGTTGATAGCATTGATCGATTGTTATGAATGCGTACGTGACAGTTCTTTGCAAATGGCATTTGAGAAAAATCAATTAAGTCTTGAAGCAATATAGAAGTTTAGATCTTATAAATCTGAACGAGTAATAAAGTTATGGCAGAACGAATAGCAATTGTTGGTATTGGTGGCGTTTTTCCTGGTTCTAGTGATCTTGATGAATTCTGGAAAAATATTCTTGATGCAAAGGACACTGCCATTAATGTTGGTGCAGATCGCTGGCGACTAGAAGCTGATGAATTGTATTCTGAAGAATTAGCTCCGGATAAAGTAAATTCACGTCGCGCTTGTTTAATTCAAAATTTTGAATTTAATCCTGCTGGATTTAATGTTGATGCTTCTTTGCTTCAACGTCTGGATCCGATGTATCAAATTTTATTACATGCAGGTCGGGATGCCTGGGCAGATGCGAAGACTAATGCTATTAATAAAGAACGTGTTGGTATTGTCATTGGCAATATTGCGCTTCCCACAGAGTCATCATCTCTCTTTAGTGACGAAATATTTAAACACCTTTTTGAAGCACAGTTAAATATCGACTCGGATGATGGAAAAGAAAAGATAGAACCATTAAATCGATACGTTGCCGGATTGCCGGGTGGTTTGTTGGCAAAAGCTTTAGGCTTAGGAGCAGGCGCTTACACATTAGATGCGGCTTGTTCTTCTTCTCTCTATTCCCTGAAATATGCAGTTGATGAACTAATTGCAGGACGTACTGACGTTATGTTGGCAGGTGGCTTATCTCGGCCGGATTGTTTGTATACGCAAATGGGTTTTTCCCAACTTAATGCTATTTCAAAATCAGGTCGATGTTCGCCGTTTGATAGTAAAGCTGATGGTCTTGTTGTCGGTGAGGGAGCAGGTATTTTTGTGCTTAAGCGTTTAAGTGACGCGATAGAGCAAGATGATCATATCTACGCGACGATTGAAGGCATAGGTCTTTCGAATGATATTGAAGGCAATATCATGTCACCGGATTCAGAAGGACAAGGCCGTGCCATGCAATCGGCTTATGAAATGGCAGATTGGAAGCCAAATCAGGTACAACATATTGAATGTCATGGTACCGGTACACCGGTTGGTGATGGTGTTGAATTCACGTCATTAAAAAATCTTTGGCAAAACCATAATGTTGATGGTGAATGTGTTATTGGTTCAGTCAAAAGTAACGTTGGCCATTTATTAACAGCAGCTGGTGCTGCGGCATTAATGAAAACTTTGTTGGCTATGAAACATGGCGTATTGCCGCCAACTGCAAATTACGAATCTCCTTCGAATAAAATTGATTTAGCTAACAGCCCATTTAAAGTACTAAATAAAGCAGAGTCATGGACTATTGAAGATAATACGCCTCGACGCGCAGCGATAAGTGGTTTTGGTTTTGGTGGAATTAATGCACATGTACTTTTACAAGAGTACAAACCGAAAGAGAAAGTGACTCCTGTTTCTACGCAGTCTAACTCTACACAAACTGATATTGCCATAGTCGGCATGGAGTCACGTCTAGGTCCATGGAGCAATCAACAGGAATTTGATCAAGCAGTATTGTTTGGTTCTGATATGAAGTTAATGCCTCCTAATAATTGGTGGGGAGCAGACAGTAAAGAATGTCAGGGAAATTTAATTGAAGAGGTTAATGTTCCGTTAGGACGCTATCGAATTCCGCCGGCAGAGTTAAAAGAAATGTTGCCACAACAATTATTAATGCTCGAAGTTGCAGCAAATGCTTTAGAAGATGCAGGGTTATCAGAACTGAATGCAGAACAACAATGTAGAACGGGAGTGTTTATTGGAATTGCACTTGATTTAAATACAACGAATTTTCATTTTCGCTGGATGCAAAAAAAATATGCAAGTGAATGGCTAAAAAAACTGGGTGTTCATTTAAGTGGAAATGATTTATTCGAATGGATAGAAAACCTTAAGCAAGCGTTTGGTCCTGCATTAACTGCAAATCGCACAATGGGTGCGCTAGGCGGCATTGTTGCCAGTCGTATTGCTCGCGCTTTTCATATCGGTGGTCCGGCTTTTACGGTTTCTTCTGAAGAAACTTCAGGCTTACGTGCGCTTGAGTCCGGTGTACGCGCCCTACAACTAAAAGAACTCGATCAAGTTATTGTTGGTGCTGTAGATATTGCTAGTGATCTTAGAGCAGTTAAAGGAAGTGTCGAACAGATTAATAATATTGCCGATGCTGCAACTGCTTTTGTTTTAAAACGCCATGAAGATGCGATACGTGATGGTGATAATGTTTATGCCTTGATTAAAGGTATTGGCGTTGCCTCTGCGGGCGGTTGCGATATAAAACCTGAACAGTCTGCGATGATAACTGCAATTCAAAATGCCTGTTCAGATGCACAATGTCATTTAGATGCAATTGATTATATTAGTCAATCTGCCGGCGATGATGTAATTAATATTCCTGCTTTACAACATGCTGTAACAAACGCATTTCCTCTCGGACATTCCGGTGCTGCAAATGGATTAATGAGTGTCGCTAGTTCAGTAAGTGCCTTGCATCATTGTATTTTGCCAGCTGAAAATAGTGGGCAGGCCCGCTATTGGTTAAAGGATAGTGTTAAAGGGGCAAGACGGGCTTTAGTTAATAGCACGAGTATTGATGGTAATTGTATCAGTGTGGTTTTAGAGCAAGCCCAAAAGCAAACACAGGTTAATATTGATGTTAAAAATATTACGGCCAAATTATTTTCTCTTTCTGCTGATGATAAAGACTCATTAATTAGTAAGATTCAAAGTTTATCTTTTGATGAAGTTGTCGAAGATAAAAAAGAGAAGTATCGCGTTGTCTTATTAATTAATGATGAGAAAGAATTTAATCTAGCCCGCGAAGAAACGCTTGCTGCAATAAAAAGTAATAATTCCATTGATAATGGGCGCTGTTATTTTTCAGTTTCTCCATTGACTGAAAATGGCAAAGTTGCTTTTGTCTATCCGGGTTCAGGCAATCATTTCTTTGGTATGGGACAGGAATTGGGAATTGCTTTTCCTGGCGTATTAGAAAAATTAAATAATGAAAATGAAACACTTGCATCTCAGTTTGCACAAGGACGTTTCTGGCAAAAAGACGATGGCAAAGAGCTCAGTCATGAGGAAGTTATTTTTGGACAAGTGTGGCTAGGAACGTTTATCAGTGATGTGGTTGCCAGTTTTGCTGTTAAACCTGATGCTGTGATTGGTTATAGTCTTGGCGAGACTGCCGGTTTTTTCTCAACGCGAACATGGACAGCGCGTGATGAAATGTTGAAACGAATTCAACAAAGCAGTTTGTTTACAGAAGAACTTGCTGGTCCCTGTACTTCTGTACAAACGGCATGGGGAACAGAACAGCCTATTGATTGGGCACTAGGTGTGATTAATACCAGTGAAGACAAAGTCAAAGTTGTTTTAGAAAAGTTTAAACATGTTTATCTATTGATTATTAATACACCAAATGAATGCGTTATTGGTGGCGATAAAACTGAATTAAATAATGCAATTAAAGAGCTTAATGCTCAGTATCATCCTTTGTCGGGTGTGACGACGGTGCATTGTGAAGTTGCTAGACCTGTTGAAAAGGCTTATCGCGATCTGCATATCTTTGAAACTACACCACCGGAAGACGTTACTTTTTATAGTGGTATACGTGGTGGTGCTTATGAAGTAACACAGGATTCTGCTGCTGATTCAATTTTAGACCAAGCTTTAGCGCCGTTTGATTATACCAAGGTGATTAATAGTGCTTATGAAGACGGCGTACGTTTTTTTGTTGAAATGGGGCCGGGTGGTTCATGTACTAGAATGATTGATCAAATTCTTGAAGATAAAGCACATTACGCAAAAGCAGTTTGTGTTAAAGGGCAAAACAGTGTTGATAACCTATTGCAGATACTTGCCAGACTTTATGTTGAAGGTGTGGATGTCAATTTTTCAAAGTTGAATATTAATAAGGAAAAACAAAAAACAGAATATAAAAACTTTATCAGTGTTAAAACGGGGGGTGAGCCTTTCAAAGTGTCAGCACCACCTGCAAAACCTGATGTTATTGAGCATATACAACCTAAAGTAAAACAGAGTTCAGTTGAAACGATTAATACATCTTCCAGTGTTACATCATTACCTATGACAGCGAATGGTGACTTTCAACCGATGATTCAACAAATGCAATTAGCTGAACAAGCACGTTCAGAAGCGCAAGAAACATTTTTACGCGTTAGTCAGGGAATGACAGAAACCATCACGCAAGCAATCAGTATGCAAATGCATTTATTAAATAATACAGATGATGATTTATCGCAAGTAACTGTAAGACAAGAGATGCCTAATAAAATAGATTGTTTATTTGATCGTGAACAATGTATGGAATTTGCGGTGGGCTCGATTGGTAAGATGCTTGGTTCTGAATTTGCCGATATTGATCAGTATCCCACGCGAGTGCGTTTACCTGATGAACCTTTAATGCTTGCTGACCGAATATTAAGTGTTGAAGGTGTAGCAGATTCGTTGAAAGACAATCCAAACACCAATGGTCGCGTTATAACGGAGCATGATGTTTTGTACGACGCATGGTATCTGGATCTTGGACGTATACCAACTTGTATTGCCGTAGAAGCAGGGCAAGCTGATTTATTTTTGTCAGGTTATTTAGGCATTGATCATATTGCGAAAGGTTTGGCTGTTTACAGATTATTAGATGCAAAAATTACTTTTCATGGCCCTTTGCCAAAGGCAGGGGAAACTATTCATTACGATATTCGCATAGAAGAATTCTTTCGTCAGGATGATACCTATCTATTTCGTTTTAACTTTGAAGGGAGCGTTAATGGAGAGCCGTTATTAACGATGACACAAGGTTGTGCCGGTTTCTTTACGCAACAGGAGTTAGATGCGGGTAAAGGCATAGTGCTAACCAATATGGAGAAACAGCAACAACAAGGCGTATTTACTGAAGATTGGAAACAACTTGTTGCTATGCAAGTTGAGAGTTATAGCGATGAACAATTAGCTGTATTACGAGAAGGTAATTTAGCAGCTTGTTTTGGTGAGTCATTTAATAATATTGATTTAAATAATCCAGTTGGTTTACCAAGCGGACGTATGACGTTGGTTCATCGCATACTCAAGCTTGATCCAAATGCGGGTCGTTTTGGCATAGGTCAGATTACTGGCGAAGCAGATATTCATCCTGATGACTGGTTTCTAACATGTCACTTTGTTGATGATCGAGTGATGCCCGGTACATTAATGTACGAATGTTGTTTACATACTTTACGTGTTTATTTGTTACGCATGGGCTGGATTGGCGAAGAAGATGAATTTGTTTACGAACCAATCATTGGTGAAGTTAGTCAATTGAAATGTCGAGGTCAGGTCACTGAAGAAACGAAAGCAGTTCAATATGAAATTACCTTGAAGGAAATTGGTTATCGTGATGATGGTACACCTTATGTATTGGCAGATGCCTTAATGTATGGCGATCATCGTGCCATTGTGCAGATGAAGAATATGTCTGTTCAATTGACTGGTTTGAAACGAGAAAGACTGGAAGCACTTTGGGAACACAAAAATACGGCAGAAACAAAACAAGTTCTATTTGATAACGAATCGATACTTGCTTTTGCTATTGGTAAACCTTCAGAAGCTTTTGGTGATAGATATAAAATATTCGATAGCGAACGTAAGATTGCACGTTTACCTGGTCCACCATATAAATTTCTCGATCGAATAACCTCTATTAAAGATTGTGAACAATGGGTCTTAAAAGCAGGAGGAATTATCGAAGCTAAATATGACGTGCCTGTGGATGAATGGTATTTCACGGAAGACAATCAGCCCTATATGCCTTTTGCAGTATTGCTAGAAGTGGCATTGCAGCCATGTGGTTGGTTAGCTGCGTATTTGGGATCTGCCTTGACTAGCGAAGTCGATATTTCCTTTAGAAACCTGGGTGGCACGGCAACACAATATATAAAAGTAACACCAGAAATAGGAACGCTTACTACTAAAGTAAAGATGACCAGCGTTTCACAATCGGGTGGTATGATTATTCAGACTTACGATTATGAAATGACATCTGATCAGGGATTAGTCTATAAAGGCGATACCAATTTTGGCTTTTTTTCTAAACAAGCTCTGGCTGACCAAATCGGTATTCGCGATGCTAAACTTTATGTTCCAACAGAATTAGAAAGATCTCGAGGTAAATCCTTTGTGTATCCGATCGATGCGCCAATGCCTGCAGATATGATGCGAATGGTTGATGATATTAGTTTGTATGATCCTGAAGGTGGGCCAAATAATCTCGGATTTATCGAAGGAACTGCTAAAGTTAAAGAAGAAGCATGGTTTTTTAAGGCGCATTTTTATGAAGATCCGGTTTGGCCAGGATCGTTAGGGCTAGAATCATTTATGCAATTATTGAAAGTATTTGCCTGGGAACGTTGGCAGGATGAGCTGAATATAGGCGAGTTTGCTTTTGAGAGTATGGCTTTAAATCAGGTTCATAAATGGGTATATCGGGGGCAAATCTTGCCTGTAGATGAAAAAGTAACAATACAGGCAGTTATTACTGAAATTGATGATGCTGAGGAAACTATCAAAGCAGATGGATTTTTGACCGTTGATGGAAGAATTATCTATCAGATGAAAGATTTTGCGCTCCGAATCACATAGAATGCACCGATGAAATATACTCGCGTACAAATGGAGTCGATTGGCTACGAATTACCCCCTGTAGTCATTACTTCCGAAGATTTAGAAGAACGCCTCATGCCTATGTATGACACGCTACATATTGCTCCTGGTCAATTACAGGCTTTGACCGGTATTAGTGAGCGTCGCTGGTGGGAAGAAGGGCATGTACTTTCTGATGGCGCAGCAGCAGCAGCTCGCAAAGCTCTGGAACAATCTAATGTTGTAGCAAAAGATGTTGAGGCACTTATTTATACTGGTGTTTGTCGGGAAAACTTTGAACCGGCAACGGCTTGCGCTGTTGCGGCTCAATTGGGTATTAGTAACGATGCCAATATTTATGATATTTCAAATGCCTGTTTGGGCGTCATGAATGGCATTATTGATATTGCTAACCGGATTGAATTAAAGCAGATTCGTGCTGGTATGGTCGTTTCCTGCGAGACTTCACGTGAAATCGTCGAAATCATGATAGATCGTATGTTGAATGACAGAACGATGGATATGTTTTCCAGATCATTAGCAACACTAACCGGTGGTTCTGGTGCGGCGGCAGTATTACTGACGGATGGTTCTTTTGATAATAAAGAAACACATCGCTTACTTGGAGGCGCTAATCAATCTGCGCCAGAGCATCATAAACTCTGTCGTTGGGGTGTCACTTTATCTCCAGTGGCACTTGGTGAATTGATGTTTTCTCCTGACAAATTGCTTGCTGCAATTGATCAGGTGATGCATCCGGAAGTGCTACCTTCAGCAATCAAAGACGTCATGACGAGTAACAAATTACCACCAGCCTTGGCGGGTATTATGCCATCGGAAACTTTACCAGCAGCTTTATCCGAGTTCATGTCGACTGATTCAGTTGCTGTACTAAAACATGGTGCCAAGTTGGGCGTTAAAACATGGGGTTCCTTTCTTAGCAGGATGGGCTGGGCCAGAGATCAGGTCGATAAAGTGATATGTCATCAGGTGGGCCAAGGTCATCGCGATACGATATTAAAAGAACTGGGTATTGCCCCTGAAAAAGACTTTAGTACTTATAAATATCTCGGCAATATTGGTACAGTTTCTGTTCCTTTAACTGCAGCAATTGCTGAACAAAGACAATTCCTTAAGAAAGGTGACCGCGTCAGCTTTCTTGGTATAGGTAGTGGTCTTAATTGCCTGATGCTTGGTTGGGAATGGTAATTACCATTTAACACAACTTTTGCCGCAATAATTTTTTATGTCTTTTCCGGATTATCCTGATAGTTCATCTTATGCAGTAATTAATGGTAAACGAATGCATTATCTCGATGGAGGTATAAAGCATTCTGAAACTGTTGTTATGTTACATGGCAATCCAAGTTGGTCCTTTTATTATCGACATCTCTTTACTGCATTAATCGACAAATACCATTGCATTGTTCCTGATCACATTGGTATGGGTTTGTCGGATAAACCGGCTAAGGGTAATTATGAATTTACTTTGAAGCAGCGAGTTGATGATCTTGATACTTTACTGGCATCTCTAGGTGTTGATAATAATTTAACCTTAATTGTTCATGATTGGGGTGGAATGATTGGAATGGCATATGCCACTCGGTTTCCCGATAAGATAAAACGCCTGGTTATCTCTAATACAGCAGCTTTTCATATACCAACAGGTAAGCAAATTCCCTGGCAATTAAAGCTAAGTCGTATGCCAATTATAGGAGCCTTATTAATCCAAGGCTTGAATGCTTTTTGTCGAGGTGGTGTTATCCAATGCGTTACAAGAAAGGCAATGAGTAAAGATGTAAAGAATGCATATCTCGCACCTTATGATAGCTGGGTGCATCGTTTTTCCGTTTTACGATTTGTTGAGGATATTCCATTAGAAAAAGATCATCCTTCTTATGAAATAGTTGACCAAGTCGATAAAAATTTACAAAATTTTTCAAAATTACCAATGCTAGTTTGTTGGGGATTGAATGATTTTGTTTTCGATGTTCACTATTTAGATGAATGGAAAAAACGCATGCCGAATGCTGAGTTCCATGAATTTGATGCCGGACATTATTTACTTGAAGACGCGGGTGATGAAGTGATTCCGATTATTCAAACATTTCTTCAAAACAACCCTCTTTAGAATAAGTTCTCATGATTACGGCAAATATTGCATCTTATTTACCGGTGTTGGCAAAAAAACAACCCAATACTTATGCAGTTGTCAAACAGAGTAAAAAGAAATTAAAAAAAGCATCTTATGATGTTGCCTATACCTATAAGCAATTAGATGAAGTGAGTGATCTTATTGCTAATGGTTTAGAAGTATATGGAATAAAGAAGGGAACAAGAACAGTGCTGATGGTCAAGCCTGGACTGGATTTTTTTGCATTAGTCTTTGCCTTGTTTAAGTTAGACGCAGTTCTTGTTGCAGTTGATCCAGGTATGGGGATTAAAAATCTCGGTAAGTGTTTGGAAGAAGCAGAGCCTGAGGCATTTATAGGTGTTACAACAGCGCATTTGGCTCGCTTTGCATTTGGCTGGTCAAAAAAAACAATACACAAAAATATTCTGGTCGGAGGTAATTTTCTTAGCAATAACTTCTTAACCGATCTTAATAAGATAAAATCAATTGGAAAGAAATCAAAGCGTATAAAAAAAGAAACAAAAGCAGAAGACATCGCCGCAATTCTTTTTACAAGTGGCAGTACTGGTGTTCCTAAAGGAGTCGTTTATACGCATGCCAATTTCACTGCACAAGTTAAGGCCTTAAAAGAACTATATAATATTCAACCGAGTGAAGTTGATCTAGCTACTTTTCCATTGTTTGCTTTATTTGGGCCGGCATTGGGAATGACATCCATTATTCCAGAAATGGACTTTACCAAGCCAGGCTCTGTAGATCCAAAAAGTATCGTTGATGCCATTACGCAATATAAATGCACTAATATGTTTGGTTCACCTGCATTGCTTAACCGTGTCGGTAAATGGGCTGAGAATAAAGAAATAAAATTACCATCATTAAAACGAGCGTTATCTGCTGGTGCTCCAGTTTCCCCATTGGTATTAAAAAAATTCAAAGCATTATTGAATAAAGATGTACAGATATTCACTCCTTATGGTGCGACCGAATCATTACCGGTAAGCTCGATTGGTAGTGATGAAGTCTTAAATGAAACGGCTAAAGAGACCGCCACAGGTAAGGGCGTTTGTGTTGGTCAACCGGTAGCAAATCTTGATATCAGAATCATTAAACTTACTGATGATATTATTTCTGAATGGAGTGATGAGATTGAATTACCTATAAACCAGATTGGTGAGATTTGTGTTAAAGGACCACAGGTGACGCGCACTTATTTTAATCGCAATAAAGAAACAGGGCTGGCTAAAATTAGAACAAAAGATAGTTTTTATCATCGTATGGGTGATATTGGTTATTTAGATGGACAAGATCGACTCTGGTTTTGTGGACGTAAAAGCCATCGTGTTGTCACTGATACAGAAACAATGTTCACTATTTGTTGCGAAGCTATCTTTAATGCACATCCTTTTGTGTTTCGATCTGCGTTAGTTGGTGCAATAAATAATGATAAAACGATACCCGTTATTTGCATTGAGCTTGAAGTTGAGCATAAAAAATTTAATAAAGAAGAATTAACAGAAGAATTGCTGGCATTAGCTGCTGGTTCTGATTTGACAAAAAATATTAAGCATATTCTTTTTCATTCCGGTTTTCCGGTAGATATTCGCCACAATGCCAAGATTGGCCGTGAAAAATTAGCGGACTGGGCTACCGAGGTTTTATTTTGAAAGCATTAGTTACCGGTGGCGGTGGTTTTCTTGGTGGGGCGATCGTTAAAGCCTTATTAAAAAGAGGCGACACTGTTAAAACAATACAACGCGGGCATTATCCTTCCTTAAATGATCTTGGCGTTGAAACTATTAAAGGTGATTTGACAATATCTTCTGATATTAATGCCGCTGCTAAGGATTGCGATGTGGTTTTTCATGTGGCTGCAAAAGCAGGTGTGTGGGGTGACTATGAGGATTATTATCAAGCTAATGTTATTGCGACTAAAAATGTACTGGAAGCTTGCCGGGATAATAATGTAAATTATCTGGTTTATACGAGTACGCCGAGTGTAGTCTTTGGTGGTAAAGACGAAGAGGGTATCAACGAGTCAGCACCCTATGTAAAAGAATTTTTTAATGCCTATCAAAAAACAAAAGCAGAAGCAGAACAACTTGTTATTAATGCAAATAGCGTTAATTTGAAAACAGTTTCACTAAGACCGCATTTAATCTGGGGACCAGGTGATCCTCACCTTGTGCCGAGAATTATTAATCGGGCAAAGGCAGGTCGTTTAAAGATAGTCGGTAATGAAAACAATAAAGTTGATTCTTGCTATATAGATAATGCAGCTCAGGCACATTTGCTTGCAGCAGATTGTTTACAGTCGAATGGCATTTGTGCAGGTAAAATTTACTTCATAAGTAATGATGAGCCAATAAGTATGTCTGATTTAATCAATAAGATTTTGACTGCAGCAGGTTTACCTGTGGTCAATAAAAGAGTACCTGAGAAAGCAGCTTATTTTATAGGATTATTATTAGAAAAAATTTACACCTTATTAAATATAAAGACTGAACCAATAATGACTCGGTTTGTTGCGAGACAACTTTCGACCTCACACTGGTTTGATCTGACTGCGGCTAAACGGGATTTAGCTTATCAACCTGTTATAAGTATTGATGAAGGTATGAATCGGCTAAAAGAATCTCTCGTGTCTGATTTGAATAAATGAATAAGAATATTCAATTTTTAGAAAAAAAAATCGAATTGTCAGATGGACAGATACATGTCTTTTTATTAAAGCTCGATTTATTAGATTGCAATGATTTTTTATCTTATTTGTCAGAAGATGAGTGCGAAAGAGCAGATCGATTAAAGATAGAAGAAAAAAAGAAGCAATTTGTGATAGCCAGAGGCGCATTGAGAAAGTTATTAGCAAATTGCTTAAGCGTAACTGTAGCGGAAATATCATTTTCCTACGGCCAACATAATAAACCATGCATACAACAGCAATACGAGAATCGCTCAATCGAATTTAACCTTTCTCATTCTGGTGACTATGTTCTGATTGCAATGACGCTAGATAATAAAATCGGTATCGATATTGAAAAGATAAATTACGAGATAGATTATCAATCTTTGTCCAATCGATTTTTTAGTGAAAAAGAAAAAGAAGAATTAACCAAAATAGTTAAAGATGATCGGTTAGATGCATTTTATCGTGGATGGGTCAGAAAAGAGTCTTTCATTAAGGCAACAGGAAAAGGCATTGCTTTTGGGCTGGATCAATTTTCTGTTTCATTAGATGAAAATAAAAAAAATAGAATAGATGTGATTTCTTCTAATTATATAAATGAACAGTGGTATAGCTACGATCTAATGGGTATAAAAAACTATAAAACAGCGCTAGCAAGTTGTAGCGATGAAATTGATATTATCATTTGCCAGTAAGTAATATAGCAAGTCGGTTTGTGGTATGTCGCAATCGCGCTGTAATTATTTTAGAAAGTTTCCATAATAGTTTATTACCAAGATCGAGGTGTCGGTTTACAATATCCTCAAAATCTTCGCGAGTAATTAATAAAACAGTAGAATCTTCTGAAGCTATTGCAGAAGCTGAAAAGGGTTCCCCGTCAATAATCCCCATTTCTCCAATTGATTCTCCAGTCGTTACTTCGGCAATTTTTAACTGTTCATCATTAGGTAGGTTTTTGAATATATTAATACTTCCATTGATGATGACACACATACAATTACTCTTGTCGCCTTCGTTTAAAACAACGCTGCCAGTGTTTGCAGAATAGGCTTTACACCATCGAGCTAGTATTTTTAATTCATCTTCATCAAAATCAGAGAAAAAGTCAGATTCTTTTAACAGCTTATAAGTGGCTTTTCTAAATGAATCACCGTCGTCGAGTAGTTTTAATTCTTTCAAAATTAAATTTACTCTAAATACTTCCTTCAGATGGTGTCGAGTGATTTATCTCAGGCGCATTTGGAAATGATGCTTTCCCCACTCTTGAAATAACTTCCCAACAAGGACCAGGAAATTTATGTAATGATTCCATCACAACCTTAAACGATGAAACAAAATAATCTACATCTGACTTATCAATCATTAAAGGTGGAATCAATTTAATAATATCAACATTGTGACCGGCGACTTGTGTTAACACACCATGATCTTGTAATAATGGAATGGTTACAGCCTGTGGAAATAAACTTTTGTTTAATTTATGAGCAAGAGTCCATGCCGCTTTGAGTTTAAGTGATTTAGGTGTGCCAAATTCAATAGCTAACATGAGGCCACGCCAGCGAATGTCTTTGATGAATTCGTAGGAATTTGTAAGTTCTGTTAATTGTGCACCAAGCAGGTTGCCCATTTCGGTCGCATTCTCCATTAAATTGTGTTCATCGATATAATCGAGAGTAGCGAGACCCGCTGCCATCGCCAGACTACCCTGACCAAAAGTAGAAGAGTGAACAACGGAACGATCCATTGATGAAAAAACTTTATTGTAAATCCATTTTCGAGTGATAACAGCGCCTACTGGAATAAAACCGCCGGATAATGCTTTGGATAACACGACAATATCCGAATCAATATCTCCTTCATGCTCCAATGCCAGAAATTTACCTGTGCGTCCCATACCACTTTGAACTTCATCGGCAATAAATAAGGTTCTATGTTGGTGACATAATTCTTGCGCTTGTTTTAGATAGCCTGCTGGAGGTATGTTCACGCCTTTACCCTGAATCGGTTCGACTATAAAAGCAGCAATATTATTTTTAGAAAGTGCTTTCTCAAGAGCTTCAAGGTCTCCAAAAGGAATCTGAACACAATTGGGCAATAGATCACCAAACCCTTCACGAAATATCTCATCGCCATTAACCGATAAAGAGCCATTACTTAATCCATGAAAAGACTTCTTCGCGTAGATGATTCCGGAACGTTGTGTAGCACAGCGAGCGAATTTAATTGCGGTTTCGACACCTTCCGTACCTGAGTTCGTGAAATACACATAATCCAGTTCATTTGGCATACGTTTTTTGAGTTCTTTCGCAAGTAGACCGGATAATAGCGGCGCTTCTAATTGCACTAGACTGGGATAATCTGACTCCATGAAATCAATTAAAGTCTGGCGGATTTGAGGATTGTTTCGACCGACGCTAAAAACACCATAACCAGCCAACATATCAAGGTAACGTTGACCATTGATATCCCATAAATATTGACCTTCAGCGCGGATATAACACTTGTCAAAACCGATCGTGCTGAGAGCTTTTACGAAACGCGGATTAACATGTTTTTCATGTAAATCGTAGTTTTCACCTCTGGCGCTGGCCAGAATCTGTTTGATATTTATTGTCATTTGATTTTGCGTTACTAGTCCATTATTTACTAAATTTTATGCTGAATTATAGAATAATTCTAAATATTCTGTACGTGATAGTATCGGCAAAATGAACTTTTAGACTGATATTTTATAAATAATAGCCAAGCTGAATGTCAATTTTGTTAAATTGAGTCAAATATCTGAGTTTTAACTGGTTATTAATAAGGCGAGATAATCACTCAATGCAAAATTGGTACAACCTACCGACTTATTACGATGTCTCATTTTCACATGAAATGAGTGAAGAATTAGCTTTTTTAAAAGCGATTTTTAATCAGTATTGCAAAAAAGCTCAACCGAAATTACTTGAGCCTGCTTGTGGCACGGGTAGATTGATGATGCCTCTGATTCGAGCTGGTTTTGACTGTACCGGTTTTGATCTGAACGAAAATGCTCTTGGCTATCTGAGTAAAAAATTACATCGTAATCATTTTAAAGCCAATATCTTCAACGCAGATATGGCGAACTTTCATGTTAAAACAAATGAATATGATGCTGCTTACTGTACGGTTGATACATTTCGACATTTATTATCTGAAAAACAAGCGGAACAACATTTAACTAAAGTTTCAAAAGCATTAAAAAAAGGCGGGCTTTACATCCTTGGCTTACATTTAATTCCTGAAAAAGGGCTGTCAAATAAAGTAACTCGTTGGACAGCGAAAAAAGGATCTTTAACAGTAAATACCACCATGACAATGGTAGAAATGAATAAGAAGAAACGAACGGAAACATTAAAAGTTGTATTAAAATCGGAGACGATAAATAAAAAGGAAAGTCATACCTCTATTTATCAACTTCGAACTTATACATTAAAACAACTTATGACATTACTTAAGAAAGTTTCTGTATTTAATATTGCGGGCGTTTATGATGAATATTACGATCTGTCACTCCCGGTTACGTTAAATACAAAATCTGAATACGCAGTGCTGCTGCTTCAAAAGAAGTAGTGATGATTCATAATGTTTTGAACAATATTTTTATCGATGACATTGTCGTCATCGATAAAAATGAAGCTTATAAAATAAAGTGATTTATTTAATGAATTCGATCAGACTTGAATATGAAAACATATAATCGTTGTCAGGTAAGGGAGTATGACAACTAGCACATTCCAATTTATTATCTTTTGGTGTTCCATCTGTATTATATATAGCAAAACCCCAATCATTAGCGCGTTCTGCAGAATTAAAGTTTTCATCCCAGTTTGTACGTTTTTCCATTACCGCAACAGCAGCAAATGTACCTTTTTCAAATAACCCATCTGCACCGGTGATAGGTTTATCATCTTCACCAAGTTTTGGCTTATAAACTTCCATGACTATTTTTGAGCCTTCAGCAAGCTTCCCGCTGGCCGCTGAATCAATGGCTATCTTATTAGCATATAGAACGGCGACTTGTTCACCATTGGAGCGATTTCGAGTGTTGTATTGTGTAAACTCTGATTTATAACCTTCTGGAAAAGCGACGTATTCGGGGTTACCTCCTGCGTGTGCGAAAAGGCTAGCAGATAAAGTAAGACAAGCAAAAATATTTTTTATCATTTTAATTCTCCGTTTATCACATTGTATAAATTTAGTGCTAAAATATTAAGTGCACTAATTATTATGCTTGAGAGTATAGTAAAGTTAAAATGACATAACAAGTACTTAGTGCACGAAATAAATTAATTGACTTTAAAAGGATAAAAAATGGGGCCAAAATTAACAGAGCAAGTATGTTACGCCTTATATTCGACATCACGAGCTGTAACTCAGGCATATAAGTCCTTATTAGAACCTTTGAATCTAACCTATCCCCAATACGTAGTCATGATGGCCTTATGGGATAAGGATGAAGTAAAAATAAGTGAAGTTGCTGAACTGACTGGTATCACTAACGCGACTTTAAGTCCCTTGCTCAAGCGACTTGAGGCGAATGGTCATATTGAAAGAAGATATTTCGAAGCTGATGAAAGACAGAAGTCACTGGTGTTAACGAGTAAAGGTAAAGGGCTTGGTAAAAAAGCAAAAAAGGTTAGTGAATTAGCCTTATGTGCTACTGGTTTGAATGAAAAAGAGGTGACGCAACTAATGACGTTATGTGGAAAAATTAAATCAAGCCTGAATGGCTTATAAATCAGACTTTTTTAATTTATACCAGGTTAATAGAGCAAACACAGGCGCGCCGACAGATGCACCTATAAGAAAAGGAAAGTGCCAGCCTAACCAGACAACTGGTGCGAAGAGATACAAGACATCATCAAAATCAAAACCGGCAAAACCGGCATAGGCTTTTTCACCAAACTCTTTTTGCGCCTGATCAATAATCTCAGCGAGTATTTCAGCAACAACAACACCTGCCGATGCAGAGAGACCCATAACAATAGACCAATAACCAAGCGAGCTGTCTCGTAAACCAATACCAATACCGACGAAGAAGAGTGCAGTAACGGTAACATCACAAAAGTAATCAAACTTATGTCCCCATTCACTGGTTTTTCCAGAGACTCTGGCAAGTTCGCCATCAGCTCGATCAAGAAACGCAGAAACTATCCAGAATAGGCCACCCCATAAATTCCATTCTTGTGTGCCTACTGCAAAAGAACTGCAAGCTGCTATACCTGAGACTAAGCGAAGTATGGTTAGATGATTAGGTGTAACAGGAGAATTGACTAACGGCAGTATGCAAACGCGTGCAATTTTATGTGTCCACGAATCGCCAACCATGAGAATTAATTAATCGTTAAAACCAGAAAGTTTAATATCGAATTTTTCAATGGTACGTATAGTGCGAGCATGTATTAAAGCTTTATATTCTGCTTCAAATTCATAGTCATTAGCGGCCGGATCAATACCTTCCCATTTTTCAGTTGCAGGATGAGTATAAATTTCTGTTGTTCCATTCGAAATATGCGGAATGATACGTATCAGTTTGTCGATATTCATGTGACCACTGTCATGTAAACCATAAATAGTGTCATTGAATTTAATATTATTTTCAACGCACCGTTTTTTCATACGCGAAACAAATGGTTTGAAAAATATCCAGCGTAAAGTACGTAAGAATTTTTCTTTTTTATTTTCAATAATTGACGCTAACGGTGGTTCATTGGGAATTCTGATGGCAGTTAATCCATAATCTTTACCAATTTGAATAATCAGATCGAATACAGTCGGGTGTAAATGCATATGGTTATGAGCATTAACATGATCCAGTTTTAAACCGGTTGCTTTGAAAGCTTCAAACTGAGCACGGATTTCCTTTTCAAGCTGTACTTTAACTCTGGCATTGAAAAACATTTTTACGCCACTACAAACTTGAGAGCTTGAAAACGCGCCTTCGCTATTTACTAATCTAGGAATACTCGAAGCAGGTAATGTTGCTTTGCCATTGCTTAGGACTAGATGCATGCCCACATTTAAATCAGGAAACTTTTTCGCCAGCTCAACAGCTTCAGTAGTAGCAGGCGCTGACACCATCAAGCTTGCAGACGTCAGGATACCTTTTTCATGGGCCTTTGCTATTGCTTCATTAACCGGAGAGGAAAGACCAAAATCATCTGCGGTAACAATCAATTTCTTCAGGCCGTGCGCTCCCGACCAAACAGGAATTTAAAGAATTCGACGCCTTCACGTAATCGACGTTTCATGATTTCCCAATCCTGACACATTTCGAAAAACAATGAAGCCATCTTCCATGGACGGAAATAAAAACGTTTATAAAAATTGTCTACTGCTTCAAAAATGTCTTCGCTAGGTAGATGAGGATAATTTAAAACAGAGTGCTGAACACCGTCATCACCCACCAAATCTTCATCAACAATCAACCAGCCATTTTCTACAGCTTGTTTGTATAACAAAGTTCCTGGATAGGCAGCAGGCAGTGAAACTTGAATCGTTTGTGGGTTCAGTTCCTGTGCATAGCGTATTGATTCTTCAATAGTCTCTTTTGTTTCGCCCGGTAAACCAACAATGAATGTACCGTGAATAAGAATACCAAGCTTATGACAATCTTTTGTAAATTGACGTGCGATATCAGTACGAATACCTTTTTTGATGTTAATCAATATTTGTTGGTTGCCTGACTCATAACCTACCAACAATAAACGTAGGCCATTATCTTTCATGATTTTCAAAGTTTCATAAGGGACATTCGCTTTAGCATTACAAGACCAGGTGATACCTAATTTGCCAATTTCTTTTGCTAATTCTTCAACATAAGGAATGTTGTCGGTCAGAGTGTCATCATCAAAAAAGAATTCATTTATTTCAGGAAAGTTATCTCGAGCATAAGTTAACTCTTTAATAACATTATCGACCGATTTATGGCGATAGTTATGTCCGGAGATCGTTTGCGGCCATAAACAGAATGAACAATGTGATTTACAACCACGGCCAGTATAGAACGACATATACGGGTGCAACATATATCCGTTGTAATAATCCGTTGTCACCAGATGTTCTTTATAAACCGGAGTTACCGGAGGCAGGCTGTCCATATCCTCGATCAAGGCACGATCTTTGTTGTGGATTGTCTTGCCTTCTTTTTTGTATACGATACCGTCTACTTCTTCTAAAGCTTTACCTTCAGCAATTTCTTTAATGGTAAAATCAAATTCGTTGCCGCAAACAAAATCGATTGCATCGGAAGCAGTCACAGTTTGATCAGGATTAACCGCAACGTGTGCACCACAAAAACCAATCATTAAATTTGGATTTTTTTCTTTAAATGCTTCAGCAATTTTCACATCATTCGGAAATGAAGGAGTACTGGTGTACATAACAAGAAATTCATAATCTGTTGCCAAAGGTAAAATTTCTTCTAACGTTGTACCGCGAGCTGGTGCGTCGATTAATTTACTTCCTTCTACTAAAGCAGCTAACTGAGCTAACCATGTTGGATACCAGAAAGATTTTATTTCACGAGTACATTGATAACGAGAACCAGCCGCGCCATCAAAGCCATTAAATGAAGGTGGGTTAAGGAATAATGTTTTTAACATTGTTTGAAAATACTCCGAATTAATAATCTTGTGTCGTTGCCAGATTGGGAATGTCTTTTTCCTCAATCAAGCTGTGTTGATCAGCATGAATTAAACCCGCTTGATCAACATTGAATGAATTATTACGCCATTGAATTGAATTACCGGTAAAGCTGATCACTCTAATGCAAAATGACAAAATATCCCGTAACGGGATTAACCAAATAGATCCGGCACTTTTAGAACCTGTGATTTTCTTTATGCGAAGATGCAAGATTACTCGTGCCATAAGGACTAAAAGAATTGGCGATAAAGACAACAGTAAATGGCTCGTGCCTAGATAAATTGTAAAAGCAGTAATGCTGCTGACAACCAAAGTGTCCGTCAGGAAAGTAAATGCGTAACCTAAAGGTTCTACACGTCGCAGTGTTCTTGCCCAACGTAGTTCGTGCGTTATTAAGTCTTTTATGGATGCTTCTTCAACAATGTTCTCTACAACAAAGTTTGTTAAATGAATTTTATGGCCAAGATCAGAAACCATTTTCCCAAGCATGTAATCATCAGCAAGGTAATTTGATAAAGCTTTAAAGCCACCAATCTCTTCCAGTAAATTACGTCGGACGATCATGGTTGCGCCAAGGCAATATTTTATTGGCTGCAAGATTTTTGAAATTAAAACAGAAGGTAAAAACCATTCGTTAATAAACATCGCATTTAAAGACGAAGCGATTTTTCCTCTCGCTGATCCGGAATACAGACAAGTCACTGCACCAACATCAGAATCAGAAAAAGCAGACATCACGTTTGCAAGATAATTATTCGGTACACGCATGTCGCTATCAGCAATCAACAAATAATCATGCTTTGCTGTTGGATACATATTAATCAAGTTTGATACTTTGTGATTAGTGCCATGATTTTTTGAATTCACGATGTAACTGATATCAACATTTTTAAATTCTTTTATAACTTTTTCGATAAGAGGAATAGCACGATCATTTTTATCGTGTAGTCCAAATATGATTTGGTATTCGGGATAATCTTGCTGACAAAAACTGCGAAGGTTGTCCAACATCTCAGGGTCAAGACCATAAACAGGTTTCAAGATCGTGACCGGAGGATGAACTTCAGTTGATGTTGTTGCCTTCTTGCGCTTTAGATTAAAAAGTTCGACAGCGAATATAGCAAAGAAGAGATAGCCGACTGAGCATAGACATATAAAAATGACTGAAATATTAAAAATGTTGAAAAACTCAGTTTGCATGGGTCAACCGTATTTGTATTATCAAAACTCTATAAATGCTCTGTAAGTAATAAACTTATTATTTAACAATGACTTGGAAATGAAAATTATAATTCTTTTAAGGGTGATAAAACAAGCAAAATTAATTCTCTGCGCCACTACCAACTTAATCGCGAAGCATATTGATTTTGCTGCTTTAAAGCAAATATTTACCATTTGATGAAATGGCAGTTATTAAGCATCTTTTGGGTGAGATTTACTGGATTTATTGAGCAAAAATTTCGCCTCAATATTATGCCAATACAGCAATCCAGGCAGGTCGACTATTAATTCCCGAATTCGAGTCGCCAATGATATGGTCAGCGCTACTTCAGGACTCAAGCCAATAAGCGCGCCCAGCATCAAATAACCACCTTCCTGTACGCCATATCCATTGGGAATAACAAAGGCAATGTCAGTGATAATGGAGGTCAGACTTTTTAGCATCAGGGCTTCAATTAGACCGATTGGATGGCCTAAAAGGTAGCAGGCGAGCCAAACTTCCGAGGTTTGCCAGACCAAACCAAGAGTCCGCCAAAAAATAGCAGCCAGAAATCGCTTTTTATTGCTGTAAATTTCCTTAACTATCAAATCGACATCATGAGCATTGCTGGTAATTTGTCCCCAGCCGTCAGAAGTATGGAATTTGCCAATAAAACGGGTAACAAAACCGAATATTCCCGCCCGTTGAATAATGACAAAACCGACAATCCCGAGTCCGAGCAGGAAGGTACCCAGCATAATTAGCTTGGCCAATTCATTATCTATCGCCAAATAGACCAATAAAGCCGTACCAATAATGGCCCAAGGGACTAAAGCCAGTGCCTGTACTGTTTTATCGACTAAAACCGAAGCGCTGGCATCAACACCACCTCTGCCCCAGAGTATTAATAATCGAGCTTTCGCTATTTCTCCGCCTATAGAAGCAACCGGCAAGAGGGTATTAATTGCTCTGCCCATCCACAAAGCGAGTGACAATTCCTTGAAAGGCGGAATTCGCTTTACGGGAAAAAGATAATGCCATGAGATGACGGCGAAAAAGAGACTCGGCAACCAGACGATGGGTAATAATAATAAGGAAAAACCAGTATTAACCAATAAATCAAATATCTCATCAATTCCCTGCCAGACAATAAGTATCGCTAGTATTAAAAGGCCCGCCAGCAAGCCAATGTAGGAAACAATTCGAATCATGTGATCTGAGTTTTTAAAAGAGAAGGTAGTGAATTAGGTTTTAATTTACAGTCGTTCATTAGAATACCAAGTGAATTTGTAACATACTAGACAATTTAGAAACTCAATAATTTATTTTATATCACATCACAATATGACTGCAGAAACTCAAGACTATTCCGACCAGATAACCAAACCGACGCAACTGTTTCCCTTAGTGCGTCACATGTCGTATCGCTTAACACCGATACTATTAAACACCTCATTAACGCCAAATCAGGTCACCAGCATTTCAATGGCGATGGGTTTAATCGGTGCAGCCTGTTTTATCTTTGGTAATCTAATCATGGGAATAATAGGAGCTCTGTTACTCACAGGCAGTTACACCTTTGATAATTGCGATGGTGAAATTGCACGCATAAAAAAAATGTCTTCCGAGTTCGGTGCAAAGCTGGATGACATGTCTGACTGGATGGTTGATGCCAGTTTTTTTGCGGCATTAGGTTATGGTACAACACAAGCAACCGGTCAGGCTTTCTGGTTTTGGCTTGGTTGTGCAGCAACAGCCGGCGCGTTTATCGATTACATTGTAGACTTACGTTTTCATGCAAAGAACGCAAAAGACGAAGAGGCAAAATCACGTGAAGAAGTCGCTACCGAACCCAAAAAACCAGAAGATATATTGGACTGGGTGATCTATATTTTTCATAAACTAAGTCGTGCCGACTTTTGTTTAATTGTATTAGGTCTCGCGCTGTTTAACGTGACATGGATATTGTTACCATTTGCAGCGATAGGCGCACAGGTTTATTGGGTGACCGATCTTTTTGAACGTGCAAGGGGTTACCATACATAAGGTTAACCTGATAAATGATAATGGTCGGGGAGACAGGATTTGAACCTACGACCTCAACGTCCCGAACGTTGCGCTCTACCAGGCTGAGCTACACCCCGAATCTGAAATCATTATTAAACTAATTTTGTACAATGCATTACGAATGCATTGTTATTATCAAACCAAGCTGAGCTTTCGAAAACATGCTCCATGCGTTTTCGAACTACCTACATCCATGTAGGCAACCCCGATTGAAATATGTTCTTACAATTTCTAAATTAAAATTGTCTGTCTACTGAAAACCGTGCCAACGCATAAAGTGCATCAAGATATTCCGATGTAGGTAATCCTTTTAATTCATTAATCGCCAGCTTTGCTTCTTCATTAGCAATTTCTGCGGTATAGGCAATTGCACCGGTTGAATTAATTGTTTCTTTGATTTGTTCTATGTGTTCAAGGCCGCCATGTTCTATCGCATCGCGAATTATTTTTGCCTCTGCTTCGTTTCCGTTCCACATGGCATAGAGTAACGGTAGTGTCGGTTTGCCTTCGGCTAAATCATCTCCGATATTTTTACCGAGTTCTTCTGCTGATGAACTGTAATCAAGTACATCATCAATTAATTGAAATGCCGTACCAAGATGTCTTCCATAAGCAGCCATCGCCTCAACTTCTTTATCAGAACGATCGGCAATAATCGCACCGAGTTGAGCAGCGGCTTCAAACAGTTTTGCCGTTTTATGACGAATTACTTTTAAATAATTTTCCTGACTGGTGTCGGGATCCTGGCGATTGATTAATTGTTGAACTTCGCCTTCGGCGATTGTATTGGTTGTTTCAGCCAAAATTTGCATGACACGCATGGAGTCAGTATTGACCATCATCTGGAAAGCGCGGGAATAAACAAAATCGCCGACTAAAACGCTGGCTTCATTACCCCAGCGTTGATTGGCTGTTTCGTGACCACGTCTTAATAAGGACGCATCGACGACATCATCGTGCAAAAGGGTGGCGGTATGGATAAATTCGATAATGGCGGCCAGATTGATGTGTTGCTCGCCTTCATATGAAAAAACACGGGAGCTTAACAATACAACAGCTGGGCGCAGACGCTTACCGCCGCTATTGATAATGTAATGACCAAGTTGGTCGATTAAACCTACTTCTGAGTACAGGCTTGCTTCAATCAAGCTGTTTACCTTGTCCATATCTGCCACAATGAGCTCGCGAATATGGTCAATATCCATAATTTCTGTTTTTTTGGCGGTTGAGTCGTTTGGATTCACGTCGTTGCTTAGTCTTTAAGTTACTGAAATCAAATTAATTTGAGGGCAAAATACTGCCCGGACAAGGTTAATTCAAGCTTATTTCCAAATTTTATCATTCTTACCTTGTCACCACCTGCTGAATTTCTTAGAATCGCCCCCTTTGTTGAATGTGCACAATCGTGCGCAGTATGGAGAATTCAGATGTACGCGGTAATTAAGACTGGTGGCAAGCAGTATAAGGTAGAAAAGGGCGATAAGCTCAAAGTCGAAAAGCTCGATACAGAGGCTGGTAAGAAGGTTGATATCTCTGACATATTGATGCTTGTTGATGGTGAAAATGTCACTGTGGGTACACCGCTTGTCAAAGGCGCGAAAGTAACCGCTACAGTTGAAAGTCATGGTCGTGGGCCGAAGGTGAAGATTATTAAATTTCGTCGTCGTAAACATCATCGTAAGCAGATGGGACATCGTCAGGCTTATACTGAAATCTCTATAACCGATATCGCAGCAGCGAAATAAGAATTGGAGTAAAAAGCAATGGCTCATAAGAAAGCAGGTGGTAGTACACGAAACGGACGCGATTCAGAATCGAAACGTCTAGGTGTGAAAAAATTTGGTGGTGAACAGGTTACTGGCGGTAACATCATCCTTCGTCAGCGTGGTACAAAATATCATGCAGGACTGAATACCGGATTAGGTCGCGATCATACGATTTTTGCTACATCAGAAGGAAAAGTTGAGTTTAATCAACGTGGCCCGAAGAAGCGTACATTTGTAGACATCGTTGCGGGATAACTGAAATTTCAGATTTATCATGAAAACCCCGCCAATGGCGGGGTTTTTTTATTTGTGGCGTAGAATTGTTTTAAATTTAGTTAATATTTTATTCTTGAATAGACCAAGCCTTTCTCTTCAGAGCGAGGCACGCACCTTTTATCCAAAGGGAGTGTATGTATTAATACATGACCGAGGGTAAAAGGTAAGTAACGAAGCTATGGAGAGAAAGGCGAAGGTATATTATGAAGTTTGTAGATGAAGCGACGATCAGAGTCGAGGCGGGTAAAGGCGGTGATGGTTGCCTTAGTTTCCGTCGCGAAAAAAACATTCCTAAAGGCGGACCTGATGGTGGCGATGGTGGCGATGGCGGCAGTGTTTATTTAATTGTCGATGAAGGATTAAATACCCTGGTCGATTTTCGTCATGATCGTTTATATCGTGCAAAAAATGGTCTGCCTGGAATGGGGACAAATCGAATCGGGAAGAAATCCGATGATTTATATGTGAAGGTTCCTTCAGGCACCCTTGTCTATGATGATGATACGGATGAATTAATTGGCGACTTGGTGGCTGATGAAGCAACATTGTTAGTTGCACAAGGTGGTTTTCATGGTTTGGGAAATGCTCGATTTAAAAGTAGCGTAAATCGTGCGCCGCGACAGACAACAAAGGGAACACCAGGAGAAGAACGTAACCTGAGATTAGAACTTCAGGTTTTAGCAGATGTAGGTTTACTGGGTATACCGAGTGCGGGTAAATCGAGTTTTATCCGAGCGGTTTCTGCAGCAACGCCAAAGGTGGCAGACTATCCATTTACGACTCTCTATCCGAACCTGGGTGTTGTCAGAATAGATACGGAAAAAAGTTTTGTTATTGCGGATATTCCTGGCGTGATTGAAGGTGCTGCAGATGGCGCGGGTTTAGGGCTTGAGTTTCTTAAACATTTAACGCGTACCAATTTGCTATTACATATAGTTGATGCAAGTCAGGATCCGGAAGATGTCTTAAAAGACATCAAGACGATTGAAACAGAATTGATACGTTATGATGAAGCATTATCAAAAAAAGAACGTTGGTTAGTATTAAATAAATCAGATGTTTTGCCTGCTGAATTAATGGATGAATTAAAAGATGAGTTAATAAATAAATTGGGTAACGAAATTAAAATATTTATCATATCTGCTGTAACGCGTTCAGGTTGTCAGGAATTGTGTTATGCGATGTATGACTGGATAAGTTCGAAAACCAGGTTAGGTCAGGAAAAAGAAAGTGAGTAATGAACGCGAAAAATTAAAAGATACACGCCGTTGGGTTGTCAAAATTGGTAGCGCCTTGCTTACCGATAATGGCTGTGGTCTTAAGCATGAGTTGCTTGATAACTGGGTTAGTCAAATAGCGGAACTTAATAAGCGCGGTATTGAGATTGTTATTGTGTCATCAGGTGCTGTTGCTGAAGGTGTTAGACGCCTTGGTTGGAAGAAGCGACCAAATGTTATACATGAGTTACAAGCTGCGGCGGCAGTAGGGCAGATGGGATTAATTCAGGCATATGAAGTCTGTTTCCAAAAATACGATAAACATACGGCACAAATCTTATTAACTCATGATGATGTTGCGAATCGCGCGCGTTATCTTAATGCGCGCACCAGTTTAAAGACCTTGCTTAAGTTGGGAGTGATTCCTGTTGTTAACGAAAACGATACTGTCGCGACTGACGAAATTCGTTTTGGTGATAATGATACGCTTGCCGCTTTAGTGGCGAATCTTATTGATGCGGAATTACTGGTTTTATTAACCGATCAAAAAGGACTTTATAATGCAGATCCTCGAATAGACAGTTCTGCAAAATTGATCGAACAAGCTGAGGCTTGTGATAAATCGTTAGAAAGTTATGCAGGCGAAGGTGGCAGTCTTGGCCGCGGTGGAATGCGAACTAAATTAAAAGCCGCTGTGGTTGCAATGAAGTCAGGTACGCAAACGGTGATTGCTTCAGGTAGTGAAGAGTCAGTTCTGTTGAAAATTGCCGATGGTGAAACAGTAGGCACTTTGTTAACAACGAAAGAAGGCACTGTGAATGCGCGTAAACAATGGTTAGCAAATCAGGCTTATCTACGAGGAACGGTGACACTTGATGATGGCGCAGTAACGGCATTAACAAAAAATGGAAAAAGTTTATTACCTGTCGGTATTAAATCAGTTTCTGGAGAATTCAAACGTGGCGAAATCATTTCATGTGTTGATCAATCAGGAAAAGAAATTGCGCGAGGTTTAACGAATTACGATTCAGTACAAACGAAATTGATCATTGGTAAATCCACTAAACAAGTTCAGGAATTACTTGGTCATATTGATGAGGATGAGTTAGTGCATCGGGATAATTTAATTCTTATCTGATGACGTCGCCGCTCTTGCGAATTTTTGAGTTCTGAGTATAGGTTTGAGACGTCGCTTCGGACTCCTCGGCTTTGACTCCTGTGTCGCTCTACCTCCTGCATCCATGCAGTCGTGTCCTCTCGCGACATACGGTCCCATCCATGGACGTAAAAAAACCGGCATTGAGCCGGTTTTAGTAAATCAAGTTTCGTAAGTTTTTAAAGTGCTCTTACGTGATTATTCAAGCGTGATTTATGTCTAGCCGCTTTATTTTTATGAATAATCCCTTTGGTGACCATGGCATCAATAATAGGCGACGCTACTTTATAAGCATTTTGCGCTGCTTCTTTATCATTCGCTTCGATAGCACTGGTTACTTTCTTAATATGGGTACGAAGCATGGAACGTTGACTCGCGTTATGCAGACGTAATTTCTCAGACTGACGCGCTCGTTTTTTTGCAGATGCAATATTTGCCACTCTTAAACTCCTGAATTCATTCTTTAAAGGCGCGGTATCATGCGGATATTGGGGCAATTTGTCAATGTTTCAGTATGGTCAGATATTATATGAGTTATCAAGCACTTACTTGGTTTGCGACGATTTGACCGCACATGCTCCTTCTACCTGAGCTGGGCTATGATTGCAGTCGCGAGCACGCTCAAATCACCGCAAACCGGCGTAATCATCTTGCTAACTCATGTAATATGCTGACCTTGATATGATATGCTACCGAAAATTGACATAATTTTAAGTAAAAACAACTAGATAGATGATATATTTGACGATTAATATCGATTATAGAACAGAGTAATGAGTCGTAAGCTATTCAAGTCGACCCTCACTGTTGGGGCTATGACCACTATCTCGCGTGTATTTGGCTTAATACGCGACATTGTTATCGCTCGTCTATTCGGTGCGGGAGCAGAGGTGGATGCGTTCATCGTGGCATTTCGAATCCCGAATTTCTTGCGTCGTTTGTTTGCTGAAGGCGGGTTTTCGCAAGCATTTGTCCCTATTCTGGCCGAATATAAAGAACAACGAGATGAGGCTGCGGTAAAAGCATTAGTTGGCCAAACTTCAGCGACCTTGGGACTGGTCTTATTTTTAGTAACCCTGGTCGGTATTATTGCCGCGCCAATATTAATTACGGTTTTTGCTTCCGGTTTTAATGAGGCTAAACATGTTATGGCAACGGACATGTTGAGAATCACATTCCCTTATATTTTGTTTATTTCTTTAACAGCTTTTGCTGCGAGTATTTTGAACACATACAAACATTTTGCCGTTCCGGCATTTACCCCTGTGTTATTAAATCTTTCTTTGATTGGCTGTGCTATCTGGTTGGCACCAATGATGGAAGTGCCAATTACAGCATTGGCTTGGGGCGTGCTGATTGCCGGGATTGTGCAGTTGTTATTTCAATTTCCTTTTCTATTTCGGTTGAAACTATTTCCGAAGCCAGGTTTGAATAAAGACAAGCAAGGTGTAAATCGTATTTTGACATTAATGTTGCCGACCTTGTTTGCCGTTTCTATTGTCCAGATTAATTTATTAGTCGATACGATATTTGCTTCCTTTCTGGTCGATGGCAGTATTTCATGGCTGTATTATTCCGATCGTATGGTTGAGTTTCCGCTAGGTATTTTTGGAATTGCGTTAGCTACCGTTTTGTTACCTAATTTATCCAGCGAGCATGCAAAGAAAGCGACAGAAAAATTTTCCAGTACGCTGGATTGGGCATTGCGTTGGGTCTTTTTGATAGCGACACCTGCAGCAGTAGGGTTAGCTGTGTTAGCCGTACCTTTATTAACGACCTTATTTCAATATGATGAATTCACATCTTATGCAACCATTATGTCTGGCAAAAGCTTGTTGGCCTATTCACTTGGCTTGCCCGCATTTATATTGATTAAGATTTTTGCCACCGGTTTTTTTTCCAGACAAGATACGAAAACACCGGTGAAAGTGGGCGCCATTGCGATGGTTGCGAATATCGGATTTAATTTTTTATTAATCGGTTTGTTTCAACACGCTGGTCTGGCATTGGCAACTTCTTTGTCGGCTTGTTTACAGGCGATATTATTATTTTATTTATTAAGAAAAGAAGGTGTTTATATCCCTGTTTCCGGATGGTTTAAGTTTTTGTTACAGATTTTTGCGGCCGTTACAGCAATGGCATATTTGATTTTTAATTTTGTTGCGGTACCTGAGCTATGGTTTGTATGGGGTGCGATGCAACGAGTCGGGATGTTGTTATTGTGGATAACCATTGGTGTTGTTTGTTATTTTTCTGTGCTTTGGCTGACAGGACTTCGCTGGCAACATATGACAGCGCAGCGCTGATCGGTATAATCCACGGGTTTGAATGAAATATGCAATTTATTCGAGGATTAGTTAATTTACAGCGTCAACGGAAGGATTGTGTTGCGACGATCGGAAACTTTGATGGAGTTCATTTAGGACATCAGGCTGTACTGGAACAATTAAAAGAAAGTGCAAAAAATGCGGGTTTATTATCAACCGTTGTTATTTTTGAACCACAACCGATTGAATTTTTTTCTCCTGATAAGGCGCCGTCACGATTAACGCGTTTACGAGAAAAACTACAACAGTTTTCTGAATATGATGTTGACCGTGTTGTTTGTCTTAAATTCGATGAGACAATGGCAAACTTATCAGCAGCCGAATTTGTTGATGAAATCTTACTAAAGGCATTAGCAGTAAAGAAATTAATCATTGGTGATGATTTCCGTTTTGCTAAAAACAGGGAAGGCGATTATCAGTATTTGCTTAATGCAGGGCAGGAAAAAAAATTTGAAGTGAGTATGACGCATTCGTTCACGTATGATTCCGAACGAGTTAGTAGCACTTTGATACGCAAGGCACTTGCTGATGGTGACATGATTAAGGCAACTCGTTTGCTTGGACGACCTTATAGGATAAGTGGTCGTGTTGTACATGGTGATAAACGTGGACGCAAACTTGGTTTTGCAACAGCTAATATAGAATTACACCGATACTTATCTCCGGTAGTTGGTATTTTTTCTAGTCGTGTGTATGGTCTTGGTGATTCGCCACTTGATGCGGTTGTTTACGTTGGTTCAAGACCAGTATACAAAGGTGAACATGTTATTCTTGAGGTTCATATTTTGGATTTTGATGACGATTTGTATGGTCGCAACTTACAAGTAGAATTGCTGGAAAAATTACGCGGCGAAGGTGATTTCAATTCGGAAGAAGAATTGGTTGATCAAATACAAAAAGATATTGAGAACGCCAGAGAGAGTTTGAAGTTAAATAACAAATAATAATTTATTAAAAATAATTACACAGAAATGACGATTTATAAAGACACACTTAATTTACCTAAAACAGATTTTCCGATGAAAGCGAATCTTGCTCAGCGCGAACCGGAAATGTTGAAGCAATGGTATGAGAATGATCTGTATGGGCAAATTCGAAAGAAGAGAGAAGGGGCGAAAAAATTTATTTTGCATGATGGTCCTCCATACGCGAATGGCGATATTCATATTGGCCATGCGGTAAATAAAATTCTTAAAGATATTATTGTTAAGTCACAGGGCTTAAATGGTTTCGATGCGCCTTATGTTCCGGGTTGGGATTGTCATGGTTTGCCGATCGAATTGATGGTAGAAAAGAAAATAGGCAAGGCTGGTGTAAAGGTTGATGCTGATAAGTTTCGTAATGCCTGTCGTGAATATGCATTAAAGCAAGTAGATAATCAGCGAGCCGATTTTAAACGACTGGGTGTTTTAGGTGATTGGGATAAACCTTATCTAACGATGGACTTTAAAACCGAGGCGAATATTGTTCGAGCCTTGGGAAAGATTATATCTGCGGGACATTTACATAAAGGTGTTAAGCCTGTGCATTGGTGTACAGATTGTGGATCAGCATTAGCTGAAGCTGAAGTTGAACATGAAGATAAAACATCTCCTGCAATTGATGTTCGGTTTCGTTCTGTTGATCAGACTGAAGTGTTGAAATGTTTTGACGTAAAAAGCAATATTGAGTCTGTGTCTATTGTGATTTGGACAACAACGCCATGGACATTGCCGGCTAATCAGGCTGTCGCGGTAAATGCAGACTACGATTATGTATTAGTGCAAGTTGCAAACGAAGCACTGATACTTGCCGAAGGTTTGTATAAAGCTGTTATGTCGCGTTGTGGTATTGAAGACTTTAATGTTATTGCAACTTGCAAGGGATCAGAACTTGAAGGTTTAAAATTCCAGCATCCATTTTATGATCGCGTTGTTCCCGTTATCTTGGGCGAACATGTTACTTTGGAAGCAGGAACGGGTGCAGTGCATACAGCACCGGGTCATGGTCAAGACGATTATGTCGTCGGTCAACGTTATGGTTTAGAAATCGATAATCCGGTTGGTGACAACGGCTGCTTCTTACCCAATACAGAATTATTTGCCGGTGAACATGTATTTAAAGCGAACGCATTAGTATTAAATGTGTTGGAAGAGAAAGGTGCTTTGTTGCATCACGAAAGTTTATTGCATAGCTATCCACATTGTTGGCGACATAAAACGCCGATTATTTTTCGAGCGACTCCACAATGGTTTATTAGTATGGATAGCAATGGATTGCGTGCTCAGGCATTAAAAGCAATAAAAGGTGTTAATTGGCAACCATCATGGGGCGAAGAACGCATTCACGGCATGATAGAAAATCGTCCGGATTGGTGTATCTCGCGCCAACGAACATGGGGTGTGCCTATTGCTGTTTTCATTAATAGAGAAACACAGGAACCTCATCCCGATACGGCTAACTTGATAGAAAAAGTCGCGTTGTTGATTGAAGAGAAGGGCATCGATGCCTGGTTTGATTTAGATGCAGCAACATTGCTTGGCGATGGATCAGAAAAATACAGTAAGGTTATTGATACTTTAGATGTTTGGTTTGATTCAGGTGTTACGCATGACACGGTATTAAATGCAGATGAACGTTTAAGTTTTCCAGCCGATCTTTATCTTGAAGGTTCTGATCAACATCGTGGTTGGTTTCAATCGTCATTACTTACATCAGTTGCGATCAATAATGGTGAAGCACCGTATAAAAATGTAGTAACGCACGGTTTTACTGTTGATGCTAAAGGCATGAAGATGTCAAAGTCGAAAGGTAATGTTGTCGCCCCACAAAAAGTAATGAATGCATTAGGTGCTGATGCTTTGCGTTTATGGGTTGCAGCTACAGATTATCGAAGCGAAATGAGTGTTTCTGATGAAATATTAAAACGAACTGCAGATGCTTATCGACGTTTTCGCAATACGGCACGTTATTTACTTTCCAATCTTGATGGTTTTGACCCTGAAAAGAACAGTGTTGCTTATGAAGACATGTTGGAACTGGATAAGTGGGTTGTTGAACATGCGGCTCGGTTACAAAAAGAAATTATCAGCGCTTATAATAATTTTGAATTTCATTTGATTTATCAGTTGTTGCATCAATTTTGTGTTGTTGAGATGGGTGGTTTCTATCTTGATATAACAAAGGATAGACAATACACGTCAGCTGAAAATAGTTTAGCAAGACGTTCAGGACAAACGGCGATGTATCATCTAATCGAAATGATGGTTCGTTGGCTAGCACCAATACTCAGTTTCACTGCAGATGAGATTTGGAAGTTTATTCCTGGGAAAAGAAGTGATTCAGTATTTTTTGAAGATTGGTACGACTTTGATATCGATGAAACAGGATCAGAAGCACGTAAAAATCATTGGGAAATAATTATTACTTACCGTGATGAAATAAATAAGCAACTTGAAAAGTTACGAGTAGATAAAACTATTGGTTCTTCACTGGATGCAGAAATTGATCTTTATTGTAATGACGATATTATTTCTCGACTTGAAAAACTCGAAGATGAATTAAGATTTGTAATGATTACGTCTTATGCTCGTTTACATAATGTGAATGAGAAACCTGCAGAAGTTATTGAGTCTGCATTGCCTGGTTTGTATGTTAAAGTGTCTGCTTCGGTGTATTCAAAATGTGTCCGTTGTTGGCATCACCGGAAAGATGTTGGCAGCAATGAAAAACATCCTGAGTTATGTAACCGTTGTATAGAAAATATCGATGGTGAAGGCGAGAAAAGACAATATGCCTGATGCAAGGGTAGGGATGATTAAAGGTCTAACGCTCTCTATCGTAATTATTATTATCGATCAGTTGACGAAATTTTATGCAGTTCAGGAATTAATACTTTATCAGCCGTTGCCTGTTTTCCCGGGTTTTAATCTTACCCTGATGCATAATACCGGAGCCGCATTCAGTTTTTTGAGTCAGGCGGGTGGTTGGCAACGTTTCTTTTTTATTGGCTTGGGCTCAGTGGTTAGTATCACTATCGTGATGTGGATGTATAGCCTTCCATCAAACAAACGCTGGTTATTTTTTGCACTAGCTTTTGTACTTGGTGGTGTGTTGGGTAATGTATGGGACAGAATAACTCTTGGTTATGTTATTGACTTTATTGATGTTTCTTTGAGTTTTTTACCGTGGAGAATATTTAATCCTTGGCCAGCCTTCAATATTGCCGATTCTGCTATATTTATTGGTGCAGTCATGTTGATTATCGATGCTATTTGGCTAAATGATAGCGAGAATGATAATTAAGATGTTGCTATAATTTCTGATATTATTAAGCAGAACAACAAAATTCGTTTACAGGACTAATTAAATGCAAATATTACTCGCTAATCCACGTGGTTTTTGTGCCGGTGTTGACCGTGCTATAGAGATTGTTGAACGCGCTTTATCAATGTTTGGTGCGCCAGTCTATGTTCGCCATGAAGTGGTACATAATAAACATGTTGTTAATTCATTACGTGAAAAAGGTGCGGTGTTCGTTGAAGAACTGGATGAAGTACCTGATGATTCTACCGTTATTTTTAGTGCACATGGTGTTTCGAAAGCAGTTCGCGAAGAAGCCGCTCGTCGTAGCCTCAGAGTCTTTGATGCAATTTGTCCATTGGTGACGAAAGTTCATATGGAAGTGGGTAAGTATCAGGACGAAGAAACAGAATGTATTTTAATAGGACACGAAGGACACCCTGAAGTCGAAGGTACCATAGGGCAATATCGACCAAAGAATGGTAAAGGTGGTATGTATCTGGTTGAATCAGTTGAAGACGTAATGAAGTTAGAAGTGAAAAATCCTGACTTGTTGGCTTTTGTTACACAAACAACGTTATCAATGGACGATACCGCTTTAGTTATTGATGCATTAAGAAATCGCTTTCCAAAGATTGATGGACCAAAGAAAGAAGATATTTGTTATGCCACCCAAAACAGACAGGATGCCGTGAAAAATTTAGTAGCAAAATGTGATTTGATTTTAGTAGTTGGTTCACCAAACAGTTCTAATTCAACGCGGTTAATGGAATTGTCTCAAAAAGTAGGTGTACCAGCGTACTTGATTGATGATGCTTCAGAAATCAAGAAAGAATGGACAGAAGGAAAAGAAAACATAGGTTTAACGGCCGGAGCATCTGCACCAGAAATTCTGGTTGAAGAAGTTATAGCTCAACTGAAAGAGTGGGGCGCCACAATGGTAGAAGAGAATCCAGGAATAACCGAACGAGTTGTCTTTTCGTTACCTAAAGAACTTCTTAATGAAAAAGAAATGGCTTGATTTAAGAATCTCCGTCCTTATAACCGGCAGCCTCAATAACACTTAAAAATTTTGTGCGGCTGTACCCAGTTAATACTTCTTCACCTATTACTGTTGTTGGCACTTTAAGTGCCCCAGTTAATTCAGTTAATTCAGTTTGCAACTCAATATTCTCGTTAACATTTTTTTCGGTAATAGATATTTTTCTATCTTTTAAAAATTCTCTAGCTTCATCACAAGCCTCACATTCGGGGATTAGATAGAGCGTAGCCTCGATGTTTGTTTTACTGCGTCCTTCATTTGAACTTCCTCCAGTACGTATATTTTTTTCACTAACCATAGTTGAGCCAGTAGGGCATACCTTTTGAAAAGTCTTGTTTCCTTCTTCGTCTTCACATTCAACAATTTTTACAGCAGCTTGAACGCTAATCAAAGAAAATAATGCGAGAGTTAGAACACTTACTTTAGATAGTCTGGAAACCATAATTTAATCCTCACTATGTTGATTCCTTTAATATTTATATTGAATTAAAAATTATAAAACAGGTCTAATCAAATGATTACAAAATATTTTTAGAGACGTATACTTAATTATACACATATATTTTTAAAAGGTTCATTGCCATGAATAAAACCGTGCTTTTATCATATATCTTTTTGATATTTAGTAGTATTTTTTTTACCCTCGGCGTCAATGCTGAAATGTACAAGTGGATTGATGAGGATGGTAATACACAATATTCCCAGTCCCCACCAATTGGTAATACAGCTGTTGAGATAATAAAGCCGCCATCACGTGTAGATACAGAAAGCGCTGCAAAAGCACTTGATGAACGTAAAGAAACAGCTGATAAATTACGTGAAGATAGAATTAAGTCTACAGAAGAGAATCAGACAGCTGAAGAAGAGGCGCTTGCTAAACAACAAAAATGTGATCAAGCTAGAAAGCGACTTGCCAGTTATCAACGGCCACGAGTCAGTTTAACAAATTCCGATGGTTCGAAACGAGTTTTGTCTGATGAAGAGCGACAAGCAGAAATTGCTAAATCAAATGAAAGTATAAAAACTTATTGCGAATAGAAATAAGAAAATATAAGAGGTGTTATTTAATCCGCTGAATTATTGCTGGATAATTTTTCTTCCGGTTTTTCGGTGCTGGGAATAACGTTGTATGCTTTTAATAATAAATCTTCTACAAGCTCACCTTTAGGTGTATCTCGAGAGTCTTTCCATAAATCAACTAGTGCATCTCTGGCTTGATTTCCTCCCATTAAACCTAATGCTGTTACTGCACTTTGTATAACATAATCGTTATCTGAAGTAGCCATTTCCTTCAAGTATTCAATATCTTCAAGTGCACCATTAAAACCCAGCGCTATACACACTTGCGCTCGATTAAATTCATGTTTGTCATATTTATATGAACGAATAAAATCCAAATATTCTTCAGTACCTGTGATTTTTATTCGATTAATTGTACTTGCAAGGGAAATTCGAGCTGGCGTTTTATTTAATTGTTCCCAAGCTATTTCAGGATATTTTTGTTGATCATTTTCCCATGCCCCATTTAACAAGTGAATAACGCCGCGATGCCAGCGCATTGAATACGTAGCATTTATTGTATTGGATAGTGATGCTTGATCTGTTTCAGTAAATGCTAGACGTACTTCATATAAGTTTGCATGTCCATATACAATAAGTTTTTGTAGATTTGGATAATTAATATTTTTTGATACTTTAGTTGTTACTTTCTTATTATCTAATTCGGAAGGGATATTTGATTCTTCATTCTCTTGAGTACACGCAGTTACATACATTAATACCATAAACAAGAGAAAAATATTAATGCGCATTATATAACTATAGTGTCCAGGAATTGTTCGGTTAAAATGAAATGTACTATTTCCCCCAACAAGTACTCATATTCCCAGTACCTGTAAAACCTTTAGCTCCAGCATTAGTAAACGTCAGAGTAGTGCACTTTGCATCAGCACGAGTTGGAGTGGCTGTTACAGTAAAACTTTGGTTATTTGCATCATCAAGCGTTAAAGATAGAGTATAATAGTCATTCTCACTACTTGTGCTGATACCGGCAGTCGCGAGTGCAGCAAATTGATTGTTATCAGAATAATATCGCTCTTCCAAAGCGGCGGCATTTAATAGCGCAGATCTACCTTCAGATCTTCTGGCACGTTCTCCATAAGCTGTATACTGTGGGTAAGCTATGCCAGCCAAGATGGCAATAACTGCAACAACAATCATCAACTCCATCAGTGTAAAACCGTTGTGAATTTTGGGTAAACTTTTCATCATTATCAGTCCAATAAATTATTGATATTAAATTTCTTTAAATCCGAATATGCGGCTTAATCCAAATACGATTAAGCCGCATACATCTATATCTGTCAATTAAACAGCGTTATTATTCTTCATACCAGTATGTGCGAACACGTGGAACACCCGATACTTGGCCAAGGTTTTCAGCGCCACCACCTGTACCGACAAGTAATGTTACGCCTTCTTTTGTAAAGATTGGTACTGCTTCTGAAGGAATACCTGAACCAAGAGAAGCTGCTCTATCGTCTGAATCAATATCACCATCTCCATCCCAATCTAATGCTGCAGCAGCACTTAGAAGATTTAGATTAAAAGCTCGACCGGAACCTTCCGAAGCACTACAGACATCAGCAGTTACAGAAGAATCTTCTGGGATATAGGTCGTGAAAATAACTTTGTTATCAAAAACACCTGCTGCTGCGAGCACTTTTTCACCATCAGCACTAGAGCCACTAACAACAAAGGTATCAAAATCTAGGTACCACCCTAGAGCTGCTGTATTTGTTGTATCAGTAGAATCAACACCGGAGCTAGTTACATCAATCAGATCCGTGTTATCAATTGCAGCGGCTAGTGCAGCGGTTAGATCAATATTTTGCGGATAACTATCTGCAAGATTGTCAGGAGTACCGGTATCTAGCATGGTTCCTATTTGAGTATCACGGATTGCATAAAATCGATCACTGGTAGTAGTAACAAGTGGGTTTGCTCTATTACCCGTTCCGATAACAATATAATCAAACTCACCGCCTGCAGCTTGAGAATAGACACTATCGGCTACTTGAATTACTGCGGGTCGATAAAAGAATCGACGCTCTGTTGTAGCGGAACCCGAAGTTGAAATGTCTGCAAGTTTACCGACGATAGTGCTTCCTTGTCGGCTACTACCTGATGTTTTAACATCGCCAAGTAAATCTACACGCCAGATTTGCCCAGCAGTATCACCAACATATATTTTGTCATCAAGTCCGTCACCATCAGAATCAAGGATAGTTAAATTTGATGGAATCGAATAAAACATATCAGGAACTTTTATATCTGCAGAGCTAGCAGTGATACTAAGTCCTGCATTTGCGGCATGACTGATATCAAAGATTAAAGCACCTGTGGTCGCGTTGACGAAGTAGATAGCATTACCCTCGTTAGGTGAGCCTGCCTCAAGGCCAAAGTTTTTATCCGGACCAACACCACTGTTATCTAGGGTGTCCAAATCAATGTCATAACCACCGGCAAAAATAAGAACATCTTCTGGGATGTTTGTTGTACTACCACTCTTTGTGCCTATCGTTGCAGCTACGGGTTCCGACCAACTTTGACCCATGCGTGCGAAATCTCCAGTGCCGCCATCAATTCTAAACAGGAATTTAGGAACAACAGTCTCTGATGTCGTTGTTAATGTTGCCGCAGGAGTAATGTCGAGGGCATAAACATTTTTCCCACCACGACGTTGTGAGATATAAACGTATACTGTATCTCCATCTGCCGGTTCGATAGTACCGTCATTGTCAACATCATTCACAACCACTTTTGGAGTTGAGTCCAGACCGTAAAGATGCTGAGTACCTGTATTGTCATAGAGGTCGTTTACATTGGCTAGAAGTTCATTAGGAATAAAAGCCCATTCTTCAACACCCGTAGTACCATTAATAAAATGTAGGGCACCATCATTCGTAGCCATAACAATCTTATCAATGAAATCACCGCCTGAAGTTACACCATAAGTGATACCTATTGGACTGGAGTGAAGTACATCATGGAACCACCAGCGAGTATCAGTGGTAGAACCATCTTCATCTTCGTCTAATACATCTTTACCTAATAAGAACAACATCTGTTTTTCACAGTCAGAGCCGGCTGTCGTTGATGGAGTTGGACAGACCTGATCTCGCCACTCATCATGATTTGCGTCACTCCAGTTAGTGCTATCTAATACATGTCCTGCCGCTGATAGTGCATCCCCATTACTGGCATCACCACTGTCATTTTTTTCACTGTATAGTGTACGAGCAGTATGGTCAGTAATTTCGCCACCAGCTCCACCTATCTGAATTTCACGTCCATCAGTAGATGCACTCCACTCACTTTTAGAATCGTTGCTAAACAAACCATCATCAGAAGCAGATGGATCGTCAACAACAGCTTTGACTAAATTGGCATCAAGTACATCACCTAATGTGCAATCTTGCGTACCATCATCATTAGTATCTGTATCTGTACAAAGATTATATTTCTTGATATTGCCTGGCCAGTTGACCTGTTTATTAGGTTCAAATAAGCCAAAGTAAACTTCATCTCGGCTAAGTAAACGGTTAAATGCGTTAGCAGCAATAGAAGGGGAAGAGAACGATGTACTTCTCGATACAATGTTCGCTGTAATTTCTGTAAACGCAGCTAATAGCTCTGACGATGTACTAGCATTGAAATAATCACCACCACCAACAGCAGCCATAGCCTTTAATACTTTGATCTTATCTGGATCTGTAATAGGAGTACTACAGAGTCCGGTTGCGACAGTATGATTAGCTACAGCACAACAGACTGGGTTACCTGAACTGTCTTTAGATGACACGTTACCATTACCACACAAGTTAAAACCAATCGTATGAGTTTCTACAACTTGAGTTCCATCGATAGGAGCCGTTCCTGATAGAAGAGTTTGGGTATTGGTATAGCTCTGATCATTATCGTAAAGGAATTTAGTTAGTTTTACGGCACATTCATCATGACTTGAACCACTATAGGTCGTTGAATCTGGCAGAGTGGTATCTGATGCGCATGATGTTAAAGAGACGGCATTACCATCCGCATCTTCTGCAACAAAAGAATTAGTTAAATCATCTTCATCAAAACTTAGGCCAACAGCACCTGTGTTTCCTTCACCGGTAAAGTATCCACCACCATCAGTCAGGTTAATCAGGTAGTTGGTTTGACACTCGGCAATGATCGGACTTTTGTACTTGGGTGTTCCTCCGGAGATTACTTGTGTCTTACAGTCGTCAGCCCTATCATTATCGGCAGTACAAGTACCTGGATAGGTGACGGTAGCGCCATTTGCTACATAAGAAGTAGGATGACTGACATCTGAAACGACATAACTTGATGATTGTTGACCGCGTTGAGTTCCGAACCTCACTCCTTCTCCACGAAAATAATGTGCAGCTTCTATAATAGTGCCTAATATCGGTGTACCATTTGCTTGAGTCATGTTACCAACGATATCGACTAAATGTGAACGAACAGTTTTTTTCGTTACAGTCGCATCACCTTGAATTTCCATAGTTAGAGTGACTGCTTTAGCAGGCGAACCATTAAAAGAATAGCCAACTCGTCTGTCAGAATCTGAACCGGAAATAAACAGCGCCAAGTCGTTATCGGCTGCCCACGTTCCTTGGTTTACAATTTCCTGAATAATAGTAGTTATGTCGGGTGAATCGTATGTCGAATCAACAACCCATGATGTAAGAGCAGGCGTTGAAGCAGCCGACCAGGGAATTGATGCAGTTGTACGAGGTCGCTTACCCGCGGCAGTGTTCGTTATATCATTTGTTGTCGTAGTGAATGCCGCTGCGTTTTCCGATTTTTGTCCTTTAATTGTAAATGAAGTCGTACCACTGTGCGCTTCATCTGCGGTAAAGGTCAGTTTGGCTGAAACAATAACCGTATTTTTGGCAATGGGAATATCCTGAAAACGGAGTCCCACAACCTGAAGTTGATTCTCCTGTACTATTTCAAGGTCACTACTGGTCAGGTCGATACTGCCATTAGACGTATCTTCTTCAGCATCATCCGCGCCCGATTCAATCTTTGTAGTCACTGTAGAGACATTACAGGCATTTGGATTGCCTGTAGCTGCAGCAGCATCGCGGTTATCATTATCGTAGGTGAGATAAAGTATTGGTGATTTGGCAGAGTCACCAAAATCTTGGGAATAAGCGGTTCGTTTAGTTTGCGCGGTACCACCGTCGATCATAAATACCAGATCATTACCACCACACCATCCGGCTCGGTTTGTCACTTCTTCAATCATATCGGCCAAATCAGGGGTGGAATAAGTCGTATCAACTACCCAGTCAGTAATTGGACCTGTTGGTGAGGCGTTATTCCAAGTTATTGTGGTAGCGTCATATGTTCGTGAACTTATGTTGTCTGTATCAGTTGCATCGAAAGCTGGTGCCGTATCAATGTCTTGTATCTTAACTGTAAATGTTGGTGTGCCAGTGGCAGCTGCCGCCGCAGTAAAGTTGATACGAGCACTAGTGATGTTTTGACCTTGTGGAATTTTAACTTTTTGAAAACGTATACCAGTATCAATATCAGTCGGACTGGCAGTGACACAGGTTTGATAAACAATATCTAATGTTGGAAAGTCACTTTGTCGTTCGACGGTACGTTTGCCAGAGCCGGAATCTTTTTCGAACAAGAAGGCGATGTTTTTATTAGTGCTTGCTGCTAGACCATTAGCCTGAGCAGCCTGAATTAGCGTAGTAATATCAGCTGTAGTTACTGGTTCTCCAATCGCGGGGTCGTTACTTGCAGCGATATCCCAATCGACTTTAGTTGCTAAGCGATGGCCGGCAACAAGATAGAGATCTGAAGGTTTATAATTAGCATCGTCCAACTGTTTATTAGTGACATCAATTTCATCGGGATCGACGGCATAGATATCAATATTGATGGCGCCACCAGGCTGCTCATTTGCGGTAAAGCTGATTGTTGCGCTAGAAATAGTGATATTTGCTGTTTCTGCTGGAATAACGACATTTCTGAACCAGACACCATTTAACTGCTCAACTCCATCTACTGAAAGCTCCATATCGGAACTACCCGTTTGTACACTACCTCCACCAGTATGTGTACCTGAGTTCCAAGTTTGATCTTCCATAATGTCATTAGAGTCTGTAACAGCGAAAGAATAATTCGTTGTCGTACATGACGAACCAGCGTTTTGTCCCATTGTAAGCGTTGTGTTTGAAAGCGCGACAACCGGAGTAGCTGTTGCTTCTTCTCCATCATCATTATTGCTCGACATAGTCGTTGTGATGTTCGCGGTTCCTGTTGCAGGCGTACTTGAAGTACAGTTACCCTCAATCTCACAAACTGAATCATTTAAATTGGATATTGGAAATAAGATCGGGCCGCCATAATAGTGATAACGCATCAGACCAACATTCAATGCCGACATATTATTAAGTAAATTTATGGTTGCTTCTTTCATTACTTCCAAACGCGAACGTTCACCGGCTTCACCTGAAATACCATTGTTATCTTCATCAACTTTAGTACTCATACTGCCCGAGGTGTCGAGATTGAGCAGTATGTTTGCCGTTCCAGTTGAAGAAGGCGAGTTTAGGTATATTTCGGTGTCATCATTCGCTGCCAAAACGGGCGCAGTAATACCTGTTAGTGACGTAATAGCCATAAACAGGATTGATGTTGTAAAGTTTGACTTCAGTTTGAACATTTTGTTTCTCCAAATATCAATCTGTTATTTTTTACCGATCTGGTAAGCACCACCATGTACTGTGGATGTTGAACCGGATGCTGTAGAAGAAGTAGCGTTTAGGTCAAAGTGGTAAAATGCATTACTCGAATCCCAACCAGAGTTACGAGGTGGTCTAGCCATTTGTAACATGACGGCATTATAGGAAACTGATGCACTGTAACTCCCAACTGTTGTGGCTGAGGGTGTGTATAAATCATTCGCCGTTCCGTCGGAGGCAGTGGTATTACTGGTATTAAAAGCATTTTCATCACTGAATACCATTTCCAATCCTGATTCAGCAGTCTGAAAGGCACGATTAATGTCCTGTGAGTTAGCTGCCATTTTTTCTTCCAGTGTAGACGTGGTCATAGACGTAAGACCGAGCATGGTCATAATGACAAGCAAGACAAGCGCTGTCATAAGTACAGCACCTGATTGTTTCTTTGCTTTAATATTGTAAGTTGAAATATAAGACATGATTCTTAAACCTCAGTTAAGAGTTAATTACTGCGATTACGTATTTGGACGGTATTGGAAAATATTTTTCGTCGTCTGTAATCGTTGAAAGGACCGACGCTACTATCATCAAGCAGTGTGTAGGTCGTCGTATCTTGATTTCCGAGGAAATTTTCATCAACACTATTAATTAAAAGGGCTATCTTGACACTCACAACATTATCCCAATTGCTTGCTCCAACACTCGCTGCATTAACATATTGATCAGCAATGGCATCGTTGGTGGTGTCTTCACCGAAGAGTATCTGCATATTATCAACGCCCTCAATGAGTTCTAGAATAGTGCCATTTGCTTCTTGTCTGTATAAAGATGCGACGCCGTTAGCGTTATCGCGTATGTAGTAGCGATGGGCTATGAATCTGACAATAAAGGCATCAGAACCATATCGTTTTTGTAATACTTTTGTTGCATTGCCGAACCAAGGGTTGTGAGCTCCAGTGTTATGTGTGATTTTACCGCTTGCGAACCCTGTTATTTCAAATACCTCAGCACTTTCACAATCTGCTACACCGATAATGTCGCCTTCTGCCAAATCGCCAAAACTAGTTACCGAAATATTGGCTTCAGAGGTCGTTGGCATTTTATCAGTAGGTGACATTCCATTCGGATCAAGATAACGAATGGTTATGCCGTCAGTATCAGCTGTAAATGTAGAAACTTGATCGGTACTATCTGATGGTTTCCATTGGGTACCAGCGTTATTAAAACCTTCAACCGCATTTCCCATGCTAAAAACATTATCGTCATTAGTACTATTGTTGACGTGATTTTGAACTTTACCAATATCATCGACACAACCGGCATAACCAGCCATACGAATATCTTTAATAAGTATCTCCATTGCGAAGCGAGCATTTTCCTGAAGTCTGCCCATTTCATTTTGTTCTTTATATACTCTTTTGTTACTACTCAGGAGTGTTATTGCTCCTCCCATGATGATGAGTGATAACCCAAGAGCAACTAATATCTCAATTAGAGACATACCGCGGTTATATTTTTTTAAATAAATCATAATTATTGAAATGTATAAGTTATGTTGCGCGTGTCACCTTCACGATCAGTCCAACCAATCGTAATGGTATAAAATCTTCCTGACGCAGAAATACCTGTCGTCGTTCCAGGAGGGAGGGTGTTATAAGCCAGAAGTTTCCAGCAATTTAAGTCATTTGCTGCATTTGATGCAGTTGCCTCATTACAACCTGTAGGAGCCGAAGTCGTGATGGTATCGCTATCAATATAGCTTGCAATATTAGATCTGTTTAGACGCATACGATCTGCGAGATCGTATGCGAGAAAATTAATCTGAGTTCTTAATACTGCATCAGTATTATATTTTAATCCCTGATATTGCAGAGCAGTGATGCCCATAAAGCCAATTGCAAGGATTAACATCGCGATTAATACTTCGATTAATGAAAAGCCATTTATAGCGTCTTTAAGTTTTAATTTATATTTTAGATTTTTCATGGGCAAGTATAACGAGAGTTTGTATTTGGGCGACCTGTTGATGAAAGTGAAATTTGATTACCTTTTTCACCCGTTCTGTCATCACACACATCAAACGTGCCAGCGCCATCAATAAATCCATCAGAACCATAGACAAATGATGTGTCATTAGCTGTTTCATTCATTGTTGTATTTGTACAAGTGAGTGATACTTCTCTAAGCGAAATATTGCTATCTAAAGTGGTGTTACCATTGAAATCTTCATTAGTATCCAATGTACCGTTTCCATTACGGTCTTCTGTAAATGTGATTGTCCAACCCGTGCCCCATTCATTTGCATTGTCGCCAGAATTAGACGCAGTAATTGTGACATCAGTTTTTTGTTTTATTGCTGTACTCCTGGCTAATTGAAAACTGCTGACCAATGCATTTGAACTGGTTGTTATACAATTATTTTTAACAAAAACACTGTAGTTTGGGACAGCTACTGCCGCAAGTATTCCTGCGATAGCAACAACTATCATTAATTCCATAATAGTGAAGCCGCTAGATGTGTATAGTTTTTTCATTATTAGATCCGTAGGATTAAACAATTCATAATTATTTAACTGCTAGTTATAGCAAATAATAAACTTTTATTAAGTGAATATAGATAAACGGTAGTATTTATTCGATGAATGGTAGAATGGTTGAAAAAGGTGTGAACTGTTTAACATTATTGATATGAGTAATTTTGATTACATTGTAGTGGGTGGTGGCATTATCGGGATGACAACCGCCCGTGAATTAGCCATTCAGGGTGCAAAAGTTGCCTTATTTGATAAAGGTGAGTTAGGTAAAGAGTCAAGTTGGGCTGCGGGTGGAATTTTATCTTCGATGCGTCCCTGGGTCGAATCCCCAGCTTCTGTAGCGCTTTCTGAACAGGGAAAAATACTTTATCCAGACTATGTTGAATTATTAAAACAGAAAACAGAGATTGATTCAGAGTATATCCAATCCGGCTTAGTCATTATCGACAAGGATCATGCAGCAAAAACGAAAGAATGGGCTCGCGATAAAAACGTTAACCTAGAAGAGAATGTTCAAAACATTTCTTGCGATATCAATTTTCCAAATCATTCAGTTTTATTACCAGACATAGCACAAGTACGACCACCCAAACTTCTAAAGGCTTTGCGTAAAAGTTTAAATAGTTTATCTGTTTCAATATATGAGAATACAAAAATCACTAATTTAGGAATAAAGAACAATCAATTTCAGTTTGTAGAATTCGATGAAGGTAAAGTAGTTGCAGATGCCGTTATTATTACTGCTGGTGCATGGAGTAAATCACTACTCGGTAATATTAATAAGGAGATAAATATTAAACCAATACGAGGTCAGATGATTTGTGTTAAACCGGAACATAAAATTCTGGATAAAATAGTACTGGATAGTTCTCATTATTTCATCCCACGTAGAGATGGTCACATATTAATTGGAAGCACCATGGAAGATGTTGGCTTTGTCAATGAGACGACAGAAGTTGCTAAAGAAGAACTACTTGAGTGGGCGTGTTCTATTTGTCCTGAAATTAATAACGCGCAATTTGTCAGGCATTGGTCTGGTTTACGTCCTTCAACGACAGCGAATATACCTATTATTGGGCAAATATCGGGATTTAAAAGTATTTACCTTAATACGGGACATTTCAGAAAAGGGATATTACAAGCGCCAGCTTCAGCTAAATTATTAGTTGATAATTTATCAGGAAAAGATTCATTTATGGATATAGAAAGTTTTAACTTAGAATGCCAGAAAAAAACGTTAGAACTTGTCTAATTCCTTAGTCGTGATGTTATTATGCGTATTGAAAAATTAAGCTGATTTCTCTATAAAGACACTCTCAAAATATTGCCGGAATAGCTCAGTTGGTAGAGCAATGCATTCGTAACGCATAGGTCGGAGGTTCGATCCCTCTTTCCGGCACCAAATCTAAATAAACTATTATTTCTTTAACAAAAAAGGGAAATCCATGAACAGGATTTCCCTTTTGTATTGACACCTGATTTCTATTAACTAGAAAGTAACAGTCATGCCAACAAAAGCATTAATTGGTGCGCCAGCACCCAGAAATGTTGCATCGGAAAATGCTTGAGTAGCGCCAGAGCCATCAAATATTTCATCTGCTTCACCTAACAACCCAAAGGTTTCATAGTCTGTATCAAATAAATTATTTACTCGGGCAAATAGTTTAAAAGTTTTGTTGATTTTATATGTGCTGTTTAAATTAACAACAGCATAACCATCAACGGTGCCGAGTTGATTGCTTTCATCACCACGAAGTACCTGTGTTGAGTTGTAGATCATATTCGCGCCAACAGACAATTTATTCGTGAAAGAATATAAGCCGCCCAGTTTAAATGAATGTTCAGGGATGCCCGGAATACGGTCGCCAGCTTCAACCTGAATTTTACCATTTGCATCAGCAAGAGGATGGTTGGCACTATTTGTCGTAAACGAATCCTGAAAAGTCGCTTCGACAAAACTGTAGTTCATATACCAATTCAGTTTCTTTTTGAATACACCATTTAAACCAACTTCAGTTCCAATTCGTTGTGTGTCTCCAATATTGCTAAAGAAGCCTGAATTGGCTGTTGCACCACCGGTTGTCCCGAAGATGATATCGTCATTATTAGTACTGTGAAATGCACTAATACTGTAACCAATGTCATTTCTTAAAGTACCTCTGAAGCCACCGTCAAAACTTTGGGTAACAACTTGCTCTAAAGGTGGATCAGCAAGAAAGGCATTAGGTAAGTTACAGGGGGCATCTTCACGAGCACATAACAGTTCAATCGGAGTAGGTGCGCGTGATGATTCACTATAACTGCCGAAAACACCATTGTTGTTATTAAAGTTATATGTAACACCAAAAGCAGGGTTAATGCGCTGGAAATCATGTTCACCATTTAACGCAGCAGGATCTTCTGGATCCGCAAGATTAGATTGACTACTTCTGTCTCCAAGGACGATATGCGTATTGTTATATCGAACTGATGCGGTGACGGCGAGTTTTTCGGTTACAGAAAAAGTGTCTGTTGCATAGAGTGACCATGTTCGGTTGTGAGCTTTGATATTTGTACCTTCTTCAGGAACAAAAAAGCCGGAGCCAATAGTCGAACGGTCTGCTCCAGCTAATGTACAGTCTGCGCCATTAAATGCACAAGCTAACGTGGCAACCTCAACGGCTGAAAAGAAATCAATGATGCCTTGCTGATAGCCGCTACCAAAAATGAATTGATTTTCACGACCGAATAGATCGCCTATAAATGTTGATTGAATGTTAGCACCAAATCCTTCTTGCTCGCGGTTGCTAATATTATTGAGGGCATTTCGTTCACTACCATTGGCATTAGTATCTGCGACAGCATTTCCAAATTGGTCTTCTATGTCAGCTCCATCTTCTTGTAAATTACCGGCTACACCTTCATATTCAGTGCCATCGCCATTAAAACTTCCCGTTTTATTCTTGCGGTAAAAAGTGTTGCCGCTCAGTTGTATGGTATCTGCTAACCAATGAGTGCCTTCAAGATTAACCATCGTCATCTTGTTTTCTGTTTGATCAGGTGAAGTGAAAACAGCCGCTCGATCAAGCTCAAGAAGTTCTGCCGGAGATGAACCGTTACCGATCAGATCGGTATCAGCATGATTTAGTGTGAGATCAAACGTTGTATCTGTATTACGATAACTTAATGCACCAAAAAGATTTAACGCATCAGAAGGGGAGGCATCGCGCCAACCATCTTCGTTAAAATAATTTGCTGTAACAAAGTAACCCCATGTTCCGTTATTACCACCGCTTTCAATGGTACTAACGATACGTTCAAACGAGCCACCATAGGTTTCAAGGCTATGACCCGGATGAGTAAAACCATTTTTAGTGGTAATAGATAATGAGCCACCGAGCGCATTTAAACCGAATACAGGATTAGCACCGCCGATTAAATTGATACTGCCTATTGAAGATTCGGGAAGCAGATCCCAATTCATGGAATCACCAAAAGGTTCATTCACACGAACGCCATTTTGATACACAGCTAAACCCTGAGGTAAACCAAGTAGCGGAGAGAGTGTATAACCACGATATTGAATATCAGCTTGCAAAGGATTGTTTTGTGCATCGTTAATCGTAACGCTGCCTAGGTTACGGTTCATGAAATCAGTTAAGCCTAAGGTTTGGCTTTGTTCGATGTCCTTGCTTGTTGCAGATTGAACGCTGTAGGGAATTAATTCTTTGGGTAAACCAACACCATGCATAGGTGTGATTCCGATAACTTCAATCGTCTCATTTTGTTGAATATCATCAGCAAAAATAGTTTGAGATGTAGCGATTGCAAGAAATGATGCTGTATAGGCTGCGATATGACGTGCAGACATAATATTTACCCCCAAGTAATATATCTTGTATTTATTATTAGGGGAGGGAGATTAACTATATATCTATATGAATAAAAGAGAGTTTTTTCTAAAAAACAGGGGAGAATTTCCTGAATTTTGCAGCTTAAATATTCTTAGAGGTGTTCTTCCAGCAATTCTCGTTCTTCTTCGCTGATTTTTGCATTTTGTAGGCGATTTTTAATCATGTCTTTACTGATATGGCCTGCTTCAATTAAATTACGTTTTTCCTCAGGAGAAAGCGTACTCATAAAGAACAAATTACTTGGCGGCTGATAACCAGCTTCAATAATCACATTGGCCTCGTTTGCCATCAGTCGATATTTACCAATATCCTTGTTAAGCCGTTCGTCAGCAAAATTTTTGTCAGCAATACCGGAAGTGTATATCGAATGAATTTCCATTTTATAACTGATGATATGAGATGGATCATCTGTTTTTTCAATATCAGCCTCAATGTGTTCGAGCCGTGGATGCAACAATTCCCGCAAGGTGTCGAGTACTTCTTGATCTTCAAGTCGTTCCGAATAAATGTCCAAAATATTATCAATGGCTAATTGTGTATAAGTATCCGTTGTAAATAACTCATGCATTCGATAGGTAAGCAACTTGAAAGAACGAAATCCGAGTTGCTGCTGAATATCAGTTAATTCACGTATATGTTTATTAAAACCTAAGGCGCATACCAGTTGCGTATGATTAAGCTCAAGTTGTGCTGCGACCATGTTGATGCGCTTGATGAAGTCGGTTTCTTCACCAGTACTGGTTTTGTAAAAAATCCGAACCAGTTCATCGTCAGCGGCAGTTAATAATTCAGTAAAACTTGGCATAATGGTTTAATTAATTTTCGCGGTTCATTTTTAAGTGATCATATAGGATTTTCTTTTCAACATCTGAAATGTTTGGATCGCTAAGACGTGTTTCGATCAAGTCTCTCGGTATTAATCCTTTATTTAGCAACTTTCTTTTTTCCTGCGGTAATATTGTATCGCGAAAGAAAACATCACCAGCAGGAATAATCTTGTTTTCGACAATCAATGTCACTTCATTTAACAGAGCACGAAAACCACTATCAGACTTATTTAATCGCGTTTCTACGAAGTCGATGCCGACAATCCCATCAGAATAAATGGCGCGCATTTCTTCTTTGTACTTATCAATGATAAGTGAGTTTACAGTTTCTTCAATTCTTTTCTCTATCCATTCAAGTCGACTGGTTAACAAATATTCCATGATTTGTTTGTTTTTAACATCGTTTTTAACAATAGAATAAATCGATAAAATATTATCCAGAGAAATTAATTTATAAATGTCTGTCGTGAAGAATTCATTACGAGCGTTTACCAGTCCGTCATAATTTTCAAATCCAAGAATTGGTGCTATTTCGGGTAATTTTCTGACAGATTTATTGAAGCCAATCGCACAAACTAATTGTGCTTCGCGCAGTTTTAATTGAATGGCGATAGCTTCGGTTTTGTCTTCAGTAATTTCTTCAGAAAAATTGAATTTGTATAGTAGTTGAAGCAGTTCTTCTTCACTGAAATTTAGTATTTCTTTAAACGAGGCCATTAACTATTCCCCCGTTAAACTTATTAACGCAACAAGCCTTGAAGTATGCCGGTGTTTCGAACCCAGGGTTTGGCTTTTTGTATTGCCATGGGTAATTCGTTAACGGCAAGTTCTGCATTTTGATAAGTATCATATAGACCATATATAGCAGTATAACGGGTAATTCCATTAACAATAACTTCTATATAACCTGCTTTTGAATCAAATTTTGAGGCTTTAATATACTTGGTGATATCTTTCTCACTGACGACACTCGCTAATTGTAACGTGTAGTTGTCGGAGGGTTGTTGTCGTAACCAGTCACTTAAATTCAAATCACTAGTCGTATCTGGCAGACTAATATTTGTTGTTTCAGATTCTGACGTGCTAGTGATTATCTTTTCTGAAACCACGGTCGTGCTTTCTTTCTTTACTACGGTGGTTGTGTTTTGTGCAGGTAATGATCGTAATTTTTCTACGGCTTCTTGTAAGCCTTGATCTGCCGCAAGTTGATACCATTCTCTAGCTTTAGTTAAATCTTTCGAAACGCCATAGCCATTTTCATGGAAGACACCGAGATTAAATTGAGCTTGAGCCACATTTTGTTCGGCTGCTTTGTTAAACCATTTTGATGCGGCGCTGTAGTTCTTTTCTCTGCTTTGACCAAAGGCATACATGACAGCCAAACTGTATTGTGCATTACCGTGCCCTTGTTCGGCTGCAGCATCAAATAATACTCCCGCTTTGACATAATCCTTTGGGATGCCGATGCCACGATAATACATTAGGCCAAGATTAAACTGAGAATCGGCAATGCCAGCATTAGCCGACATTTCCCACCATTTAGCCGCTTCAATATAATTTTGTTCTACACCCTGACCCTGAAAATACTTCACGCCAATATCATGTTGTACCAAAGGGACACCTTGTTCAGCGGCCATTAAGTACCATTTGAGTGATTCGGATGAATTTTTTTCTACGCCATGACCATAGTCATACATCAAGCCTAAAGTAATTTGTGCTTGAGAATTTCCTTCTTCAGCCAAGGGTTTAAGAGTTTTTAATGCAAGTTCGTAGTCCTGGCTTAGATACGCTTGTTTTCCATCTTCATATGTCGCAGCATAAATCGAAGTAGAAAACATGAAGAACAGGTAAAAAAGAGCGTGAGACATATTCATCCATGAATATTTATCTTTAGGAGTGTTGCCTAAATTCGTGTTCATATAATTTCCATAGTCACGAGATTGTGATTACCAAGTGTTATATTCTACGCCATCATTTTAGCAAGAGTGAATATTTCTTCGGCATCAAATAATTGATCATTACTTTCGAATAATTTCTCAATACACGCTCTGTGTAATGCTAGTTTCAAAGTACCGAAGCCAATCGCACCCCAAATGATTTTTCCATGTCGATCCTGACCTCTATCCATCATGTCAGTACCGCCAATACCTATCGGCGGAGTTGCATTTGCATCAGCCATTAATTCAATGTTGCTGTTATTTTCCCAGTGTTCTGCTTTTAATAATTCAATGCCAGCCGCACCAGCCGCAAAGACAATTTGTGCATCTTCAATCAACTTTCCTCTGCTGTCACAATCGGCTGCTTCAGCCGGAGTAATATCAACATCAAAGCTGCTTTTCATATCTGCACAAGCTTGCTCAGAACGTTTCATTTGGCGGGAGCTGACAATCACTTCGCTAGCACCTTCTTTAGCCAACATAATTGCTGCACGTTGTCCTACTGGGCCTGTGCCTGCTAAGACGACAGCTTTTTTGCCTTTAATTGTGCCACTGGTTAATAATTTAGCGACACCAGCCGCAGCGGTAGTATTGCTGCCGTTACTATCGAGCATAACTGAAACACGAAAGTCAGCAAAAAAGGTTTTTTGAACTGCTTTAAAGAGTTTTTCACCTGCAACCATATCGCTACCCCCTACAAATAAAGCGGTGTATTTTTTTTCTTTTGGGGAACGAGTAAAAATGGCGCCTTCTACCAATGGCGTAACGTTGTCAGGCGTGACATTACCATGTCCGATGACATGATCTGCGCCGCCATCATAAGCAACGACAGTATCGAATACGGCTGGGTGAGCATCAGTATCAAGTTGAAAAAGCAGCTTTTTCATTATTGTTGGTTCCCATGGAAATTATTCTGTATAAAATAAAAATTCGGTAATCAATGCGTTACGTGAGAATCGAGCGTATTTTCTCAGAATGGTCGATTCAAAAAACGCATAAGGTACCTGATGCAGCATTGTGCGACAAGCTAGCGTGTTATTTACAGAATTTGTGACTTCACTAAAATTTACCGTTTTAAGGGTGACTAGCATATAATCGCCGTCTTTTTTTGACGTTTCTGGGGAAAATACATGATAAAAGATATGACAATTCAGACTTTTCTGGATGAATTGGCAAGCAAGACATCGACACCTGGTGGTGGTGGTGCGGCTGCCGTTTCTGGTGCTATGGGTGCTGCCCTGATCAGCATGGTCGCCAATTTTACTATTGGTAAAAAAGGTTGCGAAGATGCTGAAGAAGAGTGCAAAGAGATTCTGGCCAAATCAGAACAGTTAAGATCAGATTTAACCGATGCTATTAATGATGATGTCGTAGTTTTTAATCGGGTTATGGCTTCATACGGTATGCCAAAAGAGACGGATGAAGAAAAAGCAGCGCGTTCAACCGAAATTCAGGCAGCTTTAAAAGAAGCAACCGATGTCCCACTTCAATGTGTCAAATTATGTAGAGAAGTGATTAACCTTAGCCAACCTATCGCTGACAAAGGTAACAAGAACGTCATTAGTGATGCTGGCGTTGCTGTATTAGCAGGTTATGCCGGATTAAGAAGTGCGGCATTAAATGTTTATATTAATATAGGTGGTATAAAGGATAAGGAATTCGCTGATGATCGTCGTCAACAACTGGAAACGTTGTTGGGTGGCATGGATACTTTGAAAGAAGAGATTTACGAGTTAGTTAAAAGTAAGTTATAAAACTTCTTTCCATGCGCATTAATCTTAAAGATTAATGCGCATGGAAAAATCAATCGCCTGAATGTGTTTAGTCAGCGCGCCAATCGAAATATAATCAACACCGGTTTCAGCAATAGCGCGTATGCTTTGTTTATCAACATTACCGGAAGCTTCCAGTTTGGCGCGGCCTTTTGTTACTAAAACTGCTTTGATTAATTCGGCAATATTAAAATTATCCAGTAAAACCTGATCTGGTTTGGCTTCGAGAGCTTCTGCCAATTCTTGTAAGGATTCAACTTCAACTTCAACAGGTACATTTTTTTTCTTAGCTAGAGTAATAGCTTCAGTAATACCTCTCGCCGCGATGATGTGGTTTTCCTTGATTAAAATAGCATCATACAGTCCAACGCGATGATTTTTGCCACCGCCACAAGTTACCGCATATTTTTGTGCGAGGCGTAAACCAGGAATGGTTTTTCGTGTGTCGAGTATTTTAGTTTCAGTATCTTTTATTAAGTTAACAAAACTGGCAACGGACGTTGCTGTTGCGGAAAGTGTTTGTAAAAAATTAATCGCAGTTCTCTCGCCTGTTAGTATTGAACGCGCAGAGCCATGAAGTTCACACAGTTTTTGATTTGGTTTAATAACATCGCCATCATCGACTTGCCAGTCAATTTGAATAGAAGAATCTAATTGATTAAAAACTTCATCGAACCACTTGCGACCTGCCAAAGTTGCATGCTCTCGGGTAATAAGTGTTGCTGAAGCCGTGGCATCTTCGGGAATCAATTCCGCAGTAATATCGCCTGAACCTACATCTTCATGCAGCGCCGTTTTTACATTGGCAATGATTTCGTTTTGGTCGATTACCATTTTGAGCTTTTATTATTGAAGTATTGTCGAGTCTTGCTAAACACGACAGGGCTAAGTAATAGTAGGGCAACTAAATTGGGAAGTGCCATGAGTCCATTAAGAACATCAGCAAATGTCCATACCAGTTCCAGCTTCATAATCGCGCCGATAAAAACGGCAATCACCCATAACAGTCTATAAGGCTTGATAATTTTAGTGCCAAATAAATATTCAGCACTACGTTCGCCGTAATAACTCCAACCGAGTATGGTTGTGAAAGCAAATAAAACCAGTCCAAAACTGACAACATAACTGCCATATCCATATAACCCTATTGAAAAAGCGTGTGAAGACATGCTCACACCCTTTAAACCACTTTCCCATGCGCCAGTGAGTATGATCACAAATGCGGTAAGGCTGCATATGATTATGGTGTCGATGAAGGTTCCAAGCATGGCGACCATACCTTGTTTTACCGGATCATTTGTTTGAGCGGCGGCATGCGCAATAGGTGCGCTACCGAGTCCGGCTTCATTTGAAAAAATGCCTCGAGCAAAACCCCAGCGAATTGCCATCCAGATTGAGGCACCAAGAAAACCGCCGCTTGCGGCAGAACCTGTGAATGCACTTTTAAGAATAAGTAAAATAGCATCAGGCATCTTTTCAATATTTAAAATAACAATGGCCAATGCGGCAAAGATATAGACGAATGCCATGAAAGGGACGAGTTTTGCGGCAACGTGAGCTATGCGTTTAACACCACCGATGATGACTAGTGCAGCCAGTGTTGCCATAACTATGCCGGTAAGCCACGTGGGTACACTAAAACTTGAATAGATTTCATCGGCGACAGAATGAGATTGAACCATGTTACCAATGCCAAACGCGGCAAACATGGCAAAAAAAGCAAATGAAGACGCCATCCAGCGCCAGTTATCTCCCAAGCCATTACGTATGTAATACATTGGGCCACCAACATAATTACCCAATTCGTCTGTTTCTCGATAACTAACAGCAAGTACTGCTTCGGCATATTTTGTTGCCATACCAAATAAGGCAATAACCCACATCCAGAATATGGCGCCCGGACCACCAAAATAGATAGCCGTAGCAACGCCAGCAATATTACCTGTGCCAACTGTTGCTGATAGCGCCGTCATTAAGGCCTGAAAAGGTGTGATGTCACCTTCTAAATGTGACGTTTCTTTGCGCCCTTGCCACAAGGTTTGAAAGGCAAGTGGGATCTTCCGCCAAGGCATGGCGTAAAGTCCGGCAGTAAGATAAATACCGACGATTGCTAATAAGGGAATGAGTAAATATTCTCCCCAAATAATGCTGCTAAGTACGTTTAGTTTGTCCTGTAACCACTGCATATTATTATTCTCATTTGCTTGGTTATAAGTTATTGAATAAAGACAGTTTAATCGTTATTAGAGACCATTGCACGATTGTCCTCTTACGTCGTCGCCTAGAGCGCCTCCTGTTGGTAAAATCGTACCCAAAACACTCGTTTCACTCGCGGGGCAGGCTCTACACTCAATCGGTCACTTATTATCTATAAGCTTCCTCATTTATGTACAGGACGTACGGTATATGCTGGTTTCGCCTTATAGTGCCTACAGTTGGTGCACGACTGTATGGATGCAGGAGGTAGAGCGACACAGGAGTCAAAGCCGAGGAGCAAAAACCAGCCTGTGCGTTTATGCCTAGCCAGAAAACAAAAGCCCTGCGCGTGCAAAGGCCTCTATCAATATTGTCTAATCAGAAGCTTATCGCCTTGCTGAGAGAAATGTAGATGTTTTAGAAAACTCATTCCCAAGAGAATTTCTTCGCCTTCAAAATAGGGGTTTATGTTGGCGTTGACGTCGTATAGTTCTATGGGACCAAGGCCGACACGATCCAGTCTCGTTGCATAAACGTCTATTTCTCCATTGGCTGTATCGACATAAAATTTTATTCCTGCCTTTAGATTTAAACGTTGCGCTATTTTTTCGGGAATACTGATATCTGTTGCGCCAGTATCGAGCATAAATACGACGGGCTGATTATTAATAGTGCCATTAGCAACATAGTGTCCATATCGATTTCGTTGCAATTCGACTTCCTTAGTGAGATCAGTTTGATTCAATACAAGGTTTTGATTGGGATTATTTTGCTTATCCAGATATTTAGAAAAAAAGAACGATAGTAGTCCTAGAGCCAGTATCCAGCCGAGAATGACCATGCCATTGCCCAGACGTTCTTGAAATTTTTCTTCACTCATTGTTAAGATTTTGTCACAAATGCCGCTATTAGTGTTATTGAAACGGCTTTTTTAGGATTATGCATTATATTAAATATCGATTAGTTAGTTTGTTGTTTGTTGTCTTCTTTAACTCTTTGACGACATTGTCCTTTGCGGCAGAAGAAGTCATGGATGAAAAAACAAAAGAATTGAAGTTTTACACAGCAGCAAAAGATGGGCGTTTAAGTCAGATAAAGGCAATGTTATCTGCTGGTATGAACGTGAATTCTAAAAATTTAGTAGGGCGTACGGCATTAATGGGTGCGGCCTATAATGGAAATAGAAGTATTGTTAATGAACTGGTTGTTGAAGGCGTCGATGTTAATCTGGCTGATGAACAGGGAAAAACTGCTTTGATGTTAGCTGTGGTAAATAAACGACTGGATATTGTTGAAGTCTTACTGAATGCGGGCGCAGATGTCACACTCGCTGATAAAAAAGAAAAAACAGCACTGACAATGGCTGAAAAAACGGAAAATAAGAAATTAATTAAACTACTTGAATCCGCTTCCGAATAAAAAATAGTCGAGACCTTTGCACGAGCAGGGCTTTTGTTCACTGGCTAGGCATAAACGCACAGGCTGGTTTTTGCTCCTCGGCTTTGACTCCTGTGTCGCTCTACCTCCTGCATCCATGCACCAACTGTAGGCACTATAGGCGAAACCAGCATACCGTACGTCCTGTACATAAATGAGGGAGTTTATAAATATAAATGACCGATTAAGTAGAGCCTGCCCCGCGAGTGAAACGAGTGTTTTGGGTACGTATTACCAACAGTAGGCGCTTTAGGCGACGACGCCAGAGGACAAAAGAACCATTGTGCAAAGGTCTCAGTCGTAGGCCAAGCGCACGCCTGCAAAAATATGCCTTTTATCCGCCGTATAGTAATTCCGGAAGCTGGAACGTTTAATTCGTTTTTTTGAATATTTACTGCCACCCCTTAATACATAATATTTCTTATCAAAATAAGGTACTGAATAACCCTCGTAAGGATAAGCTGAGAAATCTTTGTAAGGATAGAGATTATTGTTACACCATTCCCATACGAGCGAACTTTGTTCTAAGCAATTTTTTATAGCAGCCACTTCCCATTCGTGTTCATGTAGCAAGCGCGCGCCATTCCATTTAGCAAACGCTTCTGCTTCGTAATAACTCAGGCCATAAACGGGATTGTTTTCTTCAAGTGAATAAGCGCCATTATGATCAACTCCATAGTAGTTAGAATTATTATCAAGAAGCCAATGATGTGGATGCTTGTATTGAGTCGCATTAATCCATAGCCAGCCTTCATTAGACCAACACTCTTTTGCAGTGTAACCAGCATCATTAATAAATTGTAAATATTCACTGTTGCTAACAGGCAATGTTGAAATTTTAAAGTTGTTTAATTTTACAGAATGTTCTGGTTGTTCATTGTCATAGACGAGTTCTTTTTTATCTGAACCGATGTTGTATGTCCCGGTTTCAATAGATTTTGTTTTCGGAGTTAATTTACTTGGGTTGAGTTTTTTTGTGTTACTAAATTCAGTATTTAATTGTTGCAACTGCATTTCAGTTAACACCATATACATGGTTTCGATGTGTTGCGAATAGTGTTGGATTAAAAAATGAATCAAATAATCCTTTTCTAACAAGTGATGCGAGGTATTTTTAAGAATTTCTGACTCAAGTAAATCACGATTTTGTGATTGAGTCTTTTGGATCCATTCTAGTATTTCAGTCTTGTTAGGCAAAGCCGAACTTCGAGATGGCTTATGGCTTAATTCCGGGACATAAAGCGACTTTAGTGAATCATCCATTGTTTGTTGACCGGTCAACTGTTCTCTAATCCAATAGGTTTCAGCATAGACGCAGTGCCCAAGATGCCAGCCAATTGGACTTAAGTCAGGGTGAAATTGCTGATGATAGTTTTCTTCAGGAATAGAACTGACGAGCTTAACGACTTCACTTTGTAAGGCTTGTAATTCTTCGAGCAATTCTTTCATAAATCAAATTGATTAATCACGCTCGAATTATTAAAACTAATCAGACTGTTTTCAGGGAAGGTTGTCCATTTATCATTTGGTGTTAAAGGTTCAGATGCGATCCGTACATTGTTATTACTAAGTGAATAATAAAGGCTAGGGCAGTCGCCATTGATCGCATGTCGACATGCATAAATGATGTCACCGTTACTGATTACGAGATTTAATAATGCGATCACCTTGTCAGCACAAACTGATTTTAGAGAGTCCATCATATTTATGATGGCGTCGGGTAATGATTTTTGTGTCAGTAAGTTTTGCTGCAACAGGGCAAACAAATAAAGTGAATCGCTATTGCCATTGATTTCAGCGCGAATATCGTTAGATAAAATATCCAGTAAACCAGATTTAATATTTTTATCAAAAGGTTTCAAGCAACCGTTATGAGTAAAAATTAATCCATCTTTTATAAAAGGCTGCGTATTCGCTTCGCTGACTCCTTGTCCGGGTGTTGCACTGCGAACATTTGCCAGCCAAAGGCGACTGCTGAGTGAGCGTCCAAGGCCATCAAGATTGGTGTCTGACCAGATAGGCAATACATTTTTATAAGTGCACGGCACAATGCCATTTACCAACCATGCAACACCATAACCATCGGCATTCAATGTCCCTTCATTCATTTCTTTAGGCGCCCAGGATTGTTTGACCAGACTATGTTCAGGCTCCAGCAAAAAACGGGACAAGGTGATTTCAGGACCAAGATAAGCGGCTAATCGACACATTAAATTTTCTCTTAAGGTATTTGATACTGTTATAGTTAAGCTTAACAGGTTAACAAAGGCATTGAAATTGAAGCAAGCAGATTATCAGATTGACGAACGAGGTGAATGGTTATCCGGAGCACGTCTTGTTCCATCGCCAAATTGTGATGATCGAGCGAAAATATCTGATATTGATTTACTAGTCATACACGGGATCAGTTTGCCACCAAGGGAATATGGCGGTGATTTTATTGACCAGTTATTCACTAATACTTTGGATCCCAAAGCGCACCCTTATTTCGAAGAGATACATGAATTACGTGTTTCATCGCATTTACTTATCGATCGTAAGGGCGAGGTGACGCAGTACGTTCCCTTTATTAAACGCGCATGGCATGCGGGAGAATCTACTTTCTGTGGACGTAGTCAATGCAATGACTTTGCTATTGGCATAGAGCTGGAAGGTTGTGATGAGGAAGCTTATGGTGATGTAGAATATAAAACGCTTGCGCAAATCACCAATTTAATCTGTCAACGCTGGCAGAAAATAACAAAAGATCGTATTGTGGGTCATAGTGATATTGCACCCGGTAGGAAAACTGATCCGGGGCCGACTTTTGACAAAGACTATTATTTTTCATTACTAAAACTATGACGCTAATTTTTATTCTTATTGCACTAGGCATGGATTTTTTTCTTGGTGGCCTTGAACGTTACCGAAATTATAATTGGTTTACTGCCTTATTTTATTTTCTGGAAAAACGTCTGGCGCATTATAAATATTGGGATGGGTCATTTGGTTTGCTAGGTTTGTTAGCCATACCGATTTTAGGTTTGTTTATTATTATTTCCGCTTTAGATCATTGGTCATCGATATTAGAAGGTGTATTTACACTTCTTGTTTTAATTTACTGCCTGGCGCCTGAAGCCTTAGACAATCGACTTGATTACTTCATCACTGCAATTGATGAAGATGATACCGATACTATTTCTTCATTAAGCGATGAAATAATAGATGTATCCGTAATAGAAGATGAAGATGCGAATGAATTAGCAGTAATAAAATCAACTTTAGTCGAGGTGCATAAAAGAAGTTTCGCTGTTATTTTCTGGTTTCTCGTTCTTGGGGTTGTGGGTGCGTTATTGTATCGACTCGTAGATGAATTAAATGATGAATTAAATGAGATTCGTGGTGGCTTTGCTGATAGTACTAATGTTCTTTTAAATATTCTTGAATGGCCCTCATCAAGAATCATGATAATTGGGTTGGCATTAGCAGGTAGTTTGGTGGATGCTTTTAATGGTTGGAGACAATCTGAACAGCTTTCATTTGAAGTGAACAACGAGGTGTTAAACGAAGCTGGCATAGGAGCTTTGCAATACATGCCAGATATCGATGTGCCTGGTAGAGAAAAGTCTTACTGGATAGGCGAACTTAAATCTTTAATAAACAGAACGTTGATTGTTGCTCTTGCGGTGTTGGGTATTATGACCTTATCAGGAAAATTAGGTTAAGAAATTTTTAGCTGTTGCTATTAATATAGCCTTCAACGCGTTCGAATCTAAAACCTGTTTCATCGTGTATTAATACACAATCTTTTTCATACCAATCGCCTAGAACAATACGTTGTGCGGACAAGCCATTTAAATCTATTTCATGTATTGCTTGCCTGTGTGTGTGACCATGTATTAATGTTTTTATCGCATAATCTTTCATTGTTTGCAAAACAGCACTTTGAGTAACATCTGTTATTTCGGGTGATTTTTTTTGTACGGCATCTGCGGCATAACTTCTTACATCACGCGCAATTTTTTTTCGTAAAGCGTAAGGCATAATAAAATAAATCCATTTAACCAATGGATGCGTTATAAATTTCCTCCATTTTTGATATTTCACATCATCCGTGCACAGTGTATCGCCGTGCATGAGCAATACTTTTTTATCATCCAGAATTATTTCAGTCGGATCATCTATTAATGTGCAGCCAGTTGAAGATGCAAAATCATTATTTAAATGAAAGTCTCGATTACCACGCATAATAAATAATTGAGTGCCTTCATGAATTGAGTAATCGCGTAGAGCAGAAATAATTTCTGGATTAGGTGGAAGTTGATCGTCACAACCTATCCAGAAATCTTCGAATAGATCACCAAGAATATAAAGTGCATCTACTTTTTTGGCAGGCCCAGCTAATAATGCTTTGAACAGTCTTAGTTTTTCCGGTCGCTGATGACTGAGATGAAGATCAGAAACGAAAAGTGTGGTCATTATTAAAATAAAGATCTAAACAAAATATTTCGACGGGTTACTTATTCTTCTTCATCTTCAAGCATTACTGCTTTTTCAATTTCAATAATCTCTTCAGGTACATCCTGATGGCCGTTTTGAGTAGTCGTGGGTTTTTCTTCAATATTATTGACGACTTCAATACCTTCAATAACTTTACCAAAAACACAGTAACCCCAACCAGCCTGAGTTTCTGATTGGAAATCCAGAAAACCATTGTCACTGGTATTGATAAAAAATTGTGCTGAAGCCGAATGAGGGTCGCCAGTTCTTGCCATGGCAACGGTACCATACTCATTTTTCAAACCGTTATTGGCTTCATTTTCGATAGATGCATTTGTCTTTTTAGAATTCATCCCTTTATCCATGCCCCCACCTTGAATCATAAAATCTTCGATAACACGGTGGAAAATGGTGCCGTCATAATGTCCACTTTCAACGTAGGCGACGAAATTTGCGACTGTGTTAGGTGCTTTCTCCGAATTGAGCTGGATAGTAATAGGACCATGTGTTGTCGTGAGCTGCACCTTCATAATTGTTCTCCGGAATCAAAGTTTGTTTAAGAATAGAATGTTTATGACGCGATTATGCCCGTGACGGGACACTACTGACAAATTCCTTTTGTCGCATCAGCGCCTTTCGGATAAGATTCGCGCCTAATTACACGACTACATGGATGTAGGACGATTACAGGGATGTAATCGGTAGAGTCGAGTCTGGGAACGGAGACCGAGGTAGAGCACCAACAGTAGGCGCTTTAGGCGACGTCGGGAACAGTTGCCGAGGATGTACTGTATGCCGCATCTGCATGGATGCAGAAAAGCGGCGTATCTAGATATTCTCTAATTTTAAAAAAGTAAAAATAATCAAGTGCTAAAAATTTATAACAGTCTAAGCAGACAAAAAGAAACCTTTAAACCTATCGAACCGGGAAAAGTTCGTATGTATGTCTGTGGCATGACGGTTTATGACTTATGTCATGTTGGTCATGCACGCGTTATGGTGGTTTTCGATATGATTGCGCGCCACCTTCGCAATATCGGTTTTGATGTTAACTACGTACGTAATATTACTGATATTGACGATAAGATTATCAAGCGTGCAAACGAAAATAATGAATCGATAACAGAATTAACTGAGCGCTTCATTACTGCAATGAACGATGATTCAAATGCACTGGGTGTCGTGCGACCAGATAGTGAGCCAAAAGCGACTGAACATATGGATCAGGTCATAGACATGATTTCGACCTTGATTGAGAAGAAACACGCTTATGTTGGTAGTAACAACGATGTTTATTTTGATGTCAGTTCGTTTGAAAGCTACGGTAAGTTGTCAGGAAAAAATACTGAGGAATTACGTGCCGGTGAGCGTGTTGAAGTTCAAACGGAAAAAGACGATCCATTAGATTTTGTTTTATGGAAATCCGCTAAACCAGATGAACCTAGTTGGGCTTCACCATGGGGAGAAGGTCGCCCTGGTTGGCATATAGAATGTTCAGCAATGTCGACACATTGCTTGGGTAATCATTTTGATATTCATGGTGGAGGTCAGGATCTACAGTTTCCGCACCATGAAAATGAAATCGCACAGTCGGTATGTTCGACAGGCGAGGCGTTTGCCAATGTCTGGATACACAATGGCTTTGTCCGAGTGGACGAAGAAAAAATGTCAAAATCATTGGGCAATTTTTTTACTGTTAGAGAAGTATTAAAAGAATTTCAGCCAGAAGTGATTCGTTTTTTTATTCTCTCCAGCCATTATCGTAGCCCACTCAATTATTCTATCGATAATCTTGAAGAAGCTAAATTTGCGTTGAGTGGCTTGTATACCTCTTTAAGAGATGCAAAAGTTTCCGAAGATGTTGAACCGAATAAGGATTATATCGAAGAATTTAATTCTTATATGAATGATGATTTTAATACGCCTAAGGCCATTTCTGTTTTGCACGAATTAGCGAAAGAGATTAATCGCTGTTCTGATAAATCATCAAAAGAAGCAATTGAATTTGCGACAACGCTAAAATATTTTGGCAGTGTGTTGGGTTTATTACAGGATGATCCTCAAGCCTTTCTACAGGCAAAAATGGGTTCGAATGATGACGAATTAGACGAAGTTGCGATTCAAAATTTTATTAATGAACGTAGTGAAGCAAAAACGGCAAAAAATTATGCTAAAGCAGATGAAATTCGTGATCATCTTGTTAGTTTGGGTATTAGTCTGGAAGATACACCGCAAGGCACAATTTGGCGTCGTAACTAATTGATTTTTAGTTATTAATTAATTCTTGATTGGGAATTGACGGGATAGGGTGTACTGCGTATCATCCCACGTCCTGTTATAGGCTGGATAAACAAAAAATCGGGGCATAGCGCAGCCTGGTAGCGCATCTGCTTTGGGAGCAGAGGGTCGGGGGTTCGAATCCCTCTGCCCCGACCATTTTGATAAGACATTCTATATAAAGGTTTGAATGCGCCTGTAGCTCAACCGGATAGAGCACCGGCCTTTAGGCACGAACTGTTTTTTTGTTCGTAATTAGGAGCCTTTATAGGGAAACAAAACCTATAAAGTGGATTGCACTGTATCGGGGAAACCTTAACAGCTAGAGTTCTAATATAGCTAGGCTGATGGCAATCCCGAGGAAACCGATGGTTGTCCCATCCATTGGTATGAGCATAAGATATTAATATGCATCACACCAAACAAAAGGGAGACCTGGGTGTTTTGAAGGCTCAACTCGATTTATTCGAGCAAGGGTTCATTATTTTGAACCCAATGACTGAGCATGCGCCGTTTGATTTAGTAGCGTATAGAGATAAGAAGTTTCTAAGGATTCAGGTTAAGTATAAATCTGTTGATAAAACAGGAAGCATAACTGTTCATTTTCGCTCATGTTGGGCGGATAAAAATGGTACACATATGCAACCCGTTGATAAAAGAGAAGTAGATATTTATTGTATCTACTGTCCTGATACAGATGAATGCTATTACTTTAACCCTTCGGAATTTAAACGTTCAGTCACGTTGAGGGTAGAAATGCCTAAGAATAATCAGTCAAAAAATATTAAGTTGGCGACTGATTATAAGAGGGTTCCGTAGAGACTATACGTGCGACACCTGTGATGGTGAAGAGATAGTCCAGACCACAAACTTAATAATTATTAAGGCGTCGAAAGGCGTAGTTGGTAAGCTAAGCCGGGGGTTAGAGGTTCGATTCCTCTCAGGCGCGCCAATTTCTAAATTGGTTTGCATCAGAAATGAGAAAACTGTTTTAATGCGACAAAGAAACACCTGATTTATGGTGAGCGTAGCTCAGTTGGTAGAGCCCCGGATTGTGATTCCGGTCGTCGTGGGTTCGAGTCCCATCGTTCACCCCATTTCGGGCCGTTAGCTCAGCTGGTAGAGCAGGGGACTCTTAATCCCAAGGTCGTAGGTTCGACCCCTACACGGCTCACTATTATTCTTTCTCGACATCAATAGAACTTAATGTTTATTTGTGATTTATTCTGGATATAGGTGACAGAATAATATTAAACATTACAATAACGTCTATCGATGGAACATAAGCAGGAATAACTGTCTAAAAAAATATGACATATAATAAATTAACTTATAGTTTGATTGCGGTATTGATGGTGTTTACATTGTCAGTATCTGCTCCTGTTTATTCAGAAGATGATGATGCGCGTAGCGTTAAACCATTAGATGGTGAGTTATTGTTACCAGATGATTATGATAAAGCAGACGAGAAAAAATGCCTGACAGTATGTGATAAGTGGGGGGAAGACTGTATACTTAACCCTAGAACGGGTAGTCGGAATTGTAGGCGAGTTTGTAAATCATTTGCTGAAGAATGTTTTTAAAAACGTTATTGTTTATCCCACCTAGATTCACTAACATAAACCATTGGTTAATAACTGAAATATAATTATATTTTAAAGAGTATTAACGGAACGGTTTGTGCTTAACTAAAATCAAAGAAACAGCAACAATTGTTTCTTGAGCCAAATATCATGCGAGAGTGGCGGAATTGGTAGACGCGCTGGTTTTAGGTACCAGTATCGTAAGATGTGAGAGTTCGAGTCTCTCCTTTCGCACCATTTATAATGTCTTAACTGCTTTGTTTTCTAAATCAAAGAAATGGCAGTTAAGATATTGATTTATTTAATATTTGAGGTTGATTAAAAGGATGCAAGTATCAGTAGAAAGTACCAGTGCACTTGAACGCAAAGTTCGTGTGGAGTTGCCAGAAGATCAAATCAGCTCAGCTGTGAGCAATCGCCTGCAAAACATGGTTAAAACGACAAAAATTCAGGGTTTTCGCCCTGGAAAGGTGCCGCTGAAAGTGATTCAAGGGCGATATGGTGATCAGGTACGGAAAGAAGTTGTCGGTGAATTGGTTCAGTCCAGTCTTTATGAAGCAATTAATCAGGAAAGCTTAAGGCCTGCTGGTCAGCCCAGAATTGATGAATTGAATGATGAAGTGGGGAAGGATCTAGCCTATACCGCTATTTTTGAAATTTATCCTGAAGTGACGCTCAAACCTATGACCGAGATAAAAGTGGAGAAATCAGTATGTGAGGTATCTGAAAAGGATGTCTCAGGCATGATTGAAATGCTACGTAAACAACGTCGTGAATTAAAACCGGTCGAAAGAGCAGCTAAAGAAGGCGATATTATCAATATTAATTTTGAAGGTTTTATCGATGGTGCGGCCTTTGAAGGTGGAAAAGCTGAAAACCATGATCTTGAATTAGGATCGAAAAATTTTATTGAAGGCTTTGAAGAGGGACTTGTTGGAAAATCAGCCGGTGATGAAGTGTCTCTGGATCTGAAGTTTCCGGATGAATACGGAAATGAAGCATTAAAAGGCAAGCAGACCGAATTCAAAGTTAAAGTGAATTTAGTTAACGAAACTGTTTTACCGAAAATTGATGCAAGTTTTATGGAACAATTTGGTGTGAAAGATGGTAAAGATGAAACCTTTAACGCCGAGATCAGACGGAACATGGAACGCGAAGTTGAATTAACGCTACGCCGCCAATTAAAAGACAAGGTTTTTGAAGCACTTCGCGAGGCAAATGATGTTGAACTTCCTCAGGCATTGGTTGCGAATGAACAGCATCGTGTTAAACACGAGTTGGAAGATAGACTTAAACAACAGGGGTTAGATAGTGGCGCAATTGGTGGCGCAGATGCTTCTTTATTTACAGAACAAGCTGAAAAACGTGTTTCCTTGCAACTGATTGTTGGTGAAATTATCAAGCAAAATGAATTAAAAGCGGATCCAGCAAAAGTTAGAGGAATGATAGAACAAGCGGCTTCGGGTTACGAAGATCCGAATTCGGTGGTAAATTGGTATTATTCAGATCAAAAAAATCTGGCTGAAGTCGAAGCATTGGCCTTGGAAGATGGTGTTGTTGACTGGGTATTGGCGCATGCGAACGTCACAGACAAAGCATGTACGTTTGACGAAATAATGAATAAAGGGCAGACTGCAGTCTAAAGTTATTGCAGCTATTGTCCGATATGGATGACTATGAATAACAATGAAACTCAAGCACTAAATTTGGTGCCAATGGTCGTTGAACAGACGTCAAGGGGCGAAAGGTCCTATGATATCTATTCTCGACTTCTTAAAGAACGCATCATCTTTTTGGTGGGGCCTGTAGAAGACAACGTTGCAAATATAATTGTTGCGCAACTTCTTTTTCTAGAATCAGAAAATCCCGATAAAGATATCCATTTTTATATCAATTCTCCCGGTGGTTCAGTCACGGCAGGTTTAAGTATCTACGATACTATGCAGTTTATAAAACCAGATGTGAGCACCATGTGTCTTGGTCAAGCGGCTAGCATGGGTTCGCTATTGCTGGCAGGTGGCGAAAAAGGGAAACGATACAGCCTGCCTCATTCTCGTGTCATGATCCATCAACCATTAGGCGGTTTTCAGGGGCAGGCAACTGATATTGATATCCATGCACGTGAAATTTTATTCGTTCGTGATCGTCTAAATCATATCCTTGCTAAGCATACTGGACAATCAATAGAAACAATTCAAAAGGACACTGATCGTGATAATTTTATGAGTGCAGAAGCTGCAAAAGATTATGGTTTAATTGATAGTGTATTAAATGAAAGATCAAATTTACCTAAAGATAAGAAAAAAGAAACAGAGAAATAATCATATAATATGTTCGATTGTATAAAACTGTCAGGAGTAACTAATGGCTGATAATAAAGAGGGTAAAAACGGCGATGGAGATCGTCTATTATATTGTTCCTTCTGTGGTAAGAGCCAACATGAAGTCAGGAAACTGATTGCGGGTCCTTCTGTTTTTATCTGTGACGAATGTGTCGAGTTGTGTAATGACATTATTCGTGAAGAAATTCAGGAAAAATCAGTTACAGGTGTTGGAACAGCGCTGCCTACTCCTCATGAAATTAAGCATATTCTTGATGAATACGTTATTGGCCAAGAGAAAGCCAAGAAGATTCTTTCTGTAGCTGTATACAATCATTACAAACGTTTGGAACAAGGTTTCAAGAAATCTGATGTTGAGTTATCTAAAAGTAATGTTCTGCTGATTGGACCGACCGGTAGTGGTAAAACGCTTCTGGCTGAAACAATGGCGCGCTTACTTAATGTGCCGTTTACAATCGCTGATGCAACAACCTTAACCGAAGCAGGTTATGTTGGTGAAGATGTTGAAAACATCATTCAAAAACTACTGCAAAAATGTGATTACGATGTTGATAAAGCACAAACTGGTATTGTGTATATTGATGAAATCGACAAAATTTCACGTAAGTCGGACAACCCTTCCATTACCCGTGATGTTTCCGGTGAAGGCGTACAACAAGCGCTATTAAAACTGATTGAAGGAACGATTGCTTCTGTTCCTCCACAAGGTGGACGCAAACATCCTCAGCAAGAATTTTTACAAGTAAATACAGCAAATATTTTATTTATTTGTGGTGGTGCCTTTGCTGGTTTAGATCGCATCATTCGAGAACGATCTGAAAAAGGCGGAATTGGTTTTTCTGCTGAAATAAAAGGCAAAGATGATAAGAAGAGTATCAGTGAAGTAATTCACACTGTTGAACCTGAAGATCTGATTAAATATGGACTGATTCCGGAATTTGTTGGACGTTTGCCGGTAGCAGCAACTTTATCAGAACTTGATGAAGAGCAATTGTTACAAATATTACTTGAACCTAAAAATGCAATCACCAAGCAATATACTCGACTATTTGACATGGAAGGTTGTGATTTAGAGTTTCGCGATGATGCATTACGTGCCGTTGCTAAAAAATCAATGGAGCGAAAAACAGGTGCTCGAGGTCTACGTTCAATAATGGAAAATGTGTTGCTTGATACAATGTATGATTTACCCTCAATGGATGGTGTTACCAAAGTAGTTATTGATGAAGGTGTGATTAACGGTGAATCTGAACCGTTGATGATTTATGAGGGCTCAGAAATGTCAAAGGTGGCATCCGAATAGCATTTTCCGTTTTTCCTGTCATTTAGTTGCATGATTCATGAATGACAACTAATGCCCTCTTGAAAGAGATAATTAAGTCACAATATTAAGAAGAAGATATACTTAAGCTCTCTAAAAAGAACAGAAAATTAATTAAAAGGTTTTTATGACACAAGAAACTGAAGCTCTTCCTGTACTACCGCTACGCGATGTTGTTGTTTATCCGCATATGGTTATCCCTTTGTTTGTCGGTCGAGAAAAATCCATCAAAGCCCTGGATAAGGCAATGGAAGGCAATAAACAAATTCTGCTAGTTGCTCAAAAAAGTGCTGCAGAAGATGATCCTGGTCAGGATGAAACTTATGACATAGGAACAATGGCAAATATTCTTCAGTTATTAAAACTACCTGATGGCACAATAAAAGTGTTAGTCGAAGGAACTGCAAGAGCAAGCATAAAAGATTATAAAGAAGTTGATGGAATGTTTGTTGCTGATGTTGAGTTGCTTGAAGCAAATGTCGTTGATGAGCAGGAGATGGATGTTCATGCACGTTCGGCAATGAATCAGTTTGAACAGTATGTGAAATTAAATAAGAAAGTGCCTCCCGAAATCATTTCTTCACTGGCAAGTATTGATGATGCCAGTCGCCTTGCCGATACCATTGCGGCACACATGTCGATTAAGATTGAAGAGAAGCAACATGTTCTTGAAATTATTGATATTAAAGAACGACTAGAACATCTTATTCATTTGATGGAGTCGGAAATTGATTTGTTGCAGGTTGAAAAACGAATTCGTGGACGAGTTAAGTCACAAATGGAAAAAAGTCAGCGCGAGTATTATCTGAATGAACAGATGAAAGCGATACAGAAAGAATTAGGAGAAATGGATGATGTTCCTAATGAGATTGAAGAGCTCGCTGGAAAAATTGAAAAAGCGGGGATGCATAAAGAAGCTAAAGAAAAAGCAGAGTCAGAATTAAATAAACTAAAAATGATGTCGCCAATGTCTGCTGAGGCAACGGTTGTTCGTAATTATATTGATTGGCTCGTTGGCGTGCCATGGAAAAAGCGCAGTAAAGTATCGCAAGAAATTAAAAAAGCAGAAGAGATTCTTGAAGAAGACCATTATGGCCTGGAAAAGGTTAAAGAACGTATTCTCGAATATTTAGCGGTACAACAACGTGTTAAAAAAATGAGAGGCCCCATTTTATGTTTGGTTGGTCCTCCTGGTGTTGGTAAGACTTCATTGGGTCGTTCTATAGCGAGAGCAACTAATCGTAAATTTGTTCGTATGTCACTCGGTGGTGTACGTGATGAAGCAGAAATCCGTGGTCATCGTCGAACTTATATTGGGTCTATGCCAGGAAAAATTGTTCAGGGTATGTCAAAAGTGGGTAAGAAAAATCCACTCTTTTTACTAGACGAAATTGATAAAATGGCAATGGATTCGCGTGGCGATCCTGCTTCAGCATTACTGGAAGTTCTTGATCCGGAACAAAACAGTACGTTTAACGATCACTATCTCGAAGTTGATTATGACTTGTCAGAAGTAATGTTTGTGACAACGGCTAATAGCTTAAATATTCCCAGCCCATTATTAGATCGAATGGAAATTATTCGACTGTCTGGTTATACCGAAGATGAAAAAATAAATATTGCAAAACGTTATCTTGTCCCTAAACAGTTTGAACGCAATGGTTTAAAAAAAGGTGAGGTTGTTATTCGTGAAAGTGCTATTCGCGATATTATTCGTTATTACTCACGAGAAGCAGGTGTTCGGAGTCTTGAACGCGAAATCGCAAATATATGCAGAAAAATTGTTAAACAAATTCTGCTTAAGCCGACAGATAAAGGCATTGTAATCACTCAGAAAAAACTGGAGTCTTTATTAGGCGTTAAACGATTTCGTTATGGTAAAGCGGAAGAAGAAAACCGTGTTGGCCAGGTTACTGGACTCGCGTGGACTGAAGTGGGCGGTGAACTACTTACTATCGAAGCAGCAATGGTCGATGGTAAAGGTAAGATTACGCGTACTGGTAAATTAGGTGAAGTGATGCAGGAATCAATTGAGGCGGCGATGACGGTTGTTCGTAGTCGCAGTGAAATTCTTGGAATTGATCCTGAATTTTACAAAAATCAAGATTTTCATATCCATGTCCCTGAAGGAGCTACACCGAAAGATGGTCCAAGTGCCGGCGTTGGCATGTGTACTGCGCTGGTATCGGCGATATGTAAGATTCCGGTAAAATCCAGTGTTGCCATGACCGGTGAAATTACACTTCGTGGAGAAGTGTTGCCTATTGGTGGATTAAAAGAAAAATTACTTGCAGCTTTAAGAGGCGGAATTGAAACAGTATTAATACCTTACGAGAATGATCGAGAATTATCCGAGATACCAAAAAATATAAAACAAAATCTTGATATTCGACCAGTCAGATGGATCGATGAAGTACTTGAAGTGGCTTTGGAAAAAATGCCAAAGCCAAGTGCCAAAAACCAGTCAAAATCTGATATAGTCAAATCAGAAGAAGCAATAGGAAAGGGCAAAAACGATTTGATTCGTCCGCATTAGTTTTTTTTAAGTCTGTTTAAAACCATTGCTTGACGCATATTTCAGCTCTTGGTATAAATCTAGCGCTAATAGATATGGGGTCATAAAAACCAAAACAACCTCTCCAGTACACGTCAACTGTTCTTGAGGAAACAAATTAACAAGGGGAATCATTATTATGAATAAAGCTGAACTTATCGATGCTGTCGCAGAATCTGCTGATATTTCTAAAGCTGCTGCAGGTAGAGCATTAGATGCAGCAATTGAAGCAATAACAAAAGCTCTCAAAAAGGGTGACACTGTTACTTTAGTTGGATTTGGTACATTCTCAGTTCGTAAGCGTGCAGCACGTACAGGTCGCAACCCAAGAACAGGCGAAGCAATTAAAATTAAGGCTTCTAAAGTTCCTGGTTTTAAAGCTGGAAAAGCTCTCAAGGATGCCATAAACTAGCGCGCCCTTGGGGTGCTTAGCTCAGTTGGTAGAGCGTCGCCTTTACACGGCGTAGGTCGGGGGTTCGAATCCCTCAGCACCCACCAAGTTTAAAAATTAAGAATACAGAACACACTCCGGAGTGGTAGTTCAGTTGGTTAGAATACCGGCCTGTCACGCCGGGGGTCGCGGGTTCGAGTCCCGTCCACTCCGCCAACATATATTTCGGGTGTATCATCTAGAGTGATATGCCCGTTTTAATTTCAAACATAAGTAAAAGTTGAGTATGTCATGTTAGGAACAATAAGAGATAAAGCTTCAGGTTGGATCGCCGGTATTATCGTTGGCGCTTTAATTATTTCATTTGCCTTTTGGGGAGTGAGTTCTTATTTTGGGGGTAGCGATATTTCTGTTGCTACTGTTAATGGTTCCGAAATTAAATATCAGGCATTTCAACGAGCTTTTTATACTCTCCGTCAACAAATGCAATCTGTTCTGGGTGGCGATGCGTTGTCTTTGGAAGAAGAGGAGTTTGTTAAAGAACAAACTTTACAAAAACTGGTTGATACAGAAGTGGTCAATCAAATTATTAAAGATAACGGTTTACGTGTCACCAACATAAAAGTTGTCGATACAATTAAAAATCTCGAGTTTTTTAAAGGCGAAAAAGGTTTTGACCGCCTTAAGTATGAACGTGCTGTCAGTAGTATGGGGATGGATCCAGTTTATTTTGAAGCTCAGCTTCGTATGGATTTATTATCCGAACAATTACAGGCAGGTCTATCCGACAGTCTTTTTGTATTGGATTCAGAATTAGAAGGCGCTCTTCGACTTAAGTCGCAAACTCGTGACTTGACCTATACGACACTGAGTCTAGCGTCATTTATTGACGAAACAATTGAAATTGATGAAGCTCAGGTTGAAGCTTTTTATAAAGCTAATCCTGCAGAATTTGCTGATCCAGAGAAAGTTAAAATTGCATATCTGGAACTTGATGTAAATGAATTGGCAAACACAATAGAAGCGGATGAAGAAAGCTTACGTGCATATTATAACGACAATAAAGATAATTATGATGTTGTTGAACAACGATCAGTTACTAAATTGTTTATCCAAACCTCAAAAGAAGATGCTGATAAAAAGCTTATAGAAGCAACTGATGAAGAAAAGGCAAAAGCTAAAACAGTTATTGAATCAGCCTTAGCTTTGGTTAAAGATGGAAAAAACTTTGAAGAAGTAATAGGAAAATTTACTGAAGAAGGAGCAGGAGCACTACAATTTAGTGAAAATACTTTTATGACTAAAGGTATTCTGGATGAAGAAATCGATGAATTTCTGTTTAATTCGGATGAAGGCGCAGTCAGTGAAGTGATTGAAACCAAGAGAGGATTCAATATTGTTAAAGTAGGTGAAGTTAGAGGCGGACCAAAAAATGTCTTTGAAAAAGTAGCCGAACAAGTAGCGCATGATTACAAGCAATCACAGGCTGAATTACAATTTTTTGAATTATCAGATCAATTAACCAATTTAAGTTTCGAACATTCAGATACTCTTGAAATGGCGGCCGAAGCGATAGATAAAGAAATAATTGAGACAGATTTTTTCAGTCGTAATAGCGAAACAGAAGGTGTCTTATCTAAGCCGCAGATTATTGCCAGCAGTTTTAATGAAGAGTTAATTAGTTCAGCTCTAAACAGTGATGCGATAGAGTTATCAGATAATCATATTGTTGTTTTAAGAGTATTGGAACATCAGGTTGCTAAAACTAAAGCATTAGAAGATGTACGTGATGAAGTAATAGCTGCTATTAGAATTGATCAAGCAGCTGAGAAAATAAAAGAAGCCAGTACTGCGATTGTTCAACAACTTGAATCTGGTGCTACTACAGACTCAGTAACGAGCGAAGTAAAGCTTGAATGGATGACAGCTGAAAAAGCAAAACGGGATGATGTTAATGTTAATCGATCCGTTTTACGTAATGCATTCCAGACAGGTATTCCTGCGGACAAGCCAACCGTTACCAGTAATCGTTTGGGAAGTGGTGACTACTCAATTATTATTGTGACAGCGGTTCATGATGGTGAAGTTGCTGAAGATGACAACATTAGAAAATCAACGGATCTTGAAATACGACGAACTCGCGGCACAAATGAATGGCAACAGTTTATTAGAAATGCCAAGAGTAACTCTAATATAAAACTGTTTAAGGAAAATATTTAATTCACGATTGTTCTTTTGTCCTCTAGCGTCGTCGCTTAAGAGCGCCTACTGTTGGTAAAAGCGCACCCAAAGCACTCGTTTCACTCGCGGGGCAGGCTCTACTCAATCGGTCATTTATAATTATAAACTTCCTCATTATGTACAGGACGTACGGTATGCAGATTTTGCAGGAGCAAAAAATCTGCCCGTGCGCTTTTGCCTAGCTATAGAACAAAAGCCCCCTGCTCGTGAAAAGCCATTTTGAAATCTAATTGTTTTCTTTAGGTAAGTAAGATTCAACTACTGCTGCGCCAACGCTATCACCCCAGACATTAACGGTTGTTCTGAATCTATCCAGGAACCAGTCAACGGCCAGAATTAAACCAATTCCTTCGGCAGGTAAGTTAACAGCTTCGAGTACTATTAACATGGTGACTAGCCCAGCTTGTGGAATTCCCGCAGCGCCAATAGCGGCTAATGTTGCAGTAACAAAAATAATAGTTTGTTCACCAATCCCCATAGAAATACCGTAAGCCTGCGCAATAAACATTACGGCGACCGATTCATATAAAGCCGTACCATCCATATTGATTGTTGCGCCGATAGGTAATACAAATTTTACTGAACGCTTATCAACACCACCTTCTAATGCGCACTCCATTGTTAAAGGTAGTGTGGCAGATGAACTTGCAGTACCAAACGCGGTAATTAAGGCTCGTAATAACTTAAATAAATAGTCTCGTCCTTTACTGCTGAAGAAAATGAGAATAAGAAACAGAACGATGGAATGGATTGAAAGTCCGAGGATGACCGTAAAACAATAACTGCCAACTGCTGCTAATTCTTGTTTTATAGCCTGCGCGCCACCAGCGCTACCAATTTTTCCTGCGATTAATGCAAAAATACCAATAGGCGCGAAAGCCATTACCCAGATAACCAGTTTCATCATGACTTCATTCAAGCCATCGAAGAATTTGATAATGGTTATGTTTTTATCACCAATAGTTGTCAATGCCGCGGCGAATAACAGACAAAATACGATTAATGGTAATAGCTTCATATTGGCCGCAGCATCAATAATATTAGGGCTTATAAGAGATCGTATGATATCTACAAAGCCGGTATCAGCTCTGTTCGGTATTTGTTCTGATAATTCTAAACTTGCTTGTCCAACGCCAACGCCGACGCCGGGTTGAATCAGATTAACAACAAACAAGCCGATTAACACAGCAATGGAAGTTGTCGCCGCATAGTAAAGTAATGTGATTCCACCTACCTTACCTAATTTTCTAATGTCTCCAAGTGAGGTAACACCACTAATCACAGCTGCAATGATTAATGGCACGATCATCATTTTTAAAGCATCAAGGAAGAATTCTCCTATCCAAACTACGGATACCATGGCTGAACCAAACAAACCGCCACAGATTATGCCCGCGACTGCACCAATCAAAATACCAATGATCAATTTATTTTCACTGGCGACCATGATTAATTAGTTTTAAAATGTTAATGATATTGCTCTTATGCCATTCCGATTGAATTGAAACCTGAATCAACATAGGTAATTTCACCGGTGATTGCCGATGCGTAATCAGAGCACATAAACGCTGCAACATTGCCGACTTCATCGATAGTGACATTGCGTCTTAAAGGAGACACTTTTTCGACGTGATTTAAGAAATCTCGCATGCCACTAATACCGGAAGAAGCCAATGTGCGGATAGGGCCTGCAGAAATAGCATTTACGCGTATGCCTTCCGGGCCAAGGCTGGATGCCATGTAACGAACGTTTGCTTCAAGACTAGCCTTTGCTACACCCATAACATTGTAGTTCGGTATGGCACGCACAGCGCCAATATAACTAAGCGTTAACATTGAGCCATTACGACCTTTCATCATTTCCCTGGCAGCATCGCCAAGTGCAGCAAAACTGTAGGAACTGATTTCGTGGGCGGTCAAGAAACCTTCACGAGTCACATTTTCCAGATAATCGCCATCGAGCTGTTCTTTAGGAGCAAAAGCAACAGAATGAACCAATATATCGAGACCATCCCAATAATTATCCAAATGCTCGAAAACAGCTTGAATTTGTTCATCACTAGCAACATCACAAGGTACAACGATCTCAGAGCCGAGTTCTTCTGCAAATTTTTCAACTCTGCTGCGTAATTTGTCATTTTGATAGGTAAAGGCAATTTCAGCGCCTTCACGATGCATGGCTTGTGCTATACCCCAGGCAATTGAACGATTACTGGCAACACCAACGATTAAAGCGCGTTTATTATCAAGTAGTCCCATTTGTTTATCCTTCTGAATATTATTATTTTAAGTCTTTAATATATATCAAGTGTACAGAAAAACGTGCACGTTTATAATGGATAGGTGCTGACAAAATACATAAAAATAATAAATAAAAGGCTGACGAGCTTAAGCTGGGTATTTATCAGTTTATTACTGCTCTGTTCAGGTTGTGACCAATCCGCCTGGAATAACCCGTATCCCGAGAAAGATTCAGCTGAACGCATTTATTATGACTCATTTGCAGATCGTCCAAAGCATCTTGACCCGGTCAGTTCATACAGTGCCAATGAATATGTATTTTTAGGACAGATATATGAGCCACCATTGCAATATCACTTTTTAAAACGACCTTATGAACTAGTTCCTCTTACAGCAACAGAGTTACCCAAACCCGTTTATCTGGATAAAGAGGGGAATACTTTACCTGACGAGATAGAACAGGAAAAAATTGCTAGCGTAAAATATACAATCTCAATCAAGCCGGGAATCTTATTCCAGCCACATCCCGCCTTTGCAAAAAACAAGAGTGATAAATATTTATATCACGACCTTACAGCGGAAAAATTACAAAATATTCATGCCTTGTCAGACTTTAAAGTTGTCGGTACTCGAGAGTTGTTGGCTAAGGATTATGTTTACCAAATTAAAAGAATGGCTCATACGAAGATACATTCACCTATCGCCGGCTTAATGAGTAAATACATTGTGGGACTGAATGAACTTGCTGAAGAACTTCATAATCTTGATGAATCAGAAATGAATTATATCGATTTGAATAAGTATGATTTATCAGGTGTCAAAGTAATTAGTGACACCAAGTTTGAAATAACACTTAAGCAAAAGTATCCGCAGTTTCTCTATTGGTTATCTATGTATTTCTTCTCGCCTATGCCATGGGAAGCAGATTATTTTTATGCACAAGCAGGGATGAAAGATAAAAACATAACGATGGATTGGTTCCCTGTTGGTACGGGACCATTCATGCTGACAGAAAACAATCCTAATCGTCGAATGGTGCTTAAACGTAATCCAAATTTTAGGGGTGAGCCTTTTCCTCTTGAAGGAGAAGAAGGTGATCAGGCATTAGGTTTTCTTGAGGATGCCGGCAAGGAGATGCCATTTATTGATACGGCAATATTCAGTTTAGAGAAAGAGTCAATTCCTTCATGGAATAAGTTTCTTCAAGGTTACTATGACACTTCAGGAATTGTCTCGGATAGTTTTGACCAGGCTGTACAATTTAATGCTCAAGGTGATGCGCAGTTAACAGAGGAAATGCAGGAGAAAGGCATTCATTTAATAACAGCAGTGACAGCATCGACATTTTATATGGGCTTTAATATGGCCGACGATATAATAGGCGGTGATAGTGAGCGTGCAAGACTATTAAGAAGGGCGATTACTATTGCAGTTGATTATGAAGAATACATTTCTATATTTGCAAATGGTCGTGGCAAACCTGCACAAGGTCCTATTCCACCCGGAATATTTGGTAGTCTCGAAGGTGAAGAAGGCATCAATCCCTATATATATGAATGGAAAAACGACAAGCCGGTTAGACTTGATATTGAACATGCAAAAGAATTAATGACGCAAGCGGGCTATCCCAATGGACGAGAGCAAACAACAGGAAAACCTTTGGTTTTAAATCTGGATTCTCCCGCAGCCGGACCCGGTGCCAAGGCCTCGTTTGACTGGATACGTAAACAGTTTTCAAAACTGGGTATTCATCTTGTTGTACGTGCGACAGACTACAATCGTTTTCAGGAGAAGGTACGTAAAGGTACAACGCAAATATATCAATGGGGCTGGAATGCCGATTATCCTGATCCGGAAAACTTTTTCTTTCTACTTTATGGTCCTAATGGAAAAGTTGAACATAGCGGAGAGAATGCGTCGAATTATAAGAATGCCGAGTTTGATATATTGTTTAATCAAATGAAAAGCATGAGCAATAGTCCGGAACGACAGGGAGTGATTAATAAAATGGTGGAGATTGTCAGAAAAGATGCACCATGGTTATGGGGCTTTCATCCTGTTGGATTTTCTTTGCATCACGCCTGGTATCACAACGCCAAGCCAAACCTGATGGCAAATAACACACTTAAGTACAAACGCATTGAACCAAAACTTCGTACAGAAAAACGCGCTGAATGGAATAAGCCAGTATGGTGGCCAATTGCACTTATCGTTTTAATGATAGTAGTTATATTGCTGCCAGCGATTATTTCTTATCGTCGTAAAGAAATGAAATCAATCAAATGATTAATTATATTTTAAGACGTATAGCTTATGCGGTACCGATATTGATTGGTGTGAATATCATTACCTTTATATTATTTTTTGTTGTTAATACACCTGATGACATGGCGCGTATGCAACTTGGTGAAAAACATATTAGTGAAGCAGCGATTTCCAAGTGGAAAGAAGAACGCGGTTACGATAAACCTATACTCTGGAATAATAATGCGACTGCTTCAGAAAAAATAACGGATACAATCTTTTTTCAAAACTCGGTTAAATTATTTTTATTTGATTTTGGTCGTTCTGATAGTGGCCGAGATATTAGTTACGATATTAGTCAACGTATGTGGCCGAGTCTCGCTATTACCATTCCCAGTTTGATACTTGGTTTGCTGGCTTATATTACTTTTGGTTTAACGCTCGCGTTTTTTCGGGGGAGTTACGTCGATATATCGGGCGTTATCTTGTGTGTTGTCATGATGTCTATTTCAGGTTTGTTTTATATTATCGGCGGTCAATTCTTGATTGGTAAGTTTTTGCATTTGGTTCCTATATCCGGTTACGACACCGGACTAAATGCAATAAAGTTTATAGTATTACCCGTATTAGTTGGCCTGGTCGGTGGCATAGGTTCAAGTACGCGTTGGTATCGAACCATTTTTTTGGAAGAAATGGGAAAGGATTATGTCAGGACAGCAAAAGCAAAAGGATTATCCGAGACCAGTGTATTGTATGGACATGTTCTTATGAATGGACTTATTCCCATACTAACAGGTGTTGTCGTTATTTTACCCAGTTTGTTTATGGGTAGTTTAATTACGGAGTCCTTCTTTGCAATTCCCGGTTTAGGTAGTTATACGATAGATGCTATCGGCAGTCAGGATTTTGCTATTGTGCGTTCAATGGTTTTCTTAGGTTCGGTGTTATATATCATAGGTCTGATACTGACAGATATTTCCTATACTCTCGTTGATCCAAGAGTGAGGCTAAATTAAAAATGCCTGTTATTTTCATCACTGACGGATTCATCTTTCTACTGGTCTTCATGGTAGTCGGTTTTATTTTCTATGCAAGAAAACATGAACATCTTAGCGCGCCATGGAGAGAAGTCGCACGTCGGCCCATCGCAATGTCTGCAGCTATTCTTCTTTCTGTTTATGTAATGATAGGTCTGGTTGATTCCTTGCATTTTCATCCAAAACTAGAAGACACAAAAGCGAATGAAATAGTGTATTCATCTGAAATATCAAGTGTATTAGACGTGTTGTTTGATGATCTTCGTAAGAATACTGAAAGAACCTATTCAGCACCATTAGCAAGTTATGCTTTTGCCAAGGAAATGATCGATCAAGCTAATGGCAAACAAGTTAGAGATTATCCTAGATTAAAATACGGCGGTGCGCATCTGGATAATCCTGAATCTCAAAGTAGCAGCGATATAGCTAAACGAATACTTATTGGTTTCATCACAGGATTGTTAATTAGTCTAGTTGTTTCCGCAATAATTATTTTTGCGATAAGCAAAAAAACAGGTATGGCTTACAAAACAACATTACAAAAATGCATGCACAACAAATTGGATGTGCCATGGTATGCCATTGTTATCACATTAAGTTTGATTATTATTATTATTAGTTGCGTTTATAACTTATCGCAGTATTACCATGTTTTGGGAACTGACAAAGTAGGGCAGGACGTGCTCTATCAAGCAGTAAAGAGTATTCGTACCGGATTGGTGATTGGTACATTAACGACATTGGTAATGTTACCGTTTGCAATCATGACCGGATTAATGGCCGGTTATTTTCGTGGTTGGATTGATGATGTAATTCAATATCTCTATACCACACTAAATTCCATCCCGGGCGTGTTGTTGATTGCAGCATCAATTTTATTGTTACAAGTTTATATCAGTAATCATGAAGCTGATTTTAACAGCCTTGAACAACGCGCAGACCTAAGACTATTGTTCCTTTGTATTATTCTGGGTATTACCAGTTGGACAGGTTTATGCCGTTTATTAAGAGCGGAAACTTTAAAGCTTCGTGAAGTCGATTATGTTCAAGCCGCACAAGCCTTTGGTGTTGGCAATCTGAGTATTATGCTGCGTCATTTATTACCGAACGTTATGCATATCGTTATGATATCTATCGTACTTGATTTTAGCGGATTGGTTTTAGCTGAAGCCGTGCTTTCTTATATTAATATTGGTGTTGACCCGAGTATGTATAGTTGGGGAAATATGATTAATGGTGCCCGATTAGAGATGGCTCGTGAACCAATCGTCTGGTGGTCTCTAGCGGCGGCATTTATTTTTATGTTTGTGTTGGTGCTGGCTGCAAATTTATTTTCTGATGCAGTTCGGGATGCATTCGATCCACGAATCAGTGAAGATTAAAAATATTTATGTCTAAATCTAATGTTCAATTACCAACAGATAGATTGCCCTCAATAAAAGTGGCGGCAATGCCAAAAGATACCAATTCAGGTGGTAGTATTTTTGGTGGCTGGATTATGTCGCAAATTGATATTGCCGCAGCGATACCGGCATTGGAAAGAGCAAAAGGTCGAGTGGCTACAGTGGCAGTTAATTCGATTGAGTTTCATCAGCCTGTTTTTGTCGGTGATGTTGTTAGTTGTTATGCCGACATTGTTAAAACAGGTAAAACTTCAATTACTGTTAAGGTTGAAGTCTATGCTGAACGTAATCCGGCAGATAAAGAAATAGTTAAAGTTACCGAAGCTGAATTAACCTATGTCGCGCTGGATGAAAATCGTCGCCCTAGATTATTACCGGAAATTTAAATTGATATGTCAGATACATTATTAGAAATAAATAATTTAACCACCAGCTTTGGTAAAGGTGAGAACAGAGTTGATGTGGTTGATGATGTCAGTTTTAAAATAAAGAAAGGCGAAACATTTGTCTTACTTGGCGAGTCAGGTAGTGGTAAATCATTAACGGCATTATCAATTATGCGTTTGTTACCCTCCGCTGCAAGGATAAATGGAGGTCAGATCCTGTTAAATGGCGAAGATCTTTTTAAACTGCCAGAGAGTAAAATGCGTGATGTGCGCGGTGCAAAGATAGGTATGATCTTTCAGGAACCGCAAACTTCCTTGAATCCAGTATTAACTGCAGGTCAACAAATCAGCGAAACGCTTTATCGACATCAAAATATATCAAAAGAAAAATGCATTAAACGCAGTATTGAATTATTAGACGCAGTCGGTATTCCTGAACCGGAGCGCCGAATCAATGAATATCCGCATCAATTTTCCGGCGGTATGAAGCAACGCATCATGATTGCGATCGCGCTTGCTGGTGAACCGGACTTGTTAATTGCAGATGAACCAACAACCGCATTAGACGTTACCATTCAGGCGCAAGTTTTGGATTTGTTATTGCAACTGCAAAAAGACACCGGCATGGCGATTTTATTCATTACGCATGATTTGGGTGTGACCTCGCAAATGGCAGATCATGTTGCGGTAATGCGTCAGGGAAAAATTGTTGAAGCGAAAGACAAGCAAAGTTTATTTGATAATCCTGAACATCCTTATACCTTACAATTATTCGATGCGATTCCCAGTTGGGCAAAACGCCAGTCGGAAGTAGATGAAAATAAATTTGAACGTAAAGATGAACAATGTTTACTAAAAGTGCGTGACTTAAAAGTCTATTACCCGATACGTAAAGGCTTGTTTAAAAAAGTCGTTGGTCATGTGCGTGCAGTTGATGGTGTAACTCTTGATGTTCATGCTGGTGAAACAGTGGCGGTTGTTGGTGAATCCGGCTGTGGTAAAACGACTATGGGTAAAGGCATTTTGCGATTGTTGCAAACGACTGACGGTGAAGTCTTATACGAAGGACAAGATTTAAGTCGTCTGGATGCAGCCGCTTTAAGAAAGAAACGATCAGAAATACAAATTGTATTTCAGGATCCGTATTCATCAATGAATCCAAGAATGATGATCAGGGAGATTATTCAAGAGGGTATGTTGGCTCAAGGTATCGGCGAAACACAAAAACAACGTGATCAAATGAGTGTTGAGCTACTGGAACAGGTTGGTTTATTAGCCGAACATTTGCTTCGCTATCCACATGAATTTTCCGGTGGTCAACGTCAACGTATTTGTATAGCACGCGCATTAGCCGTCAAACCAAAATTAATTATTTGTGATGAACCAACCAGTGCGCTCGATGTGTCAGTGCAAGCACAAATTCTTGCGCTCTTAAGAAAATTGCAAAAAGAGCATCAACTCGGTTATTTGTTTATTACGCATAATATTAGTGTGGTTGAATACATCGCGCACTATGTTGCAGTGATGTATCAGGGAAAAATAGTAGAGCAAGGTGGAGTAGAACAAGTATTGATGCATCCTAAAAATGAATACACAAAAAAATTACTTTCAGCCGTACCGCGAATAAAAAATACCGGCACAGTTTGAAGCACAATAAAATAAAGCTTTGCACGACGTTACGAACGAAGGTTAATCGAGGCAAAAACAAACTTATAAGCGGAGTGTACACCTAGTACATGAGTATTATTAGTTTGTTTTTACCAACAGTAGGCGCTTTAGGCGACGATGAGTAACCGAGTGCAGTAGTCGTGCATAGTTCTCTAAAAATTAAAGGTTAAAAGTAGTTATGACAGTTTCGTATGGTGACAATGTAAAAATTTTAAATTCTGACCAAACCGATGAACTTGGTTTATCTGGAAAGATAGGAGAAGTACTAGGAGAAACTAGCCCATCATCGACTGGCGTGAGTTTCTTGGGTGATGCGAAAGATGATTACGTAATAAATGTGGCTTTCGAAGAGCCTAATGCTGAGTATTGGTTTACACCTGATTTATTAGAATTAATAAATCAGAAAAAAGAAACAGGAGTGAAAATAAATCCTTCTCAGTCTATTGATGAAAGTAAAAAGAAATGGTGGCAGGTTTGGAAATAGCAACTAATAAAATACTTACAGCGTTCGAAATCAGATTAAAACAATAAAAGTATTTCTTTATGAATGACGTACAAAAAAATAATCCACTGCATGGCGTTAAGCTTGAATCATTGCTAACTGAATTAGTTGATCACTATGGTTGGGAGTCTTTAGGCGAAGATATGAACCTTAATTGTTTTAAGAGTAATCCCAGTATTAAGTCGTCTTTAAAGTTTTTACGCAAAACACCTTGGGCGAGGGAAAAGGTGGAAAGTTTTTATTTGTATCGATTCAAAGGGCTTCCTCGACCTAATGACGAACAATACGAATTGCCACCACGTGACAGGACGATTCCGCTCGATCAACAGACCAAAGCGCCAAGGGATATAATATCCAGAAAATCAGAGCCCGTCGCCACAGGAGAAAAGCCTGATGATGTCTGGGGTCATTGGAAAAAGAATAACGAAGAAGAAGAATAAATATTATGGAACAAGAATACGAAGATCACGAAGAATTAGGCAAGAGCAAATCACAAGTAAAACGTGAGTTGCTTGAATTACAGGCATTAGGCAAACAACTGGTATCGTTACCTGAAAAGCACCTTGTTAATATTCCTGTTTCAGATAAATTGCGAGAAGCAGTCATTGCAGCTAAGTCGATGAAAAAAATCGCGCTTAGTCGTCAGCTTAAATTCATTGGTAGTTTAATGAAGGATGAAGATGAAGAATTGGTTCGTTCAGCATTGGGAAAAACACATCAGCCGCATAAAGATGAAGCGAATGAATTTCACGAAGTTGAACAATGGCGTGATCATTTATTACAAGACAATCAGGATTTGTTAAATGAATTAGCGGAGAAATTTGAAAACTTTGAACGACAGCATGTGAATCAATTAATTCGCAATGCAAAAAGAGAGCAGGCGCAGAATAAATCACCAAAATCAGCCAGATTGTTATTTAAATATTTGGCTGAGTTGAAAAACGGCTAGATGAACATTGAAGTTATTCTGGCGGACTATTCAAATGAACAACATGGCGTTGATATCATTTCTCTTTTAAATGACTATGCACTTGATTCTATGGGTGGTGGTACGCCGTTATCGTCATTTGTTAATGAAAATTTGCTCACTGAATTATCAAAATTATCCCATGCTATTAGCGTGATTTGCTATGTCGATGGAAAATCAGCAGGATTAGTGAATTGTTTTGAAGGCTTTTCTACTTTTAAATGTAAGCCACTTCTTAATATTCATGACATTGCTATTTTAAAAGAATATCGCGGACTTGGTCTTAGTCAGCGACTGCTCGCTAAAGTCGAAGAGATTGCTCAGGAAAAGGGCTGCTGCAAAATGACACTTGAAGTATTGGAAGGTAACATAGCTGCAAAAAATGCTTATTCAAAGTTTGGCTTTGAAGGCTATCAATTAGATCCGGCTAATGGAAAAGCCTTTTTTTGGCAAAAATCACTTTAAACACTTGGAAAATAAACAAACAGAATACTTATGAATAATAACGACATCTTGCGCCGCCTTCGCTATACCTTTGAATTTGGTGATTCGAAAATGATTTCCGTGTTTGGTCTGGGTAATCTTAAAGTCACTCGAGAACAGATCAGTTCATGGTTGAAGAAAGATGATGATCCTGATTATAAAGAATGCAGCGATACGCAAATGGCGACTTTCTTGAATGGTTTTATTATTGATAAACGAGGCAAGAAGGACGGGGCACAACCTGTACCAGAAGAGCGATTAACAAATAATATTATTTTTATGAAGTTAAAAATCGCATTAAACCTTAAAGCCGAAGATGTTACAGAAATTATGGAGTTGGCTGGTTTTAAAATTAGCAAACATGAATTAAGTGCTTTTTTTCGCAAACCCGGTAATAGACATTATCGAACGTGCCAGGATCAGATTCTGCGTAACTTTCTAAAAGGGTTGCAACTTAAATATCGCCAGGATCAAAATGAGAAAGATAACAAGGAAGATAAAGATGATATTGAAATTAAACCAGTCAAGTTTCAGTATAACTATAAAAAGAAAGATGATTGATGTTGTTTTATATCCATAAAGTATGTCGATAAAAAATAATCCGATTGATCTAGATGAAATAGAAAAAGTGACTCTTTCGCATTATGAAAATAATGCCGAATCTTTTTGGTTAGGCACACGAGACCATGATGTTAGTCAAAACATTGAAGCTTTTTTACAAGCACTTCCTGATGATAAGCCTTTAGATATTCTTGATTTTGGTTGTGGTCCTGGTCGTGATGTTTATACCTTTAAATCACTAGGCCATAATCCTGTCGGACTTGATGGTAGCAAAGCATTTTGTGAAATGACCGAGAAACATAACGGTTGTGCTGCATTGCACCAACAGTTTCTTAATCTTGAATTAGATGAGAATAGTTTCGATGGCATTTTTGCTAATGCCTCACTATTTCATATTCCCAGTCAGGAACTTCCCCGTGTATTAAAACAATTACATAGAGCATTACGAAGCGGCGGAATTTTATTTTCATCGAATCCAAGAGGAAATACCGAAGGCTGGCAGGGGCAGCGCTATGGGCATTATATGGAGATTGAAAGCAGCTCAGCTTATTTAGAAAAAGCCGGTTTTAATATAATTCATCACTACTATCGCCCTGATAATAAGCCACGAGAACAGCAACCGTGGCTGGCAATTGTTAGCCAAGCACTCCCATAACTACTTAATCGCTGTTAGACTCTCATGGGAGAGCAGTGTTATTTTATTAAAAAACCAGGGGAAAATAACAATGGAATATTTTACTGATGCATATAAGAAATATGCAGACTTTTCCGGTCGTGCAACTCGAACGCAATACTGGATGTTTATACTAATTTTTATGATTATTTATCTTGTTTTAGTAGCAATAGATTCATTTCTTATTGGGACGATGGCGTTGTCTGCTATTTTCAATTTAGCATCAGTTATTCCCAGCATTAGTATTGCAGCAAGGCGTCTTCATGATACGGGTCGCAGTGGTTGGTGGCAGTTGATTCTTTTCCTCCCATTGATTGGGGCGATAGTACTTTTAGTCTTTCTTGTCATGGACAGCGTTAGTGACAATGAGTATGGCGCAAATCAAAAAGCAGCATAGTTCTATTTAATAAACATTAAAGCTGCAACGATGTTAAAAGTCGTTGCAGCTTTTTTTATTTATTCTAGTCACTTACCGGATCACGCATCGTGACAAATTCTTCCGCTGCTGTAGGATGAATGCCGATAGTTGAATCAAAACTCTTTTTAGTGGCACCTGCTTTTATTGCAATACCTATACCTTGAATTATTTCTCCAGCATCAGGGCCAAGCATGTGTACACCAATAACACGGTCACTTTTCTTATCGACAATCAACTTCATGAACGTTTTCTCATCGCTATCTGACAAAGATAACTTCATTGGTTTGAAGGATGATTTATAAATTTCAATATCATCGTATTGTTCGCGAGCTTCTGCTTCAGTTAAACCAACGGTGCCAATGTTTGGTTGACTGAAGACACAAGTGGGAATATTGGAATAATCCACATCCTTATCTTCATTGCCAAATAAACGTTTTGCCAAAACCATACCTTCGGCCAAAGCAACTGGCGTTAAGTTAACGCGATTGGTTACATCACCAATAGCATAAATAGAAGGAATATTTGTTTGATATTGATCATTGACCTTAATGGCATTGTCTTTATTCAATTCGATACTAACCGTTTCCAAACCAAGATTCTCTGTCATCGGTTTACGGCCAGTGGCATACATGATTTGTCCCGCTTCAAGTTGTTCGCCATCTTCGAGTGTCGCGATTAATTCATTATCCATTTTTTCAATCAAACTGATATTCGAATTAAACTTTATATTGATACCTTTCTTTTGCATTTCATTAGCTAATGCTTCGCGCACGTCCTGATCAAAACCACGTAAGAATAAAGGGCCACGATAAAGCAAGGTTGTATTAACACCCAAGCCATGAAAAATACCAGCGAATTCAACAGCGATATAACCGCCACCAACAATTATGATTTTTTCCGGAAGCGATTCTAAAAAGAAAGCTTCGTTAGAAGAAATAATATGCTCTTTACCGGGGATATCAGGAACACTTGGCCAGCCGCCAGTCGCAATTAATAGTCGTTCAGCTGTGATGTGTTCACCATTAATTTCAACAGTGTGTTCGTCAACAATTTTTGCACGACCGTGTATTGTTTCCGCGCCTGAATTATCGAGAATCTTTTTGTAAACGCCATTCAATCGTTTAATTTCTGCATTTTTATTTTTGATCAAGGTCGACCAATCAAAATCAGTATGACCAATGTCCCAACCAAAGCTTTTTGCATTTTCAAAGTCTTCAGAAAAATGTGAGGCATAGACGAATAATTTTTTTGGAACACAGCCTACGTTGACACAAGTGCCGCCAAGATAACGATCTTCAGCTATGGCAACACGCGCACCAAGACCCGCAGACATACGTGCAGCGCGGACGCCACCAGAACCGGCACCGATAACAAAAAGATCGTATTGATATTTGGACATGAGCTTATTCCTTTGATTTTCCAGTAGAATAGCTTAATTGCGCTTAGGACTCTATTTGAAAATATTTATAGTAGTGATAGTCAAAATCGATGGTATTAATTAAATTAATTTAGTGACTCAATGACCACTCATGGTACTTTTTAACTAATTTGAGTAGAAGTTTAGGAGCGTGTGCTTTTTTCCAAACACCAGCTGCATATTTGTTGGCTTCAGAAAGAGTAGGGTAAATATGAATTGTGCCGAGCAGTTTATTTAAACCGGTTTTATTTTTCATTGCCGTTATATATTCAGTAATTAATTCTCCAGCATGATCGCCGACGATGGTTGCCCCCAGTATTTTATCTTTACCAGGAACGGTTAAGACTTTAATAAAACCTTCTGTTTCATTTTCGGTTAAGGCTCTATCGAGTTCGTCCAGTTTGAAAAAACTGGTTTCATAAAAAATATTATTTTGCTTTGCTTCTTGTTCATTTAAACCCACACGAGCAACTTCCGGATCAGTGAAGGTTGCCCAGGGGATAACTCTGTAATCTGCTTTAAAGCGTTTAAACCGACCAAATAAAGAATTAACACTGGCATACCAGGCTTGATGTGAAGCGGTGTGAGTAAATTGATAAGGTCCTGCGACATCACCACAAGCATAGATACTAGGGATTGAAGATTGCAAATATTCATTTACTTTAATTGTGCCTTGTTGATTGAGTTCTATACCGAGTTCTTCAAGACCAAAGCCGGAAGTATTTGGCTTTCGACCAACAGCAATAAGCAAGCTATCAAATTCAATTTCAACATCTTGCCCGTTATTTTCGCAAATCAAAATGGTTTTGTTATTTTTTTTAATAAATTCTTTTGCTTTATGATTTGTACGAACATTAATACCTTCGCTTATAAATTTTTCAGTAATCAATTTTGCAACATCTTCATCTTCACGTGCCATGATGCGTGATGCCATTTCGACTTGGGTTACAGTTGAACCGAGTCTGGCAAAAGCCTGACTTAATTCGCAACCAATAGGGCCGCCACCAAGGATTAATAATCGTTTGGGTTGTTCACGTATCTGCCAAAGATTATCTGAAGTTAAATAATCAATATCTTCTATGCCTTTTATTGGTGGAACTAAAGGACCGGCACCTGTGGCAATAATGATATTTTTTGCGGTTAATGTTCTTTGATTAATCTTTACAGACCAGGGTGAAGTTATTATTGCTTCACCTTCAATACATTCAACGCCTAAACTTTCAAATCGTTCAACTGAATCATGTGGTTCTATTTTTTTAATTATAGATTGAATGCGTTCCATTACAGCAGGGAAGTCGATGTTTGATTCTGATACTTGAATACCAAATTCACTGGAACGTTTTATTAATGAGGCAACTTTGGCTGATTTTATTAATGCTTTGGAAGGGACGCAGCCAGTATTTAAACAATCACCGCCCATTTTATGTTTTTCTATTAATGTGACTTTTGCATTAACAGTCGCTGCAATAAGTGCTGAGACAAGCCCAGCTGAACCTGCGCCAATAACAATAAGGTTGCGATCAAATTTTTCAGGTCTTTCAAGCATTGTCGTTGGCATCATCTTCTACTTCGATAACATCCAGACTTTTATGTTGTTTCTTTTTAACGTAAACCAGAATTTTTTTGGCAAGCAAAGGAAAGATGCCTAATAGTGCAAACGATAATATTAATTCAGGTGATAAGACATCGCCGGGAGATTCTATCTTTGCTAATTGTGTTCCTGCATTTACAAAAATAATAGTTGGTAACAACATGCCGATTTGACTGACAAGTGCAAAATTAATTGTCTTGATTGGAGTCAGTGCCATCAAGTTATTAACTATAAAAAATGGAAATATCGGTACGAAGCGAATGGTGAATAAATATAAATCACCTTCTTTTCTGATCCCTTTATTAATGGGTTCTAGATGGTTACCAAATTTTTCTTGAACATAATCATGGAATAAATAACGAGCGACTAAAAAGGCAATGGTTGCACCTATGACTGATCCAAAAGATACAATTATGGTTCCCCAGACGACGCCAAAGATCGCTCCAGCAGCCAAGGTCATAATTCCTGCACCGGGTAATGAGACGCCTGTCACCAGAATATAACTGATAAAAAATATTAAACCGGTACTTATTGGGTTCAACGCATAGTAACTATCTATCGCATCTTGTTTTGATTTTACGTAAGCCAGATTCAGGTACTGACCTAGATCAAGGCTCAGAAATAAAGCGATGACAATAATGAAAAGGATAATGAGGGCTATTTTTTTATTATTCATATTTGAGCTTAGAGCACTCTTTCCGGGTTAGTTCAATCCAAGTTAAATCATACAGTATTAAGAACGAAAAAAGGCTGTTGAGTTTAAACTCAACAGCCTTATTTTTAACTTAATTGGATTGACTAGATAGCGCCGAAAAGCATACCGCCGACAGTCCCAGCTTTTTTCTCGGGAAAGAGTAATGCTTTCAGAAAATGAAACGGATTTGATTTCATTTTTTGTAAACGGTACTCAATCTTTAACTCATAATGTTTTGCAAAAGAGTTATTAAATACCAGATCATTTAGCGAGATATGCTTGTGGATGTGGCTATTTATTTGCCCTAATTCAGGTACGAACATCCATTTCGAATTGTAATTACGACAACAGTAGCCTCTCATCCCAAGATACCAACATTGGTAAACGTTCATAAGAATATTCCTGTTATATTGTTTCGTTATTATTGTTATGTGCAACTCATATACCGTGTTGCCATAATAGAGGGTTAATCTGTAAGAATCTGTGAATTGAATCACACTATTAGAAATTAAATATATTAAAAATCAATAAGATAGCTCATTAAAGTTAAGCGATTAAAGAGCCGATAAGGATGATGTTGTGGTACTGATTAGCTAATAGCACCAAATATAGTGTCGTACTTTGATGACATAACTTTTGGAATATGCTCATTAAACAGGTACGATACAAACATCAACAAGGAATGCGGTAAATATAAAAAATGATAAAAAAATACGCTCTCTACTTTCTTCTTTCACTCATTTCAGTTGCCGTTTTTGCTGAAGATTTATCCAGTCCAACAGGCCGAGTTAAGGATTCTGTTAACAAGGTTCTAACAGTATTAAAAGACAAATCGATAGATCGTGAAACACGTTGGGACAAGATTGGTATTGTTATTAATGATAGTTTTGATTTTCGCAGTATGTCGCAAAGTGTTTTGGCCACAAACTGGAAGAAAGCTACGCCAGAAGAACGTCAGCAGTTTGTCGTGTTCTTTTCCCAATATCTGGAAGATACCTATCGAACCAAGATTGAAGCTTACACTAACCAGAAAATAGAATATGTTGGTGAAACGATTCGCGGTAAAAAGGCCGTTGTAGAAACCTTAATAATTACCGACAACACAGAAATTCCAATAAACTATAAGCTGAAGAATAATGACGGAACCTGGTTTGCTTATGATGTCGTGATTGAAGGCATCAGTCTCGTAAGTAATTACAGAAGTACTTTTGCTGCTATTGTTAAAAATGACGGAATGGACGGATTGTTAAATGATATCCAAAGCCGGGTTAACAAATACAAAGCATCGCAAAAAGAAGAGCCACCCAAGCAAGAACTTTCGGAAGACAGTTAATCTTTAGTTTATAAAATTTAGTATTGCGATAGAAATTGGTCCATCTTCTTCGCGCATACCTAAATTCATATCCCGATGGTTATAGCCATCAACGATAACGGCTTTGGCGTTATTTCCCGCTTCATTCAATCGACGACTTAATTCTTTACTCTGCTTAATGGCGGAGTCACGTTTGCCTGATGCAAAGATAAGAAAGTCAGGATAATCCTGATTCATATTAATATGATGCATAGGTGAAGCTGATTTTAATGTCGCTACATCGGTACCAAAGGCATTATCAACCAGTTTTTTTACAAAACGCTCATTGCGAGGCGACAACAGATCAAAACTAGCGGTGTCTACCGGAATGACTCCTGCTAATTGCGAAGGCTGAATATTATATTTACTTAAATAAGAAGCATCTGTTCCCAGTAAAGCAGCAAGGTGAGCGCCAGCCGAATGACCCGAGATAAACACGCGATCTTTATCACCACCTAATTTATCAATATTTTGAAATGCCCAGGCAACGGCTTCAGCGCAATCTTCTGCATGGACAGGGTGCTTAACTTCTGGTGTTAATCGATAATTGATATTAACGAAAATAATATTACGATTTGAATAAAATTCAGCGTGTTTACGTTGAATCTTTTTATCTCCGATTTTCCAGCCGCCACCATGAATATGAATCAGTACCGGTAATTTTTGGGTATTATTTTCTGGCGTATAAATATCCAGTTGTTTGCGATCATGGAGTTCACTGGAATAGGAGACGTCTTTTTGTACTTCTGCTTGAACAGTAGATATTAACGATAAAAATAATATTAGACCGTTAATCAGTGTCGATTTTTTCATGTTGTATTTGTGCCTGAATTTTATGTTATTCAGTTTAACGCGCAGATAGCAGAAAGGTTTACATGAATAAATAAAAAAACGGTTTTATATCTTTTTAACAAACTCCGATTTCAACTTCATCGCACCAATTCCATCAATCTTACAGTCAATATCATGGTCACCCTCAACAAGGCGAATATTTTTCACTTTACTACCAACTTTAACGACAGAAGAGGAACCTTTTACTTTTAAATCTTTAATTACTGAAATGGAGTCTCCATCTTGTAACAGGTTGCCATTGGAATCTTTAACCTGAAGTCCATCTTCATCAGAATTTTGAGATTCATCCATTGACCATTCATAAGCGCATTCAGGACAGATGTACATTTCTCGATCTTCATAGGTGTAGTCTGAGCCGCACTTACTGCAGTTTGGAAGTTTACTCATATATTATTTAGAAAAGTGGGTTAATTTAATTATTATTCTAGAATCAATCTTTTGATTCAAAGATATATTTGCTTATTAACTCTTCTAAATTGATTGATGGTTCTGTTTCAATAATTTCCATACCAGACTCAAGGTAATCATCACTACCACCAGCAGATATTTTAATGAACTTATCACCAATGATGCCTGCTGTTCTGATTGATGCGATGGAATCTTCAGGTACATTAATTGTTTTTGGCAAGCTAATGCTTACCACAGCTAGATAACTCTCTGGGTCAAATTCGATATTTTTGACTTTGCCGACAGTCACGCCTGCTATTTCGACATAAGCGCCTTCTCTTAAACCTGATGCAGAAGTGAATTTAGCTTGTATGACGTATTCGTCGTTATTAAATAAGCCGATATCACCCATGCGCAACGCCAAAAAGGTAATAGCAATAATGCCGGCAAGCATGAAGATACCGACCAGTAGTTCTGTATGTTGTTTATTATTCATAATTGTAGTTTATAGTATCAAGGCACTGAGTAAATAATCACTAAAAAGAATTGCCATCGAAGAGATGACAACGGATTCGGTTGTTATGCGGCTGACACCTTCTGAACCGTAGGCGCCGTGTTTATCTAAATGCAGGTTAAAGCCTTTATCGCAAGCAATCCAGACAATTAGTAAACCAAAGACAATGGATTTTGAAAAGCACATCAAGATATCTCTATTTAATATTGTGTCTGACATGCCTTGGAAAAAAGAACCCGGGCTAACGCCGAATAAAATAACGCCGACAAAATAGCCGCCAAATATTCCAACCAGAATAAAGATGGCAGTTAATATAGGGACGCAAATAATACCGGCGAGAATTCGTGGTGAAAACAAATAACGATAAGGATCAATCGCCATACATTCCAATGCATCAATTTGATTGTCCACTCGCATAATCCCGATTTCAGCACACATAGCTGAACCAGCGCGACCTATAACCATCAATGCTGTTATCACTGGACCAAGTTCACGTATTAAGCTCAAACCCACAGCCGAGCCTAATAAACTGATAGAACCGAAACGAAGTAAAGTGTCATAAAATTGTAGAGCTATCACCATGCCGACAAATAAACCTGCAACAATGATAACTAACATTGATCGAGCTCCGATAAAGGCAATTTGTTTTATTAATGGTTTTAAAGAATAGGGTGGCAATATGATTGTACGGAATGTTTCGAGTAGAAATAATCCTGCAATACCGAGACGGATTAACTGATTTTCTATAACAGATAAAGATTTTATTTTATAAGTATTCATTCTGCTTATTTTCGTGTCAGTTTATCTAAATAATCATCTGCATCGACCAGCTCATCCATAGCTTTACGTTCAAGCATATTGACGATTCTTGGGTCAGGAAAGTTTCTAATCATTTCTTTACTGCCGGTAATGATTTGACGACCATTATCAAGCACGGTAATTCTATCTGCAATTTTGAACGCACTATCAAGATCATGTGTTACAACAACAATCGTCATATTCAATGCATCACGTAATTGCAAAATCAAATCATCTAATTCAGCAGAAGTAACCGGATCAAGCCCTGCTGTAGGCTCATCAAAAAACAGAACATCCGGATCCATAACAACAGCTCTTGCTAAACCTGCTCGTTTTAACATGCCGCCAGAGAGTTCAGCCGGCATTAATGATTCGCTATCACTTAAATTCATCAACTCAAGTTTAAGACGAGACATGATGCGGATGGTATTTTCATCGAGTTTTGTATGTTCACGTAAAGGCAATTCTACATTTTCTTGTAGCGACATCGAACTGAACAAAGCGCCATTTTGAAAAGCAACACCGATACGTCTTCTTAATTTATGTAGTTCCTTGCGATCAAGACTGGTGATTTCTTGATCTAATAACTTGATTGAACCTGATGCGGGTTTGTTTAAACCAATCATATGTCTTAATAGTGTGCTTTTGCCAGAACCACTGTGTCCCATAATGACCATGATTTCTTTATGCACAACATTCAATGAAATATCTGACAATATTTGTTTATCACCGTACCAGGTATTTAAACCTTCAATTTCAATGATGTTTTCTATATTCGGATTGTTCATCAGACTTATGATGCCAGAAAACAACAAGACTGGCACGAGTATACAAGCTATTAGTCGTTAACGATTACAAAGAAGGGTTTGTTATGCGGTTGGATATTTGTTCTGCCAGTTGCTGAGATTCTGAAAGCTCTACATCAGTCAGTTCTTTTTTAAGCATATCGCGACGGCGTAAATCCATTGCATTGCCTGCATTAGCCACAACTTGATACCAGGCAAGCGCTTGAACTTTGCTTTGCTCAACGCCTTTGCCATCAAGATACATGGTTGCTAAATTTCTTTGAGCAATGGTATGACCTTGTTCAGCAGCTTTACGATACCATTCCACCGCTTTTTTCGGATCTTGTCGAACGCCTTCACCATAAGCAAAAGCAACGCCGAGTTTGTATTGTGCCAAAACATAACCTTTTTCAGCCGCTTCATAAAATAGATTAAAAGCCGTTCGATCATTTTGAGGTACGCCATCACCAAAGGCATGGGCTAATCCTTGCTCGTATTCTGCTTTACCTGTCGTATCTTCGCTTGTTGTTTGAGAAGCTTGATCATCGAGACTGATTAACTGACCTTTATTAGCAGTTGATTCCGTTTCAATTTGTGGACTACTTGCCTGAATATTTTTAAGGCTTTCAAGATTATGTTTTGCTGAACTATGACCTTGTTCGGCTGCCAGCTCATACCAATGCGCAGCTTGATTATCATCTTGTCCTATGCCTTCACCCATTAAAAACATGTTTCCCAAACTAAACTGAGCATCAACGTTACCTTGTTCTGCTGCGCGTCGATACCAGAGTGCCGCTTGAGAGTAATCCTGTTTAACGTCACTGCCAGAATAATAAAGTGCGCCAAGTCTATATTGAGCATCTTGGTCGCCTTGTGTTGCCAGCGGGCGTAATCGTTCCACTTCTGTTTTTGCTGTTACTTCTTCAACTACTGCTTCATCAATATTACTTGTTGTTTGCTCAGCTTCCGTTTCAAGCATGGCAATTTCTTCAGGGGTTTCTGCTTCGCTATCATTGGTTTCGTTTTTCTTGTCAGAAGAAAAAACGTTGCCAAGAAAGCCAAATAAACCACCGGCTTCTTCTGTGCTGTCTATGTCGTCGGTTGTTTCTGCTAAAGTGACATCTGCTTCATTAGTTACTTCTTCGATTTTTACAACTTCAGTTTCAACGATAATAACTTCTTTAGGCTCAACAGCTTCGGTATCAATAATTTCTATTGCTTCTGCTACATCAAGATCAATGCTATCTACTTCACTTGTTTTTTCTACATCATTGCTTCCAAATAAATTTTTAAAGAAACCAGGTGACTCAGACGTTGTGGATGTAGAGTCATCGACTGCTGCTATATTGTTTGATTGTTCAGTTTCTGATGATCTATTCGTCTGATTCGGAACTGTTTCCTCTACAGCAGGATTGAGTTCTGTTATTGCTGGTTCACGTTCAACAACCTCGACGTTATTAACCGCTTCAGATGATACTTCATTGATATTATTTTCAACTTCTTCAGTTGTTTTATTTTCAGGAGGCTTGCTTTCAAATAAACCGCCTAACAAACCAAGTAAACCAGTTTTTTCTTCCGTCACAGTAGTTTCAGAATCCGGCTCATTAGTTTGTTCATCCAAAGTAATAATTTCTTCTGGCTCTTTTGCAACTTCAGGAACGGAGTTTTCTTTTGCTTTTTGCTCTGCTGCCATTGCATCCAGCTTTAACTGGTTTTCGCGATTTAAGGCTTCAAGTTTTTCAAGGCTCTTAAGATTATTTTTAGCAGCCACATGTCCTTGTTCGCTCGCCAAGGTGTACTATTTAGCTGCGTTTACATTATTTTGTTCTACGCCTTCTCCGAGTAAAAACATATTGCCAACACTATATTGCGCATCTACGTTTCCTTGGTCAGCAGATTTTTTATACAAGTTGTATGCCTGGTTTAAATCTTTTGTAACACCTTTACCAACATAATAAAGTGAACCAAGATGTGATTGTGCTTCACTGTCACCAGCTTCTGCTAAAGGCTTGAATTGTTTTAAGGCTTCATCATAATCATTATTCGTTAAAGCGCGTCGACCTGCCTGAACACTGTATTGACTTAAATCTGTTTCAGTTTCTTGAGCAAGTTCGATTTCTTCAACTACAGGAGCAGGCTCTTCTACTTTTGCTATTAATACATCGCCACTTTCAGTTTTATCTTTGCCTGAAAAGAAACCACCAATAGCAGAAAATAAACCGCCAGAAGACTTTTCTTTTTCTTCAGTTTCTTTTGCTATTTCGCTTGCTGTTTTTCCCCAAGAGTTTCCTTGTTCTACAGGCTTTTCTTCTATCTCAGGTTCAGGAATAATTTCCTCTTGAACTTCTATAACAGGTTCTTCTTCCACTACTTTAGCAATATCTTCTGTCGCTGTGACATCAGGTTCTGAAGTTTCTTTAGTTGAAAATAATTTGTCGAAGAAACTACCTGAAGATTTTGTTTCTTCACTAGCTGCGGATGAAGGCAAGCCCAGCGCTTTGTTAATTACATTGTCATCTGGTTCACTTACAGCGACTTTTATATCTTCTGGATAAACTCTTGGTGTAACAGCGACTTCTTTTTTAACGGCAGGCGCAGGAGTAATTTTTTCTTTAACTTCTATAACAGGTTCTTCTTCAACTACTTTTGTAATTTCTTCTGTAATTTTATTATCAGGTTCTGAACTTTCTTTTTTGCCAAATAACTTATCTAAAAAACCGCCGGAAGGCTTAGCTTCTTCTGATGCTGTTTTTTCTGTTTCTTGTTCAACGATAGTTTCAACTGTTTCATCGGGTTTTGTTTCTTGAACAGCAGCAAGCTCAGTCGCTTTTACATCTTCCGGATAAACTCTTGGTGTGATAACAACTTCTTTTTTAACTTTAGGTTTAGCTTTTACTACAGGATCTTCCTTAATTGGTTCAGCAACTTCTTTTGTTACTGTTGTGTCAGGTTGAGTACTTTCTTTTTTGGCAAACAGCTTATCGAAGAAACCAGCGGATGATTTTGTTTCGTCATTAGTAACATCAGTTTCTTTTGCTGCGGGCATACCTAATGCGTTACGAATAGCGGATGAATCATCAGCTTCAACGACTTTTGTAACCTTAGGCTCCTCTACAATGGTTTCAGCCGATATAACTTTTTCAGATTCTGGTGTTTGTGCGACAACTTTCTCTTCAACTTTCGCTTCAACAGCTACCTTAGGTTTAGGCTCAGCAATATCAAGGTCAGCGTCATCAAGTGACAATAAGCCTTCTTTTTCTACACTAAAGAGCGGCTTCTTTTCAGTAGTAATTTCAGGAGTTGTTGTCTGTACGACTTCCTTAGGTACTGCTTTTTGAACAGCAACTTTTTCTTCAACAGGCTTTGCTTTTATTTCAGCAATAGGTTCAGCTTCTTTAACGAGAGCAGGTTCAGGGAGGGCTTCTTTAACTATCGGTATTTCCGGTTTTGCCTGAATCGTTCGTGTTGCAACATTTGCAGCAGCAGAACGTTCTAGACTAGCAAGCTCATTTACCGCTGCAGCATATCCTTGATCAGCAGCTTGTCTGAACCAACGTTTTGCCTGTGCATAGTTTTGTTCTACGCCTTTACCCGAACGATACATCGTGCCGAGATTGTATTGCGCTGTTGCATCGCCGCGATCTGCTGCCAGACGATACCAACGAGACGCTTCCAGATAATCTTGCTCAACACCTTCACCAGTGTGATACATACTTCCTAATTGAACCTGTGCTCGGGCATAACCTTGATCTGCGGCTTTCTTAAACCAGCGAGACGCTTCTTTTTGATCTTGAGGTACACCCTCACCATAAGCGTATGAAATACCAAGACTATACTGTGAAACAACATGACCTTGTTCACCTGCGCGGCGATACCAGATAGCCGCTTCGGTTAAGTCCTGTTTAGCACCTTCACCAAATGCATAGGAAACGGCAAGATTGTATTGCGCATCTTTATTTCCCTGAGTTGCCGCTTTTCTATACCAATAAACGGCTTTTTCGTAGTCTTGAGGGACACCTTCACCGGCATAATACATATAGCCGAGGTTGGCTTGAGCACTGGCATCGCCTTTTTCCGCGAGTTTGGTAAATTCCGCTACGGCAGTTTCGTAATCGCCTCGTGATAGCGCGTTGCTGGCACTGTAAATATCTGCTTGCGCAGAAAAGGTGAAGCAAAACGAAAGTAGGGCGATTGACAGAAAACGAGTCATTAAAAATCAGTCCTCTATTAATCCGAGATTATTTTCTAAGTAGTTGTTGCAATTATGGTTTATGACAAAATCGCTGTTTTGTAAAGTTGTACAAATTGTAGTGGAAAAACGCCTTAAAAAACACCATATATTGTGGTTTTTAAAGGTAAAAGGCCATTATTTAGCTAATTCCAGCGTAAAGCGAATTATAAAGTGGGAATGTTAAAGAATTGCGAGAATTAAAAATAATTTTAGTTCAGCTTCTTTTCTAATGCATCGCAGTAGGTTTTTAATACTTTTATCCGCGCAAAACGTTTGTCATTAGCTTCAACCAGATGCCAGGGCGCATACTCTGTACTGGTACGAGTTACCATATCGTCGACAGCATCTTCATATTGATCCCACATTTTACGATTTCGATAATCTTCTTCCGTAATTTTGTGTTTCTTGTAGCTGATTTGTTCGCGTTCTTTAAAACGACGCTCTTGTTCTTCTTTGCTGATATGCAGCCAGTATTTGACAACAAGAACTCCTGCATCTGAGAGTTCTTCCTCAAAATCGTTAATCTCTGTGTATGACCTTAGCCATTCTTCTTTCGATGCAAAATCTTCGACTCGTTCTACTAATACGCGACCGTACCAACTACGATCATAAATTGTGATTTGTCCGGCTTTAGGTACGTGTCGCCAGAAACGCCATAAATAATGATGTGCTTTTTCTTCGTCTGTCGGTGCAGCAATAGGTATGACTCGGTATTGTCTGGCATCTAACGCATGCGTAATTCGTCTTATCGCACCACCTTTACCGCCAGCATCCCAACCTTCAAACACAAGCGTTGAAGAAATTCCTTTCAACCTTGCTTCGCGTGCAAGTAAATTTAGTTTGCCCTGATATTTTTCCAGTTTCTCGTTATATTCTTTTTTGCTGTATTGCTGACTTATATCAAGTGAACCAAGCAAGCTCATTTCTTTTTCAACAACGTCGACTTTTTCTTTATTAATTTTTACTGGTGTTTTTATACTGCGCAGTTTTATATGAGCATTAATGCGATTAAGAATATGTTCGCCAACAGTAATACCACTATGTTTGATATCTGAACCATCAACAATTAGCCAGGGACTATGTCCCGTACTAGTTTCACGAATAACACGTTCGGCAATACTGGCAAATTTATCGTAGAGTTTTAAATGCTTAAGGTCTTTTTTAGTTACACGCCATTTTTTATCAGGATCTTTCTTATAAGATTTTAATTTTTCTTTCTGTTGAGCTTTACTCATGTGTATCCAACACTTGATGATTAGCATGCCGTCATCAACTAATTCACGTTCAATGTTATTAACATGTAATAACTGTGAATCTAGGTCAGCACTATCAATTTTTTTAGTGATGAACTGCGAAATAGGATTGCTATACCATGAGCCGACAAAGATGCCTATTTGACCTGTTGCAGGCAATGCCATCCAGTAACGCCAATAAGAAGGACGTTTTTTTTCATCTTCACTTGGAACATCAAAAGCGTGTGTTTGAATACCTCTCGGATCCATCCACTCGTTTAATAAGTTGATGATGTCGCCTTTACCACCACCATCAACACCGGAGATCAAGATTAAGACGGGAAAATTGCTGTCGGCTAATTTGTTTTGAACTTCAAGTAGTTGAGTTCTGAGTTCAGGGACACGTTTTTTATATTTCTCTTTACTTAGAGTGTGTCCCAATTCTGCAATTTCGAACATACATTTTCCCTTTTAAATTAATGATATTTTTTAAATAGTAGCAGTTAATTTTAATAAGGCATTGATCCAAATCAAATCAGAATCAGGCAAGTAATCCGCCGATTAGTGCGCCGACTAATAGGGGCGGGATATAAAATACATATAGTAATAGACCGCTGCCAGCGAGTACGGCACCGATAACAGGTAAAGCAGTTAGCATCGTTCCGGCAAAAAACAAGGCTATTGCGACAACAATTCCCGGAAGTAGCGCAGCTAAAATGCCGGCAAAAACACCGCCTGCTTGTTTGCCGCCGACAATACCGGCAATGAGAGAACCTATGCCCGGTAGCCAGAATAAAAGAAGAGATATGACGAACATCCAAATCATGCCCATGACGATGCTGCCGTTATTTTCTTCTGCCATTGTTATCTCCAGTGTGATAAATAAATTTAAGTATTTCTAGTCCACTTACGGTTCATTTCATAATAGGTAAACGATGCTGTCCATGCAATCAACACTAGCCCCATTAATGACTCAACAACAGCTATAATACGACCTGAGCCGATCAGTACGATATCACCATAACCGACGGTGGTATAAGTTGTGCCGGAAAAATAAAAAATATCAAAAAAATCAGGAGCGTTTATCGAAAATCGTATCATGTCATGTAAAAGCATGAACTCTAATGCAATTGCGAAGATTAATATTTCCAACAGATGGGCAACAACAGCGAGTAATAATGAAAAGACAATAGAGACTGGATGTATACCATGAAACTTTGCCAGTATCTTTGTTGTTAACAACAAAGCTGTAAAGTGTAGACCTATAGATAAGATAGCGGCCAAAGCCGTAATCAGGGTTATTTTTAACATAACTATTTATCCATCCATGATGGTATATTTTTCCAGTACTTCAAGAGGGACATGTTCAAGAGCTGATTCATGTGTTGAACGCGGTAAAATTTTAGGCGCAACGCCGGCTTCCAATGCTTCTATCCATCGCGGCAAACAAATACACCAACGATCTCCCGGTTTAAGGCCAGGGAAATCAATCTCTTCTCTTGGGGTTGATAAATCATTACCACTCTGTTTTGAAAAATCTAAAAACTCTTTTGTCATCTGGGCGCAAACCGTATGCATACCCAGATCTTCATCGCAAGTATCACAACTACCATCACGAAAAAAACCCGTTTCCAGATCAAGACAACAATCTTCCAAATCCGTTCCTAAAATATTCTTAGCCATAGCGTTAATTTAAAAGTTAAGAAGTAGAATGTTTTGCAAGTAATTGCTCAACACCATAGAGTGGAGCAAGTTTTAAAAGTCGTTCTTTCATACCCTTTATATTCAATTCTTTGTTTTGTCTCTTTGCATAACGTAAACAGGCGATAAGAAAACTAATTGTAGCAGAATCAGCTTCTTCTATTTGACTACAATCTATTTCATTTATATCGGTTATAAATAATTTCTGAAATTCTGAAAGTAGTGCATTAGCGGTATAGAGGTTTACCTTTCCTTTAAGAACTAAAACATTATTCAAGCATTCAAATTGGTTTGAACCTGACATTATTATTTTCCAACACCTTCGTTAGCTTTATTAAACATGTATTCGCCAATAAGTTTCTCAAGGACTATTGCAGATGACGTAAGAAAAATAGTATCACCGGATTTTAATTTTTCTGACTCATATCCATCTTGCAGGCTTACATATTGTTCACCAAGTAATCCAGAGGTATAAATACTGGCAGAAGCATCAATGCTGAGATGATAAGCTTGTTCTATTTCAAGTTTAGCTGCTGCCATGTTTTTGCCTGTATCAAGATAGATTTCCTTAACACGCCCGACAATTACGCCTGAGTTTTTTACTGGTGCTTTTACCTTTAAACCACCAATGTTTTCAAACTCGGCAATAACCTCATATGTTGGGCCACTGGTTGATGTAGTAAGATTTGCTACATTTAAGGAAATAAAGGCAGTTGCCGCAATACCCATTGCGACGAATATACCTACCCAAAAATCGATTAGTCGTCTTTCCATAAAATCACCTAAAACATAAATGCGGTTAAAATAAAATCTAATCCAAGTACGGCCAAAGAAGAATTCACTACGGTAAGTGTAGTCGCTCTGGAAACACCTTCAGCAGTTGGTTTTGATGTGTAGCCTTCAAATACGGCAATTAATATAACAGTCATAGCGAAGACAATACTTTTTATAATGCCATTTAACACGTCTTCTCTAAAATCAACAGCATCTTGCATTTGTGGCCAAAAAATACCTGGGTCTATACCAAGAAGATTGACAGCAATAATGTATGCGCCATAAATACCGATCATATTAAACATTGAAGTAAGTAACGGTAATGAAAAGAAACCCGCCCAAAAACGTGGTGCTATTATTCTGGCAATAGGACTTATCGCCATCATTTCTAAAGCTGCTAATTGTTCAGTGGTTTTCATTAAACCGATTTCCGCAGTCACAGCTGAACCAGCTCGACCCGCAAATAACAAGGCAGTTAGTACCGGACCAAGTTCACGCACTAATGCTAATGCGACAACTGCCCCGACTGATTCGCCTGAACCAAATCGTTCCAGAGTGTTGTACATCTGTAGCCCAAGAACCAGGCCCACAAAGAGTCCGGAGAACAAAATAATAATTAATGATTGGACACCAATAAAATACATTTCTTTGACCACTAATAATGGTCGGCGAAGGCAAATACCTGAATTCAGTAAAATAGAAAGAAAGAAATGCGCACAAAAACCCAGTTGCCAAAGCTTTTCAATGACTGAGTGTCCTAAAGAAGTAATTGTTTCCGAAAGTAGTTTCATTAAATACCTTCAAATAATGTTTCAATATAATCATTTGCAGGATAATGAAAAGGTACGGGGCCTTGTGGGTTACCATTAATAAATTGTTTTACATAGGGCATGTCTGATTGATAAATTTCTTCGGGAGTTCCCTCTGCAATAACAGTTCCGCTGGAAATGAAATAGACGTAATCAACAATCTTGAGTGATTCTTTTACATCATGTGTAACCATGATCGATGTTGCACCAAGCGCATCATTTGATTTTTTTATTAATTGACCAATGACGCCCAGTGAGATCGGGTCAAGTCCGGCAAACGGTTCATCGTATAAAATGAGAGAAGGATCCAGCGCGATAGCGCGTGCAAGCGCAACACGTCTGGCCATACCTCCAGACAATTCGGGTGTCATTAGTTCGCGCGCGCCATGTAAACCAACAGCATGTAATTTCATTAACACTAGATCGCGAATCATCTCTTCCGGTAAATCAGTGTGTTCACGCATTTGATAAGCGACATTTTCATAAACAGAAAGATCAGTAAAAAGAGCGCCATGCTGGAATAACATGCCCATGTTCCGACGTAATTGATAAAGTTGTTGGGTATTCAAAGATGGCACAGATTGTCCATCGACAATCACACTGCCTTTAACAGGTTTTATTTGACCACTGATAAGACGCAATAATGTTGTTTTGCCACAACCACTGCCTCCCATAATGGCAATTATTTTGCCTTTAGGGACACGCATATTGATATTGTTTAAAATATTTTTTTTGCCGTAGGCAAAAGAAACATCTTCAATATCAACATATAAATCATTCGTCATGAATTAAAGATTCCTTATTCGGATAAAAATCGATCAAGACGATTTTTTAATAATTTATTTTCAGCTCTCAGTTTTTCTAATTCTTCAATCATATCAAGATATAGAGGAATACCTGTCCATTCGATATCAAAATCGCGATGCAATCGGAAAGCGCGTTTAGCAATGTTTAGCATATAGATATCAAAAAACCATTCTTCAGGTGAGGACCCCTTAGGCTCGATTATTCCTTCTTCAACAATTGTGATCAGAACTTCAGATGGTAGTTTCGCTATTTCACAGACTTCTTCTAGCGTTAATTCTACAGTTATACTTGTCTCTATCATGATTTACTCCATTCGCTACGTGGATTAAATTTGGTCTTTTGCGATAAAGCTTCCCACTGCTGATTGGTTTCATCATCAGATTGTTCAGGGATTACTATTTTAATTATCGCATATAAATCACCGACCCCAGTTTTACTGATTAAACCTTTACCTTTTACACGTAGACGTTTACCTGTTTGACTATTGGGTGGTAATGTTAAGTTGATATTTCCCGTAAGAGTAGGGACTTCAAACTTGGTTCCAAGTACTGCTTCCCAGGGAGCAATCGGAACAGTGATAATTAAATTATGTCCCTCAACGTCATAGAGTGGATGTGGAACCAGACGTATATGTAAATAAAGATCGCCGTTTGGTCCGTTGCCAATACCTGGTCCGCCTTGCCCTTTTAAACGAATACGTTCGCCTTCTGTAACTCCTTTTGGTATTTTTATGTTTAAGGTTTTCTTTACATCAGCTAATCTGCGCCCTTCACTATCATAATGAGGAAGATGATAAGAAATCGATTTTTGTTTGTCTGAAAGTGTTTCTTCTAGAAAGACAGGCAATTCCGTTTCAATATCCTGGCCACGAAAACTAAACTGTGTTTCACGATGTTGTTGTTGGCCTCCTGATCTGGTTCTTGGACCGCCTGCGCCAAAAATTGATTCAAAGAAATCCGAGAAATCACCATTATGATTTCCCGATGGCTGCCAATCAGGAGGTGGTTCAAAGCGTTGACCATGTTGACCGTATTTTCTTAATTCATCGTATTCGGCTCGTTTTTCAGGATCTTTCAGTGCAGCATAGGCTTCAGCTATATCTTTAAATTTGTTTTCTGCATCTTTCTCGACGCTAACATCAGGATGATATTTACGGGCAAGTTTACGATAGGCTGTTTTAATTACCTTGAGATCAGAGTCAGGTTCAATACCAAGGATTTTATAATAGTCTTTGAACTCCATTGATAACCTCTAATTAGAGTGCCATTGTTATATGAACACTAGTGTCTTCTACTATATCAAATGATTGAAAGTATCGACACTAAAGCTGCGAGGCTAGATTAGAATTCCGGCTATATCTATAAAATAAATTTGGAAGATTAAAGATGCTAATCTTTTTCAAGGGCTTATCAAGAGTATTTATAGATGTAGAAAATAAAAATTTTCTGCAGACTAAACAGTAATCTTAGTTATTCTTTTTTGTCTTGCGGCTCATCATCCAGTACCTTTTCACCAGTGATCATTGCAGAGACAAGTCCATTTCTTTCTTTCAGCTCGGTAACAATCACACCAATGATATGAATCAAAACCAGGATAAGTAATGTGTAGAATCCGATCTCATGAATTTCAATAAAGGGTTCTCTAAATGAACGCATTTCTTTATAAGCGGTGTCCACGACGTAAGTCTTATCGCCGGGTTTTAGTTCTTTCAGTCGTGTTTCATCGCCTTCGGTTACCCATTCAGCGATCTGATTACCGAAAGGAGGAAAATACAGATCGGTACCAGCAAGAACGAGTCCGGTAATAGCTTGCGTACTTAATAATAGAAAAAACAGGCAGATAATTAATCTGCCTGCTGGATTATGACCAAGATATTGCTGACGATCCCCTGAACGTAAACTGCAAATGTAGCTTTTTAGTGAATGAATATAATTTTTTCCCATTGGCAGGATTTGCTGCCAGCGTGCGTAGTAACTGCCAATAAAAGCCCAAATCAAACGCCACACCAGATTAATTGCAAAAACATAGCCGAAATAAACATGGATAGTTTTTAATAATATTTTTGCGTCATCTGTTATTCCAAAAGACTTGGTATTTAAAATAAGTATGCCAATAACAATAAGCGACAATACGGATGCGGCATTTATCCAATGAAACAGCCTTGTTGTTCTGTCCCAGACTTTGTGTCGTTGCAAACTTGCCGTCATACTCTTTCCCCAATGTCGTTTAATTGCGTTAAATTAGAGTTTTCTACTATACAAATATGTATGTTATGTTTAAAAAACGCTATCCGTCATTTGTGAATTAAAGATAAATCAATATGTTAGATATCGATGAATTATTATTTGGAAGTCGTTTTCGATTGATCTTGCTTGCTGCTTTTGTGTTTATAGGCTTACTGGCTGCGGTCGATATTGCTGCCGATGTAAGTGAGGGAACCGATTTTATCCATATCGCTGTAGAGGGAGTTGTATTAATCCTTGCTATTTTCGGTGCTGCTGCTGTGTCATTGCGCTTACTTAAAGAAGCAAAACAATCTCGTCTCTTGCTAAAAGAGATGACACTGGAATTACAACGAAACAGGGAAGAAGCCATCGAGTGGAGAAACGAAACGCAGGCCTTATTGCAAGGTTTAGGTGTTTCAATTAATAAACAATTTGAGCGATGGGCGTTGTCGCCATCAGAAAAAGAAATTGGCTTATTTTTATTGAAAGGTTTAAGTCATAAAGAAGTTGCCTATATTCGTGGCGTTAGTGAAGCTACCGCCAGACAACAAGCACGTTCTATATACAAAAAAGCTGAATTGACAGGCAGGCATGATTTAGCAGCTTTCTTTCTGGAGGAATTGGCGTTACCTTTGAATAAGGACTGATTTTGAATATAAATCATTTCATCTTTTAAATATCAAGGTAAGCATATGACTCATCATTAAGTTCATAGATCACATCGAATAGGCTGGTTACGCGCATCTGTGCTCGGTGCAAATGATGGCATTGTTTCAACAGCAAGTCTTATTATTGGCGTTGCAGCTGCAAACGCTTCACAACCCGATATTATCCTTGCCGGACTTGCAGGATTAGTTGCAGGCGCGATGTCTATGGCTGCCGGAGAATATGTCTCTGTAAGTTCTCAGGCAGATACGGAAAACGCCGATTTAGAATTAGAAAAAAAATCTTTGAAAGATGACCCGGAATTTGAATTAAATGAGCTAGCAGATATATATGAAAAAGGGGACTCGATTCGAGTTTGGCAAAACAAGTGGCGGAACAATTAACAAAGCATGGTGCTCTGGAAGCGCATGCAAGAGATGAAATCGGTATTGTTGAACAATCAATGGCGAAACCTATTCAGGCAGCATTTTCATCGGCATTAACATTCACTGTTGGCGCGGCATTACCTTTATTAGCTGTTTTTGTTTCTCCTCATTCTAAAATAATACCTGTCGTTGCAGGTCTGTCTTTGATCTTTTTAGCCGTACTGGGTGGTGTTGCAGCACGAGTAGGTGGCGCACCAGCAATATCCGGTGTTATCAGAGTAACTTTTTGGGGTGCGTTGGCTATGGCAATAACAGCTGCTGTTGGTAGACTGTTTGGTGTTGTTGCTTTATAAGCTTTTTATAGAAAAGATTTTATACGTCTTTCTTTTATGCTCGAATGTACTATGAATATAACAAGTAATGAAAAAAGAACCAGAGAGGATCCAATCGTACCAAAATTTAGCCCACCATGTTCAATAGGTTTGGTAAGTAAGTCTCCAAAAGTAGCTCCAAACGGACGCGTAAGAACAAATGCGATCCAGAATAAAATGATTCGATTAATATGGCTAAAATAATAAGCAATAACAACGAGTCCGATTAAACTGCCAATGAGTACTGCGCCACCTAAAAACCCTAAACCAGAATCATCAGCTAGAAAATCGCCCAATGCTGTCCCCAACGTATTTGAAACAAGAATGGCGGCCCAATAAAATAACTCAGCTTTTGTTGTTTGAATATTATTTACAGACAAGGATTTTTCACTAATACGCCAGACTGACAATACGATAATTAAGCCAGTCGCCAGGATCAAGGAACCATTTGCATAACCGAGTTCAAGAGTTCTGTCCATAAAGTCAGACATTGTCGTGCCGGCAGTACTTGTTGCAAGTATGACAGTCCAATAAAGTGTGGGATGGAACTTTGTAGATCTAAGTTGACTTACAAGTGATATTAAAAACAAGCCAAGTAGAATCAACGAACTCATGGCATAACCGACATTCATCGTCATAGATAAAAGGTCGCCAGCTGTTTCTCCGATAGTAGTGGCGCATATTTTCATAACCCAGAAATAAAATGTAATCTGCGCAACTTTATTCATGTGAATTTACTCCTTTTTTATTGTACAACAACTGATTCATCAGTCGGTGTTTCAGTTTTCATTGCTGTTTTGAAAAACAGATCTTTTGATTTTTGCGCAGGATGAATTATATCCAGTTTCTGATTATATAATTTTGTCTGAATAGCAAAAAGTCCTAGAAGCGTATGCACCAGATTGTCATGTGTATATTCATTATTAGATTGTAGTTTAAGATGTTTTAGATTCAGGTTGTTATCCATTATATAGTTATCAGATAACCACAAAAGTAAAGGGATATGCGTTTGTGCTTCCGGCGCAATAAAGTAGGGAATACCATGTAAGTATATCCCGTTCTCACCTAAAGACTCACCGTGATCCGATGCATACATCATGAAAGAATCATAATCTCTCTCATGTTTTTCGAGATAACTTATTACCAAGCTTAAAAAATAATCTGTGTAAACGATAGTATTATCGTATGCATTATTAATTTCTTCTTCGTTACATTCCTGTGGCGAGGCTTTTTTGCAGTAGGGTTTGAATACAGAAGCTGAGTCGGGATAACGATTATGATATTTTGGTCCATGCGACCCCATTGAATGTAATACAAACAAAACATCTTCGTCCGTGCTATTTATAACTCTATTAAAATCTTCGAGCATTATTTCATCATAATTATGGTCGTAATTTTCATTGCTTGAATTTGTATCAGGATTATTTATTAAATTTACCTCAACGATACGTTTACAAACACCTTTGCAACTGGAATTATTTTCCCCCCAAGTTACTTCCACATTTGATTTTTCCAATACATCTAGCACATTCGATGATTGTTGCGCTTTTTCAGGCGAGTAATCATTCTGATCTAAAAATGAAAACATACATGGTACGGAATAGGCGGTTGATGTTCCGCAAGAATGCACATTTGTAAAATTAATAATGTTCTTATTTTTAGATAGCATCGGATTTGTTTGTCTCTTATAACCATTCAAACTGAATCGATCAGCACGAGCCGTTTCACCGACAACCATAATGCCAACTGTTTTTCTTGTGTTATTTTTTTTCTGGAAAGCATCGCCGCCGATTTCCTTGAAAACATAATTGTTTTTAATTTGCCTTTTGACATATTTTTTTACAGCAACAAGCGGATAGATTGGGGTAATATAAACAAGAGTATCTTCGTTTTGCCGATAAAAGAATGTGTAATATTTATAGTTCATGATAAATGTGGAAGCAGCTATCAAAAGCAAACCTGACACAAACACTCCGCGATTTATATATGATCTTAGTGGCTTACCGTGATTTATTGTTAGCAGCGAAATCAGTATGGATGGGATAACGCCGATAATAAAGACATATAGAAAAAGCGGATACGACAGTAAATCTTCTGCTTCATTTATATTATGCTCACTAATGTTTTCGACAATATTGCGTACCATTTCCTTATCGAAAATAACGCCGAGTTCGTGATTAAAATAACTTATGGTCGTGGAGAACAATAGGGCAGAGATAAGGACTGGTTTTATCAGAGTTTTGTGACTGAATATTAATAGTAGGCAATTGGTCAAAAAGAGAATGACAAAAAAGGATGTAAACAGGTAGGCAAGGCCTTCTATTGTCGATATATCCAGTCTCAGCAATAATTCACGCCAGAAGGTTAAGTTACATATAGTCGCAATGTAGGTAGAAACAATTAAGATGAGGTTTTCGGGAGAAACTACTACTTTTCTAATGTTCAAGTCTGTCAACCAATCAAAGGCATCATTTTGCAATGAAGCAAAATACGGTAAAGAACTTAAGAAAAGCTTAAGAAATGGGTAAAGACGAAAATGATACCTTATCTTTTCTTTAAAAAAGTACTGATGACTGCTTTTTTGGCAAATCTTGAATAAGCTAATCAAGGTCGAAAAAAAGAAGTAGAATCAGCCATAACTGATGTAAAACAATTAATCGAAGAAAAGCAGACAAAATATAGTCCATTATAAATGTATGCAGATATTACTTGTTGAAGACGATTCGTTACTTGCTGATGGCATAATCAAGGCGCTGGTGCGGGAAAGATTTGCGGTCAATCATGTAAAGGAAGGCAAAACGGCACTAAACCATATTAATGTAGAGCCGCCGGATATACTCATTCTTGATCTGGGATTGCCAGATATAGATGGTCTTGAACTGTTAAATGAATTAAGAAAAAAAAATAGCACATTGCCAGTGCTCATTCTGACGGCAAGGGATTTGCTAGATGATAAACTAAAGGGATTAGACAGTGGTGCTGATGATTACATTACCAAGCCATTTGAATTAAAAGAGTTGATTGCAAGACTTAGAGTACTTGAACGTCGACTTAGCCATATAAACAGTAACGAAATAAGTATTGGAGATGTGACTTTAAATACGACGACTTTACAAACGACGGTTAAGAATGAAACTCTGAAAATATCAAAACGCGAATATATGTTGCTCAAAGCATTAATGGAAAGTTCCGGAGCGATACTGACAAAAGAAAATCTGGAAGCAAAGTTATATAGTTGGGGAGAAGAGATTGCCAGTAATGCGATCGAGGTACATATTCATAACTTGAGAAAAAAACTGCCTGAAGATTATATTCAAACAGTGCATGGCATGGGCTACATTATAAAAAAATAGTGACTTCGATACGAACATTTCTTGTTGTAGTGCTTATATCAACGATAACGTTGGTGAGTTTTTTAACAGCACTACATGGATATCGAGAAAGTATGAAACAGGCCCGCTTGTTGTTTGAAGATCAACTACTTCAACAAGCTTTGATACTTAGCGCTATACCAGTCAATGAAAATATGGAAATCATTAATTCTGATCATAATGGTCAAAATAAAATCTCAAACAATGCCTTTCAGATATTTAATCAGGATAAAAAACTTATTTTACGATCGGCAAATGCACCTGATATAGCAATAGCAGAATTTAGTGCAGGTTTTTCAGAAACAAACTTTATTGGCTATCGCTGGCATGTGCTTGTAAAACATGATGAATCGCAATCAAACTGGATTATGGTTGCGGAGCGAAATGATATTCGTCATCAATTAGCAGACTCCATTATATTGGAATCTGTTTTTCCAATAGTAGTGTCAATTCCATTGACGGGGTTGTTAGTCTGGTTAGTTGTTAGTTTTGGTCTAAAGCCGATACATGAATTAGCCTCACAATTAAGATCAAAGCAGGCTACCGATTTAACGCCGCTTCAGATAGACACTGTGCCACAAGAACTTACCACTTTAGCCGCGTCAGCCAATGATCTTTTGCAACGTATGGAACGATCATTTGCCAGAGAAAAACGTTTTAATACTGATGTTGCACATGAATTAAGGACGCCAATTGCCGCACTGAAAATTCATCTGCAAAATCTGTTAACTGATTTAAAGGAACCACCTGAATCAGCAAATAAACTCGAGGAAGGAGTTAAACGAATTAATCATCTGGTTGAACAGATCATTCTGTTAAATAGAATGACTCCCGATCATTATCAGGCGCAATTTGCCAATGTTGACCTGTTTGATGTGACACGTAATGTTATTGAAGATGTACTAAATGAGATTAATCAAAAAAAGCAAAATCTGGAATTTGACGGAAATCATTGTGAAATATTTGGTGATGCCTTTGCACTTGAAACAATGATAAAGAATATATTGCACAACGCCATTAAATATACTCCCGAGCATGGCAAGATAGTTATCCGTATAAAAGAAAGAGAAGGTCATAATGTAATCCAAATTATGGATAATGGATCAGGCATTCCTGCCAATGAATATGATCGTGTTTTTGAACGATTCTATCGACTAGGTGGTGACCGACATGGTTCAACAGCTATAGGTTGTGGGCTAGGATTATCTATTGTTCAATATATTGCTGAACTTCATGAAGCAAAACTGCATCTTGAACCATCTGAATTTGAAACAGGTTTATTGTTTACTGTTTCTTTTCCATTAAAAAAACAATTACATGATATGTCATAACATGATTATGAAAATATATTTTTTAATTAAAAGACGAATGGTGCTGCTTGCATTATTATTTGGTTTTTCTTTTTCTGTTGTATTTGCGGAAACACCGGTCTATGAAATAAGAATTAAAGATCATTTGTTTATGCCTTCGAAACTGGAGATACCAGCAAATAAAAAAGTGAAACTTGAGATTATTAACGAAGATTCTACACCGGAAGAATTCGAAAGTTATGGGCTTAATCGTGAAAAAGTGATTATGGGAAACAGAAAAGGGATTGTTTTCATCGGGCCATTAAAAGCAGGAGTCTATCCTTTTTTTGGCGAATTTAATCCACTAACAGCGCAAGGCTCGATAGAGGTGAAATAAATGTTAGTCACCGTTATTATTTTTTTACGTGAAGTGCTTGAAGCAGCGTTAATACTTAGCGTTTTGCTGGCAGTCTCTTTTCAGTTAACTAACGATAGAAAATGGATTTTACCTGCACTTGCTTTTGGTTTTATTGGCGCATCGATTACTGCCTGTTTCCTGGGTGATATATCCAATCTACTAGAAGGGACTGGACAGGAAGTTATGAACTCAACGTTGCTAATAATTATGAGTCTGCTAATAAATACAATTTGTGTTTGGCTTTGGCAATGCCGTAATAATAGTCATGCTGATACATCAATACTTTTGGCCAAAATTATTAAAACAATACTCATTGTTAATGTCAGCATTGCCATTATGCATGAAGGTTCTGAACTTTCTATATACAGTTATTCGTTCATGCAAATTCACGAAAGTAATTTATCATTAATTCTAGGTGGTGGTCTTGGTTTGGGGATTGGCGCCAGTCTTGGTGCGATAGTTTATTATTTATTGATTAACCTTCAACGCCATACTTTATTAATTACAGCGATTGCTATTTTGATTCTGATTTCTGCTGGAATGGCATCACAAGCAGCATTGTACCTGATTCAATCAGGTTGGTTGCCATCACAATTGCCGCTTTGGGATACCACGCAAATAATTTCAGAACGCTCTATTATTGGTCAGCTACTTTATGCGCTGATTGGTTATGAGGCGACGCCATCGCCATTACAAATACTGTTTTATTTCTCTTCTATTGTTATCTGTTTTGTTTCGATTTATACACTTACAAAATTTAAACTCTTAAGTTCAGTTTCATAATGATAAATAAAATTAATAATATCTAATTTAATTTCAAAAATCAGACAGGTTAGGTATTCGACCAAAAGCTATTTTAGCACCAGCATAACCGCCAGGCGGATCTTCCCATACACCAAGACTAGCGGCTTTGTTACCATATTTTCCGACAATTTCATCCATTGTTTGTGTCAGGCTTTGCCACTTCTCTTGTTTTAGTTGAGTCTGTACATTGTTAGAAAATAAATCACCTTGATCTGGTTGTTCTTTATTTAAATGATGAATAGCAATAGAAACCTGTTTAATTCGGTAGGGATATTTATTTTTATCACCGTCATAACTTTGCATTGCATTGGCCCATAGTTTTGTTAGCGCTGTTAAAAAGGTGTGATCATCTGAAGCAAAAGCAAAATGTTCTTCACCACACCATTTTAATCTGTTTTCAAAGCGTATAGTTAAACCGAATGCGGATGAGGAACGTTCGGAACGACGAAGACGTCTAGCTGCTTTTACGGTAAGCAAGCGCGCGCAGTTTCGTGCATTGCGTGGGTTACGATTTTCTGGAGCGAGTATACGACTATGCCCAAACATACAACGTGATGTTGGTATTGGCTCGATAGCGTAACCATGCAAACCATACCAAAAACGTTCGCCTTCAATTGATCCCCATATAGTGCGCATGTTTTCTGTTGTCAGTGAATATAATTTTTTAACTGAAAGTATGTTTGCGATGTTTAAACGTCTTTCTATGCTGCAACCAATACCGGGTAAGTCTCTTAATTTTAATGTGAATAACCGATCTGAATATTGTTGAGGATGCCAGATAACAATGCCTTCCGGTTTTTCAAAATCAGATGCAATCTTGGCTAATAAACGATTGGCTGCAAAACCCATTGAACAGGTGATATAAGTACCAATAGTATCAGCCAGTATTTTTCTTATGTGATGCGCTAAAGTTTCGAGATTTTTTCGCTCTCTTCCAAGTAAGGTGCAAACGACTTCATCAATAGAGCAGGCTTGATCAATATGAATACAACTTTCGATGCATTGATAAATTTTATGATGCAATTTAACGTAAACATCGTGACGAGCAGGAGCGAATTGAATGTCAGGGCATAGTTCTAATGCTTCTTTAACACGCATTCCGGTTTTCACACCATAAATTTTAGCTTCGCGACTGGGCGCAATAATGCACGATGCTTTCGACATAAAAGGTAATACACCAACAGGACGCTGACGTAAGCGTGGTTGTAGTTGTTGTTCTACGCTGGCAAAAAAGCAATCGAAGTCGATATACAAACGCTCAATCTCTGAGGCTTGCCGAATCACGGTAAAAAAATAGTCATTGTTGTTCTCCAAAATGGCTCTCGATTATAAGAGAACATTAAGAGAACTTTCAATTAGAAAGTGATATACTCTTTCTAATCATGGAATTGATTAGACAGGGAATATGTTTTGAAAAAGTTTGCGTTTGTTAATGATACCGCTGAACGTGAGTACAAAGCGTTGCCAGAGAAGGTTCAGGATGAATTTGGAAAAGATTTAAGACGGATACAGTATGAAAATAATCCTATATTACCGATCAATCATCTAACTGGTGTTGGTTCAGGCGTTATCGAACTAAAGCTCAATGGTAGTCCTGCTTATCGGTGTCTTTACATCACTAAATATTTAGAAACAGTGATTGTCTTACATTCTTTTACGAAAACAACGAATGGTGTTGATAAAAAAGCAATGGCAGTTGCACAAGCTCGTTTTAAAGAATTAAAACAGATACTTAGTAAGTAGAGAGTTAAGCTGCAGCCTCACCAATTTTACGAATATCAATCGTTACTTGTTCTAATGAGGAAAGAGAACAGCGTGTTTGATATCCCATTTTGTCGAGCATGTCGAACATCGCATCAACAGTAAACATTTCGATTTTAGCGTTAACCAAATCAGAGACGCGAGGTTGTTTGATTTCCAGGGCTTCAGCCGCTTCTGCCTGTGTCCAACCTTTGTCCTTAATAAGCTTGCTCAACATGATGGATAAATCCATCTTCATTGCCATTTTACTGGCTATATTATTATTATGAGTAACATGGAACGGGCTGTCGTAGTGTTTGAGAGTCATAACTAGTTTTCCTAAGGAGAGTACCTTGATTATATAAAATTTTATATAGTCTGCAACCTGTCAATTTTCTATATTTATGAGTTACTAATTTAACTAGTTGATATTGTTAGAAGTTATAAGATAAAAATAATTCGATATAATCGTCTTTGGTGAAGGCAAATGCCGGGTCGCTGGCTTTTTGATTAGAGAAGAATCGGCCTTGGGCTTCCAGAAGAAAACTATCGCTAATACGGCGGCTGGCTTCGATATTGAAGAATTTACCGCCGGTGTTTCTATCCCAGACTAATCCTATTAATGCTTCACTTGATTGCGCATCGTTAAAGGCGAGTCGTGCACCGAAGGCAATATCATCTTCAAAGGTACTCGTTGCAGATTCGCCACGGTCGTCGTAATGGTATTCACTTAATAAGCCTAAATCGATGGCGCTATCCATAATTCCAACAAAGGTATATTCAAAACCGGCTGCAATGGCGTTATAGGTTGTTGCTTGGCCGCTGCGATGTAAGGCTTCGAGTTTCCAAAGCATATTGCCTTTAGTGGCTTGTAAATCTAATGACGTTTGATTAATGATGTCGTAGAAAGGAGTAAGGACAGCATTACCATTGTTGTCCGTACCTAGCAGTAATCGTGGGTCACGACTGGTACCGTAAAAATGTGAAACACCAATATCCCAATCGCCAAAGTAATGTGAATAGCGTGCGGCAAGATCAACGTGTTTCTCTTTTGCAGAAGATTCAAATTGCGAACGTTCTTGATCAACATGCGGAATTGTTCTTAATCGACTTGATGTGCCAGGAAAATAACGTTCACGAAAATAGGGCATCACAAAAAGATCAACCGTCCCCCAATCATTAATCAAAGCAAGGTTGACCATCGGTTGTCCTAACTTGTCTTCGGTGTCGAGATTTTCAAGCAGATCAGTTTGATTAATGACATCAACTAAATGTTGAAACTCGGTAACGCCCCAAAATACTTTACGTACGCCAAGGCGCAACTCCCAGTCTTCAGCTACTTTTAAATAGGTGAGTTCACGAATATCAAAATGGGTTCGTTCATTATCATTTTCATCCAAGCGCACAAAAGGAACGAAAGCAATACTTTGATCGCCGTCATCCCATTCATGATAAAACTCAGGTTCAAATGCGAATGAAAAATTCGTCGAATGATCTTGTCGTGACTCTTGAGCTGATTGTGTAAAACCTCTGAACTCTAACCCAGCATAACCACTCCATTCATTAGCATTAACAGAATCGCATAGTGCGATATTTGTTAATAAAATACTGAGTGATGTTACTGTTTTAAACATTAATTATTCAACGTGCACGTTTAAGAGTATTTTTATCAAAGTCTCGATCGGTGAAGCCGTTTTTGAATTGATAATCTTCCCAGATCAATGTTGTACTTTTTCCTGTCTGATGGTTTGTCATTTCCATGGTGCCGGGGCGCCAATATTGATCGAGGTATTGTTTGTAATCGAGAAAGAGCAATGTCTTTAATAGTGAATCTTTTCGATCATAAAACTCAAGTTTAGTGGGTTGATACATTTCTTTATCTAACCAAACAATTTGTCGAGTGTAACCAGAATGTTCGTATTGTGGAAAACGCTCGATAATAAAATTGTCTCGGCCATCGACGGTTTCATCACGTAACCATTTATATTTATATTTTTCTACTTCCTGTGAAGCCAGATCTTCATAAGCATATTCACTGCCAACAAAAGGACCTGATTTATTGGAAGAGGATATTCGCTTAACACGTTTTAATGCAGGAAGATAAAGCCATTGATCATCCGGTATTAATGAATGTGTATGACTTAGAAAAGCAGTGCCTTTAATATCTTTTGGATTATCAAATGAAAGTAAGCTTTTATCTCCGTCACCCTGAACCTCTAAAGTCGTTATTTTCATCACACGTGTATGACTATCACCCTGTTTATTTTTCAGGGTCATGCTCATGTTAGCAATTTGATCTGTCCAACCTGTGTCTCTTTTGTCAGCTTCATTAGCTATGGCCAGACCTTTTTCTTCAGGCGTTTCTGCATAGGCAGAATTAAACAGTAGACTTAGCAGTATTGCTAGTATCGATATTCTCTTCATTGGTTGAACCCTCAATTTTCATTAATATAGATGGCAGAAGTAAAAAGTCAGCAAACAATGCAAATGCAATAACAATCGCTGTTAATAACCCCATGCCTGAATTTAATTCGAAGCTGGATGTTGAAAGTATAAGAAAGCCAGCGACAAGAACGATAGAAGTAATAACTAATGCTTTCCCTACCGTCATGAATGCATAGCGCACAGCATCTTCAGAACTAAGTCCTTTTTCTCTTCTTGCGCGCAAATACTTGCTTAGAAAATGAACTGTGTCATCGACGACAATACCCAGACTCATACTGGCAACAATAGATAATGACAATCCAATTTCACCGACCAATAACCCCCAGAGTCCAAAGCCCATTGCTGCGGGAACAAGATTGGGGACTAAACTAACTAAGCCAATTTTTATTGATCGAAGTGCAAAGATTAAAACCATGGATATAAGAATTAACGCTACCGTCGTCCCCATTAACATACTGGAAATATTTCGCTTACCAATGTTAGCGAACATAATCGATGTGCCACTGCCATCTGCACTAGCAATGTGTTGGCCATTATTATTTAGCCATTCTTGCGCACGATTTTCTAAACTAATTAAGTTGTTAGACGAAATCGTTTTTAAGGTTGCTGTCATACGTGTTGCAGATTTATCTATATTAATTTGATTATTTAGATCTAAGCCATAAGGTAATGACATTTCATAAAGCAATAAGTATTGCGCAGATAAATTTCGATCATCTGGAATTTTATAATGCGACTCATCATCAGCATGCATGTTTTTATTTAAGCGTTTCATGATGTCGGTATAGATATTGACGTGCAACGTTTCAGGTTGTTGTCGATACCAGTTTGCGAACGCTTCTATCTCATTTAAAAACTCAGGGTTGTTAATCCCACCTGCTTCAGCTGCTTCTAACGAGTACTCGATGTTGTAAAGACCGGTTAGATTATCCGTTGTAAAGTCAGAGTCAGTTCTGAAGTCAATCGTCTCATCAAAGTAATGAACGAATACATCATTAAGTTCGTTACGAGGCAATGCCGCAATTAATAATAAAATTAATCCGGTCATGCCCCAAAATATTGGCGTTCTTTTAGCGACGACGAAGTCAGCTATCTTTGCCATCACACGACTATCATTTTCTTTCCTTTGTTTCACTCTAACAGGTAGCAGTGAAATCATGGCAGGTAGCATCGATACAGATAAGATGAAAGAAAAGAAGATGCCGATTGATACAAAGTTACCCAGATGTCCGAATGGAGGAACATCAGAAAAGTTCATCGTTAAAAAACCTATCATTGTTGTAAAGCTGGCAAGGAATACGGGTTGCAAATTTAATCTTAAACTTTCTGATAAAGCATCATTTTTGCTCTTACCTTGTCGCATCTCGTGCATAAAGGTAACGAGAATATGAACACAGTTCGCTATCGCAACGGTTAATATAATAGTGGGTGATGTTGCTGAAGGGGGGGAAAGCGGCATGCCGAAATATGCACCGAGTCCCATTCCAGATAATATTGAAAAGAGTATGACTAATAATGTGACAAATGTTCCGGTAAATCCACCAACGAATACTGCAAGTAAAAGTAACATTATGCCAAAACTGATAGGAACTATAGATGCCATATCATTTTTAGAAGATTCAGCGAAAGAATTATTCATCATGACCATGCCAGTGATATAAATTTTTATCTCTGGATGAGCTGCACGAATTTCATCAGCCAGATTTCTGGCAAAATTAACCACTTCCGGTGTTTCGCTTGCTTCATTTAGTCTTGGCATTTGCACGGTAACGTTAATACCGGTGACATGACCGCTTTCAGAAATCAAACGATGGACAAGTAACGGTTCGTTAATCGCAATATCTTTTATTTTTGCCAGTTCTTCGTCGGATAAAGAAGCTGCATTCGTTGCCAAGTCTCTAACAATAAGATCGTCTTCTTCCGCCTCAGTGTGTTGATAGTTAGTGATTGAATCAACACGATTGGAATAGGGGATTTGCCAGGCTTTCTTGGTTAATTCTTCAACAACAGATAACGCTTCGCGAGAAAAGACATTGCCGTCTTCAGGAGCAAGTACGAATAAAACGTTATCGTTTTTTACGTAAGTGTTCTCAAGTGCCTCGAAAGCAAGTAATTGTGGATTATCATCGCTAAAGAAAACACGGTAATTGGTTGTAAAGCTAATTAAGCGTCCGCCACTCGCAGCGAGTCCTACAAAAAATAGGCAGAAAAAAATGATAAGCCAACGATTATTGAGAACCCATTTTGGATAACTTGTTTCTAGCCAATTCATTTTTTAGCACCTATGTTGATTAGTAAATAGTGAATAATTTGTAATATATTTAGCAGCTAGGCAATTTTTTTTACTTGTTCTTGAGGCCTGAGAGTAAAAATCTGATAACGGATTGAGCTTTTTCTTCAAATTCTTCTGCTGTAAATAGTTTCATGAACATAGGAACGTCAAATACGACGAGCATGGAATTAATTGCAGTGGCGGTATCCATAACATCGTCGACATTGAATTCTCCTGTTTGGTTACCATAAGAGAGAATTTCAACTAATAATGCTTTCGTATTTTTAATTTTGTCGTGAATCAGATCGGGTCTTGATTTTGTTATTTCAGTACAGACTTCTTCTATTTTTCTGTTCTCTGAAGCCGCTTCCTGACTAAGCTTTAGCGTAACTAAGACAAATTTTTCCAGTTTTTCAGTTGCAGATAGAGTGGTGTCTCTTACAACATCTTTTAATACATCTGTTTTTTCACACATGCAGTTTTTAGCACAAGCGGCGGCTATTTCTTCTTTGCTTTTATAGTAACGATAGATATTTGCTGCTGACATGCCTGCATCTTCAGCAATTTCAGCCATTGTGGTCTTGTTATAACCGTATTCACTAAAACGGTTTACTGCGGCCGCTAAAATAATTTCGGCGGTATTATCTTTCTCGATTGAAGATGCAGTATTTTTCATGTGGAGAAGAATAGTCAATTAATAGTGAATATTCAATAAAATATTCACTATTAATTCGAAGTGGGTTTTATTTGGATGTTTTTAGAGATAAATTATTTTGCGAAACAGCGTTTTTCAGCCATACGAAAGCGAACGTCTTCTATTTCAGCAAAGGCTGATTTCGCATTGAGTTCAGTTTTGTAGTCTTGATAAGCGCTATAACCTAAAAAGTAAAGTGCGGGGGTGAATACAGTGCTTACTATACTGGCGACCTGTGTTTTATTGCCATTGCCTGCCGCATATGAAAAAGACTCTTTCTCAAGTGTTAATGTCTGCATATAAAGGTCATTACAGCTTCGACTGTCGTATAGATTTTCTTCAACAGTTTGATTGAATTGAACTATGTTTAAAGCCGAGCTTTGTGCGCTGACGATTAATAAAATTAGTAATGTTATGTATTTTAGTATTCCCATATCCGTTTCCTCAAAAATAAGTCCTGTACTAAAAAAATAAGTCCTGTACTAACTATATCGGCGGATTTATGAAAAATTTTACTAATTATTTTTCTTATATTTCTTTATATATTCAGCACTTACAAGATCGGCGTGAATGCGCTCCTCAGTATTCATCTCCTTTTTTAGCTTTTCGCTGATGTTTTTAGCTAGAAATACTCCATTTTCTGCTGCAACGCGATACCAGGCATAAGCTTGTACCTTGTCAGCATCGAGCCCGCGTCCATGCAAATAGAGATAAGCCAATGTATCTTGTGCGCTCGCGTGAGCTAATTTTGCAGCCTGCTCAAACCAGTATGCTGCCTTTGAATCATCCTGAGGAATTCCTTCCCCGCCAAAATACATAAATGCCAGATTGTATTGTGCTTCAGCGTTGTTTTGATGTGCGAACTGAGTAAATTGCTCAAGAGCAATTTCATAATTGCCTTGCTCATAGGCTGCCATTGCTGTTGTTAATTCATCAGCAATGGTTGGAAGACAAAGTGAGATACCGGCAATAAAGACGAATTTTCGAAAATTCAAAATACTCTTAGCTCATTAACTGGTTTAATGGTGGCTTGATTTATCCAAGTTTGTACTAATATAGTAGATACCTTAGCACGATTGTTATTTTATCCTCTGGCGGCGTTAAAAACGTACTCAATCGGTCACTTATTAAATATAAGCTTCCTCATTCCGTGCGTTTTTGCCTAGCCAGAGAACAAAATTCCTGCTCGTGCAAAGGTATCGGTAGTGCTATTTAATGAACAAGGAACAGTATGAATATTATAGAAGAAAATAAATCTCTTATAAAAACAGTTGCTATAGCTGTTTTGCTACTCATTATTCTGACATTGGTCTTAATGTTTTATTGGGATAGCGAGCCTGAAAGTTTCGATGTTCGACAACAAAGCCAATATCGAAATCAAGGAAGTTCCGAATTTGTTACCGGCTATGTCACGACAGCAACGATGATCGAAGTTGCAGAAACTTTATTGAATAAACGCGGTGGCTATCTTACTAACGACATTATGCCACCTGGTGTGTTTATGGATAATATTCCGAATTGGGAGTTTGGTGTATTAGTTCAAACAAGAGATTTAGCGCGCGCTATGCGTAATGATTTCAGTCGTTCGCAAACACAATCGATTGAAGATAATGATTTAATGGTTGCTGATCCGCAATTTAATTTTGATTCGGATTCATGGATATTACCAGCAACAGAAGGCGAATATAAAAAAGGAATCGATGCGCTTAATAATTATCTGACTCGGTTATCTGATCCGAATGAACAAGATGCGCAATTTTTTGCGCGCGCGGATAATTTACGAGACTGGCTTGCTATTGTTGAAAAGAGATTAGGCAGTTTAGCGCAACGTTTAAGTGCCAGCGTTGGTCAGGCAAGAGTGAATACTGATTTGGAAGGCGATGCAGAAGCAACTCAATCAACAGTTAAGCCAGACCTTGTCGAAGTAAAAACACCGTGGTTAGAAATTGATGATAATTTTTATGAAGCACGCGGAACATGCTGGGCATTAATCCATTTTATGCATGCAATCGAATATGACTTACATGATGTTTTACAAAAGAAAAATGCGTTGGTAAGTTTGCGACAAATCATTCGCGAACTGGAAGCGACGCAAGGCACTGTTTGGAGTCCGATGATATTAAACGGAACCGGTTTTGGATTTCTTGCTAACCACTCATTGGTTATGGCGTCTTATATATCCAGTGCAAATGCTGCTGTGATCGATCTTAGGAATTTGCTGGAACAGGGTTAATACTCTATGTGAATCACTTCAACTTAGAGAAATGAATTAAAGAAAAGTTTAAGTATTGGGGGTATTCGTTTAGAACAAACCCATTACTATTAATCATTTTATTTCAGATAGAAGTTTTGGGTCTGTAACTAGTTTTCTAACACCGTGTGCATGGTCTTCTTCAAAAACATTTTTTTCACACCACTTACTTAAACTATTGATATTAATTTTTGCACATGATGGTCGTACACTCCAGGTCACTTGTAATGCAGAGCACACTTTGTCGTCATATTTTGGGCCAGTGGTAGAACCTAAAAATTCAACAGGATTTCCAGTGTCAGCAGGAAGAGATTTTGCCTGATGATAACCATTGACGATATTTCCATCATAATCAAGCTCATTAAAATCTAAAGCTTCCGGGTCATTAACTACCGTAAATACTTGCGTTTCTACTCGTAGATTAGGATTTGCACAGCTATCAGAAAGACAAGAACCAAGGCCTTTACCCGGTTTTACGTCACATGAGCTATGTACCCAATGAACTTCTATCGTGTCTCCTGGATTTAAGCCTTTGCAATGATTTTGTGTAGGTTCTTTTAACTCTGCTTCGGATAGAGATTTACTGACTAGACACTGGTAGCCACCGCCATGTCCATGATCTCCTTCTCCAGCATAATTTGAAAAATCTTTAGCCTTGTGTTCGGCGTTAGCATGAAAATGAATATTACATAGATTCATATTTTTAGATTCTGGTGCGAGAGAAAAAAGGCGTTTATTTTCTCCCGTAACATTGTCTATATCTCTAGGTGTTTGTGGACCATATCCTACGCATATTTCTTCTGCATTAGACAAAGTGGAATGCAATAAAAATAAAATTGGGAAAATACATGCGCTGGTAAATATTCTGAGTGTCATTTTTAATTTCCCCATGAATTTTATTAAAAGATAGATTTAATTATACTGGACTCGTTCGTTGAATTTATTTATTAACAAATTGGTTTTCGAGATTAAGAAAAAACCGCATATGTTCTGCTTATTAAATTTACTCATCGGAGTCTGCAATAAATCTCCCATAAGCACGGCAACCGTCTTCTGTTTCTATTTCATCAATTATTTTTAATGTGTTGATATCTATTACAGAAACAATATTATCAAACCAGTTGGCAACATAGAGTCGGGTTTTATCTGGGTGTAAATTAATGCCTTCCGGGTATTCTCCAACTTCGATCTCATTAATGGATTCCATGCTTTCACGATCGATAACAGACACAGTATTTGAGCGTTGATTAGTCACGAATAGACGATTATTTTTTTTATCTACTGCTACAGCATAAGGAAAGTCGCCGACTTTAATATGCTTAATTGTTTTTTGTTTGTTTAAATCAACAACGCTTACATCGCCTGACTGCACGTTGGCGCTATAGAGTTGTTTTTTATCTGAATCAAATGTTATACCAAAAGGAGCTCTGCCGACTGTTATTGTGTTAACAATAATATTATCAATTAAGTTAATAATCATGATGGTATTGTCGTCACGATTAGCAACATATAAAAACAATCCATTCGGATCAACAGCAAGACCAGAAGGAGAGTCGCCAACATTGACTTTTGTTTTTACAGATAATGATTTGGTATCGATAATGTAAACATTGTCTTCATACCAGTCTGCAACATAAACCGATTTATCATCGGGACTGATTGCTATTGCTAATGGCCCGCCACCAACTTTTATTGTTTTAATAACAGAAAGCGATGTTGTATCGATTACTGATATATCGTGGCTTTCCGGATTACTTATGTAAACACGTTTACTATTGTTACTAACAACAACGCCGGCAGGATTGTTGCCAACCTTAATTGTTTTTATGACTTTGTTTGTTTTTGTATCGATGACGGAAACAGAGTTGTCACCCTGATTTGTGATGTAAGCATAAGGTTGGGCTTGTAGAGTACAAACCCAACTTAATACTAGAAATGATAAGACTGCTTTTATGACACTCATTTTAAATTTGTCATGAGTGTTCTTAATGCTTTGTTAATGTAATTATTTTCCGCCAGCAGCGGTTTTAATACCTTGTAAACCATTCTGATAAAGTGTTGTTACTGCCGCAATAGCAGCAGCATCAGTTTGGTCTTCTGGAGGTGTAGGGCCAGGGAAAGCGCGATAAAAAGCACCTTTCATCTGTACTAATGAACTTGCACCATCATCAGCAGGAGTGATGGAGATAGTGGTACTCAATGTTGCAATCGGAAAATCTTTCATGATGCGACCTTTTTCTAATTGTTCCATTGCATATAACATTTTCATGTTTTCTGCATCGTTCTTGAATAATTTCTCGGTTACTTTTTCACCTGTGCCATATTCAATGGTTCGAACTGAACCTTTTTCTGAACCTTGGCTTGCGCTACATGTTTTTACCATTGAGTTCCATGTTGCGATAGAGCAAAAATCACTCACGATTGCCCAAACTTCTTCTGGAGAAGCATGAATCTCCATTGTAACAAGCGCTTTTTGTCTTGCTGGCCCATGGGCAAATACCATTGCCGGGATAAGTAATATGCTTAAGAGGCATAGCTTAAGGTAATTCATTATGATTGATCTCCGTTGAAAGATTTATTTCGAATTATTTTATTGTTATATCTTGATCTACTTATGTAGACGACCTCACCTTGATGAAGTTCAAGGCCGCATAGTTTAATGACTCTCTTTAAATAAGGCTATGCTATGGCTAAAATTCTCTATAATTAGTCGAAAATCAGTGGGTTTTTACCAAAAAAATAAGCTTTCTAATCATATTCTTTGCTTCACAATTGAAATATGTACATATTAAATCTGATTCAAATATGATCCCGCTAGTTTTGTTGAAATTGTCATTATTTAGATAAAAATGAAGAAATCATCCCGTCCTGCACAAATAGTCCTTTTCATGTTGTTATTTGGCGTTTATGCGTTTGTTTATATGAGCGTTAATATGCCAGGTAAGTCGATGTCTTCGTCAGCGCTATTGCCACTTACAGACTCTCAAAAAGAGTTATCTGAGCGTTTGCATAAGCATGTTCTGGAATTGGCCGAGGTTATTGGGGAACGTCATTATGGCGAAGCAAAAGCATACAATAATGCCGCTGACTACATTGTTGATATCTTTAAAAAAAATGAGCTGGTTCCTTACGAAGACGAGTTTGGAGATGAATTACAGTATCGCAATATTGTTGCCGAACATTATGGAACAACACTGGCAGACGAGATAATCGTTGTCGGTGCGCATTATGATACAGTTTGGTTGTCACGCGGTGCGGATGATAATGCATCAGGTGTGGCAGTGATGTTGGAGATTGCAAAACAATTAAAGAAAAAACAGTTAAATCGTACGATTCGTTTTATTGCTTTCGCCAATGAAGAAAATCCTCATTTTCTTACGGATAAAATGGGTAGTTTATTTCACGTAAAACGTGCTGATGAACGTGGTGATAATATTATTGCTATGATTTCGCTTGAAATGTTGGGTTATTATTCAGATGAAGGAAATAGTCAAAACTATCCTTCTCCTTTTAGCTGGTTTTATCCAGATAAGGCCAATTTTGTTGCCTTTGTTAGCGATTTCAATTCACGTTCGATACTTAGAAAAAGCATAAAGTATTTTCGAGAAACCAAACAATTTCCTTCTGAAGGACTGACCGCACCAGTGGTCTTGGTGCGAAATGTACAACGTTCCGATCATGCGGCATTTTGGCAATATAATATCCCCGCTTTTATGGTGACAGACACGGGAGCGTATAGAAATTACGCTTATCATAATGCGAAAGATCTCCCGAATAGCCTTGATTACGATTCTATGGCTAGAGTAACAAACGGATTAATAAACATGATTGAGCAATTGGCAGGAGAGGAATAGGGAAAAGGTTTTTTAATATCTTCCAAATGCCTTAAACTACTCGGTTTGAGGCACTCAGCTGAGTAAAATTCAGCTCAATTATGTCTCGTTTAATAAACCTAAATCTGATTGAACAAAATCGTATTAAATAGAATTGCTGTCGTTGGAGGACGCTTTTGATGAAAATTATTCTTGCCCCGGATTCCTTTAAGGAAAATTTAACCTCGCTACAAGTTGCAGCAGCACTGGAAAAAGGTGTTAGACGTGTCCTGCCTAATGCCTTGTGTGTCAAGGTACCGATGGCGGATGGCGGAGAAGGAACGGTTCAATCATTAGTTGATGCAACCGGCGGAAAATTTTTACGTAAACGAGTTACAGGACCTACAGGCAAACCTGTTTCTGCCCGTTATGGATTGTTAGCGGATGGTGAAACTGCTGTCATTGAAATGGCGGAAGCATCAGGACTACCTCTTGTTAGCGGAAAACAAAAAAATCCTCTTATTACGACAACTTATGGCACCGGTGAATTAATGCTGGACGCAGCCAAACGTGGTGCTAAAAAAATTATTATTGGTATCGGTGGTTCTGCAACGAATGATGGCGGTGTTGGAATGGCGCAAGCATTAGGTGTTCGTTTTTTGAATAAGCAAGGTAAAGAAATCACAGAACTTGGTGCTGGTGGCATGATTAACAAGATTGCCAGTATTGATATGAAAGGATTGAGTCCATTAATTATAAAAACAAAAGTGATTGTTGCCTGCGATGTTAATAATCCTTTATGCGGAAAAAACGGTGCCTCCAATGTGTTTGGACCACAAAAAGGTGCAACGCCTGCGATGGTTAAAACACTGGATGCTAATTTGAAACATCTTGGCGCGATTATTAAAAAAGATTTAAAGAAGAATGTTGTCAATGTTAAAGGTGCTGGCGCAGCTGGTGGCCTTGGTGCAGGTTTAGTTGCCTTTACCAATGCGAGAATGAAAAGCGGAGTTGATATTGTTATCGAAGCAACAGAACTGTATAAACATTTAAAAGGTGCTGACTTGGTTATTACGGGTGAAGGTCGTGTCGATTTTCAAACCGCATTTGGTAAAACACCTTCAGGCGTGGCAAAAGCGGCACGCAAACATCGCGTACCCACTGTTGCCATAGGTGGCGGTATTACTGATGATGCTAATGGCGTGTTTAAGCACGGTATCGATGGATTAGAAAGTGCTTGTGCAAGAGATATGACTTTAGAAGTTGCGATTTTAAATTCAAAACCTCATCTTGCAAATGCGGCAGAACGTGTGTTGCGTTTAGTTCTTATTGGTAAAAAAATGGGAACACGTAGAAAACGAAAATAATTATTTAATGATTTTTTTTTTAACGAATTACTTAACTAAATCATTTATGAAATTCTCAAAACTTGCATCGCGCTTTAGTAGCGAGTCTGGCATCGTTCAACTAATGGATGATCTTGGTGCTGCTATGTCAGGAAACTCCGATGTCTTAATGTTGGGCGGTGGTAATCCAAGTCATATTCCCGGCGTGCAACAATATTTTCGAGATTCACTGCATCGACTGATCGATAATCCTGCTTTATTTTCTCATGCCATTGGTAATTACGACTTACCGCAAGGTAATCAAGAATTTATTAATGCCATTGTCGATATGATGAATGAACAATATCAATGGGGCATTACATCTGAGAATGTCGCGTTAACGATTGGTAGTCAATCGGCATTTTTCTTTTTGTTTAATATGCTGGCCGGCGAAGATGATGAAGGCAAACATAATCAAGTATTGCTTCCATTAACACCAGAATATATTGGTTATTCCGATGTCGGTTTAACGGATAATATGTTTTATTCGTATCGTCCTTTAATAGAAAAACTGGATGATCGTTTTTTTAAATATCATGTTGATTTCGATAATTTGCATGTACGAGAAAATACTGCGGCTATATGTATATCAAGGCCAACAAATCCTACCGGTAATGTATTAACGGATGATGAAGTTGCTAAACTTATAGTGTTAGCTGAATCAAATGATATTCCATTGATTATTGATAATGCCTACGGCGAACCATTTCCAAATATAATTTTTACAGAGACTAACCCTATCTGGAATAAAAATATTATTTATTGCATGAGTCTTTCTAAAGTAGGTATGCCTGGAACACGCACGGGGATTGTAATTGCAGATAAGCCGGTGATTAATTTAATTCGAAATATGAATGCCGTGATCAATTTATCAACGGCTAATTTTGGTGCGATGATAGCGAAAGATCTAATAAGCAGCGGTGAAATATTACGTTTGTCACAACTTCTGATAAAACCTTATTATCAAAATAAGGTAGAACATGCTGTTGAAGTGTTGCATAGAGAATTTGATGGACTTGATTACTATATTCACAAACCGGAAGGCGCTATGTTTTTATGGCTTTGGTTTCCTGAATTACCGATAACTTCAAATGAATTGTATGAGCGATTAAAAGAAAAGAATGTTCTTGTTATTTCTGGCTCATATTTTTTCCCGGGTTTAGAAGAGGATTGGGATCATAAGCATCAATGTATACGTATCACTTATTCAATGGACGAGTCGGTGGTGGAAGAGGGTATAAAAAAAATAGCAGAAGAACTAAAAGTTCTTATGTCATGAGGTTAGCCACGTCTATCTATTGAATCTAATATGTTAGCGCCAAATGAAAATAATCTTTCAGAAACAGGTTTTTTACGTTCATATTTTACTTCAAATACATCAGCTTCTTTTGCAGAATTAGTTAAATAATCATCACTGGTAATCAATTCATCAACAAGGTTTAGTTCAATAGCGCGTTTGCCATACCAGTGTTCACCGGTTGCAATTTTATCGATATCAACCTGTTCGCGACTGTCTTTGACAAAATCTTTAAAGAGACGGTGCGTTTCTTCCAGTTCTTCTTTAAATTTTTCTCTGTCTTTATCTGTGTTTTTACCAAATAAAGTCAATGTTCGTTTATAGTCTCCGGCAGTGATTTGTTCGAAATCAATATCCATCTTTTTTAGTAAACGATGAAAGTTTGGAATTTGAGCTAATACACCGATTGAACCGATAATGGCAAAAGGTGCGGCAATAATTTTATCTGCGACACAAGCCATCATGTAACCACCACTAGCAGCAACTTTATCTACAGCTGCGGTTAACTTTATTTCCTTATCTCTGATGCGTTTTAGCTGTGAGGCACCTAAACCATAGCCATGAACTGTGCCACCACCACTTTCTAATAAAACAACGACTTCATCTTTTTTATCGGCAATAGTTAGAATCGCCGTTATTTCTTCTCTTAGGGATGAAACGGTACTGGCTTTTATGTCTCCAACAAAGTTAAGTACAAATATTTTTTTTCTTTCTTCAGAAGATTCTTTTTCCTTATCTTTATGTTCTTTTTTTTGTTCTTTTAGATATTTTTTAAATGCTTTTTTGTTTAATACCTGTGAATTGAGCATGAAGCTCATAGTTTCATATTTTTCATTAATATTTTTTATAGTGAGATGTTCATGGTCGCCTTTTGCGCGTATGGCGATAAAAATAATGGCAGCGACAATAACGATAAGAATGAGTGCGATAGTGCTTAATTTTGCGAGAAACATCCCATATTCAATTAAAAAATCCACTAGGTAACGACTCCTTGATTATAAAATTCGTATTTGGATTGTATTATAACAATTTTTATTGCATAGCAGCGTATTTTTATACTCTGAGAATTATCATTTACTACCATTCATGAGGTATTATCAGTTCAATTTAATACTATGGTTGAATATAGGTTATGAAATTTATCTTCGGCATTATAGGCGCTTATCTAGGAGCACTCATTGATTCCTTTAATGGATTCTTTTTCGGTGCGGCAATTGGAGTTTTATTTGCCTATATAATCGAGCTGAAAAAACATCTCCGATCTATACAAGAACAACTTTCCAGCATACAGTCAAATTTGGTTGACAGTAATATGATGGTTGATCAAACCGTTTCAGAGGGCATTCAAGTCGATGAAGTTGATATGGATGTTGAGGAAATCTCAATAACTGAAAAGATTGAGGATTCAGAAGAAGTAACACAAATAAATTATGCCACTACAGGACCAGATTCAGATTTTGAAATAGAATCAACGCCACCTTCATCAGATTGGAACGAGCCTAGTGCAGATAACTCAGGAAACGTCTTCCCAATTGATAAGTTTATTACTTATGTAAGACAATTTTTCACTACTGGCAATGTAGTTGTTAAGGTAGGGGTTATCGTTCTTTTTTTCGGTGTTGCATTTTTACTTAAGTATGCAGCTCAAAAAAATGCATTTCCGATCGAACTAAGACTGATTTCTGTTGCAGCAGGAGCAATAGCTATGTTGATCTTTGGATGGCGATTACGTTTCTCAAAGAAATCATATGCACTGGCTCTTCAAGGTGGGGCAGTTGGAATACTTTATTTAACTGTGTTTACTGCAGCTAAACTTTATACGGTTTTACCTCTGGGCTTCACTTTTTTTCTTATGATTACTTTGGTTGTGTTTTCATGTCTGTTAGCCGTTATACAAGATTCTCGTTCCTTGGCATGTTTAGCGATGATAGGAGGATTTCTTGCGCCAATATTAACTTCCAGTGGTGGCGGAAGTCATGTTGCCTTATTTTCATATTATGCAGTGTTAAATGCGAGTATTTTTGGCATTGCCTGGTTTAAGGCATGGCGGATTCTTAACTGGCTTGGTTTTGTCTTCACCTTTGTGATTGCCTCATTGTGGGGACATGATTCATATAGAGCAGAATACTTTGATACAACAGAGCCATTTCTGATTCTATTTTTTCTGTTTTATGTCGGAGTTTCTATATTATTTGCTCATAAACAGCCACCACATTTGAAGGGTCTGGTTGATGGATCATTAGTATTTGGAGTGCCTTTAGTCGGCTTTACCTTGCAAGGTTTATTGGTCAAAGATTATGAGTTTGGTTTGGCTTTGTCTGCTTTAAGTATGAGTGGACTCTATGTTTTATTGGCGCGCTGGTTATGGAATAAAAATATAGAGGGCATGCGTCTATTAACTGAGTCGTTTGTTGCTCTTGCTGTTATCTTCGCTAGTCTTGCCATTCCGTTTGCGCTTGATGGTAATTGGACGGCAGTTGCATGGGCGTTGGAAGGTGCTGCTATTTGTTGGGTAGGGATCAGGCAGCAGCGGCTTTTACCGAGATTGTTTGGCTTATTATTACAATTTGGCTCGGGAGCCACCTTACTGTTTTCTAATCAATTTAGTTATCATTCAACTCCAATATTAAACAGTGCTTATATGGGATCATTATTGTTAAGTATTGGTGGGTTTTTCAGTGCTTATTTTTTCTATAAATATAAATCTCAATTAAAACAAGGTGAGCAAGCTATACATTACATAATGTTAGTTTGGGCATTACTGTGGTGGTTTTGTTCAGGATTTAATGAAATTGATAGTCATGTCTCTTCGCGTTATGAGATTAATACCATCTTGTTCTTCATGGTATTCAGCTTTTTGTCAATTTCATTGCTTGCACGTACGTTAAATTGGAAAACGGCAGAATTTCCTCCCGTATTACTTTTACCCGCGATGTATATCATTACGTTGATTCGATATATTGATGCTCCATCAATAAACTTTTTAAGTGATTTTGGTGTTATTAGTTGGGTTGCAGCATTCATGATTCAGATATTACTTTTATATCGTTGTGAAAATTACTGGAGTAAAAAACTACTTGCGTTGTGGCATTCGTTAACAATGTATCTTTATGTCTTTATTTGTACATTGATTATTGCCGATTTCGTCGATTACCTATTACCTAATTATCGAGTTTGGGAAGATATTGTTTGGGGCTTAATTCCTGCTATTGGTGTTATGAAGATGATGTATTTGAGGGATCGCGTGTCATGGCCAATTATGGAATATCCTGCAAGTTATGTTGGTAAAGGACTGCTTCCCATTGTGCTATATCTAGGCATATGGATTTTCATTTCCTGTTTCAATGCTGGAAACCCGCGCCCATTGCCTTATATCCCTATTGTAAATCCATTGGAACTAATACAACTGCTTAGCATAATAATCATCTTGAATTGGTGGTTGCTAATCAAACGAGAAGAAATACCGAAAATTAATTTTCTTAATCCATCAATAGTATTTAATGCTATTGGCTTAATTTCATTTATTTACATTACTTCCGTTGTTGCCCATGCAGTACATTTTTATACCGGGGTACGATTCGATGAAGCTGCTATGTTTCGAAGTGAGGTATTTCAAACAAGCATCTCTATCGTTTGGACGTTGGTAGCATTTAGTGTGATGTGGGTGGCGACAAGAAAGCAATATAGGAAACTATGGTATGTAGGTGCTGCATTGCTTGGCGTTGTTGTGGCTAAATTATTTTTGGTTGATTTAGCTGATAGCGGGGCAGTTACACGAATTATTTCTTTCATGACTGTCGGTATTTTAATGTTGGTGATAGGTTACATTTCTCCTATCCCTCCTAAAGAAATAGCAGGGGCTCAATAATGGAAAAATATTTATTGTGCGCATTATTTTTTACCGGTTTGGTTCATGCAACAGAAGAACAATTGATAATAGAAGATTATGCAAAAGGTATTGAATTAATTACTGAAAATCGAGCCTCTATTTATCAGTTTACATTGCCCGAGCAGGTTTATAGGGGTGTTACCAAAGTAGATTTTAGTGATATTAGTGTATTTAATCATGCTCATGAACAAGTTCCTCATATTATTCAACAACAAAAAAGTAATACTGAATCTATATATGAAACACTTGAATTGCCTTATTTTCCTCTTCGCTATGATGAAATTACAGTATTAGAGAATAAATTTGATGTTACCGTTTCCAGCAAAGGGAAAGTTATTAGAATTCAGGCTGATAGTGACGCTATAGATGAAAATAATTTTGCCAAACATTATTTAATCGATGTTAGTCAAATTGATTATGCTCTTGATTCTATCGATTTTAAAATTGGCGGTAAGACTTCAGGTTATTCAAAGAAAATAAACTTGGAATCAAGTAACGATTTAAATAATTGGACTGCTTTTGTTAGAGATGCAACGTTGACTGATCTTGAGTATGGCAATTACTCATTAAATAATATGCGTGTTGAATTACCAAATAAAAAAATAAAATATTTACGTTTCACGTGGTTAGGCGACACAGAGAATTTATTTATTGAATCCATCAAGGCAAATTTCAACAAATATAATGTTGTTACTAATAAAAAGGACTGGACAACAGCAAAACTCATTAATAAAAATAATGAGCAGGGAATATATGAATTTGATGCAGAGGGTTTATTTAATATTGAACAAATTAATATTAAACTTCCTGAAGTTAACACATTAATTGATGTAGTAATTCAGTCACGTCCTGACGCAGACTCTGATTGGAGAAAGCAATATCAAGGTATTTTTTATAAACTATATATAAATGATACAGAGATAACACGAGAGCCTGTTAGCATAAATACAACGAAGCATAGATATTGGCGAATAATGCTTCAGTCAATTGATGGTATAGGCAGTATTGAGCCATCATTAAAATTTGCCTGGCGTAGCAATGAACTTTATTTTTTGGCTAGAGGAGATGCGCCTTTTATCCTTGCATATGGAAATGCTAATGCTAATGCCACTAATGCATCTCCTGAGTTAATGAGTATTATAAATAAAAATACATATGAAGGTATGGTTTCAACAGCGATAGCGGGTCAAGAAATGCTTTTAAAAGGAGATGACGCTTTAATTGAAGACAAAGAATTGCCGTGGCAAAGAATCTTGCTTTGGCTGGTTTTAGTAACAGGTGTTTTTGTTATTGCAGTGATGGTATATCGACTAATCAAACAGATGGAAACAGATGTGTCCTAATCTTTAGATAATTAGAACAGTAATTAATTAATCCAGTCTAAACCGAGAATTACATCATTTGCTGACTGGAATCGGTCGTCTGGATCTTTTGCTAATAGACCATCGATGAGTGGTTGATACTTGACTAAATGTTCTGGCAATCTAGGTATTGGTGCATGCAAATGCATTGATATTAATTGAGCAATAGAATTTGCTGTATAAGGACGTTCGTTAGTCAGCATTTGATAAATCATGATCCCAAGACTATATAAATCACTGCGATGATCGAGAGGCATGCTGGCAGCTTGTTCTGGACTCATGTAATAAGGAGTACCAACGATATGATTGTTAATAGTAATGTCTTCGACATCACCGGTTAAATTTTTTGCCGCACCAAAATCAGTAATAGCTAATGTTCCATCTACTCTGAATAAAATATTTCCCGGTTTAATATCTCGATGGACGATATTAATATCGTGAACGGCAACTAGCCCCATACACATTTGGCGTATATATTCGATCGCAGTTTCTAAATCTATTCCAGTCAACAGTTTCTTTGCAAGATCACCACCTGGAAAATTTTCCATTGCAATATAAGCAAAGTCTGAAGCAAATGCTCTTTCGTCTATTGATACGATGTGAGGGTGATCGAGGCATGAAATCAAAGTGTATTCCTGCATAAATCGTTTTAATGCCAATGGATCTTCATGCCCTCGCGTAAACATGATTTTTAATACAACTTCCTTATCCTCTTCTATGGGTCTGGCTAATAACACGACTGACATCCCGCCACGACCGATTTCTTCTAGCAATTCGTAACCAGGAACAACTAAACCAAATTTTTGTAATTGATCATCAGTTGTTGAAAGAGGATCGGGTTCATCTGTTAAATTAAAGAAATCATTCCCTTCATCTTCTTCCTGGAAAAGTAAATCAGGCAATTGAGTTGCCTCATTTTTATGTTCTGCAACTACCGTACGGTTTGCCATTATTGTGTTTTGTTTATCTGAAAGAGAAAAAACATCATCTATAGTTGCTTTTATTGTTTCAGCAGAAATATCGCCCTTGTCGATAAAATCAACTGCGCCTGACTTTAGAGCATCAACAGCGATCTTTGTACTACCGACAGCCGTTATCATGATGACGGGAGGCATATCCACTATTGTACTGAAGTGAATCATCCAGCCCAGACCATTTACTCTACCTAAACCAAGATCGTAATCAAGTAGAACCAAATCGTATTGTTTCCACGGAAAGTTTTCGCCAGGCAAGCCTTTATCCTTAGGATCATAGTCTACGACATCATAATCCTCGTATTCACTCAAGATATAACGTCTTAGTAAAATTCGGAAATCTTCAGAATCATCGATAAGTAATATGCGTGACAAAAGAATTCATCCTGATTGAAGGGTTAATTTTTGGATGCTAAAAATAATGAAAAAAGCAAATAAATTCAATGAATTATAGGTTCAATTTTGAACCTAATTCAATAAATTGTGAACATGATCTAACAAATCATCTTCAGAAAAAGGTTTGGTGACATAAACATCCACGCCAGCATCTTTAGCCTGTTTTCTATGTTTGTCAGTAGAACGAGACGTTACCATGATGACAGGGATATCTTTTGTGTTAGCAAAACCACGCACGTGGGAGGTTAATTCCATACCATTCATTCTAGGCATTTCCATATCGACTAACATGATATCGGGTTTCTTTTTTTCAATAATACCAACAGCTTCAAGACCATCTTTTGCTGTTCTAACATCAAAACCAGCATCTTGAATAACTTGAGCTAGTGCACGTCTTGCGCTAAGAGAGTCATCGACGACCAGTGCAATTGGCAGTGCACGATGAATATTTGTTTGGGTTAATTCACTTGGACTATATAAGTTTACAACAGGGGCACGTATCAACTCCGGTAAATCGATTACAGGTACAACGCTACCATCACCAAGAATAGTTGCGCCAAGCATACCTTTGATATTGTTCAGATATTGTCCCATCGATTTAATAAACAGATCTCGTGTATCAACAACTTCTTGTATATAGACAACGTGATTTAATTCTTCTTCACGTATCAGTAGTGCAGGGCGTGTTTCTCTATCGTCATTCCTCCGGTCTTCAGGAAGATTAAGTAAGGATTCCAGAGTGACCATTTGAACTCTTTCACCGTCTACTTCGCAATAAGTGCCATTTTCTGTTTTAAATATTTGCGAATCACTAGGATGAAGAATTTTTTCAATACCATGATTTGATACAGCAATGATTTGATTTAAATGACGTAGCAATAAGGCATGAGATGACATTAATGTCACAGGCATTCTTAATTCTATTAAACAACCATTATTTTTTTCTGATTCGATATGCACACTACCTTTTAAAGCCATGAGTTCTGTATGAACGACATCTAGTCCGACGCCTCGTCCGGAAGTTTGTGTTGCTTTTTCACGAGTTGAAAAACCGGGGTGAAGTATTAGTCGGTTAATTTCAGATTCAGTTAATTTGTCGTCAGCTTTAATTAAATCATGTTTAATCGCTTTTTCCAGTATGGCTTTGTGATTTAGACCCGCACCATCATCCTGACAACGAACCACAATTTGTGTGCCTTCCCTAAAGAAAGTGAGTTTTAATTTTCCTTCTGGTTCTTTTTTAACATGGATTCGCTCTTCCCGGGTTTCAATACCATGATCTATCGCATTTCTTATCATGTGCATCAATGGGTCAATTAATTTATTAATAATATTACTGTCGATAAGCGTATCTGAACCATGAATTTCCAATGCGGCTTGCTTCTTTGTCGTTCTACAAACTTGTCGAACGATACGTTGTAATCTTGGTGTGATTGTCTTGATAGGCACCATGCGTGTTCGCATAACAAGATCTTGTATTTCGTTATGCAAACGTAGTTTATCTATCAAGAGTTCATCCAGTTCTCTTAAGTCCGTTGCAATTTCCTGATTAAATTCATAGGAGTCAACGGCGGCTTCAACGATTTGATGCGTTACCGTATGTAATTCGTTATATTCTTCCAGTTCTAAAGAATCGAAGACTTCATTTTGGTTTACCGCTTGCTTCTGGTTGTATGTGCTACCGTTTACATCAACCTGAACTTCCAGATCGGATGTCAGGTGTTGTACCATGTTTTGATGTTCTATCAGTCTTTGAGATTGTAATGTTGATAGACGCACGCGCTCTTGTAATTGAGACGTTACAATCATGGTTTCACCCAATAATCTTAAAACTTCATCGATTAAACTCGCAGGAACTCGAAGAGTAGCTTCAGCCGCACTATCTTCAGCTTTTTCACCTTCATCATTTCCTTTAGCTTTACTGGCAGATTGAGATGCTTGTCCTTCTTGTTCCGAGCTAAGACAATCTACACCTTCAGATTCAATACGATTCGCCCAGTCCAGTACATTTTGTAGGACTTCCTGACTATTGGCAGGAGACGAACCGCGTTCAAGCAATGCCTCGCTCATTTCTTCAAGGCAATCAGATGCTTCCATAAAAACGTTTGCGAGAGCAGGCGAGGGTAGATGCTTTAAGTCATTGAGCGCAGATAAGATATCTTCAAGTTGATGGGTTAACGTTGCTATACCTCTAACACCTACGGTATTTGCAGCACCTTTCACCGTATGCGCAACGCGTTGTGCTTTTTGAACTTCACCTAAATCGCCACTACCGTCAATGAATGATTGAATGGCTGAAGAAAACTCTTCTGTTTGCCCAGGTAATTCCTGTAACAAGCCATCAAGTAATTCCTGATTAATATCGTCAGGAAGTTCTATAGATACATCTTCTGCTTCTGCAATTGTTTGTCTTGCTTCTCTGCTGATATCTTTGTCAGAGACATAAACTGCTTTAAGAAGGTTTACCAGTGCAGGTGCGACACCCCGCATTAATTTCTTTGGTAATTCATCGTCTTGTAAAATTTTGACAATTTCGTCGCTGCAAATACTGTCACCAGGTGTTTCCAGATAGGCTGAAACTTTTTCAGGCCAGGATAAAAGCAGAGATAGCTGATGTTCAGTAAAGTTAGTTTCGTTTTTTGAAAAATTATTAAGGTTTTTGGAAAAGACAGTAGAAACTTGATATAAACCATCCATTTCTGCTGCCTGACAAGCATTACCAAAGCGTTCAATATGAAGCGCATATTGCGATAAAGAGTCGGCTATAATGTCGGTTTCGGTATTTTCATTTTTTATCAGTTCAATCTGGTTCTGAGCCTCTGTCTGAATCATGACAGCTTCTTCTCGTAACATTTGAACAAGATCTTTACTGATAGTGTGTGGTGCGGCGAGAATGTCCTTGGTATCAATGACTTCATCAAGTATTTCATTTAATACTTTCTGGATTTTTTCATTTGTTGTCGCAACTGTTAAATCTAATTGATCCGTTGTGGTCACAATAGTTGAATCCATTTTGTCAGCTGTCGTGACCATTGTGAGATCCATTTTATCTTCAGTTGGTTCGGCTATACCAAACATGTCTTTCAATACACCGACATCAGCCTGTCCTAGTGGACTGGGCCATTGTTTGTCAGCGAGATAATTGAGAATGTTTATTGCCGACTCAAAATTATCAGTGTCTGATAAGTAATTCTTTACATAACTTTCCCATTGACCAATATAAACGATGTAATCTTGTATGGATGAGACTTCATCACTCACCATGTCAGATAAATTTTCTTTGACAATTAAGCAAGTATCCTGAAAGCCAAGTAAATCAAGTTCGCCTGCAGCAAGTCCAATTTCTTCAGTAATATTGGCAACATCGAGAATACTTTCTTTATTTTCAGCACTGATTTTGGATGTTGCTGTTTGTAATTGACTATATAAGTCGACAAGAGCCTCAGGTATTTTTGCTGAAGCAACATCGTCAGCGTTACTTTCAGTACCAGAATCAATATCAAGCATTTCAAGCAATATATTGGCATCAACCTCAGCAAGGGGGTTAGGCCATTCGTCACTTTTTAAAATATTAATTAATTCTGATATTGCTTTCGTATTATTTTCATCAGCTATAAAAAGATCGGCTTGATGTAGCCAATCCAATATTAATTTACTTTGTTTCTCATTTAATAAGTTTTTCTCGTTCGCTATATCTGAAATATTTTCCTGGAACAATGAGGCTACATCTAAAAATCCTGATGTACTATCCTCACTGATAGTTGTTAATAAAGTATCAAGTTTTTTATTCAGAACATCTGGTTCGACAGGGGCATTATTTTCAAAAGAATTAATTATTCCAGAAAATAAAATTTGAAATTGATGACTTTCATTTTTAAGCACTTCTATGAATACAATAAGATCATCTTCAGCAATATTTGAATTGAGTTCCGAACGTTTAAAATAAGCAATTAATCCATCTATTGTTGATGGCTTACTGTCTTTTATATAATTAGAAGCAAGGTTTCGCCACAGTTGCAATGATTCGAATTGTTTGTCGTTTAATGCCCCTGAACTTGCAATAATATCGGAAAAAGTTTCCTGAACTAGAAGACAAATATCCTGAAAACCCAAACGATTATTTTCTCCGGCAGCAATGGCAAGTTTTCCAATATTATTTAACACGGGTTGAAATGAATCCGAGTCAATTTTTTCCTGCGCAGGAATAGACTGGAAAAACTGATCAATAAGTCCTGCTAATATGGCGTCTTTATTTGAACTCATCGGATATATTCATGCAGTGATGATAATTTGAGTGTGAATTAATATGCTGTTATTGAATATTAATCTCGTCATCAGCAAGTTTAAATACGCCAACAGCTGCAACTAATAACATAGCTTGTTCCACCAATTCATCTGTATGATGTGTTTGATCTTGTAAGTGAGCACCTGTTTTACGTACGCTGTCTCTAATAACGTCTGTACGTTCTCTTAATCTATTACTGGTCTCAGCCTGTGCCGTCGCATTCTCGGCAATCTTTTGTACCATACTTACCAGTTCAGCAGTTGTTGATTGAGTTTTTTTCATTTGCACACCAGCTGCTTCTGCAAGTTGGCTACCACCTACAACCTGTGTGATAAGCTCGTTCATGGTGTTTACTGTATTGACTGTTTCAATCTGAATATTATTTACCAGAGTACCAATCTGTGATGTCGCTTCACGGGCATTTTCTGCGAGACGTTGTACTTCGTCAGCAACCACCGCAAAACCACGTCCGGCTTCACCAGCAGAGGCTGCGTGCATACTCGCGTTTAATGCAAGAATATGTGTTCTTTCAGAAATGTTGTTAATCAAGTTCACCGCTGTACCAATTTCCTGCGAACGTTCACCCAGTCGTTTAATACGTTTTTCTGTTTCGTGAATGGTGTCTCGAATTCTATTAATACTTTCAACTGTATCACTCACCGTGTTCATAGCGGTGATGGTTGTTTTAATAGCATCTTCAGCTGCAGCATTTGATTGTTCTGCAAGAAGTGCAATTCGAGACATTGCTTCAGCAGCTGATTTCAATTCGATCGCCGCATTATCAACTTCGTCCCGTTCTTTATTAGCAAGCAACAGTACGTTGTCTGATTGTGATTTTACCAGGTTAGATGTTTCAGCAACGTCACCGGATATTCTGGTTACTTCGTTCAAAACGGCTGTGGTTTCAAAAGTCATCAAGTTTAACGCGTCAGCCAGAGGGCCTGTTATATCTTCATTTACTTTCGCTTTAATCGAGAGGTTTTTCTGAGCAAGTTGCGCCACTGTTTCTAACAAAGCAACAATCGAATCATTGAGCTGTTCATTATCATCTTCAATACTAGTCAATACCGACACTCGTTCATTCAACATGGTGTCGATAGAGGTACTGATATCCTGAAATTCATCACCACTTTTAATACCGATACGTGCATCGAAATCACCTTCCGATATTTTTTTCATGATATTTTTTAATCGTTCTATTGGCTTATAGAGTTTATTTACATAGTAAATAGTACCGAGAACAGTGATAGCTAACATTATAAAGAAACTTATAACACCATTATTCATGATTTCAGTGACAGCTTCACTTTTATCCGTGTTGGATATTGCGAAATATAAACTGAGTATAATGCAGGTGTATGCGATGTTAATGAGCATGACTGCCAGAAATAACTTGTTTTTAAATTGCATCTTCATGATGTTGGTTGCTCTCGTTAATGTGGTGTTGTGTAAATTACAATTTAATTACTCGGCTTCAAAATCCGAATAATCCTTAGTCATATGTTTTACAAAAGTGTCGTAATTAAGTTCAAGCCAGACTTCTTCTTTTATTTCAAATGCTTCAGTAGCGTACCCTTTTAAAATATCAGGGATATTATCAGGTACCGTAATTACTTTAATATCAGCATCATCCATATTAATGGAATCAGGTAATGCATCTATAAATGTTGCGAAAGCTCGTTCACCCTTGTCAATAACAAGTAGCGTGTCACCTCTTTTTTTCTCATCATTTTGTTCGATACGTTTTTTTAAATCGAGTACCGGAACAAGAATGCCACGTAAATTAATTAATCCTTGAATCCAAGATGGGGTATTTGGTATAGAATAAATAACAGGTTTCTTAACAACTTCAGACATAGAGAATTCATTGACAAGAAAATTTATTTTTCCCAGACGAAATCCATAACGGATGTTTAATTTCTTACCATCTTCAACAAAGCCTTGAAAAGGATCAAAATGGTCTAATCCCGCTGCAACATTGTCTAATATGGATTGTGTCGGTTGTTCTGTTGCCAATGTCGTTACCTTATTAAAAATTTAAAAGCCCCAATATTATTATTGAGGCTTTGTTTTTATATTCATTCGTAAGCTTTTAGTTGATCCAGTATTTGATCCTTTGTGTAAGGTTTAGATACTAAATCTTTTCCCCCTTGCATCTTTGCCCAGACACGATCCGCTTTTTGTCGTTTGCTACTTACAAAAATGATGGGGATCGATTTTGTCGCGCTGTCATTCGTCAGTGTTCTTGTTGCTTCATAGCCATCCATTTTGTCCATAACAATATCCATAAAGATAATGTCAGGCTTGTCACTTTTTGCTTTTGTAATAGCTTCACTACCATTTGAAGCCGTAATGACTTCTCTATCTGTCTCACTAATGATTTTCTCTAGATTCGATAAATCTGTTGGTGAATCATCAACAATAAGAACTTTTCTTATCGCCATTTTTTCCTCCGAACTAAAAATAAATTAATAAAATGTATCACCCAAACAACCGCATTTACATCGCGTTAGCATTAACGGGCAAACTTAAATACTGCGAAACTACTTCTTTGAATATCGCTTTGCCAACCGGCTTAATTAAATAAGTATCACAACCAGCAAGCTTTCCTTTGATTTTATCTGCAGGTGAAGAATTACCTGTTAACATGATAATAGGGGTGTTTTTTGCTCTTCCTTGTTTTATTACCTTACATATCTCATAACCATCCATGCCGGGTAAAACGACATCCAGAAAAATAATTTGATATTCATTGGTATTGATTAATTCAAATGCTTCTTCACCGGATTCTGCAAAATCAACACGTCCGGTAAAAGGTCTTAATGCCTGATCCATTTGTATTCTAACAGGCAAACTATCATCAATAACTAAAGCCACTATGTCTTTAGCAGGATTATTGTCTTCCTGAATCGTTTTATCGTCGACTTGTTGTTGTGCTACAGGCGCTGACGTTTGTTCTAAAATAGCGACTTCTTCACTAACAGTAAATTCTTTAGCAGTAACTTGATCCAGAATACTGATTGCTCTAGATGCAATTAAAGGCCGTCTAACTTGATAATGATCTGTTTTAAATTCACGGTCTTTTGAAACCAGGACAGAAGGTGGATCTACTTTTTCTGCTGCTTCAAGTGTATTTCTGTACTTGCGCCATTCAATTAGAGAGGCAGGTTCATCTGCATTGACCATTAATATTTGCGGTGAATCAGAAAGATCTGCTGCAGAATAGGCTGTATGACGCGACTGCGAATGCAGAAAAGCAGCATCTAAGCGCTTCTCTTCAATAGAGGGAATCCCTATTAAAGCGACCGTAATATGATTTGCTTTCACTGTAAAATCAACGCCTATAAAAAGCCTTAAGCATCTTCAACGGTCAAATAGACCAAAGTTTGGTTTAATAATTGATATGCTATTTCACCAAAGGTCATTGGACCGGTCATGCCTTGCGTTGTTTTACCTTCCAGTTCTGAATGGAGATAATTTAAGACACAGTTACATGAAAAGGTAACACCACTATCCAAAGAAGGTAAGGCTGATTGGAATGATGAAACGTAATCACTTACAGGTGCAGATAATTTGTACTCAACGCCACTGAAAACCGGCGCATAGAATGAAACCGATTTATTTTTCTCATCAATTTCCTGAAAAGAAACGTTAATCATTGCGCCAGAATAATCAGCTACTAATGGTAATTTTGTATCAACATTTATCCCTAATAAATAGTCGGCAAGGTTTTGTTCTACACCATTGATTAAACAGTTTGTGGCTGAAAAACCGGTGTCTGGAAATTCTATTACGTCACCATCACCTTGTTTTGCAATATTTACAATACCAATATTGGCAACTTTACCTGGGGCCAATGTGACATGCATGGCTATTGCTTTATCAGTAGAACTTTCACAAGTGCCGCCATTAAAGACAACGGGTTTGACGCTGCCTAAATCGTCAAGATGTAAACCTGTAACCCAGCCGGCAATTGGCTTGATAAACATGTCTTCGTATTCCGGTGCATTTTGCGCATAAGCCAAATGCAAATCACTAAATGCAGGAATTAAAAGTATGGTAAAACCATCATCAGGTGAATCTTTAGCAATATTTTTTATGGTTGCCGTATTGTAAAACTTGACCTGAATTCTGCGAGCAACGCTTGGGTCAAGCTCGGAAGCATAAATCATATCGCGTGTTGTTTTACCGCCATCAGCAGACATGAAGTAGGGGATTGAACCACCAACCCAACGACCTTTAGGTAATTGTTTTAGCAGGTTTTCATCACCCGAAAGCCAAAGAACCTTCCCAGCTTCAATTGCCGCCTTCGCCTGATCAACGGTTATCATTTTTGAATGGATATCAGATGTAGACATAATACTAACTTCTCCTATGCGGCAATTAACTGATTGAGTTCAGTTATGTGTTTGCTTTGATGTTTAATGAAATATTGACGAAGAATCTTTGCTCCGGCTTGGCGCGATGCTTCGGTTGGATTTTTTTCTATTGAAATTCGTACACTTTGCAGCATCATTTTCAGCGCGACAATATCGGTATCAAGAACGAGTTCGCCATTGATTAATCGTTGCCAGCTAGGATGAGATTCTGCCGGGATGGTTGCATGACCACTGCTAGCCACTGTTGTCGGAATTGTTCCGCTTATACCGTTTAGTTGCAGTATTTCGTTTTGTGCGGATGCTTGATGCTTGATGAAATATTGGCGCAATATTTTTATGCCTGCCATTCGGTTTGCATCCGAACCGTTTTTTTCAATTGACTGACGAACACGCTCCATCATCATTTGTAAGCCAACTGCATTAGTTTGAATTTTTAATGAGCCGCTAATTAAGTCTTGCCAACATGCGGCGGCGTCTGTCGGGATAGAAACGTTTGTTGCCTCAATACTAACAGGCGTTCCCAGATTGATACCCATTTGTTGTGCTTCATTAGCCAATCTGTCTTTATGTTTGATAAAGAATTGGCGAAGTATTTTTGTTCCAGCATGACGTGAAGATTCCGATGGGTTTCTTTCCACCGATTGACGAACTCGCTCCATCATCATCTGTAGTGCAACATTTGAAGTCTGAATCTGTATGTCGCCATTAATGATTTTTTGCCAGACAACATGATTATCAGCAGGGAAACCCGTTTGTGCCGTTGAGTAGCTTACAGCAGCTTCTTGAGGCATGGCTTGCTCAGTATTACCTGTAATAAGCGCAAGGTCTGCTTTATGTTGTTTTTGGTTTTTAACGAAATACTGGCGTAACAATTTAGCTGATTTAATGCGTGAAATTTCGGATGGGTTATTGGCAATATCCTGACGAATCCGTTGCAGTAGCATTTGCAAACCAACGACATTACTTTGAATTGGTATATCTCCACTAATAACACGTTGCCAGTTGTCATGTGTTTCAGTAGGGATGTCACTATGTTCAATTAATTCAAATGATTTTGTTTCGTGATAATTCGATACAGAGCCGGAACTACTTGCCGCTGACGCGACATTTGACAATGCATCTGCAAGATTATCTGCTCCTGCACCAGTTCGCTCACTAACTTCTCTGACTTCGGCTGATGTAACGCCGGCTATTTTTGCTGCTGCCTTATTTGATCTGGAATTATTCAGGATCTCGATTAGAAATGCTTCCATTTCATTAGTGAGCTTTGAGCCAGCTGGATTCCAGACTTTATTGCTTTCAACAGCATTAGCGGCAGGCACATGTAAAAACGTACGCATTCCGAAAATGGGTAAGTGGCGTAATGCGACAGTTTGAATGTCACTATTTGTTTTATTACGCCCAAAAAGCGACTTTTTCTTTGCGTGGCCAAATCCAATAGTAATATCAATACGATTGGAGGGCTGATCAACTTCAGCCGACTGAACGTGCCATTTCTCTCCCAGATTTAATATCTGAGATAAAATTTCTGTATCTGACATGTATGCTTCCCCTCAGAGCATATACACAGTAATAGGTGACCTCAAATTCATTATCCGTAATAATTTAATTCAAGGACACTAAGTTCCTGAAATTAAAGGGATTTTCCGTGAAGGCACAACAGTATTTAAAGTGCCACCTTTTATTATGTTTTTACTTATTTATTATCAATAATTGACAATTTTATGTCGCATAATACAACATAAAATATTTTTAAACATTAAACATTAAACATTAATGTCGTCAAAAAGCAACATTTTTACTAATCTTATCAATATCTTACATATTTCTTTTAGCTTACAGTCTATTATTTGATAAAGCTACTTTGTTATTCAAACTCATACATTTAGGCGCTTCCCCAACATTTTCTATGTTTTGGGGAGCATGTCACAAATTAAATTTACATCGAATCAACCCAAAAGTTAGAACGAACTTATAGAAGAAATAATCATAAATGTAGAAAGCTTGTTTAATCTGCAAACAGGAGGTAACCACTTCCTCGTGTATTAAGCACGAGAATTAAAAAATAACACCGGAATATAATGCTGCAAAACAATAAACACAGCAAAATTTAGTTTTAACTTATACCGGCGTCACGTTCTCGGCTTGGGGACCTTTCTCGCCTTAAGTAACGCTAAACTGAACTTGTTGACCTTCAGCAAGCGTTTTAAAACCAAATCCATTGATCGCACTAAAATGGACGAAAACATCAGTACCTTGTTCTTGTTCAATAAAACCAAAACCTTTTGAATCATTAAAAAACTTAACTTTACCGTTTACTAACTCAGACATATTTATTTCCTATTAAAAATTTTAATAATTGAAGCTAAAATACTTGTGCTGAGAGAGAAGTTATTGCTTACGAATTATAGCGCCAGGAATAATAGAGCACCTTAAAAGGAAACATTAACAAACCAATTTCTTAGCTAAAACGAATTATACGCAGACAAATAAAACATGCTGTAATGATATCTTTCTTTAATCTATTTAGCCGTTATTTTAGTTATAGAGAAAGCCTTTCACTAAACTTAATATAGCGTTTCAGGTAAAAATAGATTTTCAATGCTAGGTTCGATTTTAAGATTTTTGATTTTTTCGGGATGGTATTGTTTTCTGAATTTACTAAGCTTAACTACTTTGTTTTTAACTTGATCAATTTGCTCAAGGCTCATGTCTTGCTTTAGGGCTTGAAGATGATCTGTGATCTCTTTAAAAACTCTGTCTTTTTCTTGTTGCTGAAAGAAAAGTAGTTGACGTTTTTGATCATCATTTATTTCGTTGTTATTTTCTTCAGAATTGATCGTGTCGTAAATGAAATAATGCCCAGCAATGACAAGCCAGGCGTAGGCATTAATAATATTTTGTTTTACGCCAAAACCTTTTTCGTACATAAGGCCAAATCTATACTGAGCTAATGGATAGCCTTTTTGCGCCGATTTTTTATAGTAACGAATTGCTTTTTTAGAATTTTGCTCAACTCCTTGTCCATGCTCATACATTAATCCTAATTTATACATAGCATCTGCACGACCATTTTTAGCCGCTTCAGAAAAAAGCTCGTATGCTTTCTTCAAATCTTTCTCGACGCCATGTCCTTCAGAATACATTGAACCCAATGCATACATAGCGCGATGGTCACCGCGTTCTGCTAGAGGAATAAATTCGTTAGCGGCAGCCTCATAATCGCCATTTATATAAGCTTCGCCACCTTCTTTAAAATCAGCATAGCCAAACAAAGGATATACGATAAGTAGTAATAATATTAATTCGCTAGTTTTCATTATCAAGTTAACTCAAACGATTCAACTGTACTCGATTCAAACAGATTGTCTTGAATGTCACCGACAAAACTACCAATTGTATAGTCGGTGCCAGCAGTAATTGCATCGGTCAAAAGTGTCGAATCTTCTATGCCTGAAGTAATGATGCGTATCTTTTTTGATTTTAAGTATTGAAGCAGGTTTTGTTTTTCAGCTTCTTCGCCATCGTCATTTGTTTCTTGTTCGTTATGAGGCGCAAGCGTTCCTGTTAATTTTTTCAGTTGTTCAGTATCAACCAACAATAGACTTGATGAAGTTGATAAACAATAATCTACAATATTACCTACAGAATGAATATTAGAAAGCGCAATTGTAAATTGATGAGATTTGTGCAATGTGCTAATCAATGCCTCTGCACGTTTTTTATGTTTATTAAATATATCAAGCGGCACATCTAATATGATCGATTTTCCGGGATTGTATTTTTTTGTTTGCGACAATATTTTTTGTAACCACTGGAATAGTGCAATATCTGCAAACCATGATTCAGTGACAGTAATCATAAACATATATTGGCATTTCGTTGTGCCGCTTTCCGTAATACGTAAAAAAACTTGTCTTAATATCCATTCATTTATGATTTGTTGTAAAGAAATCGAAAATATTGATGTATCTAATAAATTTTTATTAAATTCTTCGATTTCAGGGATAGCCAGAAGTCCCGTTTTATAAATGTCTTTTACTTCGCCTTCATCGCTAAACATAGCTGTGACAGGTTGATAAGTCTGAATGATACGTTTTTCATCGATGAGTTTTCTAATCTGCGCTTCAACATCTTTAAGTGACGCACCCGAAGTTTCAATATCTTTCGAATCACTTTCTTGAGTTTCAATGTTATTTAACTTTTGATTCTCTTCATGTTTCTTGTCAGTGTCACTTTGTGAAGGCACAGGTTGACCTTCAATTTCTTTATTTTGTAATTTTAAATTGGAATTAGCCTGTCCTATCATTTCCTGTGGTTTAACTTCAGCTTTTTCTTTGGCTTCCGTAATAGCTTTTAACTGGGCTTCCAGTTTTTCTTTTTCTTCTTTAGCTACTTTCAATTCGGTTTCAGCGATTCTTTTCGCTTCAGCAAAGGCTTTCAGTTCAGCTTCCAACTTTTCTTTTTCTTCTTTAGCGGTTTTCATTTCCGCTTCGGCTTGAAGTTTGGATTTTGCTTCTTCCTGTGCTTTTAATTCGGCTTCCGCTTTTTGTTCAGCACGTAATTCAGCCTGAGCTTTTGCATCTTCTTTAGCTTTTAATTCAGCTTCCAACTTTTCTTTTTCTTCTTTAGCGGCTTTCATTTCCGCTTCGGCTTGAAGTTTGGCTTTTGCTTCTTCCTGTGCTTTTAATTCGGCTTCCGCTTTTTGTTTCGCTTCTTGTGCGGCACGTAATTCAGCTTGAGCTGCTTCTTCTTCAGCTTTTTGTTCAGCACGTATTTTTGCTTCATCGGCAAGTTTTAATTCAGCTTCAGCTTTCTCTTTTGCTTCTTCAGCAATTTTTAATCTGGTTTCCAGCGTCTTTTTAGCTTCTTGTTCGGCTAGTATTGTAGATTCGGCTTTTTCCTTTGCTTCAGTTGTAGCTTTTAATTCTAATTCAAGTTTTTCTTTTTCTTTGATGGCGGCCAGATCTTTTTCATTGATGGACGTTTGCTCAAGGTTAACGCTGTCCTCTTCAATAAATTTAGGAACGACATCAGTTTCTTTCCAAATGTAATGAGAATTACCTTCCGTCTTGTTTGCGCGTTCACAAGCAGCAGAAGCGATGTGAATTAATCGTTCAGCAGATTCATTGAACATGCCCAGTTTTAATACGCCAATGCTAACTGAAAACTTATACTTTTCTTCGGAAAATTTGAATGTGCATTTAGATAGATGTTTGGATAAACCTTGCATATTAAAATCAAGAGTTTCTTGATTACTTGGGTAGTCTATCTGTACGCCAATTTTTGAGTCGCTTATTCGAGTGATATTGGGATTACAGGCACCAAGTTTAAATACCTCGAAACTATTTTTGGCAATATAATTTACCAGATTATCTCTACCGATAATTCCGATCTGTTCTTCTAATGTATCTATATCATCAGGTTTTATAATGACAAGCGCTCGTTCTGTTTCTTTATGAGCAAACGCTTTTTCAAGATTTTCATAAAATATTTCTTTACTAAATGATCTGTTATGTTGTGTTATTTCCTGTTTCTTTTTACGCGCAGATTTTTTTTCTTCCCATGCATGAATAATGGATTGTTTTAATTTGTCTTTTGTTAAAGATTGTTTGGGTTGGTATTCATAAATTCCCAAGCCGAGTGCACGAATCGCAATTTCTTCTGTTCCTGCGCCAGTAAGCATGATTGTTGCCGGGAATGAATATTTTTTATGGTGTTTGTGTAGAAGATCAAGACCCGTTGTTCCAACAATTGAGAGATGATAATCAAGTAACAAAACATCTATTTCTGACCAGTTAAAGTTTTCGTCTGGAATGCCTTCAAAAACAGGGTCATATTCAATTACTTCAATGCTAGGTAATAATTTGTTTATAAATGTTTTTATTAATTTACGATAATCAGAATTGTCATCGATAATTAATATTTTTTCTAATTTGGAATCGGACATGTTTGTTCAGATTAACATTAAATATATGTGTTGAAATTTCTATTTATTATATTTCAGGTAATTAAAAAATATAAATCAATAGATAAAATCTAGATTGATCAATTTTCAGCGCTACTTAACCTTTCATTTGTTTCAGCTTGACGACGATTGATAACGTCTAGAAAGGCATGAGCTACATGAGGAACATGTTCAAAATAATGTGTTAAGTTTTTGTATGGTGCTGATAGAAGTTCAGTCGGAACAACTGTTCTTACCGAAGCTGTACGTATTCCTCCCTGAAAATAACCCATTTCACCAATAGGTTCTACAGGGTCAACAAAAGTGATATGAATTTCATCGCCATTGTCATCTTTAGTAAATACTTCCAGTTTGCCACTAACTAAAACATATAAAGTTGGATCATTTTCACCTTCAAAAATGAACTGTTTATCAGATGATAAACTGAGTTCGGAAAATTGGTTACCGATTGCTGATAACTCTGTTCTGCTAAGGGACTCAAATACAGAACATTGACCGAGTCTATCCGCGCGTTGTTTGCGTAATGCATTTACCAGTTCTTCCTGGTCAATAATATCCAGTTCTATTAATAACTCGCCTATACGTTTTTGTGGTCTACCATTTAATTTATCGTCACGCTTCTTTTGCATTGCGATCCTGATTGACCCTGGTGAGCAGGGTAAATAATCACCTAAAAGGCGGGGACGTGGTTTTTCTTGTTCATTGTCTGCCACTGGTTAATTCCTTTTGTAAGTTATTAAATATGTTAAGAAATCTTAGAAGATACGACCACATATGGCAAAATAAATTCAGTGCTAATCAACTGTCAGTTCTCATATTTAATTAAATATCGATTTGCGTATTAACTTGTAGCAACAATTTACCTGTCAATATATTAAAAATATACTGAATTATGGGATTATTTAGCGTTTCTGTGGTCAATACAGTTATGTCTTACGGATATGACTTGTTTGGTTCTTATTCTCAATATTGCAGAACGCTTGATTGAAACTGATAAAGATATGCTCATGGAATGTAACCAATATGATTATTACTGGAGTGGTGGACGTGATCGGCTTGGGCATAATACCTATGGTAAGGTATTGATTAATATTTGCAAAAATACAGACCGGCTTCATGGTAACGCCAGATATTATTGCATGTGTGCCTGATATTCATGGCGTTAGCTATCTAGGTGCCGTTGTTGCTAAAATACTCGGCGGTCTATGAATTTTAAATATATAAACAAAATTATTAATTATTAAATGGTTGAACAGATGAACAGAATTATCGTAACTATAGTTTTATTGTTTTTAGCTGTACAGGTGTCCGCAGAGAACTTACCCGGGCGCCATGTATTAAAACAAAATGATCAAGGTGAATATTATGTTGTGAATAAAGATAATATCACCATGATTGAAGCGTCAATTTTAAAGATGGGCTATAGCGCTAAATGGATCCTGGCTTGTATTAAACATGTTTCGGTTGATACTGATTTAAAGCGTTGGGTTTTTGTCGATATGAAAACGGGCGGTACATTTGATACCTTACATCAGGAAAATTGGGCTTATTTTCGAGATGAAGCCTATCCGGATTTAAAAGAAATTACGTTAAAAAATTACAGTGATGAAAGTTGTCCTTAGCAAAATTGATTTGCTCGGATGTTAAATTGTGATTGAAGAGAATCTGGATTTAGTACACTTTAAAGAACTTCTTAGTGAAAAATGGGATGAAATTAATGAGCTTGTTGAAACGGGAGACAATGCCGCCCAACCAGTTGAATTAGACCAGACTCGAGTGGGACGTTTATCGAGAATGGATGCGATGCAAGCTCAAGCTATGTCTGTTGAGGCAAAGCGCAGAAGAGAAATAGAGTTATCAAGAATTAAAACAGCATTAAAGCGTATTGAAGCTGAAACTTATGGTGAATGTCTGGAGTGTGCTGCGGTTTCAACCGGTCAATGCAACACATGCGTTAAAACGTTCTGCTGGTGTTTCAAATTCTAATGTCTTGCGTGGTCGTTATGTAATACACTTTAAAAACACCTCTGTGGATAGGAGTAAAAAAATGAATGAAGATACTTTTAATATGTCACTTCGTAAATTTCTGAAGAAAGTCGGTGTCACCTCGCAACGCGAAATCGAGCATATGGTTCTTGAAGCCGTTGAGTCAGGCAAGCTCAAAGGTAATGAAAAACTTGATGCTAAAGTTATCTTGAAAATCGGTGGAATTGAATTAGAGACCGAGATAGATGGCAAAATAGAACTGGAATAGAATTAACCTCCATTGAACCGCTTTAGTGGAATAGTATATTTATTCTGACAGTCCGCTTCCAGTTGCGGTTTCAACCGGTCAACGCAACACATGCATTAAAACGTTCTGCCGGTGTTTCATAGTTTAGCGTTTTTCTTGGTCGTTCGTTGAGTCTTCGTGCTACAGCATTTAATTTTGTTTGTGAGTAACCTGATAAGTCTATTCCTTTCGGAAAATATTGTCTCAGCAGTCCATTCGTATTTTCATTAGAACCACGTTGCCAAGGACTTTGTGGATCACAAAAGTAAACATCAATGTCGGTCGCCAAGGTAAAGCGTTTATGATCCGCCATCTCTTTACCTCTATCCCACGTTAATGATTTATAGAGTTCCTGTGGTAACTTGTGAGCCTGTTTGATTAATGCATTAATAACAGTCTCAGTATCTTTACGATGAACTTTGGCTAGCATGACATAACGAGTATGGCGTTCAACAAGAGTCGCAATCTGACTATTATGACTACCCATTATAAGATCACCTTCCCAGTGACCCGGTACAGCACGGTCATCAACTGATGCGGGTCTTTCACTAATTGATACCGTGTCTGTAATTCTACCGTGATTATCTGTTTTCTGTGTGTGATGGCGAGAACGCCGCATTCCACGGGTACGCCTTAAATGTTGTAATAACTCCTTTTTCAAGGCGCCACGAGCTTGAATATAAAGACTGCGATAGATCGTTTCGTGTGACACCTGATAGTTCTCATCATCCGGATAAGTATGTTTAAGCCATCCAGCAATCTGTTCTGGTGACCACTCCAACTGAAGCTTTCTTGCTACGATACACGCTAATGATCGGTTCTCTACCAGTTTACATATTTTGGGACGATGTGCACGATCCCAGGCAGCTTTATCTGATTGACAGGCATGGTATTGAATCAACCCACCATTACGATTGATTTCACGACTAACCGTAGATGGTGAGCGGCCTAGTGCAGCAGCAATAGATCGAATTGAATTACCGGCAACTACACCACGAGATATTGCTTCACGTTCAACCAAAGTTAACGCCAACCTTGATCGATATCGCTTAGCTGGACGTATTCCGCCTGTCTCTGACAAGATGCGCTGTATAGACGGATGATGTCGATCAAAGAGACGAGCGATTTTATTAAGAGACTCACCTTTTTGCCATCGGTCCCACATCAACGATTTTTGTTCTTCGGTGTAATATATTCTTGGTCGTTGTTTCATTTTCCACATCCTCCTCTATATAGTTAGAGCATAGATGTTGCATCGACCGGTTGAAATCGCAGCTGAAATGATTGCTATTGCTCGTTTAGAACATAATCCTTCTGCAGCACTTTGCATTCAATGTGCCGAACGTAATGAATAAAAAAGCCTTGTTCATAAAATATAAACAAGGCTTGGTTTGTATTATCAGTAGATAATTATTTGCAGTTTTAAGCCGGTGAGGGGTGCCAGCCTGCATCTGCCCATAGTTCCCCACTGACAGCCGAATTAGAAATCATGAAACATATGGCATCTGCAATTTCCGTAGGGCGAATCAGACGACCTAATTGAGTATCTGGTAAAATGTATTTTTCGATATATTCTTCACCCAGTGCTCTAACCATAGGCGTATCAGTAAAACCAGGATGAATAACACCACAACGAACGCCATGAAACATGGCTTCTTGAGTTAAAGTCGCTGCAGCACCTTCTAACCCAGCCTTGGTAGACGCATAAGAAACCTGACCTTTGTTACCTTGTGAAGAGATTGAACCAATAAAGACAACGGTACCTCTCACACCTTCATCTGGATGCCACTTCTTCAAACCTTCTCGAGCACGATCTTCTGCGATATGGGCAATCATCTGCATTGCCCAATAAACCGGTGCAATAAGATTAACATCAACAACCAGTTTAAAGTTTTCAATAGGATAAATTTTTGCTTTTTTTGTTTCTTTATCGACTTTTATTGCTAGTGCATCACGAGTAATGCCTGCTGCGGGGACACAAATACTAACCATGCCGTGATCTTTTTCCATTGTTTCGAATACTTCTAGTCGAAAGGCTTCATCAGTCACATTGCCTTTAAAAGAGATAGCAACATCTGCATTCACTTTGTTATTAATTTCCTTTGCAGCGATTTCAACATCATCAGTTAAATCAACCAAAGCGATTTTTTTTACACCACGTTCAGCTAGCTCGAATGAAACTGCACGACCAATACCACTTGCACCACCAGTTACTAACGCAACTCTGTCTTTAATTTCCATGTATAACCTCTTAAATTTGGATGGAAAATGAATTTACAGATAATTGTAAACCAAATTTTGTGCACTGCAATATATTATTGATGTGAATATACTATATTTATGTTTTTCAGATAGTTAAGTAATTAAATTTTGCTGAAGGAGTTTTTTTTAGATTTGAAATGCTCTAAACAACATAGCAATACCACAGATAAACATTAGTGCGAGCGGCGTATATTGCCTAAATTGGAGTTTATCGATATTTTCAAGATGTTTCCTTGCCAGAAAAACACCGATAATTGCGCCTATACTCAGGATCAGACCATAACCGGCTATTTGAACACTAAGCGCACCAAAAGCACTGTAACTAATTAGTTTTGACAATTGCATGACTAATGAGTTGATAGCTTTTGTTCCTACAAGCTGCCCTTTTTCCAAGCCATAACTCAACATGAATAGATTCTGCACAGGACCTGTTGCACCAATGAGGCCAGATAGAAATGAAATGTTAAAACCTAACGGTAAGAACCAGATTAATTTCATTTTAGTAGCGAGTTTTGATTTGCTAAATTTATCTTGCAATACGTAGCTAATCAAAAATAAACCGAGCAATATCTGGATGGCTTGAATATTAATGCGAGTTAATAACCATGCACCGATAACAGCACCAATGATACTACCGGGTAATAAATAACGAATGACCTGCCAATCGATGTGATGGCGAAATATGAAAGCTCGTGATGGATTTGCAAACAATGCAGCTACAGAAATTATAGGTGCCACCATTTGTGCACCTAATAAGAAAGTGATAATAGGAATCAAAAGTGTCGCAGCACCGCCCGCGGCAACAGTACTAAAGAACCAGGCAAGCAAGCCTAATATAAATAATAAGACGAAGGTCATGGTATAACTAAGCAGAATAGATAAGCTGCTACATTTAACAGCATTATTGAACTATGGCTATAAACAGTAATCGAATTTCACTATGTTTTTAGGACTAGATAAAAAAAGACAACTTCCCAATGCTAAAGACGCATTACCTGGACGCCAAACGCCGATGTTTGTTGAAAACAAACATTATGTGAATGCTAATTTCATTGTTCCACCTTTTGTTGAGGGATTGGAGCAGGTGGTATTTGCTTTAGGTTGTTTCTGGGGAGCTGAGCGGCTTTTTTGGCAACAAGCAGGTGTCTATTCGACTGCGGTTGGTTATATCAACGGATTGACGTCTAATCCTACTTATGAAGAAGTTTGCACTGGTATGACCGGACATACTGAAGCAGTTCTTGTTGTATTTGATCCAGAAAAATTAAGCTATTCAAAATTGTTATCTGTTTTTTGGGAATCACATGATCCGACACAGGGAATGCGTCAGGGCAATGATACGGGCACACAGTATCGATCAGGGATTTATGTTTATAATGACGAACAAAAAGCAATCGCAGAATCTTCGAAAGAAGAGTATCAATCCAAATTAATGAAAGCTGGCTTTCCAGTAATTACTACGGAAATACTAATTGCTCCAGAATTTTACTATGCTGAAATGTATCACCAACAATATTTGGCAAAAAATCCGGCAGGGTATTGTAGTTTAGCGGGTACAGGAGTGACTTGTCCTGGTTAATAAATATCGTTATATTATTTAGTTTCAGGTATCGCGTCTTTTTTTAATTTTATTGTTGGTTTGACTTCGCTGGTTTGTTTTTTACTGGGTATAAGTGCTTTGCTTTTAAATGTTATGGGCATCATGCTGCCACCCGATATTCTTATATAATTCATTAAATCTCTCCTGATATTATTTAACTGACAGGGAAACCGCTGGCAAAACGACTAATCCATTCTTCAGTTAATTTTTCCTTACTCAAAAAAGGACCCTCTTTGTAACGTTTGTCGTTTAGATAAAGTTCGATGTGACAGATTTGTTCAACGATTCTTAATTTTGGCGCATCTTCAGCATTTATAAGCCATAAACCAATCTCATAACTGTCGTCGGATTCCTTAACCATGACGACTTTACCCATAAAATGATGAATCTCTTTTCGGGTTGGTATAGTGACTTCTATTATGCTGCCCGGTTTTTGATATTCTTTAGAGGAAAAGGTCAGGCCGGTGTTTGAATCCTGGTTTATTTCAATCTTTGAGCTCTGCCAAAATCTTAAACGTCTAAATTTAAGTGGAAATCGTTTGGGATGTTTAATAAAACCTTCAAGCAAGTCGCTTTGAAAATCTTCAGGTTGGTCGGTCAAATTTGGCCGGACAACCGATCCGACAGGAGGGTGGTTTTGAGTATAACTTAGACTAACATTGGCTAACATTTATGATCTCCCAATTAATCAAGTACTTATAATTTTAAATTCTAGATGATAATTAGATAAAATCAAGTAAAATTATATATATTTCATGTATTTATAAAATATTCCTAGTATTAACATTAGATTTAGGCACTGTATGTTGTTTGTAAGTCATTGAAATATATATTATTTAGTGAGATTTTGCAGAGCAACATAATTTTTATCTTTCAAATAATTCCTGTATCATGCGGACTCAAAATTAACGCTATTTAGGGCATAAACCTAAGCCGTTCATAGTTATTCATAGTGTTATCTGGTTATTTCATGTGCCAGCTTGTTAAATGAGGTGTTGTAAATGAAAGCAATGATAGGCTTGGTTCTTGCCATCCTGATTATTTTTAGTTTGAGATTATTCTGGCCATCAACTGAATTTGATGTGAGCGATGTGTCTCACAGTGAAGTCTTGAATAACAATAACAATAACAATAACAATGTCAATGAACAAGATGAGGTATCAGAAGTAACAACTGATGAAACTGATTCATCATTGCCAGAATTATATACAGCGAGTGATGCAGAAAAAACAAAATTAATGACTGCAAAATATGAAATTCTAGAACAAGCACGAAAGAAATTAAAACGCCATCAGGCATATTTAAAACATGAGATGTGGGGACTGAAGTTCGAATCAAAAAAAGCAAAAAAAATGAGTATGAGTCTGATGAGTGCATCCAAGTTACTAAATAATCCGCCTATGCTGGGTGCATTTTTAAGCGTTGAGCAGATTAAAGATGAAATCGCGAAAGTGAATTTTGCTGAAAAATCACTAGATGAAGTAGAAGAGATCATTAAAGCAAAGATGGAAGAAAATACCAACAGTGAGGGTCAGACTAATTCGGTAATACAGTGAGTCGCATTTTTAGCAACACCTGTAATTTTTACCTCAGAAATTTTATTTTCTAGTTCTAATGCGTTCTTCACTTTTAATTCAGCACGGATAAAGTTTTCGGTGTATCCCATCCATGCATCATTTTCATTGCGTGCTTCCCAAAGTACAGCATGTGTTTTTCCAATTTGTTCATTAAGTAACGTGTTACGCATAGATTGACCAAGTATATGCAGTTGTTTACTTCGTTCTTTTTTTATAGACGCTTCAACCTGATGGGTTAATGTTGCTGCCTTGGTTCCCTCACGTTTTGAATAAGTAAAAATATGAATATGTGAAAACAAAGATTCTTCTATAAAGTTTAATGACTCTTGCCATTCTTCTTCTGTTTCGCCAGGGAAGCCAGCAATAATATCTGTCGTAAGATTAAAGTTCGGTATTTCATTTCGTGCTTGTTGAATTAATTTTTTAAAGTCTTTTGTTTTACAACGACGAGCCATGCGTTTCAAAACAGAATCACTGCCACTTTGTAAGGGAAGATGCATGTGTGGCATTAAGCGCTTGTTTGAAAATAAAGAAAAAAAATCTTCCGGTAAATCCCATGGCTCTACGGAAGCGAGTCGTATTCTCGGAATATCTGTCGTAGATAGAACGGCATTTATAAGTTGGTAAAGACTTGAATCGATATCGCTACCATAGCCACCAACATGAACACCGGTTAAAACAATTTCTTGTATGCCTTGTTGATGAAATTGATTTATGTCTTTAATAATGTCAGCTTCTGTTCTACTACGCTCATCACCCCGGGCAACAGTAACAATGCAAAATGTGCATCGATATCGACAACCATCTTGTATTTTTATAAAAGCACGATTTCTGCCGCGTAGAAAAATACTAGCTTCACCGGGTTCTGTTGATATTGCCGGCATTGATTCGAAATCCAGATTGTTCAATGTAATATCGACTAACTGATCTTTTTGTTGATTGTTGATTAACAGATCAATTCCCGGTATATCCTGTTGTATTTTTTCATCGAGGCTAGCATAACAACCGCTAACAACAAGTTTAGCTGCAGGGTTATTACGGTGTGTTCGTCTTATTATTTGCCGTGATTTTTTTACCGCTTCTTGAGTAACGGCACATGTGTTAACAATGAGTATATCTGCATGTTCAGCATGATCTGTTAAGCGGTGTCCTTTCGATTGAAAACCCTCCGCCCAGGATTCAAGCTCGGCTTCATTCAATCGACAGCCCAATGTTTTTAAGTGAATTTGCATGGCGCGTACTATAGCAAATACGTATGGCAAAGATAGAATTTATACCTGACGATCAGGAAGAATTTACTTTAGAATTGCTCCGAAATATTCTTAATAAAATCATCACTTAACTTGCTTGATTTTATTTCACTGTATATTTCTGCAGTTAATCCAAGTTCCTGTTCGAATTCGTTTTGTAACGGATCTGAAAAATCTTCGTATTCTCTAATCAATTGGCTTTCTTGTGAAATAGAATTAAAGTTAGAAAAAGCGCAATGCTCAGAAAATTTGTGAGTATCGATAAGAGATGCCTGTGCAAGCCGGATTAAAGTAATTTTTATTGATTCTGCTGCGGGATACTTTAAAGGATCGGGTGAATGATGATATTGAGCCACAATAGAAAAGCTTCTGGGTAATTGTGAGTTCATTAACACTCGTTCACCAACCATATTATGATCAAAGCCATATAAAATATTTTCTGCGTCACTCCAGTTCTTATTGTCATCTGTTAGTTTAATGCCCATGACATCTTGCTGGTAGTGTTTGGTTGTCTGTAACAATGCAAGAGCACCAATGTCATGTAATAAACCATAAGCATAGACAGAGCTTATTTCTGACAGTTTATTATTAGATAACTTTAATGACGCAAGAAAAATTTCACTAATATTTGCTATTGTAATTGCGCGAATAATCATCCAATTAGCAAATGTTCTTCCTTTAACTGTTTTGATAAGGCCTTTTACTGTTAGGGACATGCCTATTTTATAAATGGTATCCCAGCCAATCATATTGATTGCATTTGAAATATCATTAACTTCCTGTTTGTTGGATGCTCTGAATAAAGAGGAGTTTGCTGTTTTTAAAACAGCAAGGGTAAGGCTGACGTCTTCTTTGATAAGATTTTCTAAATCTTTATTTTTAGATGCGACATTGTCTTCATCCATGAGTTTATTAAACTTGTTAATGGTTCTACAAATCGAAGAGATACCAGTATTTTCAGCCTCATTGATAATATCTTCAAATACGTAGGTATATTTAACGCCTTGATCTGACTGATTAATGTCCATACAAAACCTCCTGCCTATCCTTAGAAATTATTTCATCAGGGAGAATTTGTTTAAATTGAGTACTAGCATAGACACTCAAAATGAAAATTATTAACAATTATTAAATTAACGGACGATATTTAGGACAACTTTAACTATTTAATATTTCGTATATATCGAGTGTCTTATTTTAGCGACACTTTCGTGTGTTTAACGAACTCGCGCTTGCCCCAAGATCAATTTAGGCATGTCTTCTGTCATGCCGATACATGCGGAGACGTTGAATAAACAAGCGGGATATTTCTCTTCTGCTGTTTTTATTATTTCCGGAATGTCACTTTTGACATGATTGCCGGAGTTCAGAAAATAGGGGAGTACAGTAATATTCGATGCGCCACTATTGATGCTGTTGTCGATAGCTTGAAGAAGTGAAGGTTCTATCAGTTCGAGATAGGCATGTTCAATCAGATCATATTCTGTTCCTGCTAAGGCCTTTACTTGTTCAGCAAGATTTTTTATTTCGAGATTAGATTCTTCTCGACGACTACCATGCGCAAGGATGATGAGTGTATTCATTTCATTTTTTTTGTTCTGCTATACCTTTAAGTAATGAATCGTCAATTGTGCCACCAAAATTCTTTGATTGTTCAATCATTTCATGTGTCTTCACAAAATGCTTCTGAAGAAAATAGGATTTTGCCCATGAATGATAAACGTAGGCTAATAATTTAGTGTTTGAAGTTTGAGTTGCTGATTCATACAAACTATTTGATACATCAAATAGTTTTTGTTTCTCAGTACTTTGTTTTAATAAGGCACATTGACTTGTTGTATAAGCATAGTCTGCGAGAAAACCGCCTTCGTTTATTCCTTTTTCATTTGCCAGCTTAAACATTTTATAGGCTTGGCAAGATTGTTCTTGTTTATTCATCAACAAGGCAAAACCAATGTAGGGGTATGGGTTCTCTGAATTTAATAACCAGGCCTGATTAAAACGATTCATTGATTTGTCAAATTCATTATTAGAATAATGATCAAAACCGTGTTCAACATAGCCTTCTGACGCGTGTTCACGTGAGCTAAAAGTGCGAGTTGCTTTTGCTATTAACTCATTATCTTGCGCAATAAATTCCGGGTTATGACTTCGATCTTCACCGCCATACATCGGAAGTTGTTTGCCAGATGCATCGGCGAAGGATTGTTGAGAAAGAATAAGAAAGAAACTTATTTTTATAAATAAATTTCCGAGATAAGAGCCAAGTTTCATGAATGTACCTAATATTAAATTCAGTGTAATAATGCTAGTTCAAGTTCGATTCGATATTATACGCAATTAAAACAATAAAATTAAAAGCTTATCTATTATGACTGAGAAACAAAAAGCTGCATTTGGTTCATGGAAATCACCAATCACCACAGATTTGATGCTAGGAGATAGTGTCGGATTAGGTGAAATCAGTGTTTTTGCTGATGATGTGTACTGGATAGAAATGCGTCCACAGGAAAAAGGCCGTTATGTTGTAGTTAAGCAAACGCCTGACGGACAACCAACGGATGTTATCCCTGCTGAATTTAATGCACGTACGCGTGTACATGAATACGGTGGCGGTTCTTATTTGATGACTAAAAAGGGCTTGGTCTTTACTAATTTTAGTGATCAGGCTCTGTACCTTGTCGATGTTAATAATTATTGTATAAAACTAACAGACAGTGAAGCGCATCGTTATGCTGATATGGTTTATGACAAAAACAATAATCGATTGATTTGTGTACGCGAAGATCATTCGAATGAAAATCAAGAAGCGACAAATACAATCGTTGCAGTATCGTTGTCCAGATCAAAATATGAAAAAGTTTTGGTGGAAGGTGCCGACTTTTATTCTAATCCAAGAATTAGTCATGATGGGAAACAATTATGCTGGATTAGCTGGAATCATCCGAATATGCCTTGGGATAACACTAGTCTGTCGTGTGCTGAAATAAACAGTAATGGTGAGTTGGGTACAACAACTCGTATTGCTGGCGGTGATGACGAGAATGAAGCGGTCTGTCAGCCATTATGGTCGCCGGATAACACACTTTATTTTATTTCTGACAGAAGTAACTGGTGGAATTTATATCGAGTCATAAATAATAAAGTCGAAAGCGTTATAGAGATGGAAGCCGAGTTTGCCGTTCCACAATGGTCATTTCGTGAATGCAATTATGATTTTATAGATAAAGATACGATTCAGGCGATTTATCGTCAGGATGGATTGGCTTATCTCTCAACAATAAATGTAAATGAAAAGTCATTACAGACTATAGATCTTCCCTATACGGACTTCGAATCAATAGTATGTAAAGATAAAAAATCATATTTTTTAGCTGCATCACCAACTCAATTTCCTTCTATCGTCGAATACGACATAGAGAAAAATAAAACAAACGTACTTCGTAAAGCAAACAACTTAAGTATTGATGAAGATAATATCTCCATAGGTGAGTCATTAAGTTTTCCAGTCGATAAAGAAAATAATGCCTATGCGTTTTTCTATCGTCCAAAAAACAAAGAATTTATTGGCTTAGACGGAGAGCAGCCACCGTTAATTGTTATGAGTCATGGCGGTCCAACAGGTGAATCGCATAATGGAATAAAAATGGTAGCGCAGTTTTTTACCAGTCGAGGTTTTGCTGTGTTGGATGTGAATTATGGGGGTAGTAGTGGTTATGGTAGAGCTTATCGTCAGCGATTAAACAAAGAATGGGGCATTGTTGATGTTAACGATTGCAGCAAAGCAGCCTTATATGTAGCAGAGCAAGGCTGGGTTGATAAAGAACGCTTAGCCATACGCGGTGGCAGTGCAGGGGGCTTTACAACCTTAGCTTCATTAGCCTTTACCGATGTATTCAAAGCCGGCGCAAGTCATTATGGTGTTAGTGACTTGGAAGCATTAGCAAAAGAAACACATAAGTTTGAATCGCGCTATCTTGATTCATTAATCGGCGCATATCCCAAAGAACAAGAACTTTATAAAAAACGTTCACCGGTTTATGCGGTTGACCAATTATCTTGCCCGGTTATTTTCTTTCAAGGACTCGAAGATAAAATTGTATTACCTAATCAAGCGGAGATGATGGTCGATGCACTAAAAGAAAAAGGAATTCCGGTTGCTTATATTGCCTATGAAGGAGAACAACACGGCTTTAGACAAGCAAAAAATATAAAGCGAACGTTAGAAGCAGAACTCTATTTTTATTCAACGATATTTAATTTTGAATGTTTTGAAAAAATTGAACCAGTAGAGTTTTTATAAATATATATTGATGATTGAATTGAGAGGGATAGGTTTAGAATGTTTGTTTAGGTATCAAATTCTGACCAATCATTAGTTAGTTTTCTTTCTTGAAGTATTCTATTTAAACTCCAAATCTCTTTAGCTATAGTGCTCGCAGTTTTCTTCCTCATTCTATACATGCTTGCTTCAATAGCAGTTTGTCCATTATAAGTAGGTTCCTTAGAGTGAAGTTTGTCATAAATAGATTTATAAATAGGCTTAAGATCATTTGGAAATGAATTTATTTCGACTAATGCCAAGTGTTTCGAAACTGCGTACTGTAATCTACTTTTAATATCTCCTTCAGACGTTGCCAATATTTCAGTGCAATCCATTAGCTTTTGTATAGAGTAATTAAGATTCCCCACTATTTTTAAAGGTAACTTATAACGGCCTTCGTATATTCTTTTGTACTTGCCGTGCCTTGCAAATCACTCGTACGTGTTTTGGGATCTTTCAATGCTTCCTGAAGTGCAAAACGTAATTGGTCGCCTAAAGGTTTTTCATTAATGTGATCCAACATCATGGCTGAGGCAAGTAGTAGCGCGGTAGGGTTGGCAATACCTTTGCCTGCGATATCGGGTGCTGTGCCGTGTACAGCTTCAAAGATGGCTGCGTCTTTACCAATGTTACCACCAGGTGCAAGACCTAAACCGCCAATTAAACCTGCGATTTCGTCTGAAAGAATATCGCCGAACATATTCGTCGTTAATATCATATCGAACTGCGCGGGATTAGTGACTAATTGCATGGCTGTGTTATCAACAATTCGGTCATCTATTTCCAGTTGTCCTTCGTACTTCTTACCAACTTCTAATGCAGTTTCTAGAAAGAGTCCGGTTAGTTTTTTTAATATATTGGCTTTATGAACAATGGTGACCTTTTTACGATTGTTTTTAATCGCGTAATCAAATGTATATTCGGCAATACGACGACAACCGAAGCGGGTAATGATGCCGGAAGCTTCAGCAACAGCTCTTGGGTCATCATCAATCGGAATATAATGTTCTACACCGACATAAAGTCCTTCGGTATTTTCACGAATTAAAACGATGTCTATCTTGTCATAGCGACGACGATCATGAAGATAGGAAACAGCAGGGCGCACATTTGCATACAGTTTAAATTCTTCTCTTAAGCGAACATTCGCTGAACGAAATCCGCCACCTATTGGTGTTCCTAGCGGTGCCTTTAACGCAAGCCGTGTTTCACGGATATTGTCCATCATTGCTTGTGGTAAAGGATCGCCGTGCTCTTCAAAGGCTTGTATGCCCGCCTTAAACCGTTGCCATTCAAATTTAGCACCGAGTGCTTCAAGAATTTCTACTGTGGAGTCGAGTATCTCTGGTCCGATACCGTCGCCTTCTATTAATGTTGCTGGTGTGCTTTTAACGATAGCTCTCCCTATTATTTCTTTAAGTTCTGAAACTCCTCGTTACAGAACTATGAATTAAAATTATTTAAGTAATGTTACAGACTGTTATCGAGTACGGCTGGTTTTCCAGATTTAACAGTTCTTGTATCTACATTTTTATCCGATGGCGGTTTTATTAAATCATTTAATATCTCAGCCGTTTCGTTCAGTAATACATCGATAGGATTATCTTCTTCGTCGACTTCGCCAGATGCCAAAATATCGATATCTTCATCATCTTTTAAAGGAGGTAATCCTTTCTCGGCACGCATAGCATTCTGTATGCCTTTCTTTGCGGCTAATATTTTCTCGCGTTCCGCTTTACGTTTGCTTTCCAGTAAAGGTATTTCTTTTCTTTCGCTGGCTTCACGTTGTATATATAGATCATCCAATAACAATTGGAATAATTTATTATTCTTTATTCGTTTTTCAGATTCCTGTTTTGCAATGACGAAACTATCAACAGGCGCGCTTGCTGGATAATATTTTGCTGCTTTCACTTGATCCCAGGGCAGGGCGTTTTCATAAGCACGCTCACCTTGATCTGATGGATCTTCTGCTGTCGGGAAAATAATATCGGGAATCACGCCTTTGAATTGATTACTACCTCCACTAACTCGAAAGAACTGAGCAATCGTTGTCTTTAGTCGCCCATGATCTTCATCGTTTTCTTTTATAAAACGATTTAAATCAATCACATTTTGTACAGTACCTTTTCCAAAAGTAGGTTCGCCAACAATAATACCTCGGTGATAATCCTGAATAGCGCCAGCAAAAATTTCAGAAGCAGAGGCACTGTTACGATCAACCAATACCGCTAACGGGCCAGGATAACTTATGCCGGGTTCAGGATCGTAGTTGATATCGACTCTACCGGAAGCATCTTTTGTTTGAACAACAGGGCCTCTATCGATAAACAAACCGGTTAATTCCAATGCTTCGGATAATGAACCGCCACCGTTATCGCGTAAATCTATAATCAAACCATCAATGTTTTCTTTTAACATCTCCTTAATTAATTTACGTACATCGCGAGAGGTACTCTTATAATCTTTTTTGCCTTCCGCCTGCGCAGCAAAATCGATATAGAAAGTAGGTAGGTCAATAACACCAATACGTGTATGACTTTCAGTAATATCAATAATACTTGAGCTTGCATCTTGCTCTTCCAGTCTGATTTTTTCACGAGTCATAGTGACTATTTTAGAAGGACCCTCAGGGCCAATGCCTTTGGGCAAGACTTCTAATTTAATAATCGTTCCTTTAGGACCGCGAATAAGATCAACTACATCATCCAGTCGCCAACCAATAACATCAACGATTTCTCCTTCCTTATCTTGTCCTACTCCAACAATACGATCATCAGAACCGAGTTCGCCGCTCAAATCAGCCGGGCCACCGGTAATTACTTTTACAACTTGTGTGTAGTCATTGTCTCCACGCAGTACGGCACCAATACCTTCTAACGATAAACGCATGCTGATATCAAAGTTTTCAGAAGTACGTGGTGAAAAATAAGCCGTATGTGGTTCTATCGATGTTGTATAAGCATTAATGAAAGATTGAAAAACATCATTTGAATTTAGTTGAAAGGTGCTGCTAAGTATTCTTTCGTAACGAGCAGTTAATGTTTTTTTTATTTCATTAACTTCTTTTTTTGTAAGCTGTAAATTTAATACATCGTTTTTAACGCGTTTACGCCAAAGTGAGTCGAGTTCAGTTCTATCCGCTGCCCAATCATCTTCACGACGATCAAAGCGATAAGATTCATCAACATTAAAATCAAAATGCTCATTCAGTGTAGTAAGCGCAAATTTAATTCGTTCTTCAACACGTTGTCGATAACGTTTGAAAATATCAAAAGCAGGGTTTAAGTCTGAGTTCAATATGGCATCATCAATTTTAAATCGATAACGCTCGAATTCCAGAATATCCGATTTAAGAAAATAGGCTTTATTTTGATCCAGATTTTCCAGGTAATGTTTGTAAATTGAACTGGATAGTGTGTCGTCTAATTCGGTCTTTTTGTAATGATAGGTCGTTAATATATGAGTGATTAATTCGATTGCTCTAATGTGTTTGCTTTCCGGTTCCAGTTCTGAAACCGAAACGGTGCGAACATCCGCACTTACTCCTGTGAATACTATGAGTAGTGTTGTCGAAAATAAAATTTTTAATTTAGTGTTTATCAAGATAATTAATACTCAATTTATTGATTTATTAGACTTTTTTCTGGTGTGTCCATTACATAGATAAGCTATATTAGTACGAATTATCACTAATTGACTATCTCTGTATAGATTAACATGCAAAATATATTCAAATTTTGCCTTTTTCCTGATTCGCAAGCGTCAATTTTTTGATTTGAGCCTCGATTTCATCACCTTTTTTAGTATTTCCTCCTAGAAATCCGGGTGCTTCGTGGTAGTAATCCATTAAATCATCGAGAATTTCCAGATTATTGGGATCTAATTCATTCGATTTCTCAAGATGTATCAGCGTTTTCTTAGCATAATCCATTGCTTTGAACCAATTTACGTTTTCAGCTTCGCGACCGTAACTTACCGCTAAAATATGGTGATATTTAGCAACCTCCGGTTCTTGTGCGACGGCAATCTCAAGCTGTTGAATCGCTTCTTCATAATTCTTGTTTTCATAATATTCCAGGGCAGAGAGATATAAATTCTCAGTGTCTGCGACAGTAGCTTCGTTCGCCAAAGCCATTACATTTAACTGAAATAAACAAAACAGGCTAAACAAAGTGTCCAGCAGAGGTTTTTTAATCTTTTTACTCATGATTTCTTAGAGTCTCATTTATATGATTTGTTCTGATTAAACATTATCGCTCATTTTTTGCAAAATGATGGAGATACTGAGGAGTGATTTTAGTGAATGAACACCCTTCTTTATTAGAAGGGTGTTCATGATAATAGCTAAATGTTATTTGATTTCAATGAGTTCAATGTCAAATAACAAGGTAGAGTAGGGACTTATTGCGCCACCCGCACCTCGTTCTCCGTATGCCAGATTTGAAGGGACAACAATTTGCCATTTTGAACCGACAGGCATCAGCTGCAATGCATCCTGCCAACCTTTTATGACTTGACTAAGGCCAAGCGTCGCAGGTTCGCCTCGTGCATATGAACTATCAAATTCAGTGCCATTGATTAATGTCCCACGATAATGCACAACGACTTCACTATCCGCAGCAGGTTTTTCCCCTTCGCCAGCAGTAATGACTTTATATTGCAGGCCACTATCTAATGTGATCACGCCTTCTTTCGTTTTATTTTCGGCCAAATATTTTTCGCCATCGACTTTATTGGTGACGGCTTGTGTGGAGCGTTCTTCCTGTTCTTTTTTCTGATAGTCAGCCAGAATTTGCTGCATCTCTTCTTTGTCCAACTTCAGTTCACTCTTATTTAAAACATCTTCGACTGCCTGTAAAAAAGCAGGTGTATCAAGATCCATGTTTTGTCGAGAAACACTTTGTCCGAAAAAAATACCCATCGAATAACTCAATTTTTCTATATCAGTTTCTACTTTTGCCGCATGTGCACTCATAAAAACAAAACTTAAAGTTATTAAGAGAGCGGATTTCAATATATTCATAAGAGCCTCATTATTGCTGTAGTTAAATCTGAAAGGATTCAATTTATGATCCCATAAAAGACAGAGTTCGCCAAGTTGCTATTAGTTATATCTATTTTCAATTTACGGAACATAAGTGGATAACGATTCAATAGTGTCATCAAGAAATTGAATATTATTCTTGCCTTCAGGGACAGCGGCTGAAAGTAGTTGCCTATATTTGCGCGCACCAGGTTGGCCTTGATATAGGCCAATAATATGGCGTGTTAAATTCTTAATACGCTCGCCTTGAGCTACTTGTTCATCAACATAGTTTCTATATTCATTTAAAATAGTTTCTCGAGTGGGAGTAGGTTCAGTATTTTCAAATATGACGTTGTCAGCTTCGGCCAGCATGTAGGGGTTTTGATAAGCTACTCTACCGACCATGACGCCATCGACGTGTTGTAGTTGCAACTTCATTTTATCAAGCTGAGTAAAGCCGCCGTTAATAGTAATGTTCAGTTCAGGGAAATCCTGTTTTATTTTATGTACACGTTCATAATTTAAAGGCGGAATCTCTCTGTTTTCTTTCGGACTTAAGCCACTCAAAATGGCTTTTCTTGCATGGATAATAAAGGTATCACAGCCTGCTTCTTTAGTAGTTTTTATAAAATCATATAAAAACTCATAAGAATCTAAATCATCAATGCCAATACGTGTTTTTATAGTGACAGGAATTTTTACTGTTGCTTTAATTTTACTAACACAATCAGCAACCAGATTTTTGTTTGACATTAAACAGGCACCAAACCGTCCGTTTTGTACCCGGTCACTAGGACAACCAATATTCAGATTTACTTCATCGTAACCTTCGTTTTCAGACATCTTTGCACACTCGGCAAGATCGTCTGCATTACTGCCGCCTAATTGAATGGCAAGAGGGTGTTCAACATCATTAAAATTAAGAAAGCGTTGTTGGTCTCCATGAATGAGTGCGCCGGTTGTTATCATCTCGGTATAAAGTACCGCGTGTTTAGATAATAAACGCATGAAGTAGCGAAAGTGCTTATCGGTATGATCCATCATGGGAGCAATACTTAAACGACGGTCAAATTTGTTTTTATTCATAAATTATTTTTTATCAGGAGAAATAATTGAGCGAGTAAAAGAGGGGCGCAAATAAAAACCTCTTGGTAATGTTAAAGCATTTGAATCGGGTTGGTTTTTATCTATTGTTAAACTACTTGCATTAGCGGCCTTTGGTCTTATTTGTAAGTAAGTTCCCATCGATGAACTTATTTTATCAATTTCACCTAAAGCGATCATGTCACATAATTCTTGCCAATCACTTTTTAGTTGTTTCTCTTGTTGTAGAGCGGGTTTCCATAAAATCGGTGTTCCTATTCGACGTAAAGAAATGGGAATCGTTTTGCTTGCTTCGAATGGAATCCAGAGTACTTGAGTCAATTTATGTTTAACCAGCGAACCTTCCCATGAAGATAATGCAATGGGGTCAAGTTGCGCAACGCAGATATAGGTGGACTCTTTAGGTTTACCATTTTCATCAATAGGTATGGTCTTTAATTCGATACCTAAATTAATAAAGTCGGGTTCTGGTGCGCTTGCAGCTTCAGCACCTAGATATTGTTCTAGTAAAGTGCCAAACCAACCTTTTGCATGAACTAATGATTCAGGAACCTCAACTTGCATTTTATTTGCGAGTTGCTGAATGGTGATGCCCGCTAAACTATTTGCACGTTCCATTAATTCTAGTTTATTGGTCGGCGCCAGAATTTTCATGATGCTATTAAAAGTAAAGATTCAGGAGAGCGCGTCTAATATCGAGTTTTCCAAACATTCAAATTTTAGTGGATCGTCTATTGCTTTGTTTTCATCGTTACGTAAGTAAAAAATATCTTCCACGCGTTCACCATAGGTCGCTATTTTTGCACCTTGCAATTTAGCACCACATAAATCCATCGCCGTACTAATACGTGACAATACACCAGGGCGATCAACTGTATTGACTTCCATGATGGTGCGATCATTTTTTTCATCTTTTTCAAAAATAACACGGCTAGGAAAATTGAAACTTTTTAATTGTCTATTCTCTACCCATTCCCCTTGTTGTGGAAATGCTTTTGTCGCACTCAAGGCTTTAATAATTCGTGCTTTTATTTCGTTACTACGATCTTCAGTTTTAATAAGTTCGCCGTCGTTTTCAAGAACAACAAAAGTATCCAGAACAAAATCATCTTTATTAGTTATAATTCTTGCATCAAGTACGTTTAATCCCAGTTTTTCAATGGCTCTGGTTGTCGTTGAAAAAATATGTTTTCTATCTTTCATATAAATAAAGATAAGGCTGTTTCCACGAATAGAATTTTTACTCACTAAGACTAATGGTTCTGATTTATTTTTATGTTTTAGAATACCTTCGGTATGCCAGACGATTTCATCGGCAGTGTGTCTTAGAAAATAATCGTCATCTATGGTTTTCCATAAGTTAAGAACGTCCTGTTTATTATTTTTGTTAGTATCAATTAAAGTTAGCGCTTCTTGTTCTATAGCGTCGACCCATTCTTTCTTTGGTAATGGACTATTATGATCACGTCTTAGTACATGCAGTGTGCGTTGGTAAAGATTTGTGAGTAGCATTCCTCTCCAGTTATTCCATAATTCCGGATTAGTGCCGCAGATATCTGCTACAGTAAGTACAAAAAGGTAATTCAGCCGCGTTTGATTCTCGACAATATTAGTAAACTCTATAATTATTTCAGGATCATCGATATCTTTACGCTGTGCGGTTTTACTCATTACTAAATGGTTTTCAACTAACCAGGCAACGAGTTCGGCATCGTAATTACTTAACTCATGTAGCTTGCAAAAATCTCTAGCGTCTTTTACTCCAAGTGCTGCATGATCGCCGCCACGACCTTTTGCAATATCATGGAATAAACCGGCAAGATAAAGTAATTCAAGCTTCGGGATTTTTTTTGTTAACTCATTGCAAATAGGAAACTTCTCTTTGTATTCATCCGTTGCAAATAAACGCATGTTTTGAATGACAGTGAGTATGTGTTCGTCAACAGTGAAGATGTGAAATAAATCAAATTGCATTAGACCTTCAATTTTGGCAAACGCGGGCAGGTAGGCACCTAAAATGCCGTAGCGATGCATCATTCTTAACTTATGACCAATCAGATTAGGTTGACGAATAATTTCCAGAAATAAACTTCGATTTCTTATGTCTTTGCGAAATGCATGGTCGATTAGATATAGGTTTTTCCTGATGAGACGAACAGTGCTTGCTCTTACGCCTTTGATTTTTGGATCTTGCTGGATTAATAAAAATATCTCGAACAGAGCGAATGGATAATTTTTAAATACATTTCTATTGGTAACTTCTATAAAGTCATTTCTTTTTTGAAAACGCGTGTTAATAGCAATTATTTTTTCTTTTCGTTTGCTGTAAATTATTTCTTCTTCAAAATGTTGTAACAACATTTCATTTAGACGACTTATTTCACGAGTGGTTTTGAAATATATTCTCATGAAGGCTTCAATGCCTTTATTTTCTTTTCCTTTAAAGCCAAATAATTCCGAAATATTTCTTTGGTATTCAAATAACAATCTGTCTTCACGACGATGGGTCGTCATGTGTAAAGCAAAACGAATGCGCCATAAAAGATTTCGCCCTGTTTTCAGAATGACATATTCGTCACGGGTGAGAAACTTTTGCTTAACAAGATTGTTGATTTCAATATTGTCGAATTGTCTTTCTGCCACCCAGCCGATCATTTGAATATCACGTAGACCACCGGGTGCTTCTTTTATGTTTGGTTCGAGTTTGTCTGTCGAGTCACTATATTTTTCGTGACGATTTTTTTGTTCTAATATTTTGGCTTCAAAAAACTTTTTAGTTGGCCATATTTTGTTAGGGCCGGTTGCTTTGCGCATTTCTTCATGAAGTTTTTCATTTCCACAAATTAAACGTGACTCCATGACATTTGTGATGATAGTGATATCATTTTTTGCTTCTATCTTACATTCTTTTACTGTTCGAACACTGTGTCCGACTTCGAGACCAAAGTCCCACAGGAAAGTAAGAAATGATTGTAGTTGTTGTTCAATGTCTTTTTTTAACCGTGGTTTTTGTAACACCATTAAATCAATATCTGATGCGAGCATGAGTTCATTGCGGCCATAACCACCAACAGCGATTAAACTGAGTTGATCAGAATCAATAAATTGTTCCCATGCAAAGATGAGTAATTGATCAACAAGCCAACCCTGTTTTTTTACTAATAGCTCGATATCTTCGCCTGAGTTAAAACTTTCAATAAGATATTCATAACCACTTTTGAGTGCTTTTTTAAATAAGGGTAAGGGTTTGTTTGTCTGTTTAAGTTTTTTACGGAAGCTACTTTTATCAAACAAATATAGATCGGCGATTATATTTTCCATATGTGAGTTAAAAGTTTTCGTCTGACCGTTTGGTTAATACGTCGTAACCATTATCAGTAACGAGAATAGTGTGTTCCCATTGTGCGGATAAACTTCTGTCACGTGTAACTACTGTCCATTCATCAGCAAGTAATTTAACCTGACGTTTGCCTAGATTAATCATTGGTTCGATAGTAAAAGTCATACCTGCTTCCAACTTTAAGCCAGTATTTGGTTTGCCGTAATGGAGTATTTGTGGATCTTCATGAAATTCTTTGCCAATACCATGACCACAATATTCGCGTACCACAGAGCAATTATTGCTTTCCGCTAATGTTTGTATTCCGTAACCTATATCGCCAAGAGAAACCCCAGGTCGAACCAGCGCGATTCCTTTTTTCATACAGCCATAAGTAAGTTCAACCAGCCGTTTTGCGCGTATGGAAGGTTCACCAACAAAAAACATTTTGCTGGTATCGCCATGATAGCCATCTTTAATGACGGTGATATCAATATTAATAATATCGCCATCTTTGAGTTTCTTGTCGCTGGGTATGCCGTGGCAGACAACGTGATTTATTGAGGTACAGATTGATTTCGGGAAACCTTTGTAATTGAGTGGAGCAGGAATCGATTTTTGCTCGTTTACAATGTAATCGTGGCAAATCTGGTTCAGTTCGTCGGTTGTCACGCCACTTAGGACTTTAGAACCGATCATTTCCAGAACTTCGGCGGCTAAACGGCCGGCGATGCGCATTTTCCCGATTTCCTCAGGTGTTTTAATAGAGACAGGCATATTTTATTATTGGGTGGACTATTTGTTGTGGTAATTGTTCTATGGTATAAAGCGCACGCGATTTTCGCAAATACTTAAATTTAACCGTCACACGCATGCTTTTAACCATATATGGGGTGCCTGATTTCATTTGTTAGAAATTAGGTTGTTATTTGGGGAGTGCGGAGGCTTAACCCTAACAAAGGAGAATATAACATGTCGAACGTCACCATGCGTGAAATGCTGGAGGCTGGTGTCCATTTTGGTCACCAAACCCGATACTGGAATCCCAGTATGGCGCCTTATCTATTTGGTCAGCGTAATAAAATCCATATTATTAATTTAGAAAAAACCCTTCCATTATACGAAGATGCGATGAATTTCGTCAGTAAGATGGCTTCGAAGAGGGGCACAATCTTATTTGTAGGCACTAAACGTGCGGCGCAATCAATCGTTGCAGAAGAAGCAGCACGTTGTGGCATGCCTTATATCAATCGTCGTTGGTTGGGTGGTTTATTGACCAATTTCAAGACGGTACGTGGTTCAATTAACCGTTTAAAAGAAATCGAAGCGATGCAGACGGATGGTGGTGTTGAACGCGTTAACAAGAAAGAACAACTCATGCTAAGACGTGAATTGGATAAATTGAAAGCCAATTTATCAGGTATTAAAGATATGAAAGGTATTCCCGATGCCATATTCATCGTTGATGTCGGTTATGAAAATATTGCGGTAAATGAAGCAGTTAAGCTTGGAATACCGGTTATTGGTATCGTTGATAGCAATAATAGTCCCAAAGGTGTTGATTACGTTATTCCGGGCAATGACGATGCCATTCGTTCCATTACGCTTTACGCCAAAGGTGTAGCAGATGCCGTTCTTGATAGTCGTCAATCGATTGCTCATTTAGGTAGTTCAGAAGATAACGATGACTTAATAGAAATTGATGATTCTGGCGCACCAGTACAGGCGGCTGACGAAGCTGTCGCCAAGCCTAAAGTCACCAAGAAAACAGCTAAGAAAAAGGTAGTCAAGAAAATGGATAGCGCTGAAGCAGCAGAGAAACCTGCTGAAGCAGTTAAAAAGAAAGCGACCGCCAAGAAAAAAGTGGCTAAGAAAAAAACAGCAAAGAAAGTCAGCAAAAAGACGGCTGCAAAAACTGACGACGAATAACAGATTATTATTATTATTCAGATTAGAATAGTTAGAGGATTATTCGATGCAAATTACTGCTTCACTAGTTAAAGAGCTGCGCGAACGTACTGGCGCGGGCATGATGGATTGTAAAAAGGCTTTGCAAGAAACCGGCGGCGATATAGAAGTCGCAATTGAAGAAATGCGTAAATCTGGCGCTGCTAAAGCGGCCAAGAAAGCAGGTCGTATTGCTGCTGAAGGTGTTATTACCATTAAGCAAGACGGGCAAGACGTTACTATTTTGGAAACTAATTGCGAAACTGATTTTGTTGCTAAGGACGATAACTTTTTATCATTTACTAACAATGTTATCGATGCAATTAGTGCACAAAACCCAAGCGATGTTGACGCGTTGATGCAGCTTAGTCTGGGAGACCAAACAGCTGAAGAAGCGATTCTGCAACTGGTCTCGAAAATAGGTGAAAAGATTACCGTACGCCGTTTTGAAAAGCGTACAGCAACAGGCCAAATTGGTACTTATTCGCATGGGACACGCATTGGTGTCATTGTTGAGCTTAAAGGTGGTGATGAAACTTTGGCTAAGGATATCGCAATGCATATTGCAGCCAGTAAGCCAGTTTGTGTTAGCGAAGAACAAGTGTCTCAAGACGTACTGAATAAAGAAAAAGAAATCTTTTCAGCACAGGCAGCAGAAAGCGGTAAGCCAGCTGACATTATTGAAAAAATGGTTGAAGGTCGCATAAAGAAATACTTGAAAGAAATTACTCTACTTGGACAGCCTTTCGTCAAAGATCCGGACCAAACAGTAGAAAATTTACTTAAATCAGCAAAAGCCTCAGTCACGTCTTTCATTCGATATGAAGTGGGTGAAGGGATTGAAAAGAAAGTAGATAACTTTGCTGAAGAAGTTATGTCTCAGGCCAAAGGAGACTAATTAGTCGATGTCTGCCCCGTCCACTTCTTTAAAATATAGGCGGGTTTTATTAAAACTCAGTGGTGAAGCATTGATGGGAGATATGGCCTATGGCATCGATCCCAAAGTTATTGACCGTCTTGCTGGTGAGATTGCTGAGCTTTGTAAAAAAGGTACCGAAATTGCCATCGTTATAGGTGGTGGTAATATTTTCCGAGGTACTGGCTTGGCCGCATCAGGTATTGATCGTGTTACTGCCGATCATATGGGGATGTTAGCAACCATTATGAATTCGCTTGCTATGCAAGATGCACTTGAGCGCGTTAATCTTCATGCCAGAGTTATGTCTGCATTAAAAATTAACCAGGTATGCGAAGACTATATTCGCCGCCGCGCTGTTCGCCATCTCGAAAAAGGTCGTGTAGTTATTCTTGCTGCAGGCACAGGTAATCCCTTTTTTACAACTGATTCAGCGGCTAGTTTACGCGCGATAGAAATCGGTGCTCAATTACTAATCAAAGCCACTAAAGTTGATGGTGTTTATTCCTCTGACCCAGTAAAAAATAAAGATGCTATTCGTTATGATTCACTAAATTACGATGAAGTAATTGAACGTAAGCTTGGCGTTATGGATACAACTGCCGTGGTACTTTGTCGAGATAACCATATGCCGCTTAGGGTATTAGATATGACAAAACCAGGTTCGCTATTGAAAGCAGCTCAAGGTGAAGATGAAGGCACCTTGGTCAGTGATGCTTAGCTTGAGGAAATTTAAAAATGATTGAAGATATTATTAGTGATGCTCAAAGTCGGATGCAGAAAAGTTTCGAGTCTTTAAAGACCGAAATGTCTAAAGTCAGAACAGGTCGTGCTCATCCAGGTTTATTAGAGCAGGTCAAAGTGAATTATTACGGAACGGAAACGCCTCTTAACCAGGTTGCCAGTATTAATGTTGTTGATGCCAGAATGCTTGGTGTTAGTGCTTTCGATAAAAGCAGTGTACCGGATATCGAAAAGGCAATTATGAATGCTAACCTTGGTTTAAATCCCGTGACGACGGGTGAGTTGATTCGAGTTCCATTACCGCCTTTAACGGAAGAAAGACGAAAAGATCTGATCAAAGTAGTTCGAGGCGAGGCAGAAAAAGCACGTATTGCCATTAGAAATATACGACGCGATGCTAATTCATCATGTAAAGAGTTAGTTAAAGAAAAATTAATATCTGAAGATGATGAACGTAAAGCAGAAGATCAAATTCAAAACCTGACGAATGAAAACATTGCAACTATAGACAAAAGTCTTGTGGAAAAAGAAGCTGAGATGCTTGAAATCTAGCGTTATTACTACATTGTATTAATCTATTTATTTTTAACTTATAGGCACTGGCTATATAACGTTAATGGATATTGACTCTAAAGCCTCTAAACCAAGGCACATTGCTATTATCATGGATGGTAACGGGCGATGGGCAAAAAATAAAAACTTACCTCGTGTCGCAGGTCATCGTGCCGGTGTCAAAACTCTTAGAAAATTAATCGAACACGCTGTCAGAATTGGACTTCATACAATGACAGTGTATGCATTTAGCCGTGAAAATTGGCAGCGCCCGGAAACGGAAGTTGATTTGTTGATGGAACTTTTTATGACCGCGCTTCAGTCTGAAGTAAAAGATTTACACAAAAACAATGTTTATTTGAAATTTATCGGCGATAGAACAGCATTCAGTAATAAGTTGCAAAAAACGATCGCTGCTTCTGAGTCACTTACGGCATCAAATTCAGGACTGCATTTAAACGTTGCGGCAAATTACAGTGGACGTTGGGACATTACACAAGCGCTTCAATCGATGGCTAAAGATATAGCTTCAGATAATTTAAAACTTGAAGACATTAATGAGGTACTTATCAGTGACAAGTTATCTTTAGCAGAAAACAAGGATCCTGATCTTTTTATACGTACAGGTGGCGAGCAAAGAATAAGTAATTATTTTTTGTGGCAACTAGCTTATACCGAGTTGTATTTTACCGATGTTTTATGGCCTGACTTTGCGCCTGAAGAGTTGGATAAAGCTATAGACTGGTTTGCCAGTCGACAAAGACGTTTTGGTAAAATATCAGAACAAATTGAATAATCGTCAAAGACATAACGTATTCAGGCACACATAAATATTATGTTAAGAAATAGAATTATTACGGCCGCAATATTAATTCCGATTGTCATCGCTTTTATTTTTTTTGCTGAGACGATTTGGTTTTCCGCATTATTTGCTGTGTTTGTTGCTATCGGTGCCTGGGAATGGGCAGGACTTTGTAAGACAAGTGATAAAATGAAAACGCTATATGTCGTCTTCATTATATTAATCTTGTTTGGAATCTATTGGCTGAATAACAGTCTTTTATATAACAGCATTACTTTATGTGGTGTGCTTTATTGGTTGTTTGCTGTGGTGATTGTGTTTGCTTATCAAAAACAGCGTAATTTATTACCTCGTTCACCAGCGCTACTGATGCTAATTGGTTTGTTGTTGTTAATTCCAATGTGGTCCGGTTTGACAATATTAAAGTTGTTTTCTGAAAACGGTGCTGAATTAATTATGTTATTGATGTTGCTAATTTGGGGTGCCGATACGGCCGCTTATTTTGCAGGCAAAAAATGGGGCAAGCGGAAACTTGCCAATCGAGTTAGCCCAAGTAAAACATGGGAAGGAACAGTCGCTGGCATTGCATCGAGTATTGTTATTGCAGGCTGTTATGTTATTGTTTCAAATAAAAATTTAGATGACAGTTTGCTGTTTATCGGCTTGGCTATATTGACTGTTATTGGCTCGGTATTTGGTGATTTAATGGAGAGTTTAGTGAAACGCGAAGCAGGTCAAAAAGACAGCGGTAACATCTTGCCCGGTCATGGCGGTGTTATGGACAGAATAGACAGCTTAACAGCAGCCAGTCCGATTTTTGTGTTTGGTCTTATTTCTTTAGGTTTAGTCAAATGAAAGGTATTACCGTTTTAGGTGCCACGGGCAGTATTGGCGTGAATACGCTGGATGTCGTTTTCCGCCATCCAGATAAATATCATGTGAAAGCCTTAACGGCGAATACGAATGTTGAAACATTATTAGAACAGTGTATCAAACTTAAACCCGAATTTGCGGTAATGGTTAATGAAGATGCTGCGACTAAACTTGAGCAGGAACTTAAAAACAAAGCTTCTGATGTAACTGTTTTAAGTGGTATTGATGGTTTGGTTAAAGTCGTTGAACTGACTGATGTCGATTATGTTATGGCTGCGATTGTCGGTGCCGCAGGTTTGTTACCCACGCTCGCCGCAGCGAAAGCGGGTAAACGTGTCTTGCTTGCCAATAAAGAAGCATTAGTTATGTCAGGCAAGTTATTTATGGATACTGTCGAGCAAAATAATGCTGAACTATTACCTATCGACAGTGAACACAATGCTATTTTTCAATGTATGCCAGCTGGTTTTAATAAAAACGTTGAAAATTTAGGTGTTAAAAAAATATTGTTAACGGCTTCGGGAGGGCCTTTTCGCACTACTCCTTTGGATCAATTGTCAGCAATGACACCAGAACAAGCTTGTGCTCATCCGAATTGGGTGATGGGTAGAAAAATCTCCGTTGATTCTGCAACAATGATGAATAAAGGATTGGAAGTTATAGAAGCATGCTGGTTGTTTCATATCAAACCTGATTTTATTCAAGTGGTTATTCATCCCCAAAGTGTAATTCACTCTATGGTTCAATATAACGATGGCTCGGTATTAGCGCAGTTAGGTAATCCTGATATGCGTACGCCGATTGCTTATGGAATGGCATGGCCAGAAAGAATCGATGCCGGAGTTGAGCGACTTGATTTATTTGATATTGCGCGACTTGATTTTGTTGCGCCGGATGAAGAACGATTTCCTTGTTTAAGACTTGCTCGTGAAGCGATGCAACAGGGCGGAACCAGTAGCGCTATTTTAAACGCGGCGAATGAAGTTGCTGTAAATGAGTTTTTAGAAAAACGTATTCGCTTTACAGATATTGACCGTGTTATTGAAGCCGTATTAGAAAATGTAACACAACATGAAGCAACGTCACTTGAGGTTATTCTTGAAGATGACAAATTGGCAAGAGAAGTTGCGACACATACTACTAAGGATATGGCAGCATGATTGATATTCTGCAAAATATTGTTGCTTTTATAGTTGCGCTTGGTGTTTTAATTACTTTTCATGAATTTGGCCACTATTGGGTCGCCAGACGATGTGATGTAAAAATTCTTCGGTTCTCTATTGGTTTTGGTCGAGCCATTTATAAAAAGCAGTTTGGTAAAGACAATACAGAATTTGTTATCGCCGCTTTGCCTTTAGGTGGTTATGTCAAAATGCTAGATGAACGCGAAGGCGAAGTTAAAGAAGAAGAGTTACCGCGTTCATTTAATTACAAGCCACTTTGGCAGAGATTTGCCATAGTTTCAGCCGGTCCTCTATTTAATTTTATCTTTGCCATTATTGCTTACTGGATAATTTTTGTTATGGGTGTGAATGGACTCAAACCTTTTATTGGTGACGTAGAACCATTTTCAATTAGCTCACAGTCAGGGTTGGCTTCAGGACAGGAAATATTGTCAATAAATGGATTGAAAACTCCAACCTGGTCGACGGTGATTGATCAGTTGGTCAATCATACTGTTAAGGGTGATGTTATTAACTTAGATGTTGTTGATAATGATGGGGTCGAGCAAAAACTGGAAATGGACCTTTCTAGAATATCAATCGATGAAATGGCAGAAGGAAGATTACTCGAAGCCTTGGGTCTAAGTATTATTGAATTAAAGTTAGCTGCCATCATTGGAGAAGTTTTGCCTGAAGGTGCCGCTGAAAAAAGTGGACTACTTCAATATGATGAAATTATCAGTGTCAATAATGAACCGGTGGCATCATGGGGCGAATGGGTAGAAATCATTAGAAAAAGCCCTGATAAAATTTTGGAACTTGAAGTTTTGAGGGGAGAATCAACAGTTAATATCGAAGTTATCCCTGAACGTATTCAGTCTGAGAATGAGACAATTGGACGAATCGGTGCTGCCGCATTTAGACCTGATGACTTGTTCGACTCTTATTTTACGATAGAAAGTTATAGCTTGCCGACTGCTTTTATTAAAGCGATGAAAAAAACATGGGAAATGTCAGTGCTAACTCTTCGAGTACTTGGTAAAATGCTCGTCGGCGAAGCATCGGTAAAAAACCTGAGTGGTCCAATCAGTATTGCACAATATGCTGGTCAATCTGCTGGTATTGGCTTGGTTGCCTTCTTAAGTTTCATGGCTATAGTGAGTGTCAGTTTGGGTGTACTGAACCTTTTGCCGGTGCCTTTACTGGATGGCGGGCACTTAATGTATTACCTTATAGAGCTGGTAATCGGAAAACCGGTTTCTGAGGCAATACAAATAGTCGGACAACAAGTAGGATTAGTCTTGTTATTAGGACTAATGAGTATTGCACTCTTTAACGATATTACCCGCCTGTTAGGGTAATTTAATTATAAAAATAAATAAGTAACAAATATATGCAACCCATACTTAAGAAATTACTTTGTATTTTATTGTTGACGCTGTCAATAATTGCTCCATTGCAAGCAGCGCAAGAATTTGTCATCGAAGATATTCGTGTTGAAGGATTAGAGCGAATTACTCCAGGAACAGTATTCAATTACTTGCCGATGAAAGTTGGGGATAAATTCGACGACTCCCGCTCATCGGAAGCCGTACGTGCATTGTTTAAAACTGGTTTTTTTGATGATGTCAGGCTTGAAAGAGACGGAAGTATTCTGGTCTTTATTATTAAAGAGCGCCCTGCAATTGGTTCTATAACCATGACTGGTAATGAAGATATCAAGACCGATGATTTACTAGAAAATTTAAAACAATTTGGTTTTGCTGAAGGCCGAGTCTTTATTCAATCTCAATTAGACCAAACTGAACAAGAGTTAGAACGGCAATATTATTCTTTAGGTAAATATGCAGTTAAGATCGATTCAACAGTGACTGAGCTGGATAACAATCGTGTCGGTATATTGATTGAGGTTTCAGAAGGTCTGGCGGCTAAAATCAAAAAAATTAATATTGTCGGAAATACTGTTTTTGAAGAAAAAAAATTACTTAAGCAATTTAAATTAAGTACTCCAACATGGCTTTCTTTTTATACCAAGAATGACCAATATTCAAAACAAAAACTGTCGGGTGATTTGGAAGCATTGCGTTCCTATTATCTGGATAGTGGTTATCTAGGTTTTAATATTGATTCGACTCAGGTTTCGATCACTCCCGATAAAAAAGATATCTATATTACAATTAACATTAGTGAAGGCGAACAATATACGGTCACAGATGTTAAATTGGCCGGTGATCTAATCTTGCCAGAAGAAGATTTATTTGAATTAGTCTCTATTCATAGTGGCGAGTTATTTTCACGTAAAAAAGTAACAGATAGCAGTAAACAATTAACTGAACGACTGGGTGAAGAGGGTTATTCATTTGCGAATGTGAATTCAATTCCTGATATTAACAAGGATGATAAAACGGTTTCTATTACCTTCTTCGTCGATCCGAGTAAACGAGTCTACGTTCGTCGAATTAATTTTTCCGGTAATTCAAAAACTAGAGATGAAGTTTTACGTCGCGAAATGCGTCAGCAGGAAGGTGCATGGATTTCTACTGCTCAAGTCGAAAGAGGCAAACTTCGTTTACAAAGAACGGGTTATTTTAAGGATGTAAATGTTGATACACCTGCGGTAGCAGGAACTACAGATCAAGTTGATGTAAATTATATTGTCGAAGAAGCTCCCGGCGGGCAAATAGGTTTAGGACTCGGCTTTTCACAGGGGCAGGGACTTATATTGAATGCTAGTATTAGTCAGGCCAATTTTCTTGGAAGTGGTAAAAGTATTGATTTTGCTTTTAATAACAGTGAGGTGAATACACGATATCAGCTCGGGTTTCTCGACCCTTATTATACTGATAGCGGTATAAGCCGTGGATTTACTACATTTTTTCGTAAAACCGATGCACAAGATGCAAATTTAGCACTTTATGAAACAACAGAATTCGGTGGCTCAATTAATTTTAGAGTGCCAGTATCAGAAAATAACTCTCTAGGTACAGAATTTTCATATAGCAATACCGAACTTGATCTTGAAGGTAATTCCTCAACACAGCTACGAAACTTTGTTAATCAAAATGGTGATACATATGATTTGTTGAAGTTTTCTGTTGGTTTTGCACACGATACGCGTAACAAGAAAATATTACCTGATAAAGGTGCATTGCATAGTATTAACACAGAAGTGTCATTGCCAGGTCTTGGTAATTCTCTGCAATTTTATAAAGTTGACTTTAAGACGCAGTGGTTTAAGGATATTTACGAAGACTTCATCCTGACATTAGGTGCTGATATTGGCTATGGTGATAGTTATGGCGATACTACGGAGTTACCATTCTTCGAGAATTTTTTTGCTGGCGGTCCTCGGTCTGTTCGAGGGTTTGAAGAGAATACTCTGGGACCAAGAGATAGTGCAAATAGAGCTTTGGGTGGAGATACAAAAATAATTGGTAATGCTGAAATAATTTTACCGGTCCCTTTTCTTACTGATTTTAAGCAATCGGTTAGAGTCACAGGATTTATAGATGCGGGTAACGTCTATGGCCCTAATGAAGATGTTGATTTTTCAGAAATACGCTATTCTACTGGTGTTAGTGCTATATGGATTTCTCCTTTTGGTGCAGTGAGTATGAGTATGGCATTACCGGTTAACGAAAAATCCACCGATGAAATTCAAAACTTCCAGTTTACCTTTGGAACATCATTTTAGTTATTTGGAGTAATAAATTAATGAAAATATCGTTTAAATTTTTAATATCAATTCTTTATGTCTTAGCCTTTGCTTCACAAGCATATGCAGAAGATGCGCTAAAAATTGGTGCAGTACAGGTATTGAAAGTGTTAGAACAATCTCCTCAGTATCAGGCGGCTGGAAAATCGCTCGATAAAGAGTTTGAACCTAGAAGTAAAATTCTTATTGCTGCTCAAAAGAAAATTAAAGATCTTGAAGATAAACTAGCTAAAGATCGCGCAATCATGTCCGAAGCAGAAATCACTAAGATGGAAAGAGATATTCTTGCTAATCGACGTGATTATAAGCGTAATCAAGATGAATTCCGTGAAGATATTAATTTCCGTCGTAATGAAGAATTAGCCAAAATTCAAAAAGTAATTTTTGAAGCGATACAAAAAGTAGCTAAAGATAATAATTACGATGTTGTGTTAAGCGAAGGCGTTATCTATGCGAGTTCGAAGGCGGATATGACTAGTTTAGTTATTGAGTCGTTAAAAAAATAGCTTAATTATTACATTTATCTACATATATTTAGTATACGAGTAATGTTTCCATGTCAGCAACACTTGGAGAATTATCACAAGTAAGCGGAGCAAGACTGGAAGGTGAGGCTGATTGCGAAATCAAAGTTGTTAATACTTTGAGACTAGCTAAGAAAGGTGAAATATCATTTTTATCTAATCGGCACTATGCGCATCAATTACCGCAGACAAAAGCATCAGCTGTTATTTTAGCGGAAGAAGATTTAAAAAACTGTCCTACTAACTCATTGATTAGTGAAACGCCTTATTTGGCTTACGCTAAAATTGCTAACTATCTTTATCCTAGCGTTAAACCATCTGGATATATCGATAAAAATGCGGTAATTGGTTCAGATTGTGAAATCGACAATTCATCATTTATTTCAGCAAATGTTGTTATAGGTAATAACACTGTAATTAGTCAAGGTGTTTATATTGGTCCAGGTTGCGTTATAGATGATAACGTTAAAATTGGAGCAGATACTTCGTTATTAGCAAATGTAACTATACGTTATGGCGTTGTGATAGGAAAAAATGTGACTCTTCATCCTGGTGTAGTAATTGGAGCTGATGGATTCGGAATGGCGCAGGAAAATGGGCAATGGATCAATATTCCACAGATAGGTTCAGTCATTATTGGTGATAATGTGGATGTCGGTGCTAATTCGACCATCGATCGAGGTGCAATAGAAGATACGGTTATTGCTGATGGTGTAAAAATTGATAATCAGGTACAGATTGGACATAACGTTGTTATTGGTGAGCATACTGCGATTGCAGGCTGTACAGGTATTGCAGGAAGCACGGTAATAGGTAAGCGATGTATGATTGCAGGCGCAGTTGCTATAAGCGGCCATATTCAAATTGCGGATGATGTGATTATAACTGGCATGTCAGGTGTGGCAAATTCAATAAAATCTCCTGGAGTATATTCATCTGGTCTTCCTGTGACAGATAATAGAACCTGGAGACGAAATATTATTCGTTTTAAAAAATTAGATGAAATTTTAAAAAAACTCATGACTGAGTTGAAATAAAGGTAGAAATATTTATGCAAGATGCTGCATCCATAATTGATGTTGAAAAAATAAAAACTATTCTACCGCACCGTTATCCTTTCTTGCTGGTTGATCGTGTACTCGAAGTAGAAGAAGGCAAACGCATCAAGACATTAAAGAATGTAACAGTCAATGAGCCTTTCTTTCAGGGACATTTCCCAAATAAATCAGTGATGCCCGGTGTTTTAATTATAGAAGCATTCGCACAATCTGCTGCACTACTTGGTGCTTTGGGGTTTAATGAAAACAGAGCATCTGAAGATGAGCTATATTATTTAGTCGGTGTTGATAAAACGCGTTTTAGGAAACCAGTTGGCCCAGGTGACCAGCTAATTTTGGATGTAGAGTTTATAACGGTAAAAAGAAATATATGGAAGTTTCATGCTTCTGCTTACGTTAATTCAAAGTTAGTCGCATCCGCTGAGTTATTAACCACGCTCATGGAATAATTCCATGATTGATGCGACAGCTATTATTCACCCTGATGCTAACTTACATTCAAATGTAAGCGTTGGTCCTTATTCAATAATTGGTGCAAATGTATCAATTGAATCAGGCACTAGTATAGATTCTCATGTTGTTATAAATGGACCAACAAAAATTGGTTCTAATAACAAAATATTCAGTTTTTGTTCCTTAGGTGGTGACCCACAAGATAAAAAATTTCAGGGAGAAGCTGATTCAATACTGGAGATTGGGTCAGGCAATACGATTCGTGAATATGTTTCCATAAACAGAGGAACTGGCGATGGCGGTGGGAAAACTATTATTGGCGACAATAACTGGATTATGGCTTATGTGCATATCGCTCATGATTGTATAGTTGGAAATAATACAATATTCGCCAATAATGCAACCTTAGCTGGTCATGTCACTATCGATGACTTTGCTATTCTTGGTGGTTTCACTGGTGTTCATCAATTTTGTCGTATTGGTAGTTATAGTTTTTCGGCAATATCTTCAGTTATTGTTAAAGATGTCCCTCCTTATGTTTTAGTTTCTGGAAATACAGCAAAACCATCCGGTCTTAATCGAGAAGGTCTAAAAAGACATGGCTTTGACTCAGAGACAATTAATATTTTACGTAAAGCGTATAAAGCAATTTATCGTGAAGGCTTAATTCTTAAAGATGCGCTCGATGTATTAACTGAATTATCAGCCGAATCGGATAAAGTTGAATTGATGCGCTCATTTATTGTTGCCTCACAACGTGGAATTGTCAGGTAGCATCCTGAAAAAATAATTCAATGATACGCATAGGTCTTGTCGCAGGTGAAGCATCGGGCGATATGTTGGGGGCTGGATTAATAAATGAATTAGCTAAAAACATTGAAAATGTTTCAGTAGAAGGCATCGGTGGAGAAAAACTTGCCGCAACAGGTATGAAAATATTGTTTCCTATGGAACGCTTGTCGGTGATGGGTTTTACGGAAGTGTTAGGTCGATACAGAGAGCTAAAAGGAATCAAAAATAATTTAATTGACCATTTTATTAAAAATCCGCCAGATATATTTATAGGAATCGACGCGCCTGATTTTAATTTAGGCTTGGAAAAAGAGTTACGTGAGGCTGGAATTAAAACAGTTCATTATGTTAGCCCTTCAGTTTATGCATGGCGTGAATACAGAATAAAAAAAATAAGTAAAGCAGTGGACTTAATGCTTAGTCTTTTTCCCTTCGAGTCTGAAATATACAGTAAATATAATGTTAAAAATCATTATGTAGGACATCCGCTGGCCGATAAAATTAGTGGCGAGATTGATGTTGTGCAAGCAAGAAAAGAATTGAATTTGCCAATTGATAAGACAGTTGTTGCGTTATTGCCCGGCAGTCGTCTAAGCGAAATAAAGAAAATTGCTGCACCTTTGTTAAAGGCAGCTGAACTTTCAAGGAGATCAAATAATAATCTCCATTTTGTCAGTGGTCTGGTAAATGAGCAATCTTTAAGCTGTTTTGAAGAAATAAAAAAAGAAGTAACACCCGATTTAAATGTTGATGTACACATCGATAAAACTCACCGCATTATGGAAGCAGCAGATATCATTATGCTTGCTTCTGGTACAGCTACACTTGAAGCAATGCTGTTTAATAAGCCAATGATTGTGGCCTATCGACTTTCATGGTTAACGCATTTAATTGTTAAATTATTAGCAAAAATTCCTTATGCATCATTACCCAATATTTTGGCAGGCAAAAAAATTGTTCCTGAATATTTACAGTATGACTGTACGGCAGAGAACCTGTCTGTTGGATTAAATAATTTATTAAATTCAGATGAACAAGTTGAAAAAATGAGAATGGAATTTTCAGGTTTATCAAAACAACTCAGAAAAGGTGCAGATAAAGAAGCAGCAAAAGCAGTTTTAGGATTAATTCAGGGTGAAACGAATGCTTGATCTTTCTTTTCTAAATAGTGTCGAGTTGCTGGCAGGTGTTGATGAAGTCGGAAGAGGGCCGTTGGCAGGGCCAGTGGTTGCCGCTGCGGTAATTTTAAATCCAGACAAACCAATAGCAGGTTTGAATGATTCAAAAAAAATAAGCCCCAAAAAGCGTGAACTAATGTCAGCTGAAATAAAGTCGAAAGCATTAGCCTGGTCCTTAGGGCGAGCAGAAGTAGAAGAAATTGATGAAATAAATATTCTTCAGGCAAGTTTATTAGCCATGAAACGGGCTATTGAATCGTTGAAGCTTGCACCAAAAATCGTAGCTGTTGATGGTCAATACACGCCAAATGTTGTTTATGAAAAAATTGCAATCATTAAAGGTGATAGTTTAGTGCCAGCAATTAGTGCTGCATCAATCATTGCAAAAGTAGCAAGAGATAACGAGATGATAGCTTTTGAGGAAACTTATCCTGGTTACGGTTTTTCATCGCATAAAGGTTATCCGACTAAGCAACATATTGCATCATTAGAAAAACTTGGCATAACGGAAATTCATCGTAGAAGTTTTGCCCCTGTCGCTAAATATATCTCATAGTTTATTTTATATGAGTTTTGTTCACTTACATCTTCACACTGAATTCTCCTTAATTGATGGGATGATAAAAGTGAACCAATTAGCGGAGAGAGCAGCAGAATTATCCATGCCTGCAATGGCGGTAACAGAGCAATATCAAACATTTTCAGCGGTTAAGTTCTACCGAGCGATGCAAAGTCAGGGTGTTAAACCTATCATCGGATCTGAAATAAAAGTAATAAACGATAACCTGAGTGAAGCCTCTCACATCGTATTACTTTGTCAGCATTTTGATGGTTATCAAAATCTATCAAGATTAATAACGCGAAGTTATATAGAAGGACAGCGTCGAGGCATTCCCTTTGTTCATTACGAATGGCTTAAGGATAATAATGAAGGTCTTATTGCGATTGATTGTGCTGATAATGGCAGTTTTGCAAATTCAATTCTGCTTCAGGACGAATCTAAAATAGAAAAAAACTGTAAAAGCTGGATTTCACTTTTCCCCGACCGATATTATCTTGAGTTACTTAGGGTAGGGGCTAATGGACAGAATAATCATACAAGTCAGGCGATAAACTACTCCGAGAAATTTAATATTCCTGTTGTGGCCAGTAATAATGTTCGTTTTCTTGATGAAGATGATTTTGATGCTCACGAAGCGCGCGTCTGCATTAACCAGGGCTATACATTAAATGATGCCAGACGACCTAAACAATATACACCGCAACAGTATGTTAGAACATCTGAAGAAATGCAGGAATTGTTTTCTGATATTCCAGAAGCGATAGAAAACACAATGAAAATTGCACAGCGTTGCAACATTGAATTTTGTCTTGGCGAAAACTTTTTGCCACATTTCCCCGTAAATGAAAATGAAACTCAGGATGAAAGATTAATTTCTGATGCAAAATCAGGCTTGCAAAAAATCATTAATGAAGAAGAAAGAATTACTGAAGAAAAAAGTGCTGAGTATTTTTCAAGGTTAGATATAGAAATTGACGTTATAACTAAAATGGGATTTTCGGGCTATTTTCTTATCGTTGCTGACTTTATTAAATGGGCAAAAGGAAATGGCATTCCTGTTGGTCCTGGTCGTGGTTCTGGCGCAGGGTCGCTTGTCGCTTATGCCCTCGATATTACAGAGTTAGACCCACTTGAGTATGATCTATTATTCGAACGTTTTCTAAATCCGGAACGTGTTTCTTTGCCTGATTTTGATATTGATTTTTGCATGGATCGCCGTGATGAAGTAATCGAGTATGTGGCGATGAAATACGGTCGTGATCATGTTTCGCAAATTATTACTTACGGCACCATGGCAGCAAAGGCTGTGATTAGAGATGTTGGTAGAGTGTTGGGTTTTCCTTATGGCTTTGTTGATCAAATAGCCAAGCTTATTCCATTTGATATAGGTATGACTTTGGAAAAAGCCATGGAAGAAGAGAAAGAGTTAAGGCGACGTTATAAGGTAGAGGAAGATGTTAAATCTTTATTTGATTTAGCAAGAAAACTCGAAGGACTGTCACGAAATGCAGGACGTCACGCAGGTGGCCTTGTCATTGCTCCGAAGCCGTTATCTGATTATATGCCACTGTATTGTGAAGAAGGTTCACAGGCGACAGTGACACAATTTGATATGGGGGATGTTGAGTCCATAGGTTTAGTTAAATTTGATTTTCTTGGCTTGAGAACTTTAACTATTATTAATTGGGCGCTACGAGATATTAATCGGATAAAAAAACAGAACAACGAAGCAGAGATTAATATTCGAAAAATTCCGTTGGATGATCCTGCTACCTATGCATTGATTCAACGCATGGATACGACTGCGGTATTTCAATTGGAATCGGATGGCATGAAAAAGTTAGTTAGCCGTCTTAAGCCAGATGTATTTGATGATCTAATTGCGCTTGTCGCTTTGTTTAGACCTGGGCCATTGCAATCGGGCATGGTGGATGACTTTGTTGATAGAAAACATGGCAGAGCGCGTGTGCAGTATATGCATGATGATTTGGAGTTCGCTCTTAAACCAACTTACGGCGTTATTCTTTATCAAGAACAAGTAATGCAAATTGCTCAAGTATTATCCGGTTATTCATTAGGTGCGGCTGATTTATTACGTCGTGCAATGGGTAAGAAAAAACCAGAAGAAATGGCCAAGCAAAGAGAAATCTTTACCGAAGGTGCAGTGAGTCGCGGTGTTGATCAAAGACAGGCGACAATGATTTTCGATTTAATGGAAAAATTCGCTGGTTATGGTTTTAACAAGTCACACTCTGCTGCTTATGCGCTTGTAGCTTACCAAACAGCATGGTTGAAAGCACATTATCCGGCAGCTTTTATGGCAGCAGTATTATCTTCCGACATGGATAATACAGATAAAGTGGTAATGTTATTTGAAGAAACTCGCAGAATGAAAATAGAAGTCGTACCTCCATCAGTGAATGCCAGTTTTTATAGTTTTACTGTAATTAATGATAAAACGATTCAATATGGTTTAGGAGCAATAAAAGGAGTTGGTGCAGCGGCGATTGATAATCTTATTATTGAAAGAGAAAAAAATGGTCCTTTTGAAAATTTGTTTGATCTATGTAAGCGAATAGATTTAAGAAAAGCAAACAAGAGAGTGCTTGATGCACTAATAAAATCGGGTGCGATGGATTCATTGGGTGCAGGTAGAAGCACGTTGAATGAAAACCTTGAGAAAGCAACTTCTTTAGCAGAGCAACATAATAAAGATCTTGATAGCGGACAAAATGATATGTTTGGGCTTGAAGCACCTACAAACCCAAGCGATGAAGTTGATTCCTCTTCTGTATATGATGTTGTTAAAGATTGGGATGATAAACAGCGTGTGATGTTCGAGAAAGATACCTTGGGTTTTTATTTGTCAGGTCATCCTATCAATAGATACAAACAAGAGCTATCAAAAATTACACGCAAACTTTATGGAATAAAAACAGGTGAAGTAAGAGTTGCCGGATATATTATGAGTATCCGAAAATCCGGCATGAGAGATGAGTATGACGTTAAAGTTGATGACAATACTTCTCGAAAAGTCGTTGTTGTCAAAGCAGATGATTATGAAAAATATCGTAATTATTTAATTAAAGATCATTTAATTATAGTGAAAGGTATTGCCAAGAATGATGACTACTATGAAGGCGGAATTAAAATATTGGCAGATGCCATTTTTACCATAGACGATGTTCGAAAGCTGGATAATCCATTTAATCTTTCCAGTTCATTGAAACTCACGTTATATGAATCTCAAATGAGCAATGGCATCATTAACAATATTAAAACTGTGTTACTTAAATATAATCATGACGTTTCAAACGTAATTGTAAAATATGTTAAGCCAGATGCGGTAGGGCTGGTACCTTTTGGCAAGGAATGGAACGTCAGAATTAGTGATGATTTGATAGATGAATTAATGAATATACTTGATATAAAGCAGGTTGAAATCGAGTATAATCCAAAAGTTAAAAACAATAACGATTTGATCTAAATATGAATTTCCTGGATTTTGAACAACCTATTGCTGAACTCGAAGCCAAAATTGAAGAGCTGCGTCACGTTGGCAATGATAAAGAAATAAATATAAATGAAGAGATTGCTCGGTTAAATAAACGTAGTTCTGATTTGACGGAGTCCATTTTTTCGTCTCTGAGTTCATGGCAAGTGTCTCAACTTTCCAGACATCCGCAGCGCCCATATACGCAGGATTATATCGACCGGATATTTACTGATTTTGAAGAGTTACATGGAGAACGATATTTTGCCGATGATGCCGCCATTATTGCGGGTATCGCGCGTCTTGATGATATTCCTGTTGCCGTTATTGGACACCAAAAAGGTCGTGATACCAAAGACAGAATAAAACGTAACTACGGTATGCCGAAACCAGAGGGTTATCGTAAAGCGTTAAGAATTATGAAATTAGCAGAACGATTTGGTTTGCCGGTATTGACCTTTATTGATACGCCGGGTGCTTACCCAGGTATTGATGCTGAAGAGCGTGGTCAAAGCGAAGCGATTGCCAGAAATTTATTGGAAATGTCTGAATTAAAGACACCTATTATTGCAACCGTGATTGGAGAAGGTGGTTCCGGTGGTGCATTGGCTATTGGTGTGGCTGATCGTTTATTAATGCTTCAATACAGCACTTTTTCTGTTATTTCACCTGAAGGCTGTGCTTCTATACTTTGGAAGAGTGCAGACAAGGCAAAAGAAGCCGCTGAAATTATGGGAATTACGGCGCCAAGATTAAAAGAACTTGGTCTTATTGATCGTATTGTTGCTGAACCGCTAGGTGGTGCTCATCGAGACTTTGATAAAGTCGCTAAACAAATGAAGCAAGTGTTGGTTGAAGAGTTAGCAAAATTAAAACAGTTGCCAACCGCCGAAATTGTAACTCAAAGACAAGAAAAGCTAAGAAAAATTGGTGAGTTTAAAGAGAATTAATTTCTGACATGTTAAGGCGTTCTAAAAAATAATTTAGAGATGCCTGCCAAGCATATGAAAATATCTGCGTCGACAAAACCCCTATGTAACGATAGTTTTCTATCTGACTTAAATCAATTTGCGAACGCAAAAAAATTCTGGATTGCCTGTAGTGGCGGCATGGATTCGATTGTTTTATTGCATCTTTTTTATTCAATTAAAAATAAAATCAGTCAAGACATTGAAGTCTTGTATGTAAATCATGGCTTACAAAAAGAAGCAGATGATTGGGCTGAGTTTTGTAAAGGTCAGTGTCAACAATATGAGATTCCTTTTGCTCAACTTCAAATAACTGAAAGCTGCCCAAAAGGAGAAAGTATTGAAGCTTGGGCCAGGGAAAAACGTTATGCACTTATTGATAAAGTGATGAGTAAAAATGACGTGCTTTTCACTGCGCATCATCAAGATGATCAAGTCGAAACATTTTTTCTGCAAGCATTGAGAGGTGCAGGTCCGCGTGGTTTGGCATCAATGCCTATAATTAAAAAACGGGAGAATTATTTTCACGCCAGACTTCTTCTAAATTATTCGCGAGATGATTTAAAATATTATGCAGAAGAAAATAAATTAATTTGGCAAGAAGATAAAAGTAATTTTAATAGTCGTTATGATCGAAATTATTTTCGGCATAAATTAGCGCCAGTTATTGAAGAAAGGTGGCCTGCTTATCGAGAAACGATTAATCGTTTAATTGATAATCAAAAAGAATATAAAGCTTTACTTGATGAAGTTGCCTTTAGCGATATAAAACTTGCTCAAAATAAAAATATAAACAGTCTAGATCTTGATGTTGTTAAAAAACTGAGTTTAGAAAGACAAAAAAATATTATTTTTGTTTGGCTGAAAGAATTAAATTTAAAAACCCCAGGTTCCAGAAATATTGAAAAAATTATATCCGATGTCATTTATTCAACTATCGAACAGTCTCCTTGTGTAAATTGGGAAAACGTAGAAGTAAGGCGATATAAAAATATAGTCTATGCTTCAAAAAAAATTAAGGAACATGACACTAATGCTGAATATAACTGGGAACCTGAAACTGTTTTGAATATTTCAGATGAAACGCTTGTCGCTAAATCGGAACTTGGCAAAGGTGTTTCTAAATTAAAGATGAAAGGAGCTGACTTTATTGTCCGCTATAGACAAGGTGGTGAAAAAATCCATCCTAGTGATTATTCTCATTCAACAACAGTGAAACAACTATTTCAGGAGCGTGCAGTCTTGCCGTGGTTAAGAGATCGAATTCCACTTATTTACATTAATGGAGAATTAGTCGTTATTCCCGGCTTTTGTATTGATGAACGTTACTCAGCAGATAAGGATGAATCATCTTGGGATATTCACTGGTCTGGATATGAAAGTGTTATTCAGTGAAATGAACAATTTATTTTATCTTGCACACCAGTGCCTTACAGAATCAAATATTGATGAAAAAATATTGTTATCAATAGATGCGGCAAAAAAAACATCTAATGGTGTTATTAATATTGATTCATATGAATTTGATGTCAAACATACAAAACCGGGGCGACCAGATAAGCCTATTTTAATTACACCAAAAGATGTACCTAAACGAAATATACAAACGCTTGAAGGTAGGGCAGCAATGGTGCATTCGTTTGCACATATAGAATTCAATGCCATTAATCTTGCGTGGGATTTAATTTTTCGTTTTCAGAATATGCCTGATGAGTTTTACTTTGATTGGGTAAAAGTAGCTGCCGAGGAAACAAAGCATTTTAAATTATTGCGTGATAATTTAATTAGCATGGGTTATGACTATGGTGGTTTTTTGGCGCATGATGGTCTTTGGACAATTGCAGAGCATACACAGCATGATATATTACTGCGTCTGGCAGTTGTTCCGCGCATTTTGGAAGCTCGAGGCCTTGATGTAACACCGAATTTAATTGAGCGCTTCCGACAGATAAAAGACGATAGTACAGTTTCTATACTTGAGTTAATTCTCGAAGAAGAAATTGGTCATGTATCTATTGGAACAAAATGGTATCGATACCTGTGCGAAAAAAGGGGTCATAATCCGGAAGAAAAATTTAAAGAGATCGTTGATAAATTCCTTCCTGCCGCTAAAACGAAAAAAATTAATCATCAAGCAAGGTTGTTAGCTGGCTTTAGTCAATCTGAACTTGATTATCTTGTTACTATTTAAAATATAAAAATCATGAATGTCATCGATAAAATAAAATTATTATTTTTGTTCAACAAAGAACCAGAAAAAAAATACTCTGAAAATTTTCCAAAAATATCAATGAGTGAACGAGAAGAAAAAACATATGATAAGGAAAAGTTATCGTTACAAAAATTGTATGAACGGTGGTCATGTAAAGAATCATGGTTGCTTTATAATGAAGGCATTCCATTGTTATTTGGTATTGAGCCAGGTAGCAGTTTAGCAATAGAAGATGAACTATCAGGAAAAATAGAAAGTTTATGGGGACATGCGCAAGAATGCGTACATAAAAAATTATTGCCTGTCATTAATCCGGAGAAACCTGTGGCAGAGTGGAGGGTAAGACCGATCGATCTATATTCATGGGGAACGATTAGTCGAATAACCATGCCAGCAGAATTTAGTAGTTTAATGACTTTTGTTGCTCAGACAATAAAGCCTGTAGAAACGCATTCAAACCTTATTCATAGCGAAGACGCTCGGGATATGTTGTATCAAAAACACAGAGAAATTGTTTTGGGAGCCGCGACGTCATTGTTGATTAATGCTACGGACTTATGTAAAAACAAAAAAGGTCGAATTGTGAGTAATATGATAGTAAAGAATATTATTGAAAATGAAGATCAATGGTTTGGAGGCGATAAGCCGTTATTAGCAGAAACAGCCATGACAGATTTGATAAACGAGTATCTTAAACTAACTAGACCTGTAGTCGGATGATTAGCATTAATTGAATTAATGCGTACTCGGAGTTCTTGTTTTTTGCATGACAGTTGATTCTTCAAGCGAGTAATCAGAAGCGAGTTGCGTGAAGTTCAAAAAGTAATCGCCTATTTCAAGCACATCGCCTTCATGGAGTTGTGCTTTTCCAACCTTTTCATTGTTGACGTAAACACCATTCATCGAATTCGTATCTATGATGTCAAAACTTCCATCGCTGTTTCTATGTATTTCAGCATGTCGTCGAGATATGGACGTGTCATCTAAATTTAATTCATTATCTTTGCTTCGACCAATTCGACATATTGTACGAGTGATAGGATAACGTGTTTCGTTTTCATCGTTTGCAATTAAATAGGCAAAAGGTCGGTAATCATCTTTTGTGTTGCTAACTTTTGGGTCTGGTTTTTTCCATAAAAGAAATAAAGTGATTAATATAAAAATAATAATAATGATGAAGGATGCTGGCAGACCATACCAAAGCCATAAATTAACCGGCTGTGTTGCTGCTTGTTTTGTAATTCTTTGTATCGGCGCAATAGCTGGTTTTTCTAATGGCGTGACACTAGCTTGTTGTTTGATAATATTTTTTTCAACTATTATGCTTATCGGGGTCTGGACACGTTTAAGGCCGGCTTTAGTTGCAAAAGACAATGTTACTGAATTTGTTGAAGTACCACTCTGATATAATTCATCTAAGGCTACCGAGAAACTTCCTCCGTTATCAATGTTATTAAATATTTTCTTAAGCTCGTTGTTCTTTAATTTATAACTTGTATCTGTTTCTATATAATGTCCGCCTGTTTCCTCGCTTAATCTTCTTAATGTTTGTAATGCAACGGATAAGGAAACAGAGCGAGGATAACCAATTGAATTTATTGTTATGCCTAAATTTCGAGCCATTTTTATAATATCAGAATGGAAGTAGGCTTTATCTTCAGCTTGTCCATCAGATAATAATATAATTACTTTTCTTTTTGCCTCAAATGAACTGAGGTGTTCCATTGCTTTTAACAAATTGCGATACAGTTCTGTTGTTTTCCCAGCCGCTTTTAAAGTGTCGAGCGATTTTGATAATAAAAATATTGATGAGCCAATGGCAGACTGGATTTTTAAGGACTTATCAAATGATGCCAATCCAGCTTTATGATGCGGTTTTAATGTGGTTAATATTTCCTTTATTTGCGCCTTGTTTTTTTCAATAACAATTTGTCGCGCCGGGTCACTCGTATCCACCAGAAATAATATAGCCGTGGTGTTATCTTTTTGCGGATATGACTTGATATCAGTAATTTTCAGTTCTGATTTGTTTGAGCTGGCGCTGATGGACGATGCGGTGCCATCGCTAAGCATTCTATATTCGCAATCAAGTTTCTTGTCGAATTGTTGGCAACTGACATCTAGACCGTTTGATAGTGTGCTCCAGGCAAATACCTGACTAGAAAATACAAGTAGAGGTAAAAATATTATAGAGAATTTTCTATTCAAAAATATTACCTTCTATTAACCTTTGTCTGGAAATAGGGGATCAGGTAAATCGTAAAATTCGATCTTAACTGATTTTACACCACGTCGTTGTTCTTCAACTTGGTTGAACAGATCATCTGGTTCCTTAAATTCACCCATTTGCGCAATGTCTTTATCCAGCTTTGCCTTCACGTTAACAATTCTTTCATGTAACTCATTGGAATATTGTAGTTCATAAGCTCGCGGTTCTGGCGAATCTGTCATGTTTTTTATTTCGGTTAACCAAAGGTAAACAGAACCTTCTTTTCCCATTTCTTTATTAGGTTGAGAAACATGAGCTGCAATCAAACGAAATTGTGCTGGAGGATTTTGTGATGTCGGCCAACCGAGTAATGGCGGAAATGAATAATAACTTACGACATAAAAAACAGATGTAAGAATAATCGTCGCTGCTTTAACCGGCCAAGACCATTTTGAATAAAGATTAATACTAAGTAAAAGCAGCGCAAGTAAAATGTAAGCTGCAATAATGCCAGTAATGCCCAATGTCACAATAGTTTCTCCATTATTATGATTTTTTAACCAACATCTACAAGAGATTTTGGTAGAAAATTTATCCCAAAAACTTCACCCTCACGACCGATAGAAAATCGTACGGCTGTTTTTTCATCACCTCTTTTTTCCAGGTTAATCGTGCCGTAGTAAACAATTTCCAATTTAGGATTTACTTTAGCTAATCTAACATTCACGTCAACGGGTTTGCCTGTTTCAGATGCGTAGTAATGCAAGTTAACGACGTACTCACCTTTAACCACGCCTCTTAATGTTACAACTTCTTGATTAAGTGGGTTTTGAACTTCCTCACCATTTATCGTAATAGTGTCATTCACTAATCCGCGATCATCGCGATCCAGATGTAATAAACCAGCTTCAGGCGTTCTAAACCAGATGATTTGACCTTCCGGATCTTCTACCCAGACGTCGACATCATCAGGGCTATCATCTTCCCAGGTAACGGTCAGAATATATTCTGCTTTTGGATCGATAATCCCCGTTTTTGCTTCAGGGTTCATAAACATGATGGCGACCAGAAACAAAAAGGTAAAGCCCAACAGGGCATTAAATAGTAAGTCTGTAAACGGGTCAGAACGAAGTCGATCTTTAACTCGCATTTTTAAACACCATTAAGTTTTGGTATGACATGTACCTGTGTCAAATGCCGTGTTAACTCAATTAATTCATCCACATGTCTGTCTATCATGTGATATTGAATGGCAGCTAAAATACTACAAATTAGACCGGCAAGCGTAGTGTAAAGAGCCGTGCCCATACCATTACTCATATGTTGTAAAATTTTCTGCATATTACTGACATCAAAGTCAGCAATATTAGCCACCGAACCCAGCATAAAAATAAAACCGATAATCGTGCCGAGTAATCCCAGCTTTAACATCATGTCTGATACAAACCAGCCGATTTCCTGAGGGCCTTTTAAACGTGATTCATAAACATCAATGAGATCGGATGGAGAGTTAGCTTCTTCTGAACTGGTAGCATTTCTATTCGTGTAATACAGATCACCTATATAGTCTGTCATGAAACAATGAGGTAATTTTTTCGTTGAATTGATATAAATATCTTCGTCCTCAATCTTTATTATCAGCTTCTCTTCATTCTTAATCATATTATCCACTTCTCTGGATAGATTGGTTTCTGAAGAAATGATGTAGGTTAATCTGGCGCAATGCAGAGTAACCAGCAGGTAGATTAATCCGATGATTGAGGCGATACGGCTCTTATCAATACTGATTAATAGAGAAAAAACGCCTTCATTCCAAGCAATGATGAATGAAAAAGCGATAAGGCCGGTTAAAATAAGCCATCTAAGTAAAAGGCTGTGTTCGGGTTGTTCTTTCATTGTTCTGTTTGTTCCTTACAGTTCTAGTTTAGCTTCCGTGCTGTAATTAACTTTTATCAAGAATAAATGGATCTTCTGACGCTGCATATTCTACCATTGAGCGTAATATATTATTAATATTTTTGGCGATTTCATCCATTTGTTTATTGTTGGTTTTAACAGGTAACAAACGTGTGCCTATCAATATTTCTCCGTCTAATTCCGTTGCCGTTATTTTATATGGACAATAATTAATATAGCGAGGTTCAATTTTTAGCATTTCTTCCGCTATAGTCAGATTGCAAAACAAAATCACTTCATTTTTAGGGAAGTCGGCATTCCCACGTTTTTGAATAGCATCACCGATGTGCAGGCGGTTAGTGATGCGAAAATTATTCTCGGTTATTGCAAATTCGCTGTCTTGAATCACTTCATCAAATGTTTTTTTCGTAGCTTTTTCATAAATCTGGTTTGGCTCATTGGTGCACGCGGTAAGCAATATCAAGTAACTTAAGGTACTAAATAGGAAGAAGATCTTCATTCTTTAATGATGACAGGAGTGCCTACATCAACAAATTTTCTCAAATCATTAATTTCTTCATTAGTTAAGGCAATACAACCTTCCGTCCAGTTTATTTCCTGATGGATAGTCAGCTTTTCTTCGTTTTGTTCACCAAGCCCGTGGATGCCGATAAAACCACCCAACTTGGTATCTTGTGGCGGCGCTTCGCGATTTTTGTAGGCGGCGGCAATGCGTTTAAAATCTTCTGAATCTATAGTTTTGTTCTTGTAGCCATACCAGGCATCGATCAGATTTGGATAATCCAGTTGTATGAAATAATGAAAACGACTGCTTTTTTTAAATTTTGATATGCGATAAACCCCTTGTGGTGTTTTGCTATCACCTTGTTCACGTTTAGTACCTTTACCGCCTTTGCCGCTGGCAATGTGATATTTTTTTACGACTTCACCTGCCTTTTCGATAATTAGCTCATGATTTTTTTTTGAAATGAGTATCTGATACTCGCTGGCAAGCGCAAACGGTGTTGCGGATAAGAAAAAAAACAATAAGGATATGTGAATAAATGGGCTAGGCATTATGTAATATTTTTATTTTAATCTTCTTTCAAGTTTAATAACGTATAAATGATAGGCAATATAACTGCCAAACGTCACCATGAGATAGTATTATCCTAAGAAAAAAGACTGAAAGCCAGTTAGTTCACTACTGAATCCAGAGATTTGAGGTAAAAAAGTATTATGGAAATACAGCGATACAACTCAACTGCAATTATTATTCACTGGCTTATGGCCATTATGATCATTGCTATGATTGGTTTAGGGTTTTATATGACGGGTTTGGAAAAGGGTAGCGATGAGCGAAGCTGGTTTTTTGCTCTGCACAAATCGATTGGTTTGACGCTGGCTTTATTAGCCATTATCCGACTAGTCTGGAAAATACGTTCAATATCGCCAGCTTTGCCTGATTACGTTGCACCGTTGCAAAGGAAAATGGCTACAGCAACACACCATTTGTTATATCTGATGTTATTTCTCCAGCCTGTTACAGGTTATATCTCGTCTTCATTTAGTGGTTATAAAACCAAATTCTGGGGAATACCGCTACCGCATTGGGGATGGAAGAGTCCCGAATTAAATGAGTTATTTACTGAAATTCATGAAATTAGTGCATTTTGTTTAATTACACTGCTGTTATTGCATATCGCTGGTGTTATCTACCACTTACACAAGAAGCAGACCGATTTGATTAAAAGGATGTGGTTTGGTTAAGGAGAAGACGTCACTTCGAAATGCGGCTGCATGCTCGAAGCGCAGCTTTCGGTCTCTGTTCCAGACTCGACTCTACCGCCTACTTCCTGTAGGCGTAAAAAAAGGGAGCTTACGCTCCCTTTTTACTTCAGCTAAAACAACAATTACTTGTTGTTGATGTACATGGTGACTTCGAAGCCAAAACGAATGTCACTGTATTCTGGAGTTTCCCAATTCATGTTAACTCTCCTCATATAGTTAGTTAAAAGATACCCGGTTAAACCGGGACACAATATTGTCTGTGCCTAATTTACAGTTCATCAATCATGCCAAATGCTAATTAATTAAAAAAATACTAATAAAAACAAATAGATAAGCGTTATTTTATAAAAATAAAAAGCCGATATTTATTAATGTTTTGGTTAATAATATCCATATATTTGGTTCATTAGAACCATTTGTAAGCTATACTCTACCGATGTCACTCAGACAACCTAAGTCATTAAAAAATCTAATATTTCGCCATGAAATAGCTATTTTGTTTCTGGTCGCTGTGACTGGTTTACTTGGCGGGCTTTCTGCCTATTTTTGGCAGCAAAATTCAGCTGAATCCGTCCGTATTAACTCCATGTTCTATCTTACTGAACAAATCAGGGGCGAACTCTACGCTCAAATTCAGGAAATGATTCGTGCTCGCGTACTTGAAGATGAAAGAGCGCTAGAAGCTTATCCGGAATATTCACGCAGTATTTCAGAGCGATTTAATGAACTGCGTAGAGGTTCCAGATCACGTGAAGAAGATATCTCTATTCAGGAATTGAATCTTTCTTATCGCGAGATTCAAGGCGATATGAATAAAATTTTTGATGATCCTTATGCTGCAAATCGTTTAGTAAGAATACAGATTCTCAATCCGGCGTTTGCCCAGCAAATGGTAGGTAAATTTGAAAATCGTTATCTTTCCTTTAAGAAAGTCCTATCAGATCAACACAAAAAACTTGATGAAACTTTGACGATGTGGACGAAGTTTGCACCTTTTGTTATTCCTATTCCTTTGCTTATTGCTTTCATAATTGTTTTTTATACGCGTCATGTAATGCGTAAAGACTTTATTAAACCATTGGCAAATATAGTTAAAGGTGCGGGAGAAATCAGTCACGGAAAATTGGATTACCATATTGAAGAAGAAGGTGTTGAAGAAGTAACTGTACTGGCAAATGGTATTAACTCAATGGCGAAGGAGCTTGCCGAAAGTAGAGATGCTCTGGTCGAGACTGAAAGACAAGCGGCATTAGGCTCGCTGGTACCCGTAGTTGCACATAATATTCGTAACCCATTGGCTAGTATTCGTGCGACAGCACAATTACTTAAGCATGCTGAGAATCAGGAAGAGATTGACGAATCGAGTCTCGTTATTATTGAAACAACAGATCGTCTGGAACGTTGGGTTAGTTCATTGGTTTCTTATCTTCATCCTTTAAAACCTAATCTGGTCGATGTGAATGCTACAGATTTAATTGATGCCGCATTAGGTTTGTTAAGAAATAAAATGTTTGAAAAGAAAATTGAAGTTATTAAAGAAGGATGGGATATATCTCAATCATTAAGTGTAGACCCGGATTTAATGGAACAAGGATTGTACAGTTTATTAGCCAATGCAGTTGATGCTTCTCCAACATCAAGCACAATAAAAGTAAGTATTGTGAAAACAAATGATCATATTGAGTATCGTATTCTTGATAATGGCCCCGGCTTACCATTTGAACCCAAGCCTGGCAATCTTGAACCCGGTCCATCAACAAAGAAATTTGGAACAGGTTTAGGTATTCCGATTGCATTTAAAATTTGTCAAAAGCATGGGTGGGAATTAAATTTTAATGTGATTGAGGGTCAGGGAACAGAAGCCATTGTTTCAGCTCCAATAGAAAAAATAACAGAAGGTGAAGTTTAAATGCACGATCTAATTACATCTGCAGAAGTTCCCGTACTAGAAAAGCGAATTCTTTTAGTCGAAGATGAAACTGTTTTTGCAAAGGCAGTAAAGAAACATTTAGAACGAGCTAAATATAAAGTCGATCTCGCTGGTGATTTGGCAACAGCAAGGGAACATTATAAAAATAATTCACCTGATCTGGTTTTACTTGATATGCGTTTGCCGGATGGCTCCGGTCTTGATTTACTTTCTGAAATAAAATCATCTATTACTAATACGTCTGTTCTCGTTATGTCGGCTTATGGTCAACTGGAAGATGCGGTTTCAGCAATGAAACTAGGCGCTTCTGATTATTTAAAAAAACCAATCGACCTTGAAGAGCTAATTATTAATGTCGAAAAAGTATTAGATAAAAGTGAGTTGACGCAAAAATTAACTAACTCTGCTAAGCGAGAACAACATGCAGTCGAGACAGTCGAGTTTTTAGGAAAGTGTAAACAAATTAAATCAGTTCGTGATCAAGTTGAACGTATTTCTAAATTATCTCAGTCCACAGGAGTTATACCTCCAACAGTATTAATACTGGGAGAAACAGGCACAGGAAAAGATGTTGTTGCAAGATTGCTACATGATAAGAGTAGTCGAAACCAAAAACCATTTGTACATGTCGATTGTGCTTCTTTACCAAAAGAATTAATTGAATCTGAATTATTTGGTCATGAGAAAGGTGCGTTTACAAATGCACATGTCGCGCGTACAGGTTTAATAGAAGCTGCAGAAGATGGTGTTTTGTTTCTGGATGAAATAGGTGAGTTGCCTTTGGATTTACAATCAAAGTTATTAGCCGTACTAGAAAGAAGAACATTAAGACGAGTAGGTACAACACAAGAACGACCTGTCGCCGCATGGATAGTCGCTGCAACAAACAGAGATATTGAAACATTAGCAGAAAAAGGTGAATTTAGATCGGATTTATATTATCGATTAAATGTTATGTCGCTTTTCATGCCCGCATTACGTGAACGTGGAAATGATATTTTATTATTAGCAACTCATTTTGCTACGCAAACGGCAAAACGTTATGGGGTTCAGTTTGAAGGTTTTTCAGAAGAAGCAGAAGATATGCTGTTGGAATATCCCTGGCCGGGAAATATACGAGAGATGAAACATTTATTAGAACGTGCAGTTTTGTTAAGTGGTGGTGGCGAGCTTGATGAAAGTATATTAGGACTTAATAAAAAATCTGGCTCTAAGTCAGAAGAAAGTGACATGAATGAAGATATAACATTAGGCGAAGCAGAATTACATTTAATCAAACAAGCACTGGAACGAACTAATCGTAATGTTTCTAAAGCAGCAAGAGAGTTAGGTATTACTCGTATGGCATTGCGCTATCGAATCAAGAAATACAATTTATAAGGAGCAATAGCATGGCGAAGGTAAACATGACAACTGATTTAGATGTCGCAGCAGATCAGTTATGGAGTTTAATTGGTGGTTTTAATGCTTTGCCTGATTGGCATCCGGCAGTAGAAAAAAGTGAACTGCAAGAAGAAGGCAACATGCGCGTATTAAGTCTTGCCGGCGGCGGTGAAATTGTAGAAAAATTGGAAAAGCACGATGATAATGAACGAATTTATTCTTACACAATTACCAATAGTCCATTACCCGTTTCAAATTACCGTGCAGAAATAAAAGTGATTGATAATGGCGAAGGAAAATCAAGTGTTGAATGGTCTAGCGAATTTAGTGCAGAAGGTGCTTCGGAGAATGAAGCCATAGATGTTATAAGCGGAATATTTCAAGCAGGATTAGATAACTTGAAAAAGATGTATGGCGGTTAAGATAACTAAACTACTTTCAATTAATTAATGAATTAGTAATCACAAGTAAACGCTATGTCAAATATGATATGTCCTAAATGTGGCGAGTTTCAGGAAAAGGCGGACATATGTAATTCGTGTGGTATAGCAGTAGCCAAATTTATTGCTCAGTCAACTCAATAACCAATCCGAACTCATAAAGTGACTAAGCAAAGCAACGGCACTAATAAAATACCACTCATCATTGGGGCGGTTATAGTTATTGTTGTAATAATGAATTTACCTATCAATATGAGTGGTGGAAGTGATGCTGTGAAATATACGCATCTGCCAGTATTAGAAAAGACAAGGAAAGGTAGCGGCATAAAGGAATATGAGTTTATGCCGTTATTTGATGCGAATAAACCGTTCAATAGTCTCGCGAAAGAAAATTACTATACTGTTGTTGAAGGCTATCTAGATTCATGCTCAATCTGTAGAAGTTTGGAAGCAAAATTTCCCGCTTTTTTAAATGCACGTAAAGATGTACTGATCCAACGAGTACACTTTCCTGAAGGGGGCATGAATCTTTCGTTTACAGGAAACAGTCAAGCCGAAGTCGAACAACAAGCTGAAGAATTTAATGCAAGAATAAAATCATACGACTTTTGCGGTACGCCACATATTGAAATATACGACGCAAATAAACAATTAATTGTTGCAGACAGTTGCAGCAAGAGACCCGCTTCAGATTTTTTACGTAAATGGATGTCGGCGGAGGCATGATGTTCTTTAATCAATGTTCAGCTGTCGACTCAAAACGGACAAAGTGTCCCTTAAAATATAGTTAACTTCATACAAGGAATAATGCATGAGTACATACCCAAGAACATTTTCGCACATTGGTATATCGGTCCCTGATGTTGAGAAGGCAGTAGAATTTTACAGTGAAGTTATGGGCTGGTATCACATTATGGAACCCACTGTCATTACCGAAGAGTCAGATACGCCAATAGGGCAAATGTGCATTGATGTTTTTGGCAAAGGCTGGGGCTCTTTTAAAATAGCTCACTTGTCTACTGGCGATAAAATCGGTGTTGAAATGTTCGAGTTCAAAAACAATGAAACCCCTAAAGACTTTGAATACTGGAAGACGAGCACCTTTCACTTTTGTGTTCAGGACCCAGACATTGAAGGCTTGGTAAAAAAGATCGTGGAACATGGCGGTAAACAGCGCATGCCTATCCGCGAATATTACCCTGGTGAGAAGCCCTACAAGATGTGCTACGTTGAAGATCCCTTTGGCCTCATCTTCGAGGTTTATTCACATAGCTATGAATTAACCTATTCACAGGGCGCGTACTAAAAAATTAAAGTAAGCGACACTCATTAATGCACGGCTTCTTTAAGCGTTAATGACTACTTTCAGGTATATAAAAAATATTAATATGTTTAACGATTATGTCCACTTCTGGCCGGAATAGACATTATAAACATTTAATGTAACTTCATTCTAGGTTTTGTTTTTTGCGTCAAAATATTTGCTATTGTTGTTAATGTTACACGGATAATTCCCTGTATTACTAATTGGTGCATTTTATATAAGGACATATAGACAAAGCGCGCTAACAAGCCTTCTATCATAACGCTGCCGGCTTTTTTACCGAGCAAGTTACCCATCATGTTTCCTACAGTTGTATGAGTACTTAAATTAATTAGCGATCCATAATCAACATACTTATAGGTTGGTAGTGGTTTTCCTTTTAATCGATTGATGATGGATTTAGTTAACATCGTTGCTTGCTGATTCGCCGCTTGTGCGCGAGGTGGAATTGTTTCATCAGTACCTTCCAATGGACAGGCAGCACAATCGCCAAAGGCAAAAATGTTTTCATCTTTGGTTGTTTCTAACGTGGTTTTAACAATCAATTGATTAATTTTATTTGTTTCAAGTCCAGCTATATCTTTCAAGAAATCAGGTGCTTTGATACCTGCTGCCCAAACTTTTATTTCTGCGGGAACTAGTCCGCCTTTGTCTGTAACAAAACCTTCTTCAGTCGCTTCTGTAATTCGATGACCGGGTAAAACTTCAACATGTATTTTTTCAAGTGCTTTTTGAGTGAGTTCAGATAAGCGCGGTGGTAATGCCGGCAAGACTCTATCGGCAGCTTCAATTATTGTTATCTTGACGTCTTCTTCAGTTGAGATTTGATCCAAACCAAAAGCGACTAACTGATTTAAAGCTTCATGAAGTTCTGCAGACAATTCAACACCGGTTGCGCCCGCGCCGGCAATGGCTATTTTTAACTGGCCTTCACGTAATTCGGTTGTTGAAGTATGTGCAGTATAGGCACTGCGTAATAAATGTTGATGAAAGACATCGGCTTCATTACGCGTATCTAGAAACATACAATGTTCTTTAACGCCTTTAATACCAAAATCGTTGGTTTGACTACCAACTGCTATGACTAAAGTATCGTAATTGAATGTTCGCCTTGGGATATATTCAATGCCTTCATCATCAAGTGTAGGGGCAAGACTGATTTCCTGTTTCTCACGATCCAGCGAATCCATACGCCCGACTCGGAAGGTGAAATGATTCGCGTGCGCAAGCGCGAGATAACTTAATTCATCTTCATAAGAATTAAGTGTGCCTGCTGCGACTTCATGTAATAAAGGTTTCCACAGATGTGTTAGTGAAGAATCTACCAGAGTAACCAGTGCTTTTTTCTTTTTTCCCAGTTTACGGCCAAGTCTGGCTGCTAGTTCAAGTCCGCCAGCGCCGCCGCCAACAACTATAATGTGATGTAAATCAGTCGAATCCGTCATTTTAATGTATTTTTATGGTGTTGATAATATATCGGTATAATAACGCGAAAGCTGAACGATTAATAACATTTATCAGGAGAGCATTGTGAGTAACGAAACAACAACAGAACTGGAAGCCGCTGCTTTCAGAGCATTGGTTAAACACCTGCGCGAGCATACTGAAGTACAAAATATCGATTTAATGAATCTGGCCGGCTTTTGCCGAAACTGCCTGTCGAAATGGTATCTCGCAGCAGCAGAAGAAAAGGGCGAAAAAATGGACTACGAAAAAGCCAGAGAGCTTGTTTATGGTATGCCGTATTCTGAGTGGAAAGATAAATATCAGAAGTAATTTTTGTAAGCGTAAACTTAATAAACCGGGGTAATGCTATAACCTAATTTATCGAGTTCGTTTAATAAGCCTTTTTCACCTGCAAGGTGAGAAGCCCCAATAGCGACAAAGACATTGCCTGCTTTAAATTCTTTTTCGATTCGTTCAAGTATTCTGATGTTGCGATCATATAATATTCCTTGCATGAATCGTTCAAACACAGCTTCGTCGTAATGTGGCTGATTATTGAAGTCGATCATGCCTTGCAGATCACGATTAAGATACAAATCGACGAGTATTTTTGTATCGCGAATAATTTGTTCGTGATTGCAAATGGTGTCTTTCAAAATAATGACTTGATCTTCCATCGCTAAACTATCAAGCGGAGAAAGTATTTCTTCCATCGTTTCTAAAGACTTAACCTGGAGCATGCTATCTTGAGCTACTTGAAATAAATTACTTTCAAGTGTCGGTGCTCTTACTGGTTTTGGTCTGCCAATTAAACTAAATGCAGCCCAGGGCTTAACAAAATTAGCGTGCTCTGCTGCTACGCCGTAGTCCTGAATTTTTAGTGTTAATGCTTCCAGTAGTTCAGGTTCTAACAAAGTATCCAGTCGTTGTTTGTCTTTAAAGTACATCATGTTTAAAAAAGCCTGATTCGCTTCTTCATTCGGAATAGTTTCCATTAATAAGGTTTTACTTTTTACTAAAGCTAATCGTACTTTCGGTGGAATTCCGCTGACGGCATAATCCTGTGAATGCATGGTTCCGAACAAATAATTTGTTTTTCCTTCCGGGCTTTCTGCTTTCCAGAGCAGTCCCTTTTTAAAGCGAGTATTTTGAATTTGAGCGTCATTCGTGCCTGATTTATTTAATGGTTTTCCTAAAATAGCCCTGAATTCTTTGCACGTTACCGATAAATCATTATCAGAAAGACTTTCAGCCAGTGTTGTAACAGGAATTATTAATAGAGAAAGCAGACAACACGAGAAAAACGCTATATTATTCATGAACATAAAAACAGCAGGCGGAAAGATCTGCTTTTTCGTATCGCTGCGGGATGCGGTTAAATAATAATAATTTGTCATATGCCTTATATATTGTCACAACGACTCAGATTTATTGCCAGTAGCGCTATTATATCGCTACTCTGCGTTGCCATGCAGGGCTGTGTCAAACATAGCTATGTCGCTGAACCAGTCAATACCAGCAATGTCTTGAGTGAGATTAATTCATGGAATATAGACAATCTTGATTTGAATCGGTTTCTTCTGGCAAATGGCATTTCTTCCGAACAACTGAACAATAATGCATTTTCAATTGAACGTTTGTATTTAACCAGTCTGTATTACGATCCAGAAATGCAGGTCGCCTATAAAAAATGGAAGAAGGCGCAAGTTGCTGCTGAGCATGCTAACTACAGTATAAACCCTGAACTTTCTATTCCACTTGAACACCATAGTGAAACTTCATCTGGACAATCAGAATGGACAATAGGTGCAGTGCTTAGTTTTATTTATGAACGTAAGGGCAAACGCGAGGCTAGGCAGGCTAGAGCAAATGTTGATTTGCTAAATGCGAAATTAGCAATAACGAAACTCGCGTTTGAAAAACTCGGTCGTCTTGAAGAACAATATCACCTCTATATTGTGACGAAGACAAAAATCACAGAAATAGAAAATGAGATCGACGTTCTAAAAGACTTGTTAGAACAACTAGAGAAAAAATACGAATTAGGTGCGGCGAGTCAGTTTGAAATCAGTACGATAAAGCTTGAGTTACAACAACGTTTATTTCAATTAACGTTGCAAGAAAATATTTTTCAGGAAAACAAAGATGATTTATTGGCATTATCTAATCTTTCTTATTCTGAATATGACTCTGTCGATATTGAATACATTAATCCATTATCGTTAACCAAAGGTATTTATAAACAATCAGACATAATCGAGACTGATATTTCCAGTTTGCAATCGATGTTGTTGGATAATCATTTAGAAATGGCAATGGTATTGAATGACTATGCGCAATCTGAAGCGGAATTAAGGTTAGAAATTGAAAGCCAATATCCGGATATAGTGCTGTCTCCCGGTTTTATCTTTGACCAGTCGGACAATATTTGGGCGTTAGGTGCATCATGGGTTTTACCGTTCTTTAAAAATACAGAGCAAAATTTAAATATATTAAGCGCACTTGAAGATAGAAAAATAAAACAACGTGAAGTAGTTGTGTTGCAAAAAAACTTATTGAACTCACTTTATATGAAATATAACTCTATATTACGTCATAAAAACACACTTGATATTAGTGATGAAATAATCGCATCAATAGAAGAGCGAGCGAGTGAGATAAATAATCAAATTGAGATTGGTGGTATTGATAGCGTCACACTGTTAAGAAATAGAATGGAGTTTTATAAAGCGAAACAAGCGCAAATAGAAATTTATTATGAAGCTATTGATGCTATGCATGAATTAGAACACCTGTTGCAGAAATCCCATCGTGAATCAGAGGTAAATGAAATTGTTTCATCGTGGCTAACTTTTGTAGAAGAGAAAGAAATAAATGAAGCTATTAATTAAAGTTTTTCTGATTTTCATCGTTATTTGTTTAGCGATATTTATATTTGTACAAACTTCCGATTTGGGTGGAAATTTAGTTAATGAATTAATATCAAATGAAGAGGAAGTTGATGCTAGCGATGAAGAAAAAAGTAAAGTCATTATTGTAGATGGTTTTAAAGCATTGCAGCTTGATGAAGAAGCTGTCGAAGCCTCAGGCATTGTGTCGGATCAAGTGGAACGCATGTTTTTCAAACAAGAAACACTGGCCTATGCTGAAGTTATTGATGTTGAATCATTAGTTTCTTTAAAGGCAGAGTATGAAGCAGCTTTGGCTGAGCAGAATATTCTAATTAATGATTTACATAATCATAATAAAATTTTGCAACGCGCAGAAGCTTTACATAAAGCTAAAAGTCTTTCTGCACGTGATTTAGATAAAAGCCGTGCTGATCGGGATCTTAAGTCATCGCAGCTAAGCGCGATTAATACTGCCTTGGCTAGTATTAAATATAAAGTTAAATCATCATGGGGAAATGAGTTGGCCAGTTACCTGCTTGATGAAAACAAACGTTCAGATTTCGATTTATTAGCATCAAACAAAAACAAGCTTGTCTTGTTGTCGATGCCAAAAAATAAGACACTAGATTACAAGCAACAAAAAGTATTTGTAAGTCATGTTAACGAAAGAGATTCAGCTATAGAGGCATCGTATCTTGATCAAGCTAATCACGTTAGCAATCCATTATATGGGGAGAGCTATCTTTATTTGCTTGAGTCTAGGAAAATAAGAACAGGAATGAAGTTATTTGCATGGGTTGATGAGAATGCTGAAGAGATTGAAGGTTTGTTTATTCCGGAGAGTGCCGTTGTTTGGTATGCCAATGAACCATGGATATATTTAAAACATGATGAAACACTTTTTTTGCGTAAACCATTGGGTAATGCGAAAAAAATAAACAAAGGATGGTTGTTGGTAAATGAACATCTTATTAGTGATGATCTAGTTGTTACGCATGGTGGACAAACTTTATTATCGGAAGAGTTCAAATGGGCCATACCCGATGAAGAAGACGACTAAAAAAATACTTATTATGAAACTGCGCAGACATATTGCTTCGTTGTGTCCTCACTCAACGCTCGCCTATCTTAATGATATGTCTCGCGTTTCGTTGCGGGACGCCTCGCACTATATCTTGCTCGCTTTCCATAATAAGCATTTTTATCCTTCGTTTAACATTTAATCATGCTTTCCGCTTTAGTTAGATTTGCTATTGATTTTCGCGGTGTGGTGATTGCCTTAGCAACACTTTTGATGATTTATAGTGTTTATCGTTTATCACGCGCTGGGCTTGATATTTTCCCTGAATTTTCTCCCAACTTAATTGTTGTCCAAACAGAAGCGCCCGGCTATTCAACCGAGCAGGTTGAGATTCTTGTAACGCGACCGATAGAAACGACATTATCAGGTTTGATTGGTATTGATCATGTGCGCTCTGAATCACTTCAAGGTTTGTCGATTGTTAATGTCTACTTTGAAGAAGATACGGATATCTATCGTAATCGACAATTAGTTTCGGAAAGACTGGCAGGTTTAACTAATTTGTTACCAGAAGGTGTCGGACCTGCTGTGCCTGTACCAATGGCGTCTTCGTCGGCAACAATTTTAACGATGGGTGTCACTTCATCAAGTAAGAGCTTGATGGAATTACGAAGTGTCGTCGATTGGAATCTTGTCCCCACTATTTTAAGTGTTCCGGGTGTTGCCGATGTCAATGTGTTTGGTGGAGAAGTAAAACAACTGCAAATTCAGATTGATGAAGAAAAGTTAAGAGAATACGACTTAGGCATTAACGAGGTGGCAGAAGCAGCAAAAAAAGCGACCGGTATTTTTGGCGCGGGTTTTATTGAAAATAATAATCAACGTTTAACATTAAGTATTACTGGATTGCCTGAGCAAAAAGATGAATTGGAACAAGTTGTTGTTAAGCATATCGATGGACTAAGTATTACGCTTGGTGATGTAGCTAATATTGATTATGGCGCTGAACCTGCTTTTGGCAAAGGTTCCGTTATGGGTGAAGAGGGTGTCGTGTTGATGGTGATTGGTCAATACGGAGCGAATACGTTAAATGTTTCCAATGCCGTTGAGAGTGCAATACAAGGGCTTGATAAAATATTTGCCGAAAATGATATTAAACTTCATCCAACTTTATTTCGACCTGCAAATTATATAGAACGATCTGTTAGCAGCATTACCGGCCATTTATTAGTTGGCGGTATGTTTGTCATTATTGTCTTAGCAGTATTCTTATTTAATTTCAGGACAGCGTTTATTTCTGTCATGGCAATTCCGTTATCTTTGTTAACAGCAATATTGATATTGCTGGAGATGGGTGTGAATCTAAATATTATGGTGATTGGTGGTTTAGCGATTGCTCTTGGTGAAGTCGTTGATGATGCGATTATCGATACTGAAAATATATTCAGACGTTTACGCCAAAATAAATTGCTAGCTAATCCGTTGCCTATGAAAGAAGTGGTTTATAACGCTTCAATGGAAGTACGTGGTTCAGTTGTTTATGCCAGTTTTATTGTGGCATTGGTTTTTGTTCCTCTTTTAAATCTTAGTGGTATTACTGGCAGGCTTTTTGAGCCATTAGGTATGGCTTACATATTATCGATCATGATGTCTTTGTTGGTCGCGCTAACTGTTACGCCGGCACTTTGTTATATCTTTTTGGCAAAAGATGAATTGAAGAATATCGAGCCGCCATTGATTAAACTTATACAGCCGCTTTATACGAAAGCTCTGACGTTAATATCGAAATCGCCCTATCTGGTCTTAATTACAACCGCGTTGTTTTGTGTTGCAGGAATTTCAGTTTTACCAAGTGTGGGTGGGCAATTTATTCCTAACCTTCGTGAAGGACATTATATTGTTCATACCTCCAGTGTTTCTGGCACATCTTTAGAAGAATCGATACGTGTTGGTAATCATTTAACTAAATTGTTTCTTGATATCCCGGGTGTGACTTCAGTTTCTCAGTGGGCAGGTAGAGCCGAGCGAGGCGCGGATACGTTTGGCAGTCATTACAGTGAATATGAAGTTGATTTGGGTAGTAGCTTAAGTGGTTCAGAGCAACAGGACGTTTTAGATGCTATTCGAGATACACTTGATGAATTTCCAGGCTTGCGTTTTGAAGCACATAACTTTTTATCTGAAAGAATTAATGAAACGATTTCGGGATATACGACACCGATAGTAGTAAATGTTTATGGTAATGATCTTGACGCGCTTGACAGGAAAGCAACCGAAGTAGCAGAAGTAATGAAAACAATTGAAGGTGCTAGTGGTGTATTGGTGCAATCATCATCAGAAACGCCTTTGTTACAGATTGCATTAAAATTAGAAAAACTTAAAGAATACGGTCTTGCACCATTAGATATTGTTAATAGTTTGAAAATTTCTTTTGAAGGTTTGTCTGTTGGAAAGTATCAGGAAGACAATCGTATTTTTGATGTGACAGTTATTTTGCCAGAAGCAAAACGTCAAGTACTTGAAGATGTGCGTCAGCTACCCATAAAAACGGCAGGCGGATTATTATTACCGTTAGAAGAGTTTGCAGATATAAGACAACAAAGTGGGCGCTACAATATCTTGCATCAGAATGGACAGCGTTTACAAAGTATTACTAGTAGTGTTGTCGGTCGTGACATTGTTGGTTTTATGGATGAACTCGAAAAGACGGTACTTGAAAAAGTGAAATTCAACGCGGAGCTTTATCCTGAATTTACCGGTGCGGCAATCGAACAAGCAAAGGCAAAAGAAGAATTACTAATCTTATCTTTGTTAGTCATGGCCGTTGTCATGATGCTGGTCTATATCGCTATTGGTAATTTTCGTAATGTCATATTGATGTTGGTCAATTTACCTTTTGCATTAGTTGGTGGAGTGATAGCAGTATTAATTACCAGCGGAAGTTTATCTGTAGGTTCTTTGGTTGGTTTTGTCACGCTATTTGGTATTACCATACGTAATTCAATTATGTTGGCTTCACATTATCAATATCTGGTTCAAAAAGAGGGATTGCCGTGGAATCTTGAGGTTGCCATTCAAGGTGCGCAGGAACGTTTACCTTCGATTTTGATGACAGCTTTAGTGACAGCATTGGCTATGTTACCGATTGCTATTGGTAGCGATAATCCGGGCAGAGAGATAATGGGACCAATGGCGGCGATAATTATTGGTGGATTGGCTTCTTCAACTATTTTGAATTTACTGATTATGCCAACTGTGATGCTCAAATTTGGCAAGTTTAATCGCTTATAATTAAGCAAATTACCTAATACTAGTCGGGTTAAACCCAGAATTAACTTGATTTTTAGTCTATAATTAATTGAATTAATTGAATTAAATGTATTTTTTAAATAAACTTCATTTATATTCTTAAGAATAACCCCAACTCAATATCATGAAAATATTAATAATTGATGATTCTAGCGATTTCAGAGCCTTACTGAGGCTATATCTGAATAAAGAGCTGAAGGACGTTGAAATTGTCGAATACGATTTTGATAACTTGGGTAAGCCGCCAGAAAACTTTGATTGGACCTCGTATGACATCTTGTTTTTGGATTATAAACTTGGTCCAAATGAAGATGGTTTGAAGTGGCTAAAAGAGTTTAGGAATAAACCTGGTTTTCCTCCGACGATCGTTCTGACCGCTGAAGGCGATGAATATGTCGCCGTTAAATCAATCAAGTTAGGTGCTGCTGATTATATTAATAAAGTTGATATTAAGCCTAAGCGTATAGCGGAAATGGTTGCTGAAGCGTTGGAGTTTTCAAAACGTTCGGATACTTCTTTAAATAGTGACCTCAACAATGCAACTCAGATAATTCAAAAAGTACGCAAGAAAGATCATGTGCCAGACACTGGACTGGATATCGGATACAAGTTTGTTCGAATGATTGGCGAAGGTGCGATGTCAAAAGTTTATTTAGCAGAACGAGTCAAAGATAAAATGACTGTCGTGTTAAAGGTGCTTGATTTAACACGTGTTAATGAACCAAAATTGATTAAACGATTTATTCAGGAAGCAAATCTTATTGCCGAATTGAATTCGCCTTTTGTTGTAAAAATTTATGATCATGGTTTAACAGATGAGTACGGCTATATAGCGATGGAGTTTTTTTCAAGAGGTGATTTAAAACAACGTGCTGAATTAGGTCTAAATCATGAGATTGCAGTTATTTATGCGACACATATCGCTTATGGTTTGGAACAAATTCACTCAATCAATGTTGTGCATAGAGATCTCAAGCCAGCAAATTTAATGTTCCGTGGTGATGATAGTCTTTCTTTAGCTGATTTTGGTATTTCTAAAAAAATAGGTGAAGTGAATGACATTACGACTATGGGACAAATTCTAGGGACGCCGCATTATATGAGTCCTGAGCAAGGAGAAGGTGATGTGGTTGATGCACGCACCGACCTTTATAGCCTGGGTGTTTTATTTTATGAATTATTGACCGGAGATAAACCTTATACTGCTGCATCACCTGCGGCGTTAATCTATCAGCATGTACATGCACCTATTCCTAGACTGCCAAGTGCCTTGAAACAATATCAGGACATTGTGGATTTACTATTGGCGAAAAAACCAGTAGAGAGATTGCAGACGGCTAGAGATGTAATAAATGTATTGGAAGCGGTTCAGTAGTTTGTTGAATTAGCTTTTTTGCATTGCTTCTGACGTTTTCTTTAAATGCTCTAACCACCATTTAGCCTGTTCTTCAGTTGATGCATCGGATAGAGAATTAGTAAAAGCCCGCGTTGCATCAGATAAATTGTCAGAATGATATTGAGCGATGCCTAATAAAAGATTTACTTTCGCGATTAAGGTTTTATTATCTGACTGAAGTTTTATGTTTAATACTTCAACCGCATTTTTCCATTCTTCAGAATCAAGATAGAGTTGACCTAAACGAAGTCGAGCTGTGTCAGCATTAAATTTTTTAATAATTTCCTTGAATACAGATTTGGCTTTTTCATTCTCTTGCGCCAATATCCAGCTATCGACTAATAGACTCAGCATTTCTTTATTGGGTTCTATATCGCCAATGGCCATTTCTTTTTCAAGTAGTGTCGCTGCTTTAAAAGGCATTTCCAGATACAAGTAACTTTTTGCTAATTGAACAATCTCGTCTTTATTTAATAATTCTTTTGTATAAGCAAGTTCGTATAGGGCTAATGCTTTTTTATCTTCATTCAGTTGTTGATAAATTCCGGCGAGCTGTAACCAGTAATTTGTTTTTTCAGGATATTGGACAATAATATTTTCAAGTGTGTTTGCCGCACTTTTATAATCTTTAGTTTCATAGTATCCAGCCAATAAAAGCTCATGCCAGTTTAAAGGAGGTTTTTTATTAAGTAACAAGGCTTTTTCAACATGCACTATCAATTGTTCATAGTTTTCAGTGTAATAATAAGCTGTTGCTGCAAGTATATGTGCATCATCTTTCGGTTGCGGTTCATTAGAAAACCACTTTGCAAGATAAGCTAAACCTTCTTTTGGTTTTTCAATATGAATTAATAATTGAGCAGTTGAGTATTGAAGTTCATGAGTAACGTTCTCAGGAAGAGCATTTAAAGATAAGGCCTTAACAAAATACTCTGCCGCATTTTTAAAATTGTTTAAACCATTTTCAGCAAAGCCCATTATTTGATAAACAACAGCAGCATCATAATCTTTTATCTTATCTGTCGAGACGAGTTTACTTAGTTTTTTAAGTGCTTCAGTATTTTTCCCCTCTTCCATGTCTTTATGGATCTCAGCCAATGCAGAATGAGTATTTGCATCTAACAAATAAGCGTCTTCTTTTGCTGAAACTGAATAGTTACAGAAAAATAAAATGATCGTAGTAAATACGAACGCTAAATTATTATTTTTAATAAATGTTTTCATCGTTCCAGTTTAAATGTCACATCTTGTCGTGCACGTTTCTCAACGGGTTTACCATTCACCATGTCGGGATTGAATTTCCATTTGGAAATAGATTTTAGAACCGCTTTATCAAAAATTTTCGGTGGTTTAGATTTAACGATAACAGGATCTTTGACAGAGCCATCAATCGCAATTGTAAATTCGACAGTGACGACACCTTCGATACCGCTGCGTAGTGCACGCGCTGGATAAACCGGAGGTATTCTTAATGTTGGAACAACATTAGTATCAATTACAGGTTTTGTCGGTTTGCCTATGGCAGATCCTTTTTTAGTGCTTTTTGCGAAATCACCAAGATAAGGTGTGCCTGATAAAGATAATGGGATATCTATTTCCGGCAATGCTAAATCCATTTCCATGGTTTGTGCTTTTTCAATTTGAGGTTCAGGTACGTCTGGTGGAGGAGGTTCCTTTTCTGGTGGTGGTTGTTCTATATCCTCAATTTCCTGTTTAGGTTTTGGCGGCTCAGGTTTTTGTTCAAAGCGAATAAACTCTACTAGATTAACGTCAGTAAGTTTTATATTGAGTCCGTGTTCTTTACTAACAAGTTGCTGGATTAGGATAAATATTACAACGTTAAAAAATAAAGCAATAAGAATTAAAGCTGGTGTCTTTGAAGCGTTAAGAATATTTGATTTCGATAATTGCATGAGTCGCAATAGGTAAAGATTAATTATTCTTTAGATGCCGCGATCGAAACATTAGTTACTCCAGCCAAACGTACCTGATCTAACACCTCAACGGTTAATCCTGTTCTGGAATTTTCATCAGCAAGAATAATTACAGTACCTTCCGGGTTTTGTGCATGGTTGTGTTCTACATGAGCACGAACGGCACGCAAATCAATTTTTTGATTTTCCATCCAGATTTCGCCATTTTTATTTATGCCGATAATCATGCTGCCTTGTTCTTCTCTGACGGCTGTTTGAGCGGTAGGTCTATCCACATCAATTCCTGATTCTTTAGTAAATGAAGCTGTGACCAGAAAGAAAATCAACAAAATAAAAACCATGTCGATTAGCGGCGTCATGTTAACGCTCTCAGCGGCTGTTTCCTGTTTTGAATGTGTATGTCTCATAATTAATTGTGTGCTAATAATTCTTTTGCATGTAACTCTTTTGTTTTGGCGCGTTTGTTCAGATCTGCGCTAAAGTAGATACCAATAATAGAAGTAACTAATCCCGCTGTTGTAGGAAGCAGTGCTCTTGAAATTCCATCGGCCATGCCACGCGCATTACCGTTACCAAAAACATTCAAGACTTCGAAAATGGCAATCATTCCGGTTACGGTCCCTAACAATCCTAATAAAGGTAATATTCCGGTTAATGCCTGTATCGGAATCAGGTTGTGTTTCAGTGCAATGGAGATTTCACTTAAAAATCCATCCCGTATTTTTAAGGCATACCATGATGAGTGTTCGCGTCGACGTTGCCATTGCTGCACAATTGTATCCAGTCGATTTGGATAGACTTTATATAGAAAATAATATCGTTCAAGAATGAGTATCCATAAAAAAATGGATAGACAAAATACACCTGTTAAGACAGGACCGCCTTTATGAAAAAAATCTCGCAAGATGTCAATTTGATCAAACATTGTTTCGAATACGATTAATTTCAGCAAGTAAAGCAACGAATGCTGTACTTTTCTCATCTAGAATTTGAATCAAAGTATTGCTTTTGGCAGAAAGAAAACCATGAAATAACAATAAAGGTATAGCGACGAGTAAACCCATTACTGTTGTTACCAAGGCTTGAGATATCCCGCCTGACATAACGCGAGGATCGCCGGTTCCGTGTAAAGTAATGGACTGAAAGGTTTCAATAATACCGGTTACTGTTCCGAGTAAACCTAACAGTGGTGAAACGGCTGCGAGTAGGGCAAGTGCGCCCAATCCTCGTTGTATTCTTGGCAATTCTTTTAATATGGCTTCGTCCAGTTTTAGTCCTAGTGTTTCCGTACCGACATCTGGATTATTTTCATAAACTTGCATAATACGTCCGAGTGGATTGTCGCCGGGTTTTTTACTTTTTAATTGTTTTTGAACTTTGCGACCTGTGAGTACTAAAACGATGAGTCGTTCTAATGAAATCAATACACCAACTAAACCAAGAAACATGATGACGTAACCAATAAAACCACCCTGTATGATACGTTCCTTCCATGTCGGTTCTTGTACAAGCAGTGCCAACATGGCTCCGCTTGTAGGGTCAATGGGAAAAGCATGAATTCCTGAACTGGCATTTTCTAGTTCTTTAGCCATATTTTGATAACGTTGCCCGGGTTGTCTGCCCGGTTCGATCAACTTGCCCGTTTCAGGTAAGTTTCTTAGAAAATGACCTTTTGATACGGCATTAAACACACCAATACGAGTTACATCCTGTTCTATTTCATTTCCCGCAGCAGTGACTATTTTTCCTGGGAAGGTGACAATTTTGCCTGATTCAACCATTTCATCCATTGCCAAAATCCAGAGCTCTTCTAACTCTTCCAGTGAAGGCAATTCTTTACGGCTTGATAGAACGTCCAGAATTTTGTCACGGTCAGGTTTTTGTGCTGAAACTAAAGATGAATCGATAATGCTATCAAGGTCGCCAGCAATTTGTTTAACAATGCCATCCAGTTCTCCCAGCGCCCCCATCTTTTCTTTTAAAATGATATTTTGACGGGAGATAGTTTGATCATAAGTTTCGTAGTTCTTTCTTAGCGTTTCACTACGTTTTTCATTGTCTTCGAGTTTTTTTAAAGCAGCACTCAGTAGTTGTTTTTGCTTGTTATGTGCATTTTTAAATTTAAGTTCTCGCTTTTCCAGTTCTTGTTTTTCCTGCACACGATCTGCTTTTACTTGCTCTAATAATTCTTGCAAGCTATTCGGTTCTGCTGCAAATGATGGTGTAAAAAATAAAAGCAGGCTTAATATGATGGTTTTATTCATGATCATTTCCCTGCCACGTTGACAGGCAATTTAATTAGCTCAGGCGGCGCCTGTTTTTTTGCTATTTGTAAGCCTTGATGAATAGAACGATTGTATTCAGAAGAAAGTTTTTGCCACGATTTGGCTTCTTTGTCCCATAAACCACTCTGCGCACCATCCAGAGTTTGAAACGTTATCAGAAGTCGGCCTACACGTAAGATATCAACGGTGTATTCCTGACCATCCATTTTGACGGTGTCGGTATAGGTTTCTATTGTGCGGCCGTATTCCATTTCAATTTGATAGGCTTCCATTATACGACGATATTTATCGGGCAGTGTTACATCGGGGCGATCCATGATTTGTTTTAAAAAAGAGATACGTTGTTGTCTTTCTTCTCGAAGAAAGGGCAAATCAAGACTGACAAATTTATCAAGTGTATCAATCATCTTGAGCATTAGTGGCACAATGTTACGTTGTGTTTCTTCAACATTATCAAGTTGGCGTTGAATAGACGCTAGATCGACTTTTTGCTGTTTTATTAGCTTCGCTAATTGTTTGTTGTAAGTGTCGAGGCTATCGGATTTACGCAGCGCATCACGATATTCCTGAGCAGAATCTTTTGTTTTATCTACCAAAGAATCGACTTTTTTCTGTGAACTAATGAGATCTTTTTGCGCTTCCAATTTGGTTTCAACTGCTGATTTTAGAGGTGCAGTTTCTGCGGCCGAGACGTTGGCTAGCACCAAGCTAAGAATAAGTGCTGAAAAACAGGATTTAGTAGGCTTATCCATAAGGAATTTTTCCTAATTTATTATATAGTTACTGAATAATTGATAGTCGTATTGTAAATTAATATGCAATATTAATACACAAAACTAGTAATATCGTTATTAATATACAATTTTATTCGCTACAGCAATTAATCGGCTTTACGGCTAAATTCTTTAATCATAGGTGAAATAGTTAATGAGTCTTAGAGTCAGGTTAAATTTTCTGATCACCTTGCTATTTATCACTTTATTCGCGTGCAGTAGTTTCTACATTATTTCAAATGCGCGAAAATCAGTACAATATGAAGTTCAATCTACAGCTCACCTTGCTCTTAAATTAATTCAGATAGCGTTAAGTTCTGAATCATCAGAAGAGAATGATAGTAAGCAGTTAAAAATATTACAAAATTTGTCTGAACTTGATCAAACCCGGCATTTGTATATTGATATACATAACCCTACAACGACATTAATGCCAAACAAAGAGTTTAATGTATTAAGTAATACGAATGCGCCAGACTGGTTCGTTCGACTTGTTCAGCCACCACCAACGGAAATACGTCAATGGTTTTATAATCCTATGGTCGCACCAACGGGAGTTATTATTCGAGCAGATCCATCTGATGAAATTGATGAAACATGGTCTGAAGTTCGTGGCATACTAATTTTGTTATTTGTTTTTATCATTCTTGCAAATTTATTGCTCTATATTGTGATAGGAAAATATCTGGCTCCTATCGATACTATTCTGGAAGGGTTGTCCGGAATTGAAAAAGGACATTATCAATTAGAGTTGCCGCATTTTCGTTTGCCTGAACTTGATCGAATATCCCAGCAGTTTAATCATATGGCAAAAGTATTGCTGGAGAGTAAAGCAAAAAATAAATTGTTAACGCAACGTTCTCTCGAAATTCAGGAAGAAGAACGGCGGCATCTTGCTCAAGAATTACATGACGAACTTGGGCAAACCATTGCAGCTATAAAAGCGGTTGCAGTTGCGATATCGAATAGAGAAGCGCCTGACAAAGAGCATATAGATTCAAGTGTGAAAACAATTGTTCAGTACTCCGATCATATTTATCAAGTGGCAAAAAATATGATGCATAGATTACGTCCTTCAGTACTTGATGAACTTGGGTTGATTAAAGCTTTACAAAATATGATTGACGACTGGAATAGCCGACAAGATGATATTTTTTGCCATTTTTCATTCTCTGATATTCCTTCTGACTTATCAGAATCATTAAACATCAGTTTATTTAGAATTATTCAGGAAAGTTTAACGAATGCGCTAAAACATTCACATGCCAGTCAAGTTTCAATATCAATGAATAAGTTTATAGCTGATGGAGAAGAGAAAATTAACTTAACTATCGAAGATGATGGCGTTGGATTAGATGAAAATAAAACAATGTCAGGTTTGGGCCTGCCTGGTATGAAAGAACGTATTGAAATGAATGGCGGAACATTTGAACTTACAAGTGAAACTGCTAAAGGAATAAAAATAGAAATAATTGTTCCCGTAATTATTTAAGGATTAATTTATGAGCGATAAGATAAAAGTTATGTTGGTTGATGATCATGCTGTTGTTCGTGCCGGTTATCAAATGTTATTAAAAAACTCTCCGGAAATTGAGGTTGTCGCTGAGGCGAATAGTGGCGAGGAAGCGTGTCGATTACATGATATTAATGAGATCGATGTGATCGTCATGGATCTCTCTTTGCCCGGTATAGGCGGGATAGAAGCGATTAAGCGTATTCATGCACACGACAATAAAACACAAATTCTTGTGTTTAGTATGCATGAAGAAATAATTTTTGTTGAACAATCCTTGCAAGCAGGAGCCAGTGGTTACATTACTAAAAGCACTGCCCCTCAGTTACTTGTTGATGCGATAAAACGGCTTTCAAGAGGAGAGAAGTATATTGATCCTGAACTTGCACAAAGACTTGCCATTGAAAAATCCAGAGGAAAGGACTCGCCATTGTCTGATTTTTCTACTCGTGAATTTGAAATTTTTTGTATGTTGGCAGAAGGTTTAAATACCAGCGAGATTGCAAAGCGACTTTCACTTAGTTATAAAACTGTTGCTAATTACAGTACGCAAATAAAGAATAAACTTGATGTTGCTACTGTCGCTGATATTGCGAGGATAGCTATTAGATATAATATTATTCAAGCATAAAGGCGCTGTTTTTATAACAGCACCTTTTGCTGTTTGATGTTTGATGTTTTCGTATATTAGTCGTTAATAACTACACCCCAAGGAAATTCACCGACTTCAATTGTTTTTATTACTTCGTTTTTACCGGTGTCTATAACTGAAACTGTATTGCTTACACCATCCGTACTGAAAACATGTTTGCCGTCTTTGCTTATTGCTAATCCCCAGACACGTTTGCCGACAGGAATGCCTTTAATAATCTCAAGTGTGTCCGCATCCATAACAATGACTTTGTTTGCGCGACCACCAGCTACATAAACCACTTTTTCATCTTTACTTAAAACAACATCTTTCGGTTTTGATTCACTATCACCAGTACTACCGGTTTTAATGATTTTGCCACTATTCATATCTACCTTAATAACCTCGCCACTAATCTCCGCTGTCGCATAGGCAATATCACCTTTTTGGGTAAACGTTGCAGCGCGAGGTCGAGAGCCGACAAGGATATTATTTTCTATAACATTTTCAGGTGCTTTAATGACATGCAGCATGTTGGTTGATTCACTGGTGACGATAACACGCTTGCCATCAGGAGAAATTGCAACACCTTCCGGTTCCAATCCTACTTTAATTTCAGTAATTAAATTGCCTGTTTTTGGATCGATGACAGATGCTTTTGCTTCATCTTCATTTGAAATATAAATATTACCGTTAGGATGAACAGCAAATGTTTCAGGATCAGAGCCCGCTTCAAATTCTCGAATAATTTTTAACGATACAGGATCAACCACCTTGATTTTATTTTCTTCGCTTACTGCAACATAGAGTTCACTGCCATCAGGTGAAAGACCGATGCCTCGAGGACGTTCGCCAATTTCAATAGTTGCTTCGACTTCAAGCGTTGAACCATTAATGACAGAAACGGAATTGCCTCTTTCATTTGTAATAAAAATTCGCCCTGTTGGTGCAGCATTTACGCTCATCGTTATAAAAACCGATAGTAACAATGATAGCCAATGTTGTGTTTTCATCTGTATAACTCCTGATATGTTTGAATTCATTTATTTATTAGTCATTTTTCACAGTGCAATGTTCCAAGACTATCCAAGGTAGGTGGTTTCGCAATACCACGAACCGGCGCTTCGGCAACAATATTGTTGTCTTCAACTAACAATATTAGTTGGCGTAATTGTCCAGTTTCTCTGAAATTCATGGTGTCTCCTTTTTGACCATCAAAAGCAAGTTCGGTTTTAAGATAATTTAACATCTTTGCTGGATCAGTTATTTGTGTTCTTGCAACAGTGTCTGAAGTCATTTTTACAGCAGCCCAGCCTGCCCATGAATAATCATCCATTGCCATCTCTTGATTTTTCATAAAGCGTTTATTCAAATCACGAGCAGCAAATTTCACAAAATCAGGATGCCATGCTTGAGCACTTGCTTTTGAATCAGGACTTTTTTGATTCCATTGTGCTAAAGCATCTGCTGTCATACTGGTACTTGGGATAATATGCAAAGCATTCTTGATACATGCTGTTCTGAGATCGTCGTCGTTAAGAGAAAGATTAAAGATAGGTGTGTCGGGTAACTTTGTAGTTAAGGTTTTAAAAGTGTCGGTATCAACGGCTGTTAATATAGCGATATATTTAGAAAAAGCATGCGACGAAATATCGTTTGCTGAAACAACATCAAGATTATATTTTTGATTTAGAAACTGACCTTGTAAATTTGATTCTTCCAAACCTTGTTTAGCGCCAAGCAGTGCAGGGTGCTCTACTTCTCCGACATAGGCGAAATTGACTTCGATTATTTCAGCAAAAACTACTTCGGATAGTGAAAGTATCGCAATCAGGCTATACAAAATTGTATTAATGGTTTTTTTTAACATAGTGTTTCCCGATATTTTTCAAGTGAATAGACATGATATAAGTAATAAATATGGATTTCTGAAAGAAATACTTAAAATTCATAAGTTTGGGAATTACCCGCTGAAGTAATTAATAAGACAATAGAATATAAAATAAATTCAATCAAAACAGGATAGGAAAAATGCCTGTTTTTAAAATGAGTCAGGGTTTAATCGTTATTGCTGCCAATTTTTACGTCGGCGATATATTGTTGTGCGGTCAATATTCAAAATTCTGGCGGCTTTACTGATATTTCCTTCTGTTTGTTTCAAAGCTCTTCTTATTATTTCATCTTCATTTGATTGAAGGCTGGTAGAGGCATGATGGTGACTATTCTTATCTAATATCATTATAAAGCAGCCCATGGTCTGTCTTTTTATTTTAAAAGGTTTTACAAGTAAGCGTACATGATCAGAGAATACTTGCTTTATTTCCATCTCACATTCTTTTTCCAATCCATCATTAAGACATTCTTGAATCGTCGCTGAAAGTTCAGGGAAAAAGGAATCAACAGGCTGATTTAACATATGTCCTGAATTATTTAAAAATGAGTAAGCTTGAGCGTTGATGTCTATAACGTATCCAAATTCATCTATTGCAAGTGATGCGTTGTTTGGCCATTTCACTTGAAAATTACGATATCCCTGGCGTAATTTCTCTCGTCTTTTAAGTTGAGTGACTGATAAGTCTGATTCAATAGACTGGGTTATCGATATTGCTAATGCCATTGCTTCAATACACACTTTATCTGCAGGGCCGGTAATATCGATACAGCCAAGTACGGAACGATTACTTGGGTTATGTATGGGAGCACCGTAGCAAACCCAGGGTTGCCAACCCTGACAAAAATGTTCTGAGCCTAGCACGAGTTCAGGTTGACCTAATGTAAGTGGTGTACCAACGCCGTTTGGACCAACAATATCTTCACTCCATTCGCTACCCGGTCTAAAGTTAATTTTATCCAGACGATCCTGAACCTGTTGATGTCCGACTGAATAAATAATTCTTCCTGATTTGTCTGCCAGAACAATAACGTGTCCTGTATCTTTTACCGTATCAGACATTCTATCCAGAATATTCTTACCAGAAATGCCCAAATTTTCAGAATGCAGTCTATCTTCAATTTCTTCATTGGAAATGACAGATTGAGCACGACTATTTAGTGGGTTGATACCCAAGTCACGACATCGTAGCCATCGATCAGCGATAACGGGACGAAGACGAGTATCGTTTAACTCACCAGTACCAACAAATTTTTCCCAAATATTCGCAACCGTATGTATCGCTGCATGAGGATTTTGTGGAATGAAAGTTTTAGTCGTTTCTAGCATCGACATTTATGTATCCTTGATGATTACGATGGTTATTTTTTATTAAATGTATTACTGAAGCATTATAGTATGTTTGGGTTCATTTTTTTATCTTTAAGCGTTGCATTTTGCAACATACTAATTTTAAAAGAAAAATTATTAGGTAATGAGTTACATATTTTGCTGATATCGAAAAAATACAGTTTATACTCAATTAAATCATGAATTAAATTCATGTTTTATAGCCATAAAAAGTTTGATTGATATTGAATCGTTAGAATTCAAATGTAAGAAATAATCACAAGAGGAGTATGTTTATACTCAGGTCTTTACAGATAGAACCAGAAAAATGTACTGGTTGTCTGCAATGCGAAATGGCGTGTTCTTATCAAGCCGAAGGTGTGTTTAATCCTTCCAAGTCGCGTATAAAAATTTTTACATTCCACGAAGAAGGACGTTTTGTACCTTATACCTGCACACAGTGTACAGAAGCCTGGTGTATGCACGCTTGTCCTGTCGAAGCTATCGTTATCAATGAAGCAACTGGCGCAAAAGAAGTCATCGATGATATTTGTGTCGGCTGTAAAGTTTGTACCATAGCCTGTCCATTCGGCACGATTAATTATAATCAAGATGCCGGAACAGTATATAAATGTGATTTATGTGGTGGTGATCCTGAGTGTGCAAAGGCTTGTCCTACACAAGCAATTACCTATGTTGATTCTGATCATAGTGGTTTGGAAAGAATGCGTGCTCATGCAGCACAAAACCTTCCTCAAGAAAATGCATAAGCGTGGGAGAATAAAATAATGGCTTGGACAAGAAATGTTTTAAGAGTGAATTTAACGGACGGTTCAATAAGCAATGAACCTTTGAATATGAAGTGGGCAAATGATTATTTAGGACAACGCGGATTAGCCACGAAATACCTGGTTGAAGAAATTGATCCTAAGTGCGATGCATTAAGTCCTGAAAATAAATTGATTATGACCACCGGTCCATTAACCGGAACAATGGCATCAACTGCTGGACGATATTCTGTTGTTACTAAAAGCCCATTAACGGGTGCTATCGCTTGTTCAAACTCAGGCGGTTACATTGGTAATGAAATGAAAAATGCAGGTTGGGATATGGTGATTTTTGAAGGAAAATCTCCAAAACCTGTGTATTTATATATTGAAAATGAAAAAGCCGAGTTGATTCCTGCTGATGACCTTTGGGGAAAATCGGTTTGGGCAGTTGATGAACTGATACATACAAAACATCAAGACCCTCTCTTACGTATTGCAGCAGTTGGACGAGCAGCGGAAAGTGGTTGTTTATATTCCGCTATCGTAAATGATTTACATAGAGCAGCTGGTCGCTCGGGAGTAGGCACAGTTATGGCTTCCAAGAACCTTAAGGCTGTCGTAATACGCGGCACAAGGGGAGTGGGAAACATAAACGACCCAGAAAAATTCTTCAAAGCAACTCAAGCAGGAAAGAAGATCTTAGCTGAAAATGCGGTGACGGGTGAAGGTCTGCCCGCATTAGGTACCCAAGTATTGATGAATATTATTAACGAGGTTGGGGCATTACCAGCCCGTAATCATCAAGACGTTCAGTTTGAAGGCGCAGGTAACATTTCTGGTGAAGCCATGACAGTCATTCGTGAAGGTGATGGTAAAGCTAATCTGACAACTAATGCAGCATGTTTTGGTTGCACCATCGCTTGTCAGCGAGTTTCTACTGTCGATAAGACGCATTTCTCGGTGAAAGATAAACCTGAATATCATGGTAATTCTGGTGGTCTTGAGTTTGAGAATGCCTGGTCACTAGGAGCAGATTGTGGTGTTGATGATCTCGATGCAATTACCTTTGCAAATTTCCGCTGTAACGAAGATGCGATCGATCCTATTTCTCTTGGTGCGACGATAGCTGCTGCGATGGAATTGTTTGAAGAAGGCGCAATTACGGTAGAAGATACTGGCGGCATGGAATTAAAGTTCGGATCTGCCGAAGCACTTATTTGGGCGACAGATGTTACTGCCAGAGGCGAAGGTTTTGGTAAAGAACTAGGTATGGGTTCAAAAAGATTGTGTGAAAAATACGGTCGTCCTGAATTATCTATGACAGTCAAAGGACAAGAATTCCCTGCATATGATCCTCGTGGAATTCAAGGTATCGGTCTTGCCTATGCCACATCTAATCGTGGCGCTTGTCACTTAAGAGGCTATACCGTGGCATCTGAAATTATGGGCATCCCCGTTAAAACTGACCCACTTGTCACAGAAGGCAAAGCGGAATTGGTTAAAGCTTTTCAGGATGCGACTGCACTTGTTGATTCTGCCGGTATATGTGTATTTTCAACGTTCGCCTGGACTATGGAAGATATAGCACCTCAAATTGATGCGGCATGCGAAGGAGATTGGAGTGCAGAGCGTTGCATAGAAGTAGGCGAACGTATTTGGACAATGGAACGCGATTTTAATCTTGCAGCCGGTTTGACGGGCAAAGATGACACATTACCTAAACGCTTGTTAAAAGATATCGCAAAATCTGGACCAGCAAAAGGCAAAGTGAATGAATTAGGTAAAATGTTACCTGAATATTATCAGATTAGAGGTTGGACACCTGATGGTGTGCCGACTGATGAAACCCGAACTCGTCTTGGTCTTTAGACTACAAGGGATATTGCGATGAAACATGTGATAGTTGGAGCAGGGCCATCGGGTGTTATTGCTGCAGAAACATTACGTAAAGTTGAGCCGACATCAAGTATTATTATGATAGGTGATGAACCTGAAGCACCATATTCACGTATGGCGTTACCTTATTTAATCATTGATAGAATTGACGAGTCAGGTACCTATCTTAGAAAAGATCCTTCTCATTATAGTAATAAAGAAATCGATGTTATTAGAGATGGTGTCAGTCAAATTGATTCGAAAGCAAAAACATTACAACTTCAAGATCACGATCCCATTACATATGACAAACTTTTAATAGCAACGGGTTCGCATCCTATTCGTCCACCAATCGAAGGTATGGACTTACCTGGCATCCACTCTTGTTGGACGTTGGAAGATGGTCGCAACATTATTAAGAAAGCGAAACCCGGTGCTAATGTTGTTTTGATGGGAGCCGGTTTTATAGGTTGTATTATTTTGGAAGCGCTAGCGTTACGTAAGGTGAATCTTACTGTTATTGAGATGGGTGACAGAATGGTTCCTCGAATGATGGATCAGACGGCCGGTAATTTAATTAAGGATTGGTGTTTAGAAAAGAAAGTTGCTGTTCATACATCAACTCGTATTGAAGGAATAGAGAAAGGTAATGGTGACGCACTAAAAGTAAAATTGGATAATGGAAAGGTTCTTGATGCAGACTTAGTAATATCCGCAACAGGTGTTGCTGCAAATATTCAGTTTCTTGAAGGCAGCGGACTTGAAACGGATTTTGGTGTGCTGGTGAATGATCGATTGCAGTCTAATGTTTCTGATATTTATGCTGCCGGTGATGTTTGTCAGGGTAAAGATTTTTCAACGGGTGAGTATAGTGTACAAGCGATTCAACCTACCGCTGCGGATCATGGTCGAATTGCGGCAATGAATATGGCTGGAAGAGATACAGTTCATCAGGGCTGCATTAATATGAATGTACTCGATACGATGGGTTTAATATCTAGTTCCTATGGTTTATGGATGGGGGTTGATGGTGGAGAATCAGCAAGGTTGTGCGATGAAAATCGATATCGATATTTGAAACTTGAATTTGAAGATGATGTTTTAGTCGGCGCACAAGCATTAGGTCTAACTCAACATGTTGGTGTTTTACGTGGTTTGATTCAGACTAAATTGAAATTGGGCAAGTGGAAAGATCGTTTACTAAAAGATCCAACTCGGATAATGGAAGCTTATCTTGCGAATACTCAAGCTATAGGTCATAACGCTGGAATAATTTAGACGTTTAGATGGAAATCACCTTAAAGCTTTATGCTGGTTTAACTCAGTACCTTCCAGAAAATTCAGAGAAACATGCCACGCAACTTAATATTTCGTCGTCTGAAACCGCATTTTCCATTCTAGATAAATTTAACGTACCAAAAGAATCTGCCCATCTGGTGTTATTGAACGGTGTTTATCTACAGCCAGATGAACGAGAAAAATCTAATTTCAAAGAAGGTGACACGCTTGCAGTATGGCCGCCAGTTGCTGGTGGTTAAACTAAACTCACTATGATTCACCGACATGAGCAAGAGATGAGTATCTCTCATCAGGATTTTTATCGCTTATTACCTATCGCATTGAAAAATGTGGATTATAAAATCAGTAATGATGATCAAATCAACGTACTTTTCGCCAACGGCAAAATAGAAGTAATTCCAGGAATTGAACATAAGCGCAAAATTGGTTCATTAGAGTTGCCCGTTTTATACGTTGTTTTTACTTTTATAGATCTTTCTCCCGAAGATGTATCCTTATTCTTAGCTAATTTTAGTCGTACGTATCAACGTGGTGGCGGTTAAAATTATTAGATAATAGAGCCTAAGTTATTGAAATTTAGTTATTTATTTTTATTGTTGTAAGTATGCAACAGATTGGGCTTCACAATAAAAATAAGCTAATCGAGTCAATATTAATAATTAGACTGTATTCATTGAAATTAAAAGACTTTTCTAGTTGCTGTTGTATAAAAACAACGTTTTATTTGGGTCAATATTAATTGTTGTTTAAATACAAAAAATGTTTGCAACCTATGTAAAACTGTTGTATTTTCCGTTACAAGTCTTGTTATTAAAGGCTTAAAATAAATCTCTAGAGAAAATGTATTCCTAAAGGAGGATATACAAGTGAATAAATCTAAATTATTAAAAGGAGCTGGTCTTGTCGCTTTAACCGCGATGCTTCCTCTCTCTCAAGCAGCAGCTGATACCGGTAACTGGGGTATTTCTGGCTGGATCAACCAAGGTATGACTTATGTGGATGATGGTGTTGGTAGTGACATTATTTCGTACGCTGATAACGGTAATACCCTTGGTAGTCGTGTCATTCTCAATGGTTCTACTGATTTACCTAATAGTGGTTTGACGGCTGGTTTTACACTCGCTATTGAGCCTTTGCAGGGTGCACTAGGTATTGGTACTGCAGGTACAGGCACACTTGGACTTGATGATGGTCAGAATCCTGATACTTTAAATGTACTTGAACACAACGTACACATTGCTGGTAGCTTTGGTAAAATAACCTTAGGTCAACAAAGCATGCCTACGGATAATATCGCGGTTTTGGAAGATCCTTCATTGACACTATGGGCGTCTATCTCTCCAATTTTCCGTGGTAATGGTACACTTATTAATAGTGGTACTACTGTTGCTACTATGGGTGGTGCAGCCGATACCTCATTTGGTGATTTTGCGAACTGTTATACCTTTGGCGGATTACGAGGCAATTTAGGTATTGGTATTGACTGTAACGGTGCTGTTCTAGATGGTATCCGCTACGACTTACCGGCTTTTGGTCCTGTAACGGTAGCAGTTGGTTATGCTAACGATGACATATATGATATTGCTGCAAAGTGGAAAGGTGACCTCGGTGGCTTAAAAGCATCAGTGGCTTTGGGTTATGCAATTAACCAATCTAACCAAGCTGACGGTGCGAATTCTTGGGATGAAGCTGAAAATTTCCAAATGCAAGCGGGCTTAATGGATCCGGGCACAGGTATCTTCGGTTCTATAGCATATCAACATGAAAGTGTAGACCTAAATGCAGCAAATACTTCTGTATTACAAGATGATACTGATGCTTATTGGCTCAAAGTGGGTATCAAGAAAGCATTCAATAGCCTTGGCGATACCTCTTTTGCATTTCAGTATGGTAGCTATAATGACCAATACGGTACAGTTCAAGCTGCAGCTGGTGTAGGCGGTTCTGAACTTGAACGTATTGGTTTTGAAGTCAATCAGTATTTCGGTAGCCGTTTGATCGTCTACGGTGTATGGGAAAACCTAGAAGCTAATGTTGATGCGGTTGCAGCTGGTTGTGCCACTTGTGCTAACCTCAATGCCGGAGATGATTATAATCACTTCACCACTGGTTTGACTTTCTTCTTCTAAATTTATTTAGAGTTGTTAAGTTAAGCAGATTTATCTGCAACACAAAAGGCCTCTTCGGAGGCCTTTTTTTTATTTACAAGGACGTAATGTCAGGAATATTGTTCCTACAATTCCTAAGTGCCTACATCCCTGTAGGCAATATCGTTTGAGCACGACCGCATGGATGCGGGAGGTACGATTACAGGACGTAATCGGTACGACTCCAGGGAAGGAGGAGGTAGAGTTGCGCCGGGAGCGGCAACCGAGAGTCGAGTCTGGAACATAGACCGAGAACGACACAGGAGTCAAAGTCGAGGAGCACACAAACGACCATGTTGTAATATTAATTATTTTTCCTGTTTGTTTATTTGCTGTAAACTTCCTGCCATTTATAAACTCTAATCTATTTAGGAAATAAAATTTATATATCCATTATGAAAGTATTTAAAAATCAGGTAATTACAATATTTATTACAACACTGTTATTTTTTTCCAGTTCAGTTCTAGCTATTGACTGGTTTGGAAGTGATGGAGAAAAAGAAGGTGTAATATGGCGTTTGGGAATAAATCGTTATATTAAATATGCAGAGCAGGATGAATCGAAATTTGGCAAAAATGAACATCCAGTTGAACTAAATAAAAAAGAGTTAAAACTAGCCCTAAGTGCATTAGAAATACCGGATGACAGCTTTTTAGCATCTGACGAAGCAACTAAACCCGTGTTTACAATACAACAAATTCAATTATTGAGTGAACAACTCCCTAAAGGGCTTAAGAATGCAAAACCAGAACAAGATATAATGTTTGCGTTGGAATCATCGAAAACAAATGCATTAAAGATGATAAATAAAGCATATACGGTTGGCCGTATATTTTTTAAAGAAGGTAAACTGAATATAATTATTGGAGAGCACGATTTTTTTCGAAGTGATGGGTTAGAAAAAGTAATTGACCCTTCTGGAAGAGGGGAAGTACAGTACACGTTTAAATTAGGATATCGAACAAAAACTTCCAGAGTATTCAAGGGAAATCCTGTTAATGTAACGGGAATAAAAAATAAAAATTTAAATGGAGTAAGATATAATTGGTTTGTTATTGATGTGAAACTTACGGCGGAAACTTATATTGCAAGAAAAAATAAAATAGAAAATCCTGCAACAAAACAGGATAAGCAATTAGAACAGGAAGCTGCTAAATTGGCTAAGCAGCGACGTGAAATGCTCATTGAAATGGCACGTATGCGTAAAGAAGTTCAGGATATTTCCTCGAATCAATCTACTTCTGCTAACTCTATTGAAGAACGTATGGCTACGTTAGGTCAATTATTAGATAAAAAATTAATTACTCAGGAAGAATACGATAATAAACGTAAAGAAATTTTGAGTGATATTTAGTAAGTTTTTTTATTTCTAAAAGTGAATTAACTTGCTTGAACTTTATCCTGAATTAGAAGCTTTTTCAGAGAATATTCTGAAATCTGGTTCAGGGCATTCTGTCTATTATGAACAAGCTGGAAATGAATCAGGTATCCCAGTTATCTTTTTACATGGTGGACCTGGTTCAGGTTGTAGTGAAAATCATCGTCGTTATTTCAATCCAAAAAAATACCGCATCATTCTTTTTGATCAACGTGGATGCAATCGTTCTACGCCTAATGGTTTTGTCGAAAATAATTCAACTCAAGATATTCTCAATGATATAGAAGTTATACGAAAAGAATTAAATATTGATAAATGGTTATTGTTCGGAGGCTCATGGGGTGCAACACTCGCTTTACTTTATGCTGAGCAGTATTCTAAATATGTTTCTGGAATAATCCTTAGAGGAACTTTTTTAGCAAGACAGTGTGATTTTGATTGGTTTGCTAAATCTGGCGTAAATAAAATATTTCCTGACTACTGGGAAGATTTCATGTCTTATTTTAAAACAGAAGAAAAGAATCAACCAATAACAACTCTGCATGAAAGAATTTTTTCAGATAACAAACAACTTCAGATAGAAGCAGCAAAAACGTGGGCTTTATGGGCCGGTAGAATAGTTACGCATAGTTTAATTAATGAATATATTCTTGAAGTCGAAGATGAAGATAAATTAATCAGTGAAGTAAAAATTGAAATGCACTATGCAAAAAACAAGTATTTTATTAATGAAAATCAGATCCTTAATGATATTTCAAAAATGCCTAGTGTTCCTGTCACTATTATTCATGGTCGCAAAGACTTAACGTGTCTCCCAGAATCTTCCTGGTCTGTTCATAAAGCTTTACCTGATTCAAAGCTAGTTATTGTTCCTGAAGCGGGACATTTGACAAGTGAACCATCAATGATTAATGCATTAATTACAGCAACAGATGAAATGGCTAATTTATTGTCATGAATGTTTTAGATAAAGAAATGCCATTAATTATGGGTATTCTAAATGTAACACCAGATAGTTTTTCTGATGGCGGACAATTTAATAATATTGATGCCGCTATTAATCATGGAAAGCTAATGATTGATGAAGGTGCGGATATTATTGATATCGGTGGTGAGTCAACCCGACCTGGTTCAGCACGGGTTAGTGTAGAAGATCAAATTGAGCGTGTTGTTCATATAATCAAAGCAATTAGCGAAACAATACCTGAGCATGTACAAATCAGTATTGATACGACTCGTTCTAAAGTAGCCGAAGCAGCACTAGATGCCGGCGCTCATATTGTTAATGATGTGTCTGGTGGAAATGATGATCCGGAGATCATTAATTTATGTGCTGACAGGGACTGTCCTTACATAATTATGCATATGCAAGGTTCTCCTGAAACCATGCAAAATGATCCGACTTACGATGATGTTGTTTCGGATATAAAGTATTTTTTAGAAACCAGAGTAGGTGATTGTATTAAAGCTGGAATTGATGAAAAAAATATCGTTATCGATCCGGGAATCGGGTTTGGAAAAACACGAGATCACAATTTGACGCTACTAAAAAATTTGAAAGCGTTTGTTGATACAGGCTATTCAGTCTTATTAGGTACAAGTAGAAAACGCTTTATGGGGTCGATATGTACTGTTAATAGTGCTGATGAATTAATTGGAGCAACAACTGCAACAACAGCGTTAGGTGTAAAAGCTGGTGTGAAAATATTCCGTGTACATGATGTCAAACCAAATCGCCAGGCAGCAGATGTTGCCTGGGCTATTTTGAATAGTAAATAGTTATACGTCAGCCGCTTCTTCTTTTACAATCTTTTTAGAATTTTTCATGTTTCTAAAAACAAGCGGTTTACCTTCTGTTTTATGTTCCTTTTCTTGCTCAGCTAATTTGGCGATGCGTTCTACGTCATCTTGTAATTCTTGATGATATGGTGATTTATCACAAACTGGATCAGCATTAGCTGCGTCCCCTGTCATCATAAATGCCTGACATCGACAACCGCCAAAATCTTTTTCTTTCTCAGGACAAGAACGACAAGGTTCTTTCATCCATTCAAACCCACGAAAATGATTAAAACCTGGAGAACCATTCCAGATGTCTGAAATACTGAAGTCTTTAACATTAGGAAATTCAATAGGTAATTGTCCTGCTTCATGGCAGGGAAGTGCAGTACCATCAGGTGCAATAGTTAAAAAGATCGCTCCCCAACCATTCATGCATGGTTTAGGACGTTTTTCAAAGTAATCAGGGATGACATATATTATCCTCGATTTTCCTTTCATCTTCTCCTGATATTCTTTAGCTATGATTTCTGCACGAGCTAATTGTTCACGTGTAGGTAATAATTGATCTACATTGATACGTGACCAGCCGTAGTATTGTGTACTGGCAAGTTCGACATAATCAGCCTTCAGCTCAACAGTCATATCTAAGATATCACGTATTTGATCAATGTTTTTTCTATGGATAACAATGTTTAATACCATAGGGTATTCGTATTCTTTAACAATGCGTGCCATTTCTTTTTTATGTTGAAAGGTCTTAGTGCCGCCGAGGAAATTATTCAATTCTTCATCACTTGCCTGAAAACTGATTTGAATATGATCTAGTCCTGCATCTTTAAAACGTTTTATACGCGCTTCATCCATGCCTACGCCGGAAGTAATTAAATTGGTGTAGTAACCCATGCCTCTTGCTTCTTGAATGAGTTCTTCAAGATCAGGACGGACTAAAGGTTCTCCACCAGAAAAACCAAGTTGTGTCGCGCCCATCTTGCGTGCTTGTTGCATGACACGAACCCAGTCTTCTGTTGAGAGTTCGTTTTGATACTTTGATATCTCAAGTGGGTTCGAGCAATAGGGGCATTGCAACGGACAACGATATGTTAACTCTGCTAACAACCATAAAGGCGGGTTCACCTTATTTTTTGTTTCTGATCCAACCTGTGTCATAGGCTACCTCCAAAAATTTAATGATATCACTTTCTAAATTGGCCTCAGAGAAAGTAGTTTCAAGATTCTTAATAATAGATTCAATCGTTGTTTGACCATCAATACGTTTCATTATCTCACCAGCACTTTGGCTAAGCTTAACCATGCCTTCGGGATAAAGCACAACATAACAGTCTTGTACTTCTTCCCATTGCACGCGGAAGGTTGGTGCAACTTCAATAATATTTTCTTTATTTATATCCATTATTATTTACAGTTATAAAAAGGTGGTTTTTTCTCAATATAAGCCATCCACATACAGTCAAGCATGGTCCATAAAATATCGAGTTTAAATTGTAATATACCCAACATACGCTCTTGTTCTTTGCGTGTCTTGTAATAGTCCAGAGTAACATCAAGGCCATGTTGTACATCGCGACGCGCTTCAGTTAAGCGTTTGCGAAAATAACGATAACCTTTTTCATCAATCCATGGATAGATTTCCGGCCAGTTATCGAGACGTTTCTGATGAATCTTTGGCGCAAACAATTCAGTGAGCGATGAACTCGCTGCTTCTTCCCATGGAGCAGTTCGAGCAAAATTTAAATAGGCATCAATTGCAAACCTTACCCCGGGTAAAACATGTTCATAAGAAAGTGTTTCTTCTCGTGTTAAACCAACCGCTTCAGCTAGTTGTAACCATGCTTCAATTCCACCTTCATCACCTTCAACACCATCATGATCAATAATCCGTTGTACCCATTTACGACGCGCATCTCGGTCAGGACAGTTGGCCATAATGGCTGCATCTTTAATAGGAATTGTTGTTTGATAATAAAAACGATTCGCTACCCAACCTTGCACAGCTTTTTTATCAAGACCTCCTTCATTCATCAAAAGGTGAAAGTCATGGTTGATATGATAATATTTTTCCTTGGCACGAAGTTGTGCTTCAAATTCTTCGCGTGTCCAGGGTGTTTGTTCATCAGTCATTAACTCATTCTCCGATAGCTATATGTGTATATCCATTCCGTCATAAGAAACTTCAATACCAAGATCATTTAATTGTTTTCTTTCATCTGAATCTTCGTCGAGTATCGGATTTGTATTGTTGATGTGGATCAAGATTTTTCGAGGTTTATCCAGACTGCTTAACATTTCCATAATGCCACCTTTACTGGATTGATCTAGATGCCCCATTTCGCTGGCTAATTTGTCACTAATACCATGGCGTGACATTTCATCATTAGTCCATACTGTGCCATCAACTAAAACAACATCAGCATTAGCCATGTATTCAAGAACATGATCTTCCATTTCTCCAAGACCAGGAGCATAAAAAAGATTTTTGCCAGTAGAAGTATCTTCAACTTTATAACCGACATTATCTCCGGCAACAGTATTATGTCTGTGAGGAGAAAAGGGAGGGGCTTCACTTTTTAAAGGAACAGCCGTGAAAATAAGATTATCTGCCTTTGGAATCGTAAACGGTGTTTGTTCTGTACTGACTTCATGCCAATTAACACCACGAAAATGGCTAAGCATATTAAAAATTGGATAACCTGATGTCATATCTTCGTGAACTGCCGAGGTACAATAAATATCCCAAGGCTTATCATGTTCTCTCATGATAATTAAACCGGTTGTGTGATCAATTTGTGCGTCACATAAAATAATTGAAGAAATTCCGGTATCTCGTATTTTTCGTGCAGGTTGTAATGGTGGAAAAGATTCAATTTGAGCGCGAATATCGGGTGAGGCATTAAATAAAACCCAGTCAACGCCATTTCCGCTAACGGTGATAGAAGATTGTGTTCTGGCAGAACTTTTTATTGTGCCTTTACGTAAACGGCTACAGTTATCGCAGTTGCAATTCCATTGAGGGAAGCCGCCGCCTGCGCCAGTTCCTAAAAGATGTATATGCATAGTTTATTCGTCTTTTCGTTATTATTTTAGAACGGAATCATAAGTGAGATAGCTTTCAAGAGCGAATTTTGACTTCGCTTTCTATCAAGCTTGAACTGAAGTACGACTTATTATCGAAACTCAGTTCAGGGATTCCATATTGTCCGCTTTATAACTATGCTTATTTGTTGTTGATATACATTGTTACTTCAAAGCCGTAACGGATATCGCTGTATTCAGGTGTAGACCATTTCATAATAATTCTCCTAATATTTAGTAGTTCTATATTTCTGATAGAGCGATAATCATGCCAGCTATTATTTTAAATTAAAATACGTATAAAATACTAATAAAATCAGTGATATAATTAATTAAGTTAATGTTAATAATAGATTTTGTTTATGTGTCTTTTATTACTAAATGGATGAAATAATTCGTTTAATATGGTTCATATAAACCATTTTATTTTTATGTAGAGTGCCTCCAAAAATTAGGATTTTTTCGTGAGAGCAAGGAAGTACCGCGCGCAGAACCAGAATGTATGAAAATACATGAGGACAGTGTGCTCTGTGAGTATTTGAGCACGGAGCTGACGCGCTTACCATGAATCATTAAAAAAGAACGGCATATTAATCGCGGAAAAAGACAATTTTGGGAGATACTCTAAAATAAATCTCTTAAATAAAGGCTCTGCTGCTTATAATGCTGCGGCGATGACAGATAAAGAACAAACTCAGGAACACCTGCTTTTCCTCACTGGAAAACTAGCACTAAAGCGTCTGCAAAATATCTTGCGAGATATGGCACCAACCGAGTTTACTTATGAAATTCGAAATATTGGCGTCAGTGTTGCTGCTCTCATGACCGCACAGATGATCTCGCGACGATTAACGGATTTAAATGGCGCGGATAGAGTGATTGTTCCTGGATTATGCCGTGGTGATTTATCATTAACGTCAGAAACACTTGGTGTCGAATGTGTTAGAGGTACGATTGATCTAAAAGATTTACCTGCTTTTTTCGGTCGAGATTGCAAACCTGTTGATTTAAGCCAGCAAAGTGTTGATATCTTTGCCGAAATTGTCGATGCGCCAATGGTAACTATCGATAATATTTTACAGCGTGCTGAAAAATATCGACGTGATGGAGCCGATGTTATTGATATAGGGTGTTTACCTGATACGCCATTTCCACATTTAGAAGCGACAGTCAAAGTTTTACGCGAAGCCGGTTTTAAAGTCAGTGTTGATTCTTTGGAAGAAGATGATTTGTTACGAGGAGGTAAGGCCGGTGCAGATTATTTATTAAGTTTGAAAGAAAGCACTTTATGGATTGCGGATGAAGTTGATTCAATTCCAATCTTAATTCCGGAAAATCATGACGATATGGATTCCTTGTATAGAGCAATTGAAATATTTGCAAAAAAAGATCGTCCTTTTTATGCAGATGCGATTCTTAACCCGATTCATTTTGGTTTTACTGAATCAGTGATTCGTTATCATGAGTTACGTCAGAACTGTCCGGATATAAAAATTATGATGGGTGTAGGGAATTTAACTGAATTAACCGAAGCAGATACGACCGGTATTAACGCCATGCTATTTGGCATGATCTCGGAAATGGATATAAATGCAGTATTAGCAACGGAAGTCAGTCCGCATTGTCGCACTGCTGTGCGTGAAGCAGATATGGCTCGTCGAATTATGTTTGCGGCGAAAAAAGATAGTAGCTTACCCAAAGGACTGGATAGTTCATTGCTAGGAATGCATGCGCGCAGACCTTTTGCGTATAATTTCGATGAAATTAATGAGTTTTATCAAGATGTGAAAGATCCAAGTTATCGGATACAAGTTAGCGAAGAGGGTATTCATGTTTATAATCGCGATGGAATAAATTCAAGTCCAAATCCATTTGAGCTGTTTCCGAAACTGGAGCCACTGCAAGATGATGCGCCACATGCATTTTATATGGGCGTAGAATTAGCCAAGGCACAAATTGCCTGGCAGTTAGGCAAACCCTATATGCAAGATGAAGAATTGGACTGGGGTGTTTGCGTTAATACAAAATCGGAAGAAGATAAAGAACAGGATTCGCGTGCAGCACATGCGATGAAAGAATTACGGAAAGAGTCGGTAGAAAATAAGGCAGAATATAAAGCAGAAGGTAGTACACTTAAAGCTAGTCGAGAACGAAAAAAGAATAAACCTAGAAAGCGTAGTTGACCGGCCTAAAAATTAAACGATGAACTATAAATTAATAAATTACATTATTTTAACCACTCACACTCTTCGAAAGTTTTCAGAAAAGAGTTTATTGAGTGCCTATGCATTTGATTGCACGTTTTTTAGACTCACTTGCTTGACAGCAAAAGCCTTAGGTAGAATCGCTGTTTTTTGCTCCTGCAAAACCAGCATACTGTACGTCCTGTACATAACTATGTGCGGCTTTTTAGTCGGCGCAATTGAGTCTAAAAAATGCACACTCAAACGTATTCAACTACGGTTTCTAGGTTAAATGATTCAGGAAACAATAGTCACAACACTGAATGAAGACGGTACGACGCATATCGCGCCGATGGGTATTCGTGAAGAAAATGGATTGGTTATTATTGCGCCATTTAAACCTTCAGCGACATTAGAAAATATTCAAAGAAATAAATCGGCTGTGGTCAATCGTATAGATGATGTGCGTATCTTTGCCGGTTGTTTGACAGGGCGTAAAGATTGGCCTTTGTCTCCGACTGAAAAAATAAAAGGACAAAGGTTAGTTGCCGCATTAAGTCATCTTGAACTTGAATTAGAGTCTTTTGAAGATGACGAATTACGTCCGCAATTTTATTTAAAACCCGTTCTTGAAGTAACTCATTCAGCGTTTAAAGGTTTTAATCGAGCACAATCAGCCGTGTTAGAAGCAGCAATCCTTGTGAGTCGTTTGAATATGTTGTCAGAAGAAAAAATAAAACAAGAGCTAAAGCACTTAACTATAGCTATTGATAAAACGGCTGGTGAAAATGAAATGATCGCGTGGCAATGGTTAATGGATAAAATTGAAAGCTTCTGTCAAACAACAAAAGAGAGTGAAACAGCATGACCGGAATGTTGGCCAGTGTTAGTTCCGTAGCTGAAGCTGAAATTGTACTGGATGCCGGCGTTGATATTATTGATATTAAAAATCCGCATGAAGGCGCATTGGGCGCACTTGAAATAAACGCAGTTAAAGACATTGTGCAATTGGTTAACGGAGAAACCCTTACCAGCGCTACGATTGGTGATATTAAATCTGATAACTCAAGACTTTCGGACTATATTATAAGTATGGCTGAAACAGGTGTTGATTATGTAAAGATAGGTCTATTTGATGTCCAACCATCAGAGTATTTTATTAAGACCATTAAAGATGCAGAAAATAGAGGTATTAAGTTAGTTATCGTAATATTTGCAGAAAATTATCAAGGCAAAGAATCAATAACCCCGTTATTACAAAGTGGCATAACGGGAATTATGTTAGATACCAAAGAAAAGAAAAGTAAAAACCTGTGCGCTATTTTGAATATCGATGAATTAAAATACTTTGTAGAATCTGCAAAAGAATTTGATTTATTAACGGGGCTTGCTGGGTCATTAAATTTTAATGACATTCAGTTGCTTCTCAAATTAAATTCTGATTATCTAGGTTTTCGTGGCGCACTATGTTCTGAAAGTGATAGAATAAGATCAATTGATGAAGAACAAGTTAAAAAAATAAGAGCGGCAATTCCGGTATTAAAATTTAGTAATTTTCAAGATGCTCAATATAAAGTAGCAATCATTTAAGGTGATTCATTATGACTCAATGGCGTAAAGAAGGTAAAGACGAAACTTATTCAGAAGAAGAAATTGAAGCACGTCTAAAAGACGAACTACCTAATTGGTATTACGAAGGTGGTTGGATAAGACGTAAATATAAAACCAGCGGTTGGAAAGCAACTTTAATGGTTGTGAATACAGTCGGACATCTTGCCGAAGCAGCTTGGCATCATCCCGACCTTACCGTCTCTTACGCGTTTGTTATAGTTAAATTAATGAACCATGCTGCCAAAGGTGTTACTGACAAAGATTTTGAACTGGCGAAAAAAATAGAAGAAGTAATTCAATGGCAGCCTGCGTCGGAAGAAGGGAGTGCTTTAGATGGAACACCAGATGACCCTCGTTTCAAGTACTTAAAATATGATTAATATTTGATCCAAATCATTTTTATTTAATTAACGAGCATATTAATATCTCACGCGGATAAAAATAGCGGTTTCTATCGAATTCTTAGTAAAGTTCTTGAAGGACAAATTCCAGTCTTACTTGTTCTTGTTGCATTAATCTCTGGATTATTGTCGCTCTATTATACCCCACGCGAAGAAGAACCTCAGATTGTCGTACCGATGGCAGATGTATTTATCTCCGCGCCGGGATTGACTGCAAATCAGGTAGAACGACAAGTCGTCACACCTCTGGAAAAACTGTTGACACAAATAGATGGTGTCGAACATGTTTATTCAGTCTCCAACAATGATAATGCTGTTGTTACGGTTCGTTTCTATGTCAGTGAAGATAGAGAAGACTCGTTAGTAAAAGATCTAGGGGCTGTCCCAGATAATACATAAATTGTACTATCGAGGAGAGCATGAGAAAGAGCAGGTTAAGTACGACTAGGCAACACAGACTCATCGAACCTTTCGTTGCCGGAACAATGGCACAATGTGCAACTGATTTGCTCAGTGTTAATCGAAAGACAGCAGCCTATTATTATCATCGACTACGAGAAATAATGACGTTTAAGTTAGAAGAAAGTTCCGATGAAGTTTTCTTTGGTGAAATAGAAGTTGATGGATCCTATTTTGGAGGTAAACGAAAAGGTAAACGTGGTCGGGGTGCAGCAGGTAAAGTCCCTGTATTTGGCCTTTTAAAGCGGGGAGGCAAGGTTGATACAAAAATTATTCCTGATGCTAAGAGTCAAACATTGATGCCTATTATTAAAGAAAAAGTAATACCGGACAGCATCGTTTATTCTGACTGTTGGCGTGGCTATAATGTGTTAGATGTTTCAGAGTGTTAAACACTACCGAATTAATCATTCCAAGTTGTTTGCAGATGAGAAGAATCATATTAATGGAATAGAGAATTTTTGGAATCAGGCGAAACGTCATATGCGTAAATTTAACGGTATTCCAAGAGCACACTTTCATCTCTTTTTGAAAGAGTGTCAATGGCGGTTTAATAACCCAAAACCACATGCACAGTTATATCAGTTGAAACAATAGGTTAAAGAGATAATGGGATAGTTATCTGGGACAGCCCCTAATTAAAAAACTACTTATTTATTGCGTTTCCATGTGCCTGACTTGCCGCCAGATTTTTCCAGTAATTGAATATTGGAAATAACCATTCCTCGATCAACAGCTTTACACATGTCGTAGATGGTTAATAGTGCAATTTGTACGGCGGTTAGCGCTTCCATTTCTACGCCTGTTTTTCCATCAGTTTCTGCGCGGCATTCGCAATAGACAGATGAATTACCTTCATCAATCTTTAAATCAATATTGATGTGCGTCAGTGAAATTGGATGGCAAAGGGGAACAAGTTCGGAAGTTTTCTTTGCGCCCATAATACCCGCAGTACGTGCGATACCGAGGACATCACCTTTTTTATGACCGCCTTCTCTAATTAACGACAAAGTTTCAGCTTTCATACTGATGGAACCGCTGGCTATGGCAATACGATGTGTTATCGACTTATCGCCGATATTGACCATATGGACCGCGCCTTCTTCGTTAAAATGCGTTAATTTAGACATACGACACTCATCTCTTTGATATAATTCTTAATATTACTTGAAACCTAGAAACAATAGTTGACCGGCACAAAATCGAAAACATGTATTGCAAACGAATAATTTATCATATTCTATCATCTTATCCACTAGGTGATTGCGCCTACGTATTTGATTATACGTTTTTCAGACTCATTTGCTTGACGGCAAAAGCCTTGCTTAGAATCGCTGGTTTTTGCTCCTGCAAAACCAGCATACTGTACGTCCTGTACATAACTATGCGCGGCTTTTTAGTCGGCGCAACTAAGCCTGAAAAACGCATACTCAAGTACGTTCAACTACCATTTCTAGGTTAATACAGGTTTTAGTGAAACACATGCAGGTATCTGTTAAATATTTTGCCAGTTTACGTGAATTAATGGGCGAAGCCAGTTCAGTGATTGATATTGAGGAAAACACGCCAGTCAGTAAATTGTGGCAGTCGATTCTTGCGAGCAAGAATATTGAATTTGATAACGTCATGATGTCGGTCAACATGGAATATGTAAAATCGGAATATCAACTCAAAGCGGGGGATGAAGTCGCATTCTTCCCGCCAGTAACAGGTGGCTAACAATGCTAATTGAAATTAGAAAAGAACACTTTGACGCTTATACGGAAATTCAGCTTTATCTGAATAGTATGAAGGCTGAAGGTAAATACGGTGCGACGGCGAGCTTTGTTGGATCTATGCGGGATTTTAATGAAGATAAAAAAGTAACGCATATGACGTTGGAACATTATCCTGGAATGACAGAAAAACATCTCAACGCCATAGCCAAAGAAGCAACCGAAAAGTGGAAATTACTGGATGTATTAATTCTACATCGAATTGGCAAAGTGAAGATTGGTGAAGATATAGTTTTAGTTGCAACCTGGTCTGCACATCGAAAAGAAGCCTTTGAAAGTTGTCGTATGATAATGGAACAACTCAAATCCAGTGCGCCATTCTGGAAAAAAGAACAGACGACAAAAGGCTCGCATTGGGTTGATAAAAACACTGTCGGATATTAATTAACATTTTTTTATGTCTTTAAATAAAAACCCTGATTTTTTAATCATCGGGGCCGGCATCGTCGGTCTTACAATTGCACTTGAATTAAAAAAACAATTCATTGATTCAAACATCACTATCGTTGAAAAAGAAGCTCATCCCGGAGCTCATGCCAGTGGCCGAAACAGTGGCGTACTTCATGCCGGGTTTTATTACACAGCCGATTCATTAAAAGCAAAACTCTGTCGTGATGGAAACTTTGCATGGAGGAAATACTGCGAAGAAAATGATTTGACACTAAACCAATGTGGAAAACTGGTTATTGCTCGCAATGAAGAGGAATTAAAAGGACTAGATGAATTATATAAACGCGGACAAGTTAATGGTGTTGAATTAAAAATGATCACGGCAGAAGAGGCGATAGCAATTGAGCCGAATGTCTATACTCTGGATCGTGCACTTTGGTCGCCGACAACAGCAACTGTTAATCCGATAGAAGTTGTTAATTCTGTGCAGCAGAAAATTATCGATGCTGGAATAACACTACTAAATGACACTGCATATATTAAAAAATCAAATAATAAAGTAATCACTAGCAAAGGTGAATTTACGCCGGGTTATGTCATTAATGCCGCGGGGTTGTATGCAGACAAGATCGCACGTGACTATGGTTTTTCAAAGGATTACAAAATACTGCCGTTCAAAGGCTTGTATCTTTACGCTAAAGAAGATGGTTTAAAATTAAAGACCAATGTATATCCCGTGCCCGACCTGCGGAATCCTTTTCTTGGAGTACATTTTACTGTTACAGCAGAAAATAAAACCAAGATTGGGCCAACCGCTATTCCTGCATTCTGGCGCGAGAACTATGCTGGATGGGAGCAATTTAATTTAAAAGAATTAATCGATATTGTTGGACTAGATGCCAGTTTATTTCTGACAGATAACTTTGGCTTTAGAAAACTGGCTGTCAACGAGATGATGAAATACTCTAAAAGGAAATTAGTGCAACTTGCTGGTACTTTATTAAGGGAAATTAAACAGGATGATTTTAAACAATGGGGTAAGCCCGGTATCCGCGCGCAATTAATAAATATTAAGACTAAAGAACTGGAAATGGATTTTAAGTTTGAAGGTAATGACAAATCATTTCATGTACTAAATGCCGTTTCTCCAGCATTTACCTGTGCCATTCCTTTTAGTGAATTACTAGTTTCAGAAATTAAAGAAAAACTTAAGAGTTAATTTGTCTGTGTTCATCCAGTAAAGGTTGTGGCAATTCTTTATGGTCATAAAGTGCTTCACCATCTTCTACAAATCTCAGAATGCCATCCCAATCATGAACATCTTGCTTAACCAGAGAAGGGGGGTATATTTCGTGAATACCAATACCCTGTTTGGCGGCACTAACATAGTTTTGCGTGTCTCTTAACTTGCCGATAAAAGGAAAATCGACTTGCTGCAAAAACCTATCCAGTTGATTTAAAATTTTTGTATTCTTTTTTACGCGATTTGCAATAACGGCAACTTTCACATCAAGTGATCTGATTTTTACATTAAGTAATAAATTAGCGATAAGTTGTGTGGTTGCATGAATGTCAGCATCTGAAGGTATAACAGGTATTAAGATATAATCGCTGTTGATAATAAAATCATTCAGTTCCAATCCGTGAACACCGGCAGGTGTATCAATAACCATTCGATCAGTACCGGCAGGGACGCGCATTTGAAAGCTTCGAGTCATACCAGGAGTTTGTTGTGTTGCGTTGATGCCATGAATAGCAGGAAATGACTCAGGTCTTTGTTTCAACCAACGAATAGCCGTACCTTGAGGATCATAGTCTATCAGGGTGGTACGTAAATTATTGGCAGCAAAAATACTGGCGATATTGGTCGCCAATATGGATTTGCCGCTTCCACCTTTGGAGTTCAGTATCGTAATACGTTTGACGCTATAGCCGGATTTACTAATAACTTGCATAAGCCCTTCAAAATGAAACTAATCATTATTAATAATAATATTAAGTTTCGACCCAAAATCATTGTTTTTCAAGGGATATTTAATGTTTTTTAGTGAATTACATGAAGTAGTTCTCGGTTTTGAGGAGAAAGCTAGGTGATTTCCTGAAAATTACATCTGTATTACAGATAAAGGTACTTAGTTATATCTATAATTTAAACAATCCCATGAAATAATTGCACGTCAACCAGTTCATCAGGAGTTACGCCTTCGCTTTCTAATGGTAAAACTATAAAACAATTTGCATCAGCCATTGAGCGTAATATTCCTGAGCCTTGTTTGCCGGTTTTACGCACAATCATTCTTCCGCTTTCATCACGTTCTAATACGCCACGTTGATATTCAACACGACCGGGGCGTTTCTTGAGTTTTGAAACACAAGGTATTTTCATCATGATTGGTGAACAAACCGTTTCGCCCATGAGTTTTTTTAATGCGGGTTGTACGAATTGATAAAAGGTCACCATGACCGATACTGGATTGCCGGGAAGACCAAAGAAATAGGTTGAATCAAGATTGCCAAAGGTAAGAGGGCGGCCGGGCTTCATGGCGACTTTCCAGAAATCGACGGTTCCCTGTTTTTCTAATATTTCTTTAATGTAATCAGCGTCACCAACGGATACGCCGCCGGATGTCACTAATACATCTGCTTCTTCAGCGGCTTCGATAAAAGCACGTTCTAATAATTCCTTGTCATCTCTAACGACACCCATATCGATAATCTCAACACCTAAGCGAGCTAACATGCCGTATAAGGTATAACGATTGCTGTCGTAGATAGCACCGTCTTCGAGTTCTTCTCCTACTGAACGTAATTCATCACCAGTTGAGAAAAAAGCGACTTTGATATTTTTAAATACAGAAACTTCGGCATAACCCAATGATGCTAATAAACCAATATCGGCAGGGGTGAGTCGCATGCCTTTTTCAAGTACCAGATCACCAATTGCTAAATCTTCTCCTGCTTGTCTTACATTGTCTCCGGGTTTTGTATCATTACCTATGTTGATAAAGTCACCTACAACGACAGCTTGTTCTTGTATAACGACGGTATCTGTTCCGTCCGGCATAATTGCGCCAGTCATGATACGTACGCATTCACCTGCGTTCACTGTATCTCGAAAGGGTTTGCCAGCAAGGCAAGTTCCGATCAGAGTCAGTTTTTTAATTTCGTTATTAGGTATTTCAGATCCTTTAATCGCATAGCCATCCATTGCTGAGTTTCTGCCGGTAGGCACATTGATTTCGGATTTAATGTCGTTGGCTAAAACGCGACCTAATGCTTTTCTTACAGGAACACTTTCTGTTTCTTTTATGGGCGTAATAGCGTTAAAGATATTCTCAAGTGCTTTGTCAGGGGTGATTGAGTTTGGATCATAATCATCCATGCAACTTGGATCTTTATTTATTTTATTTTCAACCATGCTTTATTTTCTCGTTATTATTATGTGCAAATATTATCAATTATATATTCAACAATCATTCCATAGTCATTTAGATCCAGAATAGTTAATTCGGTCTTCTCAGCTAATGGTGCGTCAGTCGCTATAGCAATTACACTTTCATCCGAACTCGAGATTAAGGGATTGCCGAGACTAGGGCGATGTAATTCAATTTTAGGAATCGCTTCCGGCTTAAAACCTTCTACCAGGATTATATCCAGTTTATCTTGATCAAGATGTGAAATATATTCTTCTAGACGAACCTGTGGATCTTCTTCATCTTGTTCGACCATTAACGCCCAACGTTGTTTTGAGCCAATTAACATTTGGCTAGCCCCGGCTTTTCTTATTTCATAACTGTCTTTTCCAGGCTGATCAATTTCGAAAGTATGATGCGCATGCTTAATTACGCCCACTTCAAGGCCACGTTTTTTGAGTAAAGGAATAATATTGATTAGCAGAGTGGTTTTACCTGTGCCACTGTAGGCGGCAAAACCAATAATAGGAATAGTTGTTTTTATGGTTGTCATAAAGTGCTTTCGACAGATTTTATATCTTCAATGGTATTTAAATTATCAAATGTTTTTGGAATATCTGAAAAATCAGCGATAGCTAAAGCATGTTGATTAAACCATTTATCAATTTTTCTTTCACCCTGACTTAGAAAATTATTCATTGATGACATTAATTCTTTCTTCATTAAACAAAACACCGGCTGCATACGTTCACCATTATGTGCAACGCTGATATCGGCATTTTCTGTTTCTAATGAAGTCATCAATCGTTGTGCCAGATCATCAGGAATAAAAGGTGAGTCACAAGGTGCTGTTAACATATACGGTGTATTTATTTTATTCAGCGAGCTAGCCATTCCTGCAAGCGGGCCGTGATAGCCACTTAATTCATCAGAGACGATATCAAAACCATATTCTGAATATTTATCGTGATTGCGGTTGGCATTGATTAATAAACTACCGACTTGAGGTTTTAACGCTTCTATAACGTATTCGATCATCGGTTTGTTGTTTAATAAAACCAAACCTTTATCCTGGCCTTCCATACGACGTGCTTGTCCGCCAGCCAATACAACACCAGTGACATCATTCTTTGAAATCTTTTGCATTTGTTTAAACTTAATATGAAAACGTGTACTTAATCTTGTTTGACGTTAGCCACTTCGCGTTTCGGCGGAAGCTCGACATCAAACGTAATGTTCTCTTTGCCATTGTATATTAGAAAATGTTTACTCTTCGCTCTGGATAATAAAGTGATATTTAAATCACGCGCCAGATTCAGTCCCATTTGTGTAATGCCTGAACGTGACAAGAGTACAGGTATTTTCATCTGCGCGACTTTAATCACCATCTCTGAGGTTAAGCGACCAGTAGTATAAAATATTTTGTCATGTCCTGAAACTTCTTCTAACCACATCTTGCCGGCAATAGCATCAACGGCATTATGTCTGCCGACATCCTCTATAAAGATTACTGATTCTGTGCCATGGCATAAAGCACAACCATGTACAGCACCGGCATTTTTATAAACATCATTATGAATGCTCAGGTTTTTTAATAAAGTATATAAGTCGGACTGTTTAAGATTGATGCCTTGTATATCAAGCTCATCCAGATTTTGCATGATGTCGCCGAATACGGTGCCTTGACCACAACCTGTAGTAACAATCCGTGGTCCCAATCTATCTGCCCAATCATCACGTTCACTAAAACTGGTTATCGCAACAGCATTAACATCCCAATCAACTTGTACGGATTTAATTTCTTTTAGATCGCTCACTAAACCCTGATTTTTTATATATCCCAGAGCCAACATCTCAGGTTGCGTGCCGAGTGTCATTAACGTTACGATTTCATAACTATCAATATAAATAGTAAGCGGACGTTCTTCAGCAATATGCAATTCACGCGTGTTCTGATATTCATCAGTAGCTAGAACGGGGCAGGTTGCGGGAAGTCCGGCATCAGTCATCTCCGGTCGATAGGTGCTAGACATGTCTATCCCCCTGTTACATTCATATGTCGGAATATGATTGGTTTTGCTGCTAAGTCGAATTCATGTCCTTTCGGTTTGATTAACATGGAATCTCTAATAGCTTGTTTTAATTTTTCATTGCTTTCAGGATAAGCGCGAAGTGTCTTACGAAGATCAACAGAATGTTCCTGACCTAAACATAATAATAAGCGTCCTTCACAAGTTAAACGCACACGATTGCAATCATCACAAAAATTATGACTGTGTGGCGATATAAAACCAACACGGGTTCCTGTTTGAGTCACTTTATAATATTTTGAAGGACCACTAGTTGTTTCTGTTGTTGGAACCAGTTCAAAGACTTGTTCTAAGTCTTTTTTAATCTCATCGCTGGAATAGTAAGCTTCAGCACGATCATGATCGCCGATAACGCCCAATGGCATTTCTTCTATAAAACTAATGTCCATACCACGGTCACTGGCATAGCGAACCAGATCAATCACTTCATCATGATTGCGGTTTTTTAATATAACCGCATTTAATTTTATTTTTTCAAAGCCTGTGGCTAATGCGGCATCAATACCTGCAAGAACATTATTTAGATCGCCAACACGCGTTATGCGTTTAAATTTTTCTGCATCAAGAGAGTCGAGACTGATATTAATACGTTTTACACCGGCATCTTTTAAAGCTTGTGACATCTTGGTCAGTTGTGAGCCATTCGTGGTTAAAACCAATTCATCCAGTCCAGATAATTGGCCGATATCTTCGAATAGCTTAATGACGTTACGACGAATCAGTGGCTCACCGCCAGTGATACGAATTTTTTTTACGCCGAGTTCGGTAAAAGCTTGAGCAATCTTTGATATTTCTTCGAGTGTTAATAATTGAGCGCGTGGCACAAACTGCATTTCTTCATCCATACAATATACGCAGCGAAAGTCGCAACGATCAGTAACAGAAATACGAATATAATCGACGACACGATTAAACTTATCGATGAGTACTTCTTCTGAATTGTGTTTACTTAGGCTCATAAATCTAAATTAACCAGAAAATTAGGAATTATTATATCTTAGCGCTTGCTCTAAACTTATGGGAGATTTTAACAAAAATAGCTTCATAACACACCGAAATATAATAAATAACAGTGATTTACGTTAAATCTGCGAATACTGATGTATTCTGCAACGCTTAAGCCCGCTACCAATCTTTATAAGGGTGCGTAACAAGGCAAATATTGTAATAGCGCGGATCCTCCGAAACATCTTCACCGAGCCAGTCGGGGCGAGTAAATTGCTCATCGACTGAGTTAAGCTCTAGTTCAGCAACAATTAAACCTTCATTTACTCCAGCAAAAACATCAATTTCCCATTCATGTTCATCATGCATTACATGAAAACGGGTTTTTTCAATAAAGGGTCTATCGCACAATGATTCGAGGATTTCTTTGGCTTCATCTACGGGGAGAGGGTAATCAAATTCACTACGCTGAATACCAATTGTTTTACTTTTAATATTAAGGTTTGCTGAGTCACCATTAATTCTAATGCGGATAGAACTTTTTTCGTTGCTACCCATATAGCCCTGAACCATAGTGATGCCTTCATCGGCATCCTTACGCCAATCGTGATTAATAATTAAAAATTTATGTTCTATTTCAGTTGCCATAATTGTCTATTCGAATTTTAAATGTTTATTAGCCAGATAAATAATCCACAATACTGGTATGCCAATCAATGAGGCGATCAAAAAGAATTGTGTATAACCCACGTTTTCAACAATTGAGCCGGAATACCCGCCAATTAGTTTTGGCAGCAATGTCATTAGTGAACTGAATATCGCATATTGCATTGCAGTGAAAGAAATATTAGTTAAGCGAGATAAGAAAGCGACGAAAGCTGCACTAGCCAAGCCCGCTGATAAATTGTCAGCAGAAATAACAAAGTAGAGCAATGTAATGTCATAACCTTTAATCGCGAGCAACATAAATAACAGATTGGTTAGTACGGTTAATAAGGCGCCGACGAACAATATTTTCATGACACCAAAGCGTACAGATAAAATTCCCCCCAAAAAACCTCCGAGTATTGTCATAAACAAGCCAAAGGTTTTTACAATAGAAGCGATTTCTATCTTGCTGTAACCCAGATCTTGAAAAAATATATTGGAAATTACACCGAGAACAATATCTGAAATACGGTATAAACCAATAAGTGCTAATAAAAGAAAGGCTAGTTTTATTCCGTAACGTTGAAAAAAATCTAGTACAGGCGCGACATAACTTTCATTAATGACTTGTTGTTCAATAAATTTAATTTTTATTGATAAGAAGGTTATTGATAAAGCGACTATTATCCCAAGTAACAGTCGCAATAGTTCTATGCAAAAATTAGATATAGCATGATTGTTTAATATACTGTCGAGATTGTCTTTCCATATGTCGGCTATATTAGAACTTAATGAAAATGAAATCACGAAACCGATTACAGCAATAAGAAAGACGATAAAGAATTTAATATAAGTATTACTCGAATACTTGATTTGTATTTTTCGATTACTTTCAGGTTCATTGATAATCAGGGTGGTAAAAACACCAATCAACATGACGCTCGCCATACAAGCGTATGTGGTTTGCCACGCACTATAATTATACGACTCCAGTTCAGAGCCTAGATAACCAGCCAGAAATAAACTTCCAGCACCAGAGAGCAACATGCCAATACGATAGCCGGCGATATAAGTGGATGACATTAATGCTTGTAGTTCAGTTGGTGCAGATTCAATACGATAGGCATCAATGACGATATCTTGTGTGGCCGATGAAAAACCTAGCAGCACCGCAGCCAGAGCCATAATTTTTAACTGAGTTATTCCTGACGATGGATCTGTCATCCCCATTAATAATATTGACGTTATAATGGAAATTTGAGAAACCAGTATCCATGCTCTTCTTCTGCCAAGTTTACGCGTTAAAAAAGGAAGAGGAAGACAGTCGACTAACGGTGCCCAGACAAATTTAAAAGAATAACCAAGTGCAGCCCAACTGAAAAAGGTAGCCGTTGCGCGTTCAACGCCAGCTTCACGTAACCATAGTCCTAAAGAAGAAAAAATAAGTAACAACGGTATTCCAGCAGAAAGACCAAAAAATAGCATGGTAATAACGCGAGGGTGTAAGAATGCTCGAAAACTATCCTGCCAGCTTTTCATTAGTTATTTTTATTTCTTATAAAATGAGCCCTCTAGTTTACTAGATATTGTTGAAAAATATTAATTTATCAAGAATATTGCACTTTAATTTGCGGCTTTAAAGCTCCTTTTCTTTTGGTGACGCCCATCTTTAAACCCTTGTTTATACGCATTTTGATACTGATTGTTATTTATGTTGTAGGCATAAGGGTTGTAATAACTACGGTTATAATGTTGTTTTGGTTGGTGTCGGTGGCTGGGGAAATAATATTTTTTATTGCGGTCAGCGAAATTATAATGATTGCTACGGTATGAATACGGAGCGTAGTTATATTTATTGTATACATTATTCTTATTGTGATGTTTGTTTGAATAAGAATTGGAATAATGGTGTTTGTATTGATGAGCAGGTGCGCCAATGATAATTTTTATATCGGCAAATGCACTCATTGGAAATAGTAATAAGAGCGTCATTGAATAAAGTATATTTTTCGCTGTTGATGACATATCCTGCCTCCAATTTAGTGAGCTATCAACATTAGAGGGATGAAAATAGAAATGGTTGCAAAAATTAATTCACCACGAATAGAAATTCATTATTGCACTCAATGTCGCTTTATTTTGAGGGCAAACTGGATTACACAGGAATTGTTAATGACGTTTGCCGATAAGATTGGAGAGCTTGCGTTGGTTCCTTCATCTGGAGGTGTATTTACTGTGTTGCTAGATGGAGAGGAAATCTTTTCACGAAAAGAGCAGGGCAGGTTTCCAGATTCAAAAGAATTGAAACAATTAATTCGTGACAGGATAGAGCCGGAAATGGATTTAGGCCACAGTGATAATTAAATATTGTTTTTTGCAAAATAGTTCGTCACGCGCTTTTTCATAAATAGCAGTTGTCTTCAGGTATTTTTTAGCTAAAATTTTCTTGAATTTTCTTTTATATCCCTCAAATAATATGCATTGCAGAATAGCTGAGTGATACGCTATGCTGACTATCGCAGTTTAAACCGTCCGGTTTAACTCTTTAATCTCCACAGGAAAGAGGTGGTTTTCAAAAATGAAAGATTTCTCCGAACTAGAAAGTTATCTGTTCAATAGTCTTAATCAATTTATTCAAAGTGTTAATGATTATTTACCCAATTTGATTGGGGCAATCATCTTGTTATTTATTGGTCTGCTTGTCGCATGGTTGGCTAAGTGGATAATCAAGAGACTGGGAGATGCTATAGATCATATTGTTCATAAAATGGGTATAGATTCATTACAGCTAAGACTGAAGTGGCCTATTACCGATATTCTTGGCTGGTTGGTTTTCTGGGTAATTATTTTGCTTTTTGTTCGAGCATCTCTTAACAGTCTTAACCTGCCTTCCCTGGTTGATGTATTGGGCAGGTTATTTACATTTCTACCTAATATTTTTGCTGCTACGTTGATCATTGTCGGAGGGACATTGTTTGCCAATGGAGTACGCGACAAAATTAATTTAAGTGGTAGTGATGTCGGTATACAGCAACCTGATGTCTTGGCTGGAGCACTACGCGGTTTAATTATCATTTTATCAGTGATTGTGGGGCTAGCACAGGTAGGTCTGGATGTTAGTTTATTGGAACAGATACTTACCATTTTGGTTGCAGCTTTAGCTGGGTCAATTGCACTTGCTTTTGGTCTTGGCGCAGGATCAACGGTATCTAATATTATTGCTTCGAGATATGTACGAAAAAATTATCAGATAGGACAGCAAATAAGTATTCAGAAATTGGAAGGGCGGGTAGTGGAAATTCTACCAGGAGGTGTGATGTTGGATACCAAGTCAGGTAGAACGTTTATACCTGCCAAAATTTTCAATGATGAAGCCTCAATATTACTGGACAACGAGAATATCGATGAGCATTAATAAAATTGGTCTTTACCTTTTGACCGAACATCCCAAGGATGCTGTGAGGGCATTGGAGCAATTTGAAGCTGAACAACTTGCCGAGTTTTTCGATGCGGTACCGATAAATACTGTGGCAAATGTTATGAAACTTATGGTGCCATCGGTTGCTGTTGATGTATTGAAATGTATGAGTATCGAGAAATCCGCCAAGATTGTTGTGCAACTTGGGGTCGAACGTGGTTCATTACTTTTACAAAGGATGTCTCGCGGCATCAGATTGGATTTTGTCAGCCGCATGTCTCCTGTATTTGCCAACATGATGAAATTAGTACTGCGTTACCCTGCGGGTACTGTGGGTCAGGTGATGAATCCTAATGTACTAACTGTACAGGAAGATCTTACCGTCGATGAAGTCTTGCATGTAATAAAAAATTCAGCAGAAATCTTGCAAGATGAGATTTACATTATTGACAATAAACAGCACTTGGTGGGTCAGGTTGCGACAAAGCAATTGTTAATATCAGCGTCTGATAAACAAATGAAGAAATTAATGAGCGTACCAACACATCGTTTAGCTGCTCGTGCCAATGTTAAGAGTGTCAAGAATATTCCCGATTGGCAGATGCGAAAAAACTTTCCCGTCACTGATCATTATAGTGTATTCATTGGCGTGCTTGATCGTGCAGCAATAAATGAATCGATGCATATCAAAAGCAAAGCTCAGGATGAGTCTGAATTAACAGGAACAGCGCTTGCTGTTGCTGAATTATTCTGGGATGCCTGCGCTGACTTAATGGTACCCAATCAGGCAATATCAAACAAAGGTAAAAGAGATGAGTGAAGCTATTCATGTAATTGACAATCAATTATACCAGGTTCTATTTAACAAATATCCGACAGAAGCAGTACGTCAACTGGAGCAAATGCATACTGACGATGTCGGAAAAATATTAGTTGATTTGCCGATAGCAAAAACCATAAAAATCTGGGAACGCTTTTCTCCACAGTTAGCAGCAAGAATACTGGAAGAATTACCAGATAGTTATGCTGGAGAGTTAATGCAAAAAATTGAACCTAATCGTGGCGCCAGTGTGTTACTGGCTATTATGGATGATGAACGGCGCAATCAAATAATCGAAGCTACAAATCCAAATGCAGCAGCAGATTTACGGCGTGCACTATCTTATGAACGCGACTCTGCTGGTGCCTTGATGGAAAGCAGGGTGATGTACTTTCGCCCTGATGCAACAGTTACCGAAGTCATCAATATTCTAAAGTCCAGGCCGCGAGGAGCATATCGTAAGTTATATACTGTCGATCAAGATAATCATCTGTTGGGTATGATTGATATTGAAGATCTGGCTTTATCTGATCACGATAATACCTTGTCACAGATCGAAAGTAAGCCGCCAGCTGTCGTCAGTGTAACATCCCCAAAAGATGAATTGGTTTCAGTGTTTGAGAAATTCAAGGTTACTGACTTACCCGTGGTTGATTTTGAAAATCGATTTGTTGGGGTAGTGCGTTATCACACATTATTGGAAGCAGCATTAGAAGAAAATAGTGCTGATCTTCAAACGATGGTGGGTGTGAGCAGAGATGAACGAGCATTATCACCGGCATCGTTTGCATTTAAAAAACGTCAACCCTGGTTACAGATCAATTTATTAACAGCATTTATGGCAGCAGCAGTAGTAGGAATATTTCAAGATACGATTGAGGCTTATTCGATGTTGGCGGTGTTGTTACCAGTTGTCGCCGGACAATCCGGAAATACTGGTGCTCAAGCGCTTGCTGTGACTTTACGAGGTCTTGCGTTGAAAGAAATTTATCCACGCATGTGGACCAGAGTTATGTTTAAAGAATTCAATGCAGCATTGTGGAACGGTATAGCGGTTGCTTTTACAACTGCGGTCGCAGTTTATTTCTGGAGTGATTCCAATGGTCTTACCATAATTATTTTTGTGTCAATGATACTGTCGATGGTTATTGCTGGCGTAGCTGGAGCAGTGATTCCGATGATGTTAACTGTTTCCGGACAGGATCCGGCACAATCCTCTACTATATTTCTTACAACGATTACAGATATCGCCGGCTTTTTTAGTTTCCTTGGAATAGCAACATTGTTCATTACCATGCTTTAAAACGGAGTAATTAAATTATAGGCTTTTTAATGGATGAAGAGTTAGAAGCGATAACAATCACTCATCTCTTGCTACGCGTATACCGATAAATTCATAGCTTGAATTTGATTTGTATTTATCACGAGAAGAGGTTCTTAATGATTGCTCTGGGCTTATAAATGAGCCGCCTCGAACAACACGTTGAGTGCAGTCACCACCTTCCCAGGCACTTTCGTCAGCTGGAGCTCCTTTGTAACTCGGATGCCAGCAGTCATGTACCCATTCTGAAATGTTACCTGCAGTATCATACAGTCCAAAAGGATTAGCTCCAAAGCTACCTGTTTTCATAGGTATACTGGTATTCAGTTCCTGATTGCAACCTAGGAAACAATGAGCTTTATTCGGCTCCATATTATAGCCCCACCAGAATGGCGTTTTATTGCCACCAGAAGCAGCATATTCCCATTCAGTTTCAGTCAATAGTCGATATTTTTCGCCAGTTTCTCGAGAGAGCCATTTTGCATAGTTATAGGCATCGTCCCAGGAAATCAAAAATACTGGAAAAGTTTCAGGATCCAAACCTTTCGCTTTTGGTATTTTTACACCTTCTGCGGAAGCATATTTATTATATTCAGAAAATGTTATTTCCTTTTCGCTAGCGGCAAATTTTCTAATAGATGCTGAATGTTTCGGGCTTTCTTCTGATTGCTTGTTGCTGCCCATTGTGAATTCACCAGCAGGTATCCAGACCATTACTGGTCCTTTGCCACCTGACTTCAAAGTATCGTGAAATGTTTTACCTGCTGCTTCTGCTTCAGCAACTTCAGGTTTCTTTTCTACCGTTGCGGCGACTGGGGCTTCTTTTTCTTCATCGACGGTTTCTTCAACTACAGCTTCAGTTGCTTCTTCTGTCAATTCCTCATCGACAACTTGAGCAACAACAGTTTCAGTTTTTTGCGCGGGCTGTTTGTCTCCGCCCATAGTAAAGAAAGCACCTGCACCGATGATAATGACAATTGCCGCGGCAATACCGATAAACAAACCTGTTTTACTTTTTGCTCCTTCAAAAGTGTCGAATTTCTGTTGAGCAGCAGCAACTTCTTCAGATATTGGTTCAAGCTTAACAGGATCTTCAACAGTAGAAGGCTCATCAGCAGCTGCATTTTCTGCGGCAATATCACCAAGGTTCAATTCTGATGTTGCTTCTAACACATCTTCAGTTACAGGTTCTTCTTCAACAGCTTGAGCGGCGGCTGAATCTTTTACAGTAACAACGACAGCCGTTGTATTATCCTGACGTGGCATATTGGCTTCTTCAACCGCTTGCATAAGTGCGTCTGCACACTCTTTAGGAGATTCAGACCAATCTGAGTATTGAATTATTTTTCCTGAACTTAAAGTATCTAAACCGTCACTACACAAAAGCACTTTATCGCCGGCTTCTAATTCAAGCGGTTCTGATGACACATCAATTTCGTTGATATCTTCACCAGTGACCGCACTCATCAGCATATTGCGAGAGAGGCCGGGTTCTGCATCTACCGGTGTTCCATCAGCTTCCATTCTGTCGAGAAAACCACCGTAACTATGATCAGCATTCTTTTTGATTAACTCTCTGTTTCGAATAAGATAGCAATGACTGTCACCAACGCTGGCCCACCACATTTTTCCATCTTCAAGAATAACAGCAACCATAGTGCAACCCATGCCAGATAAAGCAGGAGTTTCTGCAACAGTTTCTTTTATTGAATTATTTGCTTTAACGACAGCTTGTTCGAGGACATCAGAAATATTATCTGTCGGATAATTAGCGGATACATGCTTGTTGAAAGCTTGAACAGCCATATTACTGGCCACATTTCCGGCAGCGTGACCGCCCATGCCATCTGCTATGACAATAAGCGCACTTGGCTTACCATTAGCATCGGTGAGATTAGTAGTAAGAAACGCATCTTCTTGATAGTCCCTTGCTCCATCTATCTGAGAGCCGGCTAATTCAAATTCAAGTGCCATACGCTAGGAAATCTCCATTTGAATAATTCAAGAAATTTTTTTTAAATTATTGATATTATTAGTTATTATTCAGTACTTAATTCAGAAAATACTGTTTTAGTCATATTCGTATTATTATGGCTCAATATCCTACCAGTCAACCAATAAAATACAAATAAATACTTGATTAAAATCAATAAATTGGATGAGTTGATTTTAAATAATTAATGCTATTTCAGATGCCATTGTGAACAAAAAAAATAAAAATTCTGATCAAATTGCGGAGCTTCGCAAACAGCTTGCTAACACACGCATTTCAGAACGTTTTATTCTCACCAGACAATTTGAAAAGTTACTCAAAAAACCTGAGTGCAAACAATCTGATTGGAATACTTTGAAAAACAAAATTGGTCATTCCATTCAAATCAAACTAGACAGACAAGCTAACTTACCAGCTTGTCATTTCGATAATGATTTGCCGATTAATCAACACAAAGAAGACATTGCTGGCGCAATAAAAAATAATCAGGTCGTTATTATTTGCGGTGAAACCGGTTCCGGTAAAACAACGCAGTTGCCAAAACTCTGTCTTACATTAGGTCGTGGCATAGATGGCTATATTGGTCATACCCAACCCAGACGTATTGCAGCAAAGACGGTAGCGAAGCGTATTGCGGATGAATTGCAATCCGAATTAGGTACGCATGTCGGTTATAAAATACGCCATCAGGATGTCAGTAATAAAAATTCATATATCAAGTTAATGACAGACGGTATTTTATTAGCCGAGCTACAACAAGACCGTTATTTGAATCAATACGACACGTTAATTATTGATGAAGCCCACGAGCGCAGTCTCAATATTGATTTTATTTTAGGTTACTTAAAGCAACTCTTACAAAAACGACCTGATCTAAAAGTCATTATTACTTCAGCAACCATTGATGTGACTCGGTTTTCAGAACACTTTGATAATGCACCGATTATTGAAGTCTCAGGTCGGAGTTTTCCGGTTGATGTGTTGTATCGACCGATTGAAGAAGATGAAGAGAGCGAAAATGACCGTGGACGTGAAGGTGTAATTTTGGATGCGATTCATGAACTGACTTCTTTTGATATGGGCGACATTCTCATCTTTTTAGAAGGGGAAGGCGAGATACATGAAACCGATAAATTTCTACGAAAACAAAACTTACGAGATACAGATATATTACCGCTTTATGCGCGCTTGAGTTCTTCTAGACAAAATAAAATATTTGCACCGCATAAAAGGCGCCATATTGTGCTCGCGACGAATATTGCCGAAACATCATTAACCATTCCCGGTGTGCGATATGTCATCGATAGCGGCATGGCGCGAATCAGTCGTTACAGTTATCGCAGCAAAGTACAACGCTTACCCATCGAAAAAATATCAATGGCTGCGGCGAATCAACGCAAAGGTCGTTGTGGTCGTACTAGTGATGGCATTTGTATTCGTTTATATAGTGAAGAAGATTTTCTGTCTCGTAGTGAATTTACTCAGCCGGAAGTATTACGCACTAATCTTGCTTCAGTGATCTTGCAAATGAAAGCATTGAATATTGGTGATATAGAAAATTACCCTTTCATTAATCCACCAGATAAAAAATTAATCAATGATGGTATGCGCGTGTTACAGGAAATTAATGCGCTCGATAAGCAAGATGATTTAACTACTATAGGTCGAAACATAGCAAGGTTTCCATTAGATCCAAGACATGCAAGATTATTAATTGCAGCGAATGAGTTTAATTGTCTGAATGAGATATTAATTATTGTTAGCGCGTTAAGTATTCAAAGCCCGAGAGAACGACCAATCGATAAACAGGAAAAGTCTGACAAGGCGCACGAACAGTATGATGATGAGAATTCAGATTTTTTATGGTTTGTTAATCTTTGGCATTTTTATCAAAAGCAACAAAAGAAGCTTTCTCAGAACAAACTGAGAAAATTATGTCAGCAAAACTTTCTCTCTTATATGCGAATGCGAGAGTGGGCTGATATACATCGTCAATTACGCCATGTCTGTACGGAAATGAAGTTTGCTATTAATACTGAACCGGCAAGCTATCAAAATATTCATTGTGCAATCTTAATGGGTATGCCGAGTCACGTTGCTTTTTTGTCAGATAAACATGAGTACACTGGAGCAAGAGATATTAAATTAAATATCTTTCCTGCATCAGGACAGTTTAATAAAAAACCCAAATGGATTGTCGCTGCAGATTTGATTGAAACATCACGTTTATATGCACGTAATGTGGCGCTAATCGAATCAAACTGGTTAATTAATACGGCAGATCATTTATTAAAATATGATTATTCAGATGCACATTGGCAAAGCAAAAGTGCGCGCGTCGTTGCTTTAGAAAAAATCAGTTTATATGGCATGACTTTGGTGGCTGGAAAAAGAGTGAACTATGGTCGAATTAATCCAGTTGAATCAAAAGCATTATTTATTAGAAACGCATTAGTTGACGGTGATCTGGAATCTGCAGCCAATTTTTTTAAGCATAATAATAAACTAGTAAAAGAACTCAGAGAATTAGAAGTAAAGTCGCGTCGCCCGGACATAGTTGACGAAGAGTTAATTTATTCTTTTTATGACAAAGCATTACCTATTGATGTTTATGATGGACAGTCATTCGCGGCATGGGCAAAGAGGCTCGATAAAGATCAAAAACAAGCCTTATTCCTAGATAAAGAATCAATTATGAATCATGAGGCCGATCATATTACTGAAAATACTTATCCAGACACTATTCAGTCCAGAGGCATCAGCATGCCGCTTGAATATAAGTTTGAACCAGGAAAAAGTGATGATGGACTTAATATTGATATTCCTGTTGCCGTATTAAATCAGTTTAATGAAAAGCAAATGGATTATCTGGTGCCAGGCTTAATAGAAGAGAAGATTACTATTTTACTAAGATCATTGCCAAAACAGATAAGAACAAAAATAGTACCTATCCCAGAGATAGCCTCAGAATGCGCAAAGAATATAACTAATTATTCTGTGCCTTTGAAACAAAACTTGTCTGCGTATTTATTTAGAACACGCTCTGTTGAAATAAAAGAGTCAGACTGGGTAGAAACTACCTTGCCGGATCATTTAAAAATCAATTATAGAATTATAGATGCAGATAATGAATTACTTGGCATTGGCAAAGATATCAATGCTTTAAAAGAAAAATTTTCTGATAAAGCAGAAAATGCATTTACTGATCTTTATGAAAACGAATATGGAACTGAAGAAGTAACAGAATGGGATTTCGGCGAGTTGCCTTTAAAACAGGAAATAAAAATAAACGAAGATGTTATTACCGTATATCCATCATTGATTGAAGAAGAGGGGAGTGTTTATAAGCACGCCTTCGATAATCAGGAAACTGCCGAATATTATTTAAGATATGGCTTAAGAGCCTTGTTTAAAAAAGAGTTGGTAAAAGAAATTAAGTATTTGCGAAAAAACCTTCGCAGTATTGAAAAGCTGGCTTTGATGTATAGCAATATTGGTTCAAAAAATGAATTGATAGAAGAGATTGTGAATCTTGCCGTAGATGAAACATTTTTGTACGAACAGGAGTCTATTCGACAACAGGATCGTTTTTACGCAACCTTGTCTGAAAACAAACGAAATTTATTAATAAACGCAGAGAAAACTTGTGTTCTGTTAGAAACAATATTGGAAAAACAGGTAAAAATATTATCCCGATTGTCTGATCCTGATGTTTTGAAACATATTGGTGCAGTTTCTGATATTGAAGAACAGATAGACTATTTAATCTTCGGTGGGTTTATTAACGATGTTCCTTATAAAAACCTGCAACAATACCCAAGATATCTGGATTCCATTTCAAAGCGCATTGAAAAACTTGAAAACGGCACAGAAAAAGACAAACAAAATACCTTATTCATTCAAGAACATTGGAATAGAATCAAGAAATTAGTAGATAATGCTTATGAAACGGATTGTTTCACGACATCGCTGTACGATTACCGTTGGATGATTGAAGAATTACGAATATCGTTGTTTACGCAAGAGTTGAAAACGAAAGTGCCCATTTCGATTAAACGGATGGATAAAATGTGGGATAAGCTTCAAAAAGTAGTATAAACCTGAGTTGAGAAGGAAATGACTGAGCAATCGATTGAATATTCAATATTTTTGATTTTTACCGGCGCTGCCGTGTTTGCGACGCTTGCTCTGTATGCTCGGCAGGCCATGATCGTGGCTTATATAGCATTGGGTTTACTACTTGGTCCGTGGGGTTTAGGTTTTGTAAATGATCAGGAATTAATTAGCGACATCTCTAAAATAGGTATTATTTTTCTTCTCTATCTTCTCGGTTTAGATCTACTCCCGCAACAATTATGGCAAATGCTAAGAGAAGCTGTCGTTGTTACGCTTGCCAGTTCTACTGTTTTTGCTGTACTTGGATTTTTAATTGGCTATGTCTTTGGTTATGACTTTTTACAAGCCATGTTAGTTGGTGCCGTCATGATGTTTTCCAGCACCATTATTGGTTTGAAACTATTACCAACAACAACATTGCACCACAGACACACCGGTCAAATTATAATTAGTATCTTATTGATTCAGGATTTAATCGCGATTGTTATTCTTTTATTGCTACAAGGTTACGGCAAAGGTGGAAACTTAATCGTCGACATAGCACTTCAATTGGCTTATTTGCCATTATTAATCGGCGTTGTTTATTTAATAGAAAAATTTATTCTGATTAAACTAATTCAACGTTTCGACCAAATACATGAATATATCTTTTTATTAGCAATTGCATGGTGTCTTGGTGTTGCAGAACTCGCACATTATGTTGGTTTGTCTCACGAAATAGGGGCGTTCATAGCCGGAGTAACATTAGCTTCGAGTCCTATAGCATTATTCATTACTGATAGTTTGAAGCCGTTAAGAGATTTCTTTTTGATTATCTTTTTCTTCTCGCTTGGTGCGGGTTTTAATATGTCGTTAATTAATGAGATTTATATCCCCGCATCAATCCTTGCGGTAATGGTACTTGTGTTCAAACCGTTAGTATTTAGTTGGCTATTACGTGATCAGGGTGAGAAGAGATACGTTTCATTCGAAACAGGTTTTAGACTTGGTCAGATTAGTGAATTTTCATTATTAATTGCAGTACTTGCAGTTGAATCAGGTTTTATTGACGATAAAACTTCATACTTGATTCAATTAGCGACGCTGATTACGTTTGTTGTCTCGTCATACATTATTGTTATGAAATACCCAACGCCTATCTCAGTAACAGATCGTTTACGTAGAGATTGATATATAAGTGAAGAAGAAAACGTTAAAAACAATTGTCTATATTGTTTCATTCATAATAATTATTTCTGGTTTATTTGTTGCGGCTGATTATTTTGAAATGTTTGGCACGACAATAGAGAAAAGATTGAGCTTCGCTGAAGTTCGATTTCGTACTGTTGATGCAGATACGGGCGGAATTGTTATGAATGCTGGCGCGCGCTGCTTTCAAAAAAACAATATGAATGCCTGTACTTTAAAAGATAGCCACAAAGTCGGAATCGTTTCGGTCAATATTCCAGTGCAACGTGCGGTTAAAAAGACAATTCTATTTAATAAAGCAGAAGAGATTTATAAATCGATTGATCCGAAAATAAATATTATGATAATTCATGGTGATTATCATAGCCTAACAACTGCCTTGTTAATGGAAGATTTGTATTCAATTAAAGTAAGCGAGCGAACCGTAGAAATGATGCCGAGAGAATGGTCGAATCAAGAAGAGGAAGACGAAGTCGATGAGTGATGCACTGGATTATTTATTAAAAGTTAGAAAAGATGCAATTGAACCGTATTTTCAATTTTTGAAAGAGGGTGGAAAACATCTTGATGATAAAACACGTTCATTGTTATCCGTTATAACAAAAGTCGATGCAAAAACCGAAGCAGGATTAAAACAATACCTAAAAAGAGCATTGAAACAGGGGAATACTGCGGATGAAATTCTGGATGCGATGTTGACATGTATGCCGACCTTAGGTTTAAGTAAAATTATCTGGGCAATAGATATTATTATAAAAATGGAACTGCCAGAATTTAATCCGGATAGCTTGGGAAAATCAAAATCAAAATCAAAATCAAAATCAAAATCAAGTAAAAAAAAACAATGGCATAAATTAATAGCCATTGATGAAATAAAACAAGGCGTGTCACATCATGAATATGATGGAAAGAGTTTTTTTATTACGAAAATCGATAATGCCATTCAAGTGTTTGATAGCATCTGCCCACATAAGTCTTCAATAATCCCCTGTGATGCAATCGATGGCATGATACTAAAATGCCCAATGCATCAATGGAAATTCAACCTGGAAAATGGTGAATGCATAGAAAAAGGAAATCAACAGCCACTTAATAAGATCGAATACAAAATTGAAGAAAGTGTTTTGTATCTGTTTTTATAACGCCTAGCTAAGACGCGCTTTTCAGCGTCGCTTGACTAAATTTGTTAAATCATTTTTCATAGTGGTACCGACACGAAATGATAATGAGTTGTTTTTTGCCAACCGCATAAACTAAGCGGTTGGTATCATCAATTCGTCTAGACCAAAAACCTACTAAGTTTTCTTTTAGCGCCTCAGGTTTGCCGATACCCTCAAAGGGGCTTCGTTGAGCATCGAGAATTAGCTTGTTGATGCGTTTGAGAGTCTTCTTATCTTGGCTTTGCCAATACACATAGTCCGTCCAAGCCTCCTTGGTCCAAGTTAGAAGCTCAATCATTGGTCAGATTGTGCTTCTGAACTTTGCCTGATCGATATTGCTTAATGGATTTATTAAGATGCGCCGCATTTGCAGGGCTTTTTAGCAAGTGTACCGTTTCCATGAGGCCGTTGAATTGGTCGAGAGACATAACTACCGCATCGTCGGCATCCCTCCGGGAAATTATTGTGTAGTCAGCATCACTAACTACTCGATCCAGCACACTTTTTAGACGATTTCGAGCATCAGAAAAATTTACGACTTTCATTAGGGTTACACCTACATGTACCAAAGGTTGTGCAAGTATAACTTGTCCAGTAAATTGTGCAAGTGGTTGGCGTGGTAGAGATTTAACGATTGAAATAATCAGTGTGATCTAGCACCACTTTTGTGGACACTTTATGCACATAGCTTTTCATAATTTTCCGGTGATTGATAGTCCAAAGATGAATGCAATCGTTCTCGATTATAAAACTCAATGTATTCGACAATATGCGCCACTGCTTCAATCACCTCATTAAACAATTGACGATGAACTAATTCTGCTTTCAACGTATGGAAGAATGATTCCATCGTTGCATTATCTAATGGGTTGCCTTTACGACTCATGCTCCTCACCATCCCGGCACCTTCAACCATGTCACGATATTTATGTGCTGCATATTCGATCCCTTGATCTGAATGAAACAAACAACCCGGTTTTGGTTGTGACCGTGACAGCGCCATTCGTAATGCACTTTTGGTTAGCTCGGTATTGCGCTTTGTACTAAATGACCAACCAACAATTTTGCG
>JBDNFW010000032.1:0-57691 GCA_041689615.1 Gammaproteobacteria bacterium | reverse complement strand
CACAAACATTACCCAGAAGGAAATTAACCGAGCAATGAATAAATTAAACAATCGACCCAGAAAATGTCTTGGCATTAAAACACCTAATCAGGTATTTTTAGACATTAATCCACCAGTTGCACTAGCAACTTGAATCCGCGTAATATATTAAATTCGTTTTAATAAACAATATATAGCACCGGTGCCGCCGTCATTTTGTAGTGCTGAACAAAAAGCTAAAACATCATTTCTTTGTCGCAACCAGTTATTCACTTTGTTTTTAATAATAGGTTGTTTGTTTTCGGAACCTATGCCTTTGCCGTGAATAATACGAACACAGCGCAATGAATGCATATGACAATCGGCAAGAAAATTAGATAGTTCGGTTCTTGCCATTTCAACGGTTAAGCCATGTAGATCAAGTTCTTCTTCTATATTGAATTGTCCGCGGCGCAATTTCCGTAATGTTTGTTTCTGAACACCTGGGTTGCAAAATAATAGCTCATCACCTCTTTCAAGCAGGTTCTGATCATATTCACTATCAACTAATGTCTGCATAGCAGGGCGATCATCTTCTTCAATTCTGGTAGGTGTGGCAGAAGGCTTCGATTTATTGAGAACAATATTATCCTGCTTCAGCGGTTTTATCTTGCCAACCGCTGACCGGAATAAAGCACTGTCTTCTTCTGAAATGTTTGATGATTTTTTCATTGTGCTATTAGCACCGATTAAATCAATCAAGTTTATCTTATGGAAAGATTAATGTCAGGCAATCTGCTAGTAAAATGAAACGACCAAGGTGAGGTGTTTTAATCCAGCCAGTTTCGAGCATTAATGAACAGTTTCATCCACGGGCTGTATTCATTATTCCATTCAGGATCGAGACTGGAAAACTGCTTGCTTAAGAAAACACGTTCAGGATGCGGCATCATAATAGTAATACGACCATCATCATTGGTGAATCCGGTTAAACCATCAAATGAACCATTTGGATTTAAAGGATAGGTTTCAGTTGCAGTGCCAGAGTTATCAATATAACGCATGGCAGCATTTGTTTGTGAGTTATTAGAGGTACGTCCTTCACCATGTGCAACGACAACTGGAATTTTTGAGCCCACCATATCCTTGAATAATATTGACGGTGATTGCAGTACTTCAACCATAACCAGACGCGCTTCAAATTGTTCTGATTTGTTCTTCAGAAAGTCCGGCCATGAAGAAGCGCCGGGAATTAAATCACGAAGTTGAGACATCATCTGGCAACCATTACAAACACCAAGAGAAAAAGTATCTGTACGTTTGAAGAAATCTTCAAACATCTTACTGAGTTTATCGTTGTATAAAATAGTTTTTGCCCAACCACCGCCAGCGCCGAGAACGTCACCATAAGAAAAGCCACCACAAGCAACCAACCCATTAAATGAATCCAGTTTAATCTGATCGTCAATTAAATCCTGCATATGAACATCGATGCATTCAAAGCCAGCACGATCAAAAGCGGCAGCCATTTCTATTTGTCCGTTAACACCTTGCTCACGCAAAATAGCCATTTTTGGTTTTGCATTAGTATTAATAAAAGGAACCGGATCCGCTTCAAACTCAAATGAAGTATCTAGAAATAAACCACCATTGTTTTTATCAGTAACTTGATCAAATTCCTGCTTTGCACATTCCGGGTTATCACGTAGTGCTTGTATTTGATAACTAGTCGCAGACCATTTCTTATGCAAGTCATCTATAGCAATACTTAAAACATCTGCATCATTGTGTTTGAGATTAAATTTATAATCTTTATTTAATGAACCTATTGCTTGAATGGCTTCTTCATCGAATCCGGCGTTAATAAACGTTTGTGTAACACTTTGTTCGTGTTCTTTCCTGATTTGAATAACCGCACCGAGTTCTTCATTAAATAAAGCGGCAATTAAATCATCTGAATGATTAATGTTAATATCGATACCGGCATGCCCGGCAAATGCCATTTCAACTAATGTCACAAACAAACCACCATCAGAACGATCGTGGTAAGCCAGTATCAAGTCAGACTCGTTGAGTATTTGTAATGATTGAAAAAAGCCAATTAAATTATTCGCATCATCTAGATCCGGTGTTTCATTACCAACTTGATCATAAACCTGACATAGCGCAGAGCCGCCTAAACGTTCTTTGCCATTCGCCAGATCGATATATAACAATATTGTTTCGTCATCCCGCACTAATTGAGGTGTTAGAGATTGACGAACATCAGCAACACGAGCAAAAGCGGTAATATTTAATGATAACGGTGAAGTCACTTTCTTTTCTTTATTGTTATCAGTCCATACGGTATTCATCGATAAGGAATCTTTACCAACAGGGATAGCAATACCTAATTCTTTACATAATTGACTAACAGCCGAAACGGTAGCAAATAATTTTGCATCTTGATCCGTTTCGCCACAGGCGGCCATCCAGTTAGCTGAAAGTGCTATGTCTCCCAGTTTAAGAATACGCGCTGCCGATATATTTATGATGGCTTCGGCAATCGCCATACGTCCTGAAGCGGGCGCGTTATTAATTGCAATAGGAGTGCGTTCGCCTAATGCCATCGCTTCACCAATATAATCATAATAAGAAGAACTGGTCACAGCACAATCTGCAACAGGGACTTGCCAGGGGCCAACCATTTGATCACGAACAACCAATCCTGATATAGAACGATCACCGATGGTAATTAAAAAACTTTTACTTGCGACTGTAGGTAAGTGAAGGATACGATTTATTGTTTCTTCTAAATTTAATGAAGACGTATCGAAGTCTGTTGCTTTATTACTACCGCTTGTCGCATTGCGTTTTATCTTTGGCATCTTGCCAAGTAAAACGGACATCGGTATATCAATAGCCTTATTATTAAAGTGTGAATCATTTAATACTAATTGTTCATTTTCAGTTGCTTCACCAAGAACGGCATAAAGCGCACGCTCTCTTTTACAAAAGCTAATAAATTTTTCTAAATGTTCAGGACTGATAGCTAACACATAACGTTCTTGAGATTCATTACACCAGACACCCATCGGCGACATGCCCGGTTCATCATTTGGTATTTCACGTAACTCAAGTTGCGCACCACGATCACTAGCGCTTACCAATTCAGGCATGGCATTAGATAGACCACCGGCACCAACATCATGAATACTTAATATCGGATTGTTTTCACCGAGCGCCCAACAACGATCAACGACTTCCTGACAACGACGTTCCATTTCTGCGTTATCACGTTGTACAGAAGCAAAATCTAAAGATGCATCACTGGTACCTGATGCCATTGATGATGCAGCACCACCACCAAGACCAATCAACATTGCTGGACCACCCAAGACAACTAATTTAGCACCCGCAGGAATATCCAGTTTATCGACATGTTCATCACGAATCATGCCGTAACCACCGGCAAGCATGATCGGTTTATGATAACCACGAATAACAGAATCAGATTCGCGTTGTTCAAAAGTACGGAAATAACCACAAAGAGCAGGGCGACCAAATTCATTATTATAAGAAGCCGAACCAATCGGACCTTCAATCATAATATCAAGTGCAGAAACAATGCGTTCAGGTTTGCCGTTATCGATTTCCCAAGCTTGTTCAAATTCAGGAATCTTTAAATTAGAAACAGCAAAGCCACTCAAGCCTGCTTTTGGTTTTGCACCACGTCCGGTTGCTGCTTCATCTCGTATTTCGCCACCGGATCCGGTTGCGGCACCCGGATAAGGTGATATTGCTGTTGGATGATTATGCGTTTCAACTTTCATCAATATATGAATATCTTCCTCTTTATATCCATATTGGTTTTGGACAGGATCAGTAAAAAAACGTTTGCCACTGTAACCTGCCATAACTGCAGCATTATCATGATAAGCCGAAAGTACATTACCCGGATTTTCCTGATGCGTTTGTCGAATCATATCGAATAAAGAATGATCCTGTTTGACATCATCGATTGTCCATTCCGCATTAAAGATTTTGTGACGACAATGTTCGGAATTTGCTTGAGCAAACATCATCAACTCAACATCAGTCGGGTTACGATTCAGTTTTTCGAATGAATTAAATAAATAATCAATTTCTTCTGCAGACAAAGCTAATCCCATTTCAGAATTAGCTTTCTCTAATGCAGGTTTACCACCAGCAAGAATATCGACATGCTCTAGTACAACCGGTTTAGCTGTTGAGAATAATGCTTTCGCTTCTTGTTCTTCTCGAATAACCGCATCAGTCATGCGATCATGAAGGAATGGTTTTATTTGTTCGACTTGTTCATCAGATAGATTTGAGCCATTAGATAATGTCAGCAAGTAAACAATACCACGCTCAATTCGAACGACTTTATCCAGTCCTGAATTATGAACAATGTCAGTTGCTTTACTCGACCAGGGAGAAATGGTGCCCGGACGAGGAATAACGATGAGCTTAGCCGAATGATTATTGGCTATATCAATAGCTGAACCATAATTGAGTAGGCCATCAAGCTGAGACTGTTCTTTCCCATTCAGATCAGCGCTGGTTTCAGCAAAGTGAATATAATGAGCCTGAATCGAGCCAATTTCGGAAACACAGGCCTGCAAGGCAGGAAGGAGTTTATTGACGCGAAAGTCAGAAAGGGCGTTTCCGCCTTGCAGTATTAACATTAATTCGTTGGTTTTTCTTTGGTGAAGGAAATATGAGCGATATTTTATCAGCCAATGGAGAATCAAGCGAAAAATATTTTTCACCTTGAAAATCCTCCTGTTTTGCACTTGCGTTAGTACTATAAAGTAGTACCATATTAAAATGCAACGGAAGCATAAAAAGACATTGGGATTAATTTATTGTCGACCAACAAGTGGGAATATTTATTGGTCTGATATTGAAGCACTATTTAAAGAACTGGGTGCGGATGTATCTGAGAGAGCAGGGTCTAGAGTTGCTGTTGTGCTTTTTGGTGAAGTTCGAGTATTTCATAGACCACATCCCTCTTCGAATACTGATAAAGGAGCCGTTGCCAGTATTCGAAAGTGGTTAGAAGAGAATGAGGTAGCGTTATGAATATTATGGAAGTTGATGGTTACAAAGCAAAGATTGAATACGATGCTGACTTAGATCAGTTTCGCGGTGAAATATTGGGGCTAAATGGCAGTGCCGATTTTTATGGTAGAAGTTTGGCTAATCTTCGCAAAGAGTTTAAAAAATCATTAAAAGTTTATTTGGAAGTCTGTGAAGAAAAAGGAATAAGCCCCACAAAAGAATTTTCCGGAAAATTTAATCTCAGAATCCCCCCACGCCTACACAGCGAAATAGCCGCCCGTGCAACAGGTGAAGATAAAAGTATTAATCAATGGGTAGTTGAAACACTTAAGAATTCAGTTTCTTCGTAATTATTAAATTGAAATTTATGACTCAGCAATTTGTTATTTGTATAAAAAATGATGATTATGCCGCTTCGTTAGAAACGAGGAAGCTTTATCGAGTCATTCCGGATGCTGATGCTGAAAAAATTGATCAATTAAGAATCATTGATGAATCAGGCGATGATTACTTGTATCCCCAAGAATATTTTGTTCCTGTAAATCTACCCAACGCTACAGAGAAAGCAATAATACAAGCGGTGTAGTTTTTCTTAATATTGGTTTCGCCATCAGACGAAATATGAAGTTAAAAAGAATTTAGAAGTTTAGGTTGTTTGAGAAGCTAAAAGAAAAAATCGTTATTTAATCTCTTCCACTTTAATTAAAACATCCCTCTGTTCTTGCCCGCGTTGTTTAGTCCTAATCACATTTGCACGACTATCATTATTGTAGTGTTGTGTGCTGCCGCCGATTTGAATCCATTCTCCTAATCTACCTGTGGCGGTGGTTTCTACTTCTTGTATATCAAATATGGCAGCTTGATTAGGGCTAACGCGTGACAGGCGTGGTGCGACTAACAATGTGACATTGTCACCTTGAAGTCTGGGTAAGACATAAAAGCCGGAAGTGACATCTCTGTATTCCACTCCATTTTGTACAACAACACCGGCACCAGTGACGTAGGCGCTTGATGTTGGTATGGGTACGGAAGTTCCAACATCGATATGAGCAGGATGTCCTTCGAGTGTTTGTATACGAAAAACGTTTCTATCTTCATTATTTGAACGTGTTTCTAATGTACGATAACGAATAACGTTACCGTCGCTATCTTGCCCCTGAATTATTGCTCCTTCATTACTTATATCAGGTGATTCAATTCGGACATTGCCCGAGTGATAACGGCCTGATAAACCGTCCTCACTTGTTTTTAAACTACCATCAACATTTTGTTTAACGCTAATCATTAATCGTCGTGGTGCTTTATCAAGTTGAGCTAGTACTTCTTTTAATTGTTTTAGATTGGAGGGTGTGGATTTGATGATTATTTTGCTGTTCATCCCTGTAACAGTCCCACCCTCAGCAACTAACGGTTTAAGGACAGGGACAATGTCAGATACGACACCGCTTTTTAATTCAATAATTTCCAGCTTCATCGATTCCGCCATCGCAGGCGAAACATTGAAGATGAAGATAAGCAGACTATGTAAAATTAAATTTTTCAAATATGTACCCTACGTAAATTTGGATCCGATTTTGCCGTTTCCCACATGTTATCGAATACGTCCAATAGATGTTTCGACTCGCGACGACTGTTAAAGTTTACTTTGCCTTTATAGCGCTCCGTACTTTCTCGATACAGGTATCCTACTTCATCGGCAACAAGGACTGATTCATTGAATGTTTTATATCTCACATCGACTTTGCGTATTTCGATGAAACTACTAACTTTTGTAGCTAAATCAATGAGTTTATGACCTCTACGGACGATTAATTCGGGTTCAAATACAATAATGCGAATTTCAACATTACGGTTACGAATTGCCAGTTTCCTTAATGCTTCCAGAAAATCGGGTTGATCATAAACATGGGGGTCAAGTTCCTGACTGATAATAGCCAGCTTTTGTCTCGCTTGTTTTACCAGTTCCGTAGCTGCCGCTGCGTTTTCCTCGCGGGTGGTGATTTTTATAGTGTCTTCAGTAGATTTTCTTAAAGTGTATTCGGCAAAATCAATCATGCTTATTCTCTTTCCTTGTTGTTCGTTCTACTTCGCTAGAAGCGCTGCCTGGCCTTCAGCATTACCAATATAATTTTGTGGGGTAAGTTGTTGTAATCGAGCTTTAGCATCTTTAGGTATATCAAGTTGTTCAATAAACACTCGTAATGTTTCCTGATTAATATTTTGACCACGAGTTAATTCTTTTAATTGTTCGTAAGCATTATCAATGCCATAACGACGCATCACAGTTTGAATCGGTTCGGCTAACACTTCCCATGATTGTTGCAAATCCTGATCCAGTGCCGCAGGATTAATATCCAGTTTTGATAAACCTTTTAAAGAAGAATCAAGCGCGATTAATGTGTGTGCGATACCAACACCCATATTTCTCAATACAGTTGAATCGGTCAGATCGCGTTGCCAACGCGAGACAGGTAGCTTTTGTGCAAGATGTTCAAAGATGCTGTTCGCCATGCCTAAATTGCCTTCAGCATTTTCAAAGTCGATTGGGTTTACTTTATGCGGCATGGTTGAAGAACCAATCTCGCCTTTTTTGAGTTTTAATTTGAAATAGCCAAGCGATATATAACTCCAGATATCGCGACTAAGATCAATCAGAATAGTATTAGCACGTGACAAGACATGAAAATATTCTGCCATATAATCATGAGATTCGATTTGTGTGGTGTGAGGGTTCCAGTCCAATCCCAAACCAGTAACAAAGTTTTTAGACAAGGACATCCAGTTCACTTTGGGATAAGCAGAAAGATGCGCATTAAAATTACCAACTGCGCCATTCATCTTGCCAAGCAATTCGATTTTTTCCAGTTGTTTTTTCTGACGCGACAAACGATGAACATAAACACCGATTTCTTTTCCCAGCGTTGTCGGTGATGCCGTTTGTCCGTGTGTACGCGAAAGCATCGGCGTCTTTGCATATTTATTGGTTAAGGATTTTAAAACAGAAATTGTTTCATCCAGTTTTGGTAACAAAACAACATCACGCGCTTCTTTTAACATCAAGGCATGACTCAGATTGTTGATGTCCTCTGAGGTACAGGCGAAGTGAATAAACTGGCTGGCTTCTTTCAGAGCTTTATTAGTTATTATTCTGTCACGGATAAAGTACTCAACCGCTTTTACATCATGATTCGTCGTTTTCTCGATCTTTTTAATGGCTTTGGCATCGGCAACAGAAAAATCGTTTTTGATTTTATCCAGAATCGATAACGACTTTTTCGAAAACGGCGCAATCTCTTTAATGCCAGAATGATTCGCCAAGGCTTTTAGCCATTCGATCTCAACTTGCACACGAAATCGAAATAAACCGTATTCACTGAATATCGGTCTTAATGCATCGGTCTTGTTTTGGTAACGACCGTCAATCGGCGAGATGGCGGTTAAGGCTGATAATTCCATAATTGCTCTTATATATTAATGTTGAGTTCAGATTATACATCGATTATTAAGTAAGTTTGAGCCAAATCTAGGCTATGTTTCATTTTCATTTGAACCAATATTCGATTTATTCAGAAATTTAAATTGAATAAACGGCAATATAAAAACGACAATTCCAATCAATGAAAAATATAGAATCGGCGTCCACAATTTTTCTAGTGGCTCATGATAGTAAGTTAAACCTAGTCCAAGTAGCATAAGTATTCCAGCAATAATCACTGACATTAAAACAGATTGTTTCGTCTTGAATTGTTTCATTAACAGCGCAAATAAAACGAGTAGCGTTTGCAGGACTAGAACTAAATAAACAGGAATTAAAAAAACTAACAACCATATGTTCTCAGTCCCTGCTGATGCAAAGACTGAGGTCGAAATGAAACTTAAGATTAAAAATAAATTAAGGTGAAGGATTTTGAATTTTTTCATGAATGGCTTCTATTGCTCTTATGATGTCTTTAGGTAATTTTATATCAATACTCTCAATATCTGTTTTTAGTTGTTCCATTGAAGTCGCACCGATAATGTTGCTGGTCAGAAAAGGTCGGCTATTTACATAGGCTAATGCCATTTGCGAAGGATCTAATCCGTTTTCTTTAGCAAGGGCAATATAGGCTTTGGTAGCTGCATTTGCTTGCGGATTGGTGTAGCGCGTAAAGCGGTCGAACAAAGCTAAACGTGAACCTTCCGGTTTTGCACCATTTAAATACTTACCACTTAATACACCAAAAGCTAAAGGCGAATAGGCAAGTAAGCCTACATTTTCACGATGAGCAAATTCGGATAAACCAACTTCAAAGGTACGATTCAATAAATTATATGGATTTTGAATACTGACGATGCGAGCTAAACCTTGTTCATTAGCAACGCGTAGATATTCAGCACAACCCCAGGCCGTTTCGTTCGAAATGCCAATGGTTCTGATTTTTCCTTCTTTTACCAAATCATCAAGCACGCCCATTGTTTCAGCGATAGGTACGCCGTCCTTTTCTGGTGCATGGTAATAATTCAATTTGCCAAAGAAATTAGTATCTCTTTCTGGCCAATGTGTTTGATAGAGATCGATATAGTCAGTTTGCAGTCGTTTTAAAGAAGCATTCAGAGCGGCATGGATATTTTTTTTATCCAGTCGGGGTTTGCCATCACGCATATAGGCGGTCCAGTCGGCTTGGGCACAAACCTTCGTCGCAATGATTAATTTATCGCGGTCCTGACGATTGGCTAACCAGGTGCCGATATAAGTTTCGGTTAATCCCTGTGTTTCTTTACGCGGTGCAACCGGATACATTTCAGCGGTATCAATAAAATTAATACCGGAATCAATAGCGTAGTCCAGTTGTTCATGTGCCTCGACCTCAGTATTTTGCTCGCCCCAGGTCATTGTGCCGAGGCAGATTCGACTGACCTTAATATCTGTTTTACCAAGCTTTGTGTATTCCATTTCTTTTTACCCTGAATAATATTAATGTCTGAATGACGACATTCGCGGACAAACTATTGTGTATATGATACCTTTTGCGCACAAATATTTAAGCTATCACATATGCAAACATTAGCCATAACAAAACCGGACGATTTTCACCTGCACCTGCGTGATGGTGAGGCATTAGCCAGTATCGTTAATCACTCTGCGGCACAGTTTGCGCGTGCGATTATTATGCCGAATCTTAAACCACCAGTAGTCACAACAGAAATGGCGAGGGAATATCGTGATCGAATTCTGGCCTGTGTCGAGGAACAATATGACTTTGAACCGTTAATGACCTTGTATCTAACGGACAATACTTCTGCCGAAGAAATAAACACGGCAGCGAAAAGCAAACTCATTAAAGCCTTAAAATATTATCCGGCAGGTGCAACAACAAATTCTGATCAGGGCGTAACCGACTTCAAGAAAACCTCTGCAGCATTGGAAGCGATGATGAAACACGGTATTCCTTTATTAGTGCATGGTGAAGTGATGGATGATGATGTTGATATTTTCGATCGAGAAGCGGTGTTTATTGAGAAAGTCTTGTCGCCTTTAGTCAAAGATTTTCCTGAACTCAAAATTGTGCTTGAACATATCACAACAAAAGCCGGTGTCGATTTTGTTTTGAGTGCCAAAGAAAACATTGCCGCAACGATCACGCCGCAACATATTTTATTAAACCGAAATGATTTATTTAAAGGTGGTTTGCGCCCACATAATTATTGTTTACCGATATTAAAAGCAGAAGCTGATCGCAAAGCAGTTCAGCAGGCGGCAATAAGCGGTAATTCAAAATTCTTTCTTGGTACCGATAGCGCGCCACACGAACGCAAGCATAAAGAAACAGCTTGTGGTTGTGCCGGAATATTTTCTGCACACATTGGTATAGAGATTTATGCTGAAGCATTCGATAACGCAGGTGCTTTGGATAAGCTCGAAGCGTTTGCCAGTCATTACGGCGCAGATTTTTATGATCTGCCACGCAATAAAGATAAAGTAACCTTAATTAAAGAAGACTTAAACATTCCGGAAACAATCGCCTTTGGTGATAGCGTGCTGGTTCCATTTCGAGCAGGCGAAACGTGTTCATGGCAACTGAAGAAATAAACGAAGAGAGTTCCCACTCAGAATCTCATTCTGAGGTTAAAGGAAAAGAGAAAACAGCGGTTGCAAAACGATTTCGCGGTTTCTTACCCGTTATCGTTGATATAGAAACTGGCGGCTTTAATGCAGCAACCGATGCCATGTTAGAAATCGCGGCTGTTACTGTTACAATTAATGACGAACATCAATGGTGCATTGATGAAATCGTTTCTAAACATGTTAATCCTTTCGAAGGCGCGAATTTAGATAAAGCCTCATTAGAATTTACCGGTATCGATCCGGATCATCCTTTCCGCAGACAAATTGCCGTTAATGAAGTTGATGCGCTACATGAAATCTTTAAGCCAGTACGAAAAAAAATAAAAGAACACCGGTGCAGCCGTGCAATATTAGTTGGACACAATGCTTTCTTTGATATTAGTTTCTTAAACGCCTGTGTTGAACGCAACGATATAAAACGCAATCCCTTTCATCCTTTCAGTACTTTCGATACCGCAACCTTGGCAGGTCTTGCTTACGGACAAACTGTATTAGCACGCGCCGCTGAAGCAGCAGGCCTAGAATGGGATGAAAAAGAAGCCCACTCCGCAAGATACGATGCCGTACAAACTGCAAAGTTGTTTTGTGAGATTGTTAATAAATGGAATGAGTGCACGGGAATGTTTAAGATTAATGATGAATAATTTTTAATCTTTGCTATTATTTTAGGTACGGAACTAGGGAGCAGTTCTTTTTGATAACACAAAATATAAGGATATATTTTGAAATACACGCAATATTTTCTTCAAATAAGAAACAGACCAGACCGAGCAATTATTACCGACGATTGGATTCAGTATGTAATTGATAATCCGGTAAAGGAAGTCGTGCAAGCAGATGGTCGAATACGAAGATGGGCGCTGATAAATGAAATGGATGATAAATATTTACGAGTTATACTTTTAGCTGATGCTGAAACGGTTCATAATGCATTCTTCGACAGAGGGTTTAGACCATGAAAATCAAATACTTCAAAGACACGGATACACTGTTTATTGAATTCCGCCCTGTAGAAGTTAAGGAAACGAGAGATCTGGACGAAAATACAATTCTAGATCTGGATCAAAATGGAAACATGTGCGCTATCACAATAGAGCATGCATCAGATCGTGCCGACATACCTCATTTCTCATTTGAACAAATTGCCGCATAATCCTCCACTCCCTGATGAGCATAAGCTAATAATTGATGAACGATTAAATTCGTTTGATATAAATGCTGAACCCAGTGTACGGTGGGAATATTTTAGAGACGAATTATTAGAAAAATTAAGAAAGATTTGAAAATAATAATGAAAAAGATTTTTCTGCCTATAATTATTTTATTGTTTGCATTTATGAGTTCTGTTGCGAAAAGTGAAGAACCGAGCACTGATTTAAATAAATATTGCGGAGAATGGATAGCATCTTATGCAAAGATAGCTAAAACTAGCAAAGTTTTTGAAAGTGAAGATTTTATCGGCTACGCTAGCTATATTGAGAATCTTGTTCCTAAGAAAAAACTTAATAAAACAAAGCCAAATGTTGAAGACTGTGAAGCAGTAGGCGTGGACTTTATGAAGTTCATTCGTATTGGCTTTATTTTGGAAGGTGAAGATGACTTCACAACACAAAAAGCAGTGGAATGCATGGGCGGAATGTATGCTCTTGGTTCTCAGGTAGACAGAATGATGCTTAGCAATACTGCAGCAGTTCACAATCATTTTGTGATGATGGGAAAACAGATGAATTCTGTTTTTAATTTCTTCAAAGAGTCTTCGGTCATCATGAGTAGCATGACTAATAAAGCTAGTGAACTTTTAAACAAAGTAGCCACGGGTGAAGATAAAGATGCAATTATGAAATCAGTAACAATTTGCCAAAATGTATTTCAATTCAATGTGGGTCGCACCTTTGCGCTAATTGAAGAGGGTTTGTAATACAAATGGGACAGATTTGTTTTTAGGAGTATTTAGCTGCTTTATTTATAAATCAAGACAAGATCCCAACTATGCATAGGGATGTACTCTCTTTTCTACCTCTTTGCCAATTGCATTTCTAGCAACACGTAAATCGTAATCTGCCTGCATACCTAACCATGTTTCTGGTGAGACAGAGAAATATTGCCCTAGTCTAAGAGCAGTGTCGGCAGTAATGCCGCGTTTTCCATTTACAATTTCACTGATTCTATTTGGTGGTACGACAATGTCACGCGCGAGTCTGTTAATGCTGATCTCTTTCGGGCGCATAAAGTCTTCGAGTAAAATTTCACCCGGATGAATTGGAGTTAATTTCTTTTTCATAATATTTGCCACTAGTGATAGTCGATAATTTCAACATCAAAAGCATCGTTGTCATTCCAGTTAAAACACAGACGCCATTGATCATTAATACGGATACTGTATTGACCTTTTCGATCACCTTTTAGTACTTCAAGGCGATTGCCCGGAGGCGAACGAAGATCATTCAAGTTTTGCGCATGATGTAAATACATCAGCTTTCGTCGTGCAACCCGTTCGATACTGCGAAAACGCCGAACATCATTATCCAGAAACAGGGCTTCCGTGTCCCTACAATGAAACGTCCTTATCATGTTATTAGGCTAGTACGCGATGCATAATATGTCAACCGTAATAGAAACAGAGAGTTGAGGTGAGGCATGGTTTTAAATTCCGTGATGCCTTGCCGAGTTATGCAATATTGATAGGGAAAAACGGACACGACTGCATGGATGCAGGAGGTAGAACGAATCAGGAGACAGAGTCGAGGACGTCCGTTTTAGTGCATTGGGTCAGGGACGACCCTATGCACGACGCGTTATCGATATTGCATAACTCGGGAACCCGTAGGGCAAGGCAACAGGAAAGGCTTTTCTTGGGTACTTCTTTTTAAAAAGAAGTGCCTCGTTGTGAAGACGAAACCTTTAGTTGAAAAAGAATGTGGAGTTATCATTTTATGGAGACTTAATCTTCACTTCCCAACTCTTAGCTTTCTCCATCAACTTTGAATATTCCATATTCGTTAACTCTCTATTTTTTAATAATTGTTTCCCTGCTATCCAGACATCAGTCACTTGTTGTCGGTTTGCTGAATAAACAATTTGTGATACCGGTTCGTATAACGGCAGTGTTTCAAGTTGATCTAGATTGATGGCAACAATGTCGGCTTGTTTGCCTTTTTTTAATGAACCAATTGATTCATCCAGTCCTAGTGCTTTTGCGCCATTGAGTGTTGCCATCTTTAATGTTGTGTGTGCATCTAGACAAGTACTATCGTTGGCAACGCCTTTAGCGAGTAGGGCGGCGGTGCGCATTTCACCGAACATATCTAAATCATTATTGCTGGCTGCACTATCAGTACCGAGACAAACATTCACTCCAGCTTTGATTAATTCACCGACAGGACAAAAACCACTAGCAAGTTTTAAGTTTGATTCAGGACAGTGAGCAACGCTAACGCCGAGTTTGGCTAGTTCTTTTATTTCATCTTGATTCAGTTGCGTCATATGTACAGCAAGCATGCGTGGACTGAGTAAACCTAATTCAGATAAACGTGGTAAGGGACGTTTGCCATGTTGTTCGACACTTTGTTCAACTTCAAAAGCTGTTTCATGAATATGCATATGTATCGGAATATCGAGTTCTTCTGCTAATACATAAATACGTTTTAAGGGTTCGTCTGAAACGGTATATGGTGCATGCGGAGCAAAGGCGGTATTAATTAAAGAGTCATGACGATAGGTGTCGTGTACTTGTTCGCCTTTAAAAATATATTCATCTGCGTCTTTCGCCCAAGCGGTAGGAAAGTCGATCAGGATTAAACCAACGACAACACGCATGCCGACATGGGCACATACTTCCGCGGTTTGATCGGGAAAGAAATACATATCGTTAAAACAGGTTGTGCCACCGCGAATCATTTCAGCGACGGCGAGTTCAGTACCGTCTTTCACAAATTCAGGATCGACCCACTTTGTTTCAGCTGGCCAGATATGATTATTGAGCCAATCCATTAAAGGTAAGTCATCAGCGAGTCCACGAAACAAATTCATGGCGGCATGTGTATGCGCGTTAATTAAGCCGGGAATCAGCGCGTGTTTATTCAGATTGTGTTCTTCATCTGCCGTATATTTGCTACGTGCTTTATCAGTCGGCAGTATTGCTTCTATCTTTCCGTCTTTTATTGCAACAGAATAATCTTCATAAACAGTATTTTTCGGCTCAACAGGTATAATCCATTTAGCGTGAATAAGGGCATCAACATTCATTTTGATTAGTACCTTTGTTTATATGTGGACTATGATAATTCATTAACAGGATGAATAACCATTGACAATTTACAATTCAAAAAACATTACTGAATCATTTGCTGCGGTTAAGTGGGACGCTGGCAAGTTGATCTTGCTGGATCAACGAAAATTACCGCGAGAGATTATTTATCTTGATTACGATTCTGCGAGTGCAGTTGCAGATGCGATTAAAAATATGATTGTTCGAGGAGCACCAGCAATTGGTATTGCAGCAGCTTATGCGGTGGTACTTGCCGCACGTTTCGCTTATCAATCTTCGACGGATAACTGGCGTAATACTATAAATACCGAACTTGAGCTGTTATCTGCATCAAGACCGACTGCGGTGAATTTAAATTGGGCGATTGCTGAAATGCGTAAAGCATTCGATGCGATTGAAGGGGATCCTGAGCCGGCATTATTAGATATGGCTATTTGCATTCATGATGAAGATATTGCCGCAAATCATGAGATGGGGCGTCTTGGCGCAGAATTAATCAATCCAGATAGCCAGATAGTCACACATTGTAATGCTGGTGCATTAGCCACCGGCGGTTACGGTACAGCATTAGGTGTAATCAGAACGGCATTCAAGAATGGATTAGTTAAAAAGGTGTATTCCTCTGAAACGCGGCCGTGGATGCAAGGTGCGCGTTTAACCAGTTGGGAATTACAACAGGACAATATTCCGGTGAATCTGGTGATTGATTCTGCTGTTTCCAGCTTGATGCAAAAGGGTGATATTGACTGGTTAATTGTTGGTTCCGATCGCATTGCTGCGAATGGTGATGTGGTGAATAAGATTGGTACCTACTCACATGCAGTATCAGCAAAATATCATGGTGTAAAAGTCATGGTGGTTGCGCCATATTCAACTGTTGATATGCAAATTCAATCTGGAAAAGACATTCCGATTGAATATAGAAATGTCGAAGAAATTACTGATTTTAATGGTATTCGAGTTGCGCCAAATGACGTAGAAGCCATTAATCCGGCCTTCGATGTTACCCCGGCAAAACTGGTCGATGTGATCGTCACAGAGAAGGGAATTGTGCAGGATCCTGATGCCGAAAAAATGCTTGCAATTTTCGGTAAAATTTGACCTAAAATCAGTAGCTTAAAAGCAAAAAAAAAGTAGGGGAAATGGCCGGATTATGATAAGATTCGGCCTCAAATAATTACTAGAAATAAAGGCTTTTTTTGCTTCCTTTTCCATCGATAATTTATGTCCAATTCTGATACCGAACCTGATTTCGCGCGTGCGCTTTCGCATGTCAATATAGAAGACGAAATGCGGCAGTCCTATATGGATTATGCCATGAGCGTGATTGTAGGACGTGCTTTACCGGATGTACGTGATGGTCTAAAACCTGTGCATCGCCGTGTCTTGTTTGCGATGAAAGAAATGGGTAACGACTACAACAAACCGTACAAAAAATCGGCACGTGTTGTCGGTGATGTTATCGGTAAATATCATCCTCATGGTGATACTGCGGTTTACGATACGATGGTACGTATGGCGCAGCCTTTTTCTTTGCGATATATGCTGGTCGATGGCCAGGGTAACTTCGGTTCAGTTGATGGCGATTCTCCTGCGGCAATGCGATATACCGAAGTACGTATGTCACGAATAGCGCATGAGATTATTGAAGATCTCGATAAAGAAACGGTTGATTTCGCTCCGAACTATGACGGTTCTGAGCACGAACCGGTAGTTATGCCGACGCGTATTCCGAATTTATTGGTTAATGGCTCCAGCGGTATTGCTGTTGGCATGGCGACAAATATTCCGCCACATAATATGACGGAAGTGGTTTCAGCTTGTTTGGCATTAATTAATAACCCGGATTCTACAATTCAGGATTTGATGCAACATATACCAGGACCTGATTTTCCTACGGCCGGTATTATTAATGGTTCATCCGGCATTAGAGAAGCTTATGAAACCGGACGCGGTAAAATTTATGTTCGTGCGCGTACCCATATTGAAGAACATGATTCAGGTAACAAGATCATTATTACTGAATTACCTTATCAGGTTAACAAAGCGCGTCTGGTAGAAAAAATTGCCGAACTGGTTAAAGATAAAAAGATAAGTGGCGTAAGAGAATTACGCGATGAATCAGATAAAGACGGCATGCGTGTCGTGATTGAATTACGTCGCGGTGAAGTTGCCGAAGTGATGCTGAATAACTTATATAAATTCACCTCAATGCAATCGGTCTTCGGTATTAATATCGTCGCCTTAACTGATAATCGACCACGTTTGATGAACTTGAAGTTTTTGCTTGAAGCTTTCATTAGTCATCGTCGTGAAGTCGTTACCCGTCGCACTATATTTGAATTACGCAAAGCCCGGGCTCGCGCACATATATTAGAAGGTCAGGCAGTTGCCTTGGCGAATATCGATCCGGTTATTGCTTTAATCAAAGCATCAGCAAGTCCTGCGGATGCGAAAGAAGGGTTATTAGCACAGACATGGGCATCAGATGCCGTTGTTGAGATGTTAGAACGTTCTGGCGCAGATTCTTCGCGCCCTGATAATTTGCCGAAAGAATACGGATTGACTGATGGTGGATATAGATTATCTCCGGAACAAGCCCAAGCCATTCTCGAATTACGCTTACAAAAATTAACCGGATTAGAGAAAGACAAAATTCTCACTGAATACGGTACTTTGTTAGAAGCGATTGCTGATTTGCTCGATATTCTTTCGCGACCTGAACGATTGATGTTAGTCATACGCGAAGAACTGGAAGTGATTCTTGAACGTTATGGTGATGAACGAAAAACTGAGATAGTTCATACGCAAGAAGATTTGAGTATGGAAGATTTGATCACTGAAGAAGATGTTGTTGTGACTTTATCTCATGCTGGATATGCAAAATCACAGCCGATGGATACTTATCGTTCACAACGTCGCGGTGGTCGTGGTAAGTCTGCAACGTCAGTTAAAGATGAAGATTTCATTGATAAATTATTTATGGCGAGTACGCACGACACGATTTTGTGCTTTTCAAATCGCGGCAAAGTGTATTGGTTAAAAGTTTATGAATTGCCACAAGCTAGTCGTACTGCGCGTGGTAAGCCTATTATTAATTTATTGCCGCTAGAAGATGGTGAGCAGATTAATGCTATTTTGCCGATCAGGGAGTATGAAGAAGATAAATTTATCTTTATGGCGACTGAAAATGGAACCGTTAAGAAAACATCACTAGCTGAGTTCTCGCGTGCAAGACCAAGCGGTAAACGTGCAATTGAATTAGTCGATGGTAACAAATTGATTGGTGTTGAAATTACCGATGGTAAACATGACATTATGTTGTTTAGTAATACCGGCAAAGTGGTTCGCTTCCCTGAAGCACATGTCCGCGTTATGGGACGAACTGCAAAAGGTGTTCGTGGTATTCGATTAAGCGAAGGGCAGAAAGTAATTTCATTAATCATTGTTGAAGATAAAGAAACGACTATTCTTACTGCGACTGAAAATGGTTATGGTAAACGCACTGATGTTGAAGATTACCCACAAAAATCTCGTGGTGGTGTAGGTGTTATTTCAATTCAGGTGTCTGAGCGAAATGGTGCTGTTGTTGGTGCTGTTGCTGTTGATAGCGAAGACGAAATCATGTTGATTAGTGATCAAGGTACATTAATAAGAACACCTGTTGGCGATATCTCAGTGTTTGGTCGTAACACCCAAGGTGTTAGATTAGTTAATCTTAGTGCAGGCGAACACTTGGCTGGTCTTGAGCGCATTGTTGAAATAGCTGACGACGGCGAAGGCGATGATGCTGGTGGCGATGCTGCAGAAGAACAATCTCCAGAGTAATTCTAGTTTTTTTCTAAACTTTAAGGCTCGTTTTCAAATGAGTCATTTTCACTGTCTATTTTAATGAGTCGTTCTATTTTAAATTTTGGTGCCGGTCCGGCCATGTTGCCTGAAGAAATCATGCTGCAAGCGCAATCTGAGTTTTTGGATTGGCAAGGAATCGGAAAATCCGTTATGGAAATTGGCCATCGCACTGATGACTTCAAATCGATTGCTAACCATGCCGAACAATCTCTGCGAGAAATCCTAAATATTCCTGATGATTATCATGTGCTTTTTTTAGCCGGTGGTGCAACTCAACAGTTTTCAGTGATCCCGATGAATCTTCTGCAAGGTAAAACATCTGCAGATTATTTGCATACAGGTATCTGGTCTGCCAAAGCCATGCAATTAGCAAAACGATATTGTGATATCAATATGGTTTGTTCATCAGAACAATCAAACTTTACGACAATACCTGATAAAAATGATTGGCAGCTAGATTCGAAAGCAGCTTACGTTTATTACACTGATAACGAAACGATAGGCGGGCTTGAGTTTCCTTTCACTCCTGATGTTACTGGCGTTCCTTTGGTGTCTGATATGACGTCATCGATTTTATCCAAAACGATTGATGTATCTCGTTTCGGACTTATCTTTGCCGCCGCGCAAAAAAATATCGGCCCGGCAGGCATGACTGTAGTGATAGTACATAAAGATTTATTAGGAGAGGTTTTACCCTTTACACCTGACTTATTCGATTATCGATTACAGACACAGGAAAAAAGTATGTTGAACACGCCGCCGACCTTCAATTGGTATATGGCAGGATTGATGTTTGATTGGATAAAACAGCAGGGCGGTCTTGATGAACTGGAAAAACGCAATCAGCGTAAATCTTCATTGCTTTATGATTTTATTGATGCCTCGAGTTTCTATCAGAACCATATTGATGCCGTTTATCGTTCGAAAATGAATGTGGTGTTTTCTTTAACAGATGAGAATTTGACTGACGATTTCCTTAAACAAGCTGAATCTAACGGTCTGCATGCACTAAAAGGCCATCGTTTGGCTGGTGGTATGCGCGCGAGTCTATATAATGCTATGCCTGAATCCGGTGTAAAACAGCTAGTCGATTTTATGCGGGAATTCGAACGAACACAGAGTGTGAAATAATCAAAAAGAAATAGAAGGCCATGAGCCAAAAGTTATGAGTGATCAAAAAAGTCTTGAACAACTGCGTGCAGAAATTGATACCTTAGATAAGCAATTGCTTGATCTGATAAGTCAGCGTGCGCGTTTTGCTCAGGAAGTGGCCGAAGTTAAAAATACATCGCCTGAACCTACGACATTCTATCGTCCTGAGCGAGAAGCTCAGGTGTTAAGAAAAGTGATCGAGTATAATAAAGGTCCTTTATCTGAAGAAGAAATGGCAAGACTGTTCCGTGAAATAATGTCGGCTTGTCTCGCTTTGGAAAAAACATTAGATATTGCTTATCTCGGACCAGAAGGAACATTTACTCAATCTGCGGCACTCAAGCATTTCGGTCATTCAGTTAATACCTCTGCTTTCGGTAGCATTGATCAGGTTTTCCGCGAAGTGGAATCGGGTGCGTCAAACTATGGTGTCGTACCGATTGAAAATTCAATTGAAGGTGTGGTTAATCATACTTTAGATATGTTGAATGATTCTGGCTTGAAGATATGTGGTGAAGTGGAATTACGTATTCATCATCATCTATTAAGTAAAAACGAATCGATTGATGGCATCACACGCGTTTATGCTCATCAGCAAGCATTAGCACAGTGTCGTGCATGGTTGGATTTAAATTTAATAAAAGCCGAACGTGTTTCTGTTGCAAGTAATGCAGAAGCAGCGCGCATTGCCGGTACTGAAGATAATATTGCCGCGATAGCTAGCGAGTCAGCAGGTGAACTTTATAATTTAAATACTCTTGCGAAGAACATAGAAGATGAGCCGGACAATACGACACGCTTTCTGGTTATAGGACGAGCGATTTGCGAGCCAAGTGGAAGTGACAAGACATCATTAATTTTTTCTGCACCAAATAAACCGGGGGCATTGCATAAAATGCTCAGTTGTTTCGCTGAGAATGGCATCAGCATGACTCGTATTGAGTCAAGACCATCACGTCGTGAAATGTGGGACTATGTTTTCTTCGCTGATATAGAAGGCCATGCTGAAGATGTACCGGTTAAAAAAGCATTAACTGAACTTGAAGGATGCGCGGCGATGGTGAAGTTGCTAGGTTCATATCCAAAGGCCGTCCTCTAGTGGAACTCTCTTAATGCACTTTTTTCGCCATATCTTCGTCAGCTTCGTGCTCGAATCATCATGTATTAACTATACACTCCGGTTCTGTGCGCGATGCTTTCTCGATCTGACGAAAAAATCACTATTAATAGAGTCCCACTAATTAGGTTGAATTACATTACTAATGGGTATTAAGAATGTCTTGTGATTTGCTTGCTCTCGCAACAAAAGGTGTTGCTGGTCTTCAGCCTTATTCTGGAGGCAAACCTATTGAAGAGTTACAACGTGAATTAGGTTTAGATGAAATCATTAAGCTTGCTTCGAATGAAAATCCTTTAGGACCTAGTCAAAAAGTATTAGATGCTATTGCATCGACTAAAGATTTATCGCGTTATCCTGACGGCAATGGGTTTAATTTAAAGAAGGCGCTTGCTGATAAACATAATATTGAACCGAATAAAATTACTTTAGGTAATGGTTCGAATGATGTTTTAGAAATGGTGGCGCGCGCTTTTGTTACTGTTGAACATCAGGTTATTTATTCACAACATTCTTTTGCAGTTTATCCGATAGTGACACAAGCGGTCGGTGCTGAGCATGTTGTTGTTCCTGCTAATGAATGGGGGAATGATTTGCCTGCAATGCTTGCAGCGATTACTGATAAGACGCGTTTAATCTTTATTGCAAATCCGAACAATCCAACGGGAACCTGGTTGAATAGTTTGGACTTGAGAAATTTTCTGGATAATGTTCCTGAGCATGTGATTGTTTTGCTGGATGAAGCATACTTTGAATATGCAATAAGCGAAAAAAATTATCCTGATTGCAGTTTGTGGTTGAATGATTTTAATAATTTGATCGTAACACGAACGTTCTCCAAAGCTTATGGCTTAGCTGGATTACGTATTGGTTATGCTCTATCCCATCCGGATATTGCAAATTTATTAAACCGAGTTCGTCAGCCGTTTAATAATAATAGTCTGGCTTTAGTTGCAGCGGAAACAGCATTGCAGGATGTGCAATATATTGAACACAGTGTTGAAGTAAATCATTCAGGCATGAAACAAATGATACTGGCGTTTGATGATATGGGATTAGAGTTTATTCCATCAAAAGGTAATTTTATCTGTGTTGATTTTGAACAGCCGGCTGATGATGTTTATCAAAGCTTGCTTGAGGCAGGCGTTATCGTACGTCCTGTTGCAAATTACGGCATGCCGAATCATTTACGTGTCAGCATAGGAACAGAATCAGAGAACAGCCGTTTTATAAATGAACTGGCTAAAATATTGAGTAAATAAAAAAATGTTAATTGATCACTTATCTATAATTGGTGTTGGCCTGATTGGCGGTTCACTTGCGCGCGCTTTACGTAAAGCAAAGTTAGTTGGTCGTGTAACCGGGTGTAACCGCTGTGAAGACACCTTAAAAAAAGCAGTTGAGCTTGGTGTTATTGATGATTACACATTAGATATTAGTGAAGCTGTTAAAGGTGCAGATGTTGTTGTTATTGGTACGCCATTATCAACTACTGAAAAGCTATTGCCGCAAATAGCTGAAGCACTAGAGGCTAAAACAGTTTTGACTGATGTTGGAAGTGCCAAGGCAAGTGTCGTTAATGCAGCCCGAGCTGCACTTGGCGATGATTTTCCACGATTTGTCCCTGGTCATCCTATCGCGGGAACAGAGCAAAGTGGTGTTGAAGCATCGTTTGCAGAATTGTTTATTGATCATCGTGTCATACTGACGCCGGTTGAAGAGACTTGTGACAAAGCGCATAAGTTAATTACAGATATGTGGCAGGCAGTAGGCGCTGATGTAATTGATCTTGAAGTCGCACATCATGATGAAGTACTCGCAGCAACTAGTCATTTACCACACATGTTGGCTTATGCTTTGGTTGATTGTCTTGCCAGCATGCAAGAGCGTGATGAAATTTTTAAATATGCGGCTGGTGGTTTTGCTGACTTCACCCGCATTGCTTCAAGTAATCCTGATATGTGGCATGACATCTGTTTTTCTAATCGAGATGCTTTATTGAAAACACTCGATAAATTTTCTGAACATATGGAACAGGTTAAATTAGCTATTGAAAGTTCAGATAGTGATCAGTTGTTGAAAATATTTAAACGCGCTAAAAAAGCTAGAGATAAATTTGTTATTAATCGAAAGCAGTTAAATACTACGGTCGAATAAATACACGCACATCAATATGAGTTCAAAAAATCTTTCTGGCAATCGTTCCAGTTTTCAGATTAAACCGGGAGGTGTTATTTCCGGTCGTATCACTGTGCCTGGTGATAAATCTATCTCTCACCGTGCCTTAATGTTAAGTGCAATTGCTGAGGGTGAAACAACGATAAAAGGTTTTCTGCAAGGTGAAGATACATTGGCTACTGCCAAAGTATTTCAACAGATGGGTGTTCAAATAGAAAACAATGCTGATGTTGTTAAAGTTAAAGGTGTCGGTCTTCATGGCTTACATGCTTATAACAAAGCATTGGATTTTGGTAACTCAGGCACCTCTGTTCGTTTAATGACAGGTTTATTGTCGGCACAATCATTTGATTCAGAATTAATTGGTGATAAATCTTTAATGACGCGTCCGATGATGCGAGTGATTGAGCCATTACGAGCAATGAATGCGGATATTAGTTGTTCAGATAAAGGTACATTGCCAATAAAAATAAAAGGCGCCAATCAATTAAAAGCGATTGATTATGAATTGCCAGTGGCCAGCGCCCAATTAAAATCCTGTTTATTGTTAGCGGGTCTTTATGCTGAAGGAACAACCAGCATCATAGAAAACAAAGTAACGCGTGATCATACCGAACGTATGCTTGGCGCGTTTTCTCATCCGGTAATACGAAATGGAAATAGAATTTCCATTAACAAAGCGGATAAATTAGTTGCTACGGAAATAATTATTCCGGCTGATTTTTCTTCAGCTGCATTTTTTATTGTTGCGGCAACTATCTGTTCAGGATCAGATGTTGTGTTAGAAAACGTCGGGGTAAATCCTACGCGCGATGCGATGTTAAAGATTATGCAACTCATGGGTGCAGATATTGAGTTACAAAATACACGAGAACAAGCTGGTGAACCTGTTGCTGACATACATATTAAGAGTAGTGAATTAAAAGGTATTGATATACCAGAAGAATTGGTGCCGATTGCTATTGATGAATTTCCAGCAATCTTAATCGCTACCGCCTGCGCTAAAGGGACAACACGTTTATCCGGCGCAGCAGAATTACGTGTTAAAGAAAGTGATCGACTTCAAGCAATGTTAGATGGATTTATTGCTACAGGTATTAAAGCTGAGGCTACTAAAGATGGAATGATAATTGAAAATAGTAAATTTCAAGGTGGTGTAGTGAATAGTCATGGTGATCATCGAATCGCGATGGCGTTTGCGGTAGCCGGGATGGTTGCCAAAGAAGCAATACTTATTAATGACTGTGAAAATGTGGCGACATCTTTTCCGGGCTTTGTCGATTTGGCTAAAAAAGCAGGAATGGACATAGCCTATGACTAATGTCTCTGGGTCTGAAGCTCCTATAATTACTGTTGATGGCCCCAGCGGCACCGGCAAAGGAACGATTTGTAGTTATCTGACAGATTGGCTGCAATGGAATTTTCTCGATAGCGGCGCGTTATATCGCGTATTGGCGTTGGCAGCACAAAAGCGCGGAATCAAAAATAATGATGAAATTGCTTTAGCTAATCTGGCAGAAAACTTGAATGTTGAATTCAAGGTAGCCGCTGCCGGTTCTTTGGTTGATGTCATCCTTGATGGTAAGAATGTGACCGACGAAATTCGTACAGAAGAAGCGGGAAATGCGGCTTCACTTGTAGCGCCAATTGCTGCGGTACGGAAGGCTTTGTTATCTCGACAAAAAGCCTTTCATAAAGCACCAGGGCTAGTTGCTGATGGTCGAGATATGGGAACCGTGGTTTTTCCACAGGCGACATTGAAGATATTTTTGACCGCTAGCGCGGAAGAAAGAGCCAAAAGACGTCTTATACAGTTGAAGGAGAAGGGTATTAGTGCTAATCTCCGCGGCCTTTCCGCCGATATAGCTGAGCGAGATGAGCGAGATAGTACTCGCGCAGTATCTCCCTTGAAACCGGCGGATGATGCAGTAATCGTTGATACCAGTAACCTTGATATTGATGAAGTAGTAGCAAAAATTTCGGAATTAGTCCTTGAACGAATACCGAATTTAACGAAATAGGTGGTTAATCACTCGCGATGAGTGTTTAGCTTAAAATTAACTTAACAGAACACCCTGTTGTAGTTTGAGACAGGATTCAGGAAATACCTTTCATGAGCGAGAGTTTTGCCCAACTATTTGAAGAAAGCCAAATAGAACTTAAAATGCGTCCTGGTGCGATTATTAGTGCCATAGTAGTAGACGTTACTGACGATAATATTGTTGTTAATGCCGGTCTTAAATCCGAAGGCATTATCCCCATTGACCAATTCCATGATGAGCTTGGCAACCTTGAAGTTGCTTTAGGCGACGAAGTTGATGTTGCGCTCGACTCTATTGAAGACGGTTATGGCGTTACCCGTTTATCGCGTGAAAAAGCAAAACGTAAGATTGCCTGGACAGAACTTGAAAAAGCTCATGAAGCAAATGCGACCGTTATTGGTGTAATTACTGAACGTGTCAAAGGTGGTTTTACTGTTGATGTTGATAAAGTTCGCGCTTTCTTACCAGGATCGTTAGTTGATGTACGTCCTGTTCGAGATACCTCTTATTTAGAAGGTAAGCCGCTAGAATTTAAAGTTATTAAAATCGACCAGAAACGAAACAATGTTGTTGTTTCTCGTCGTGCTGTTGTTGAAACCGAAAGCAGTGTTGAACGTGATGAATTGCTAGAATCATTAAAAGAAGGTGCGTTGGTTAAGGGTGTTGTTAAAAACTTGACCGACTACGGTGCTTTCCTTGATTTAGGTGGCATTGATGGTCTTCTGCATATTACAGATATGGCCTGGAAACGTGTTAAGAATCCAAGCGAAATCGTTAATATTGGTGATGAAATAGAAGTTAAAGTATTGAAATTTGACCGTGAAAAGAACCGTGTTTCTCTAGGTCTGAAACAAATGGGTGAAGATCCATGGTTAGACCTGACCCGTCGTTATCCTGAAGGCGCGCGTTTACATGGCACGATTACCAACCTGGCTGATTACGGTTGTTTTGTTGAATTAGAAGAAGGGGTTGAAGGTCTGGTTCACGTATCTGAAATGGATTGGACTAATAAGAACGTTCATCCTTCTAAACTGGTTCATATTGGTCAAGAAACCGATGTCATTATTCTTGATATTGACCAAGAACGTCGTCGTATTTCTCTTGGCATGAAACAATGTCAGTCAAATCCATGGGAACAATTCGCAGCGACCCATAATAAGGGCGACCGTGTTGTTGGTGTGATTAAATCGATTACCGATTTTGGTATCTTTATTGGACTTGATGGTGGTATCGACGGTCTGGTTCACCTATCAGATGTGACTTGGGCTGAAAATTCAGATGATTCAGTTCGTAATTACAGTAAAGGTGACGAAATTGAAACGGTTGTACTAGCTGTTGATGCAGAACGTGAACGAATTTCTCTTGGTGTTAAACAACTTGAAAAAGATCCTTTCTCAAATTTTGTTGCTGAAAATGCAAAAGGTTCTATTGTTAAGGGTATAGCGCAAGATGTGGACCAACGATTTGTGACTGTCGCATTAGGTGGTGGCGTTGAAGGTACCCTGAAAGTCAGCGAAATTTCTCTGGAAAAAAACATTGACGATGCGCGTACCGTGATTAAAGAAGGTGAGGAACTTGAGGTCAAAATTACCGCGATTGACCGCAAAAAACGCTCAATTAACTTATCTATCAAGGCAAAAGAAACCGACGATGAGGAGGCGACAGTGAGTGAATATGCGCCAGAATCGGGTGGAACAGCCAAATTAGGCGATCTTTTGAAGGAACAATTAGATAAATAGTTAAAATTGCTGTTACAACAGACCTAACTTCTGATAGGATTTGGGAACAATAACAATGGCTTGGCGTGTTTAGAACAGGAATTGTAGACGCATAACCGAGATAACAAGCATGACAAAATCTGAACTCATTGAAGTATTAGCGGGACGTCAGTCTCAACTGGCTTACAAAGACGTTGAATTGGCAGTCAAAACTATACTGGAACATATGTCTGGTACGCTCTCTAATGGAGATCGTATTGAGATTCGCGGGTTCGGCAGTTTTTCCTTGCATTACCGTCCACCAAGAGTGGGTAGAAATCCTAAATCAGGTGACCCTGTCTCTTTACCAGCCAAGCATGTTCCGCATTTCAAACCTGGTAAGCAGATGCGCGAGAGAGTGAATAATTGTAGTAGTCCAATTACTGATTAATAGAAAACCCGCATTTCAATTTCTTTTTTATTTCCGTTTCATTACAGCTATTGTTATAACTTTATAGACTGTCTATCGTAGTCATGTACGATTATTTCAATTTGAGTAGAACACATTCTGGAGATGATAATGTCCCGTATTGCTAAATTGATTATTGTTTTTGCTATTTTATTATCTGGATTAGCATTCCATCTAAAAAATAATCAAATGATCGAATTAAACTATTATGCAGGCGTGCTCGATATGCCGCTTTCATGGTTAGTTGTCATTGTGTTATTTATTGGTGCATTACTTGGTGTTCTGGCAAGTCTGCCTATGATCATCAAATTAAAACAACAAAAATTTAAACTCGAAAAACAGATAAAGAACAGCGAAAAAGAGATTAACAACCTTCGGGTAATGCCGGTTAAGGATTAGTTAATGATTAATGAATTAAACTTGCTTTGGCTACTACTGCCTGTTGCTGCGTTGAGCGGTTGGTGGCTTGGTCGGCGTGGGGATAATTCAAAAAACCTTTCTTTAAGAGCGATTCATCCTGAATATTTCAAAGGGTTAAATTTTGTATTAAACGAACAACCCGACAAAGCGATTGAAGTTTTCATTCGCATGCTAGAAGTCGATAGTGAAACAGTGGAAACACATCTCGCTTTAGGAAACTTATTTCGTCGACGTGGTGAAGTCGATCGTGCAATACGCATTCATCAAAATTTAATTGCCAGACCGACGCTTAGTAGGGAACAACGTACTAATGCTTTGCTTGAGCTCGGCATGGATTATATGCGTTCCGGTTTGCTCGACCGAGCTGAAGGTTTGTTTCTTGAGTTAATTGATTCCGGTTCTCACCTCAATCAGGCTTACACGCAGTTATTAGAGGTATACCAGCAGGAGAAGGATTGGGACAATGCAATTACTATCGCCAGAAAGCTGGGAGCTATTTCTACTGAATCATACAGCCCCGTCATTGCGCAGTTTTATTGCGAACATGCTGGTGCAGCATTGAATGAAGGTAATATGCGTGTTGTTAAGGATCAAATTCGCCGAGCAATGAGTTTTGATACAAACTGTGTGCGTGCCAGTTTGATTGAAGCGCAAATGTATCAAAAGCTGGGCAAGATTAAACAGGCAATAAAATCTTATAAGCGAGTAGAGTCTCAAGACAGCGATTACATTTCTGAAGTTATCGAGCCATTGTATGAATGTTATCGACAGTTAGATCGAGTTGATGAGTTTGTTGAATATTTAAGAGCTCTGGTTAATATTTATGGTGGAATTAGTTCATTGTTAATGTTGACCGGATTAATTTCTGAGCGCGAAGGTGAAAATGCCGCGATTCGTTTTATTTCTGATGAATTAAAAACCAGACCTACAGTTAAAGGCGTTGATAAGTTAATTGAATATGCTTTAGAACGATCAGAAGGTGAAACACATGAACATCTTAAAACTATTAAAGAATTAACCGGTCAGTTGATAGAAGGAAGAGCTATATATAAATGTAATAGTTGTGGCTTTGATGCAAAGTTACTGCATTGGCAATGTCCCGGATGTAAACATTGGAATACCGTTAAACCTGTTTTTGGAGTAACCGGTGAGTGATAGGATGCTGTCCAGGAATAGAAAGCCTACTGCGGGAAAACTGGTTTTGGTCAGGTTTTTCCCTGATTTTCGTTAAATAAAATTATTATTGACCTTCAAAAATATTTAAGAAATACTCTTGAGTGCTCCTCAAATTATGAAAAAACCTGACTCAAAACAGATTCCCCTCGCAACGACTTCTATTTCTGGACAGCATCCAAGTCGCGTTATTGTTTCATTAGATTTTCCGGATGGAAAACAAGCACTGGATCTGTGTCATAAGCTGGATCCTGCAAATTGTAAATTAAAAATAGGCAAAGAACTTTTTACCCGTGAGGGACCTGCATTAGTAGAAAAGTTAATATCATCTAATTTCGATATTTTTCTGGATTTAAAATACCATGATATTCCTAATACGGTTGCCAGTGCTTGTTGTGCTGCTGCTGAGTTAGGTGTGTGGATGTTGAATGTGCATGCTTCCGGTGGTCGAAATATGATGGAAACGGCTATTGAAGCACTTGATAAAATGTCTCATAAACCTTTGTTAATTGCCGTTACTGTATTAACCAGCATGTCTCAAGAAGATCTAAGTGAGTTAGGTATTACCCAATCTGTTGACGATCAAGTTATGTTATTAGCAAATCTGGCAAAAGAATCCGGATTAAATGGTGTTGTTTGTTCGGCCAAAGAAGCAAACCGTATAAAAACTGAATTAGGCGAAGCGTTTTGTTTAGTCACACCCGGTATTCGTCCTGCTGACGCAAGTAGTGATGATCAAAAACGTATTATGACGCCACCTGAAGCTATTGCTGCTGGCAGTCACTATCTTGTTATTGGACGACCAATTACAAAAGCAGAAGATCCACTTGCCGCATTGGAGTCTATCAACGCTTCTATAAGTTAGGCGTTATTGTATTTATGACAGTATTTGCACGGCATAATGTCTTATCTCCAAAATTACCTGAGACTGGTCAAACCAGATCAAACTGGTCACGTTTATACGGAAGCGCCAAGTCTCTTGCTATTGCCAATATGGCAATGCAAACAAAGAAACCTGTTTTAGTTGTTACAGCTGATGCGATTAGTGCGGTTAATTTCGTTAATGAATTAAAAGTCTATATCACTGATCGAGAGGCAACGCCTGTGATGGTTTTCCCTGATTGGGAAACCTTACCCTACGATCCATTTTCTCCGTATCAAGATATTATTTCTGAACGTTTACAAACTTTGTTTACATTATCTTCCTTGGAACAAGGTGTTCTCGTTGTTCCTATTACAACAATTATGCACCGTTTGTTGCCAAGTGATTATTTATTAGCAAATAGCTTGCTGTTAAATGTTGGACAGACAATTAATGTTGAAACGTTTAGAAAACAATTAAGCCAACAAGGTTACAGTTTTGTTGAACAAGTCACTGAACACGGTGAAGTATCCGTTAGAGGTTCCTTGCTCGATGTATTCCCGATGGGAGCAAACGATCCTTTCCGAATTGATCTGTTTGATGATGAGATTGATAGCATTCGATTGTTTGATATTGAAACGCAACGTTCAACAGACAAAGTTGATTCCATTCGTGTCTTACCTGCGCGCGAAGTGGCGTTAATCGATGAAGGTATTGCTCGCTTTCGTGCTAACTGGCGCACTCGCTTTGAAGGTAACCCAGGTCAATGTCCTATTTATAGTGATGTTAGTCAATCCATCGCTCCGGCAGGGATTGAATACTATTTATCTTTATTTTATGACGAGACCAGTAGCTTGTTTGATTACATACAAGATGATTCGATACTGGTTTTGGATGAAGGAATAAAAGAGGCTGCTGAATTATTTTGGGAAGATGTTGAATCTCGTTATGAACAAAATCGTTATGACGTAGAACGTCCTATCTTGCCACCGCGAGATGTTTTTCTAAATACCAATGATTTATATACAGAATTAAAACGATTTCCGCAGATACACATTTCAAATATTTCAACTGAATCCGAGTCATCTGCTATTGAATACGATACGGAGATGCCAACCAATCTTTCCATCGATGCACGTGCAAAAGAACCCTTAACCTTACTTAATCATTTTCTGGACACATTTCATGGCCGCGTATTAATTGCAGCGGAAACACAAGGTCGTCGCGAAACGATTATGGAATTATTCAAGCAACATGATATGCCAGCAAAAGTTAAAAACTGGCAAAGCTTTTTAGATAGCGACGTTACGTTTGGTATTGCCATCATGCCGATTGAATATGGCTTGATTATTCATGAGCCGAATATCGCTATTATTACCGAGGCGCAGTTATTTGGTGAACGGGTTATGCAACGGCGTTTACGTAAACGTAAACAGCAAGATGCCGATGCTGTTGTACGTAACCTGACCGAGTTAAGAGTTGGTGCGCCAGTGGTTCATGAACAACATGGTGTTGGTCGCTATCTAGGTTTAATGACAATTGATGTGGGAGGTTTTCCCGGCGAGTTTATTCATCTTGAATATGCTGAAGGTGACAAACTCTATGTGCCGGTTGCTGCACTGGATTATATTTCCCGTTATACCGGACTCGATTCGGAACATGCACCGTTACATAAACTTGGTAGTGGTCAGTGGCAGAAAGCGAGACGTAAGGCTGCTGAAAAAGTTTATGATGTTGCTGCTGAATTACTTGAGTTGCATGCTCGTCGCGCAGCAAGACAAGGCATGTCTTATGAGTTTGATCAAAATGCTTATCAATCGTTTGCACAAAGTTTTCCTTTTGAGGAAACACCCGGACAACAGGATGCTATTGATGCCATGATTGCAGATATGCGCAATGATAAACCGATGGATCGATTAATTTGTGGTGATGCCGGTTTTGGTAAAACGGAAGTGGCAATGCGTGCGGCTTTTATTGCAGTTCAAAATAACAAGCAAGTCGCGATATTGGTCCCGACAACATTATTAGCACAACAGCATTATCAAAATTTTATTGATCGTTTTTCTGATTGGCCGGTACGTATTGAATTACTCTCTCGTTTTAGATCAAAAAAAGAACAGGATGTCTCGTTAGTTGCGATGGCTAATGGTAAAGCAGATATTGTTATTGGTACGCATAAGTTATTACAAAGTGATATTAATTTTAAAAATCTTGGTTTGATTATTATTGATGAAGAGCATCGTTTCGGTGTGCGTCAAAAAGAAAAATTTAAATCATTACGTGCTGAGATTGATGTATTAACGTTAACTGCAACGCCGATACCCAGAACATTAAACATGGCGCTATCTGATTTACGCGAGCTTTCTATCATAGCGACGCCGCCTTCACGGCGATTAGCAGTTAAAACCTTCGTTAAAGAGCGTAGTGATATTTTATTAAAAGAAGCGATGCTACGTGAGATTAAACGCGGTGGTCAGATTTTCTATTTGCATAACGAAGTTAAAACAATTGAAAAAATAGCGGAAGAATTAGAAAAATTATTGCCCGAAGCACGAGTTCAATTTGCGCATGGGCAAATGCCGGAAAAGCAACTCGAATCAATCATGCTCGATTTTTATCATCGTCGTTTTAATGTTCTGGTTAGCACGACCATTATTGAAACAGGCATTGATGTTCCGACAGCAAATACCATCATTATAAATCGAGCCGATAAATTTGGTTTGGCACAACTTTATCAATTACGCGGTCGAGTAGGGCGTTCGCATCATCGTGCTTATGCTTATTTAATTGTACCGCCTCGCAAAGCAATGACTGCCGATGCGATTAAGCGACTTGAAGCCATAGAAGCATTGGAAGAATTAGGTATTGGTTTTACTTTGGCAACACATGATCTTGAAATAAGAGGCGCGGGTGAATTTCTCGGTGAAGGTCAAAGCGGTCATATTCAGGAAATTGGTTTTGGTTTGTATATGGAATTGCTCGATAGAGCGGTACGAGCGATGAAAGAAGGCAAACAACCTGAACTGGATCGTCCTTTAGATCATGGTGCTGAGATTGATTTACATGTGCCGGCATTAATACCGGAAGACTTTTTACCAGATGTACATATGCGCTTGATTATGTACAAACGTATAGCCAGCGTAAAATCGACAGCCGAACTTAACGAATTAAAAGAAGAAATGATTGATCGATTTGGATTGTTGCCTGAAGCGGTCAGGAATTTATTCGAGATAAGTAAACTAAAACAAAAAGCACGGCCATTGGGTATTCGTAAGATTGATATAGGACTCAATGGCGGGCGTGTTTTCTTTGAGGAAAAGGCGAGTATCGACCCAATGGGTATTATTCAACTGATACAGTCCGATCCGGCACGTTACAGGTTGGATGGACAGGATAAACTCAGGATAAATATGGATTTACCGGATATAGAAGATCGGTTACAGATACTGGAATATCTTTTTGATGAAATTACTTTGAAAAACGCGGCATAATGTACCCATGATACTTGCAAATATATTGTTCAGAGTGCGTCCGTTTTTATTCAGGACAAGGCGCGACGATGCCGCATGGCCGCTCCCTGCAAAGAGGAGCACCAACAGTAGGCGCTCTAGGCGACGCGTCATGGATAAAAACGGGCATGCTATGGATAGTGTATTTGCAAGTATCATGGGTATAAACATGAATCTAATAAAAACTCTATTTGTAGCATCCTTTCTGATTTTTTCACATTCAGCTCTGGCAGAGTCATGGTATCAGGTGGAAGTCATTGTCTTCGACAGGCTTTATCCCAATCTGGACGGCGAACAATGGCAGAATGAAGAATTTAAACTTCGCGATAACCTGGTTGAATTACAAGCAGACTCAGCTCAAGGATTCGTGCCTTATAAAATTTTGAATGGAAGTCGTAATCGACTGGGTGGTGTTTATCGAGTTCTAAAATCATCCAGCGAATATCGACCTTTGTATCATGTATCCTGGCAACAGGAAGCAACTGACCGACGCGAATCACGTTATGTTCATATTCAAAAACTTGATGGTGAGTCTGTTACACCAGTTGCAGCAACAACTGAAGAACCTGAATTTATTGAGCAATTCAATATGCCAAACAGAATCATTGATGGTTCAATTAGAATTAGAAGTGGCTTTTATTTACATGTCGATATCGATCTGTCCTACTTCAAACAACTTCCACCGGAAAACAAAGTCCTTCGTACAAGTGAAGAATCATTTTCAGGAGGGTTTGATAAAACCGTTATAAATCTAAAAGAATCACGTAAGATAAAACTTAATGAAATTCATTACTTTGATCACCCGATGTACGGCGTGATTCTTCAGGTTAGCCGTTTATAGTAATATCTTCTTTCGACCCTATGCGAAGGTAAATCTTAAAATATAATTAATATCGAATAAGAAGTGCATGGTATTACAATTAAAAAAAGTATCTGATCATGGAACCTCAAACCCAATTGTGGCCAGACTTTCGATACAAACTCATGAACTTATCCAGTTTTGTGAAATTGAAAAAGATTTGAAAGATAAAATATTTGAGCTTTTCCATGACCGTATTCAACCAAGAGTTCTTACTTGCGATGAAATCACTCAAGAAATATCTTTAGAAATACTGGATATCGCTAATGAGCTAGATGAAAAAGGATTTAATGTTCAATCCCATGGGAATGTAATAGATGTTCCATATTTGATTAAGCTAGAACCAAGAGTGGAAAATTATTTATATAGCTATAAATCTGCGCTTAGAGAACTATCGAATATTTTTAACTATTTTTTTGGAACCAACTTTAACGAGGCTAGATTCGACAAAATACTTAAATGGTCAGTAGAATATTTTGGAGAGGAAAATGAACTCTCAAGATTATTGAAAGAAGATCAATGCCTATGGATACAAAAGGTGATAGCTATGCGCAACGCTGTTGAACATCCCGGCGGTTACTCGGGATATTTGCATATGCATAATTTTGAATTGCTTCCTGAAAATCACCCAGACTATCCGAAGTTGGTAGAGCCTACTTGGCATTTGAATGACGAACCTAAAGTTTCTATTGCTAAAGATTTATTAACAAATACTGATAATCTTCTTACATTCTGTGAAGACATGCTGGTGGTTTGTATGATGAATAAAGGAATACCAGACATACTTAGAGTCATTGAGATTCCTGAAATTGAAAGAAATAATTCAGCGCCAATCAGATTGAGAATGGCACCACATAGATAAATATAAAATAAGCATTCTCAGATAAATTAATTAGTTATAAGCAGTTTGCCAAAATACTGCTTATAGAGAATAAGAGCAAAGTTATTCATTCTCATGTTTCGGAATAACGCTGACTTCATTATCAACAACAGAAACAAATAAATTAATCGGTCGGCAACATACTTCGCAATCTTCAATGTATTCCTGTTCGGGGATACTGCAATCAACAACTAACTCAATCATTTCACCGCAGTAGGGACAAGTAATATTTTGAGAGCTTAGCACGATTACTGCTCTTGGCTACTCTTCGTTAAAAACGGATTAATAATACTCATGTACTTCGTGCACACTCCGTTTATTAATTCGTTTTTGCCTCGATTAGCCTTCGTTCGTAACATCGTGCAAAGCTCTCAAGTTAATTATTAAATGTGATTCATTACTTATTTTTTAAAAGCGCAGCAATTAATTCGTGGATTTGTCCGAGTCCTTCTTTTAGATTATTTTCAATAATTTCCATGGTGATAGCTTCATTTGTTTTTCCGGCTGCCCAGTTAACGACTAGGGAACAGCAGGCATAATCCATTTCAAGTTCTCTGGCGAGACTAGCTTCAGGCATGCTGGTCATGCCGACTATGTCGCAACCGTCTCTTTCATATTTAATGATTTCCGCCGCTGTTTCAAGTCGTGGGCCTTGTGTTACGGCATATGTTCCATTGGGATAGACATTGATATTGTAATCCGTGGCTGCATGAATCAGTTGTTGGCGTAATGATTCAGAATAGGGCGCAGTAAAATCGATATGAGTCACTTCTTCTAGATTGTCTTCATAGAACGTATCAATCCGACCATGCGTGTAATCAATAAGTTGATCGGGAATCACAATTCGGCAAGGTGTCATTGCTCCTGTGATTCCACCTACCGCATTAATAGCAATAATTTCATTAACGCCAGCATATTTTAATGCCTGAATATTCGCTCGGTAATTTATTTTATGTGGCGGAATCGTATGCGGGTTGCCATGCCGAGGCAAGAATAATATTTGGATATCATTAAACTTGCCCACTGTAATGGGTGCGGAAGGTTTTCCCCATGCTGTGTCGGGATTAATCTCATCAATAATTTTAAGACCGTCCAGTTGCGTGAGTCCACTGCCACCAATGATTGCTAATTTATTCATGATATTTTTACGGCATAGATTCCGGCTGCGTTACGATGATACTCATGATAATCCATACCATAACCAAATACATAATGATCGGGAATGACTAAACCGGTAAAGTCAGCTTTCTTTATAGGTTTATCTATTTCAAGTATTTTTTCTGCAAGTACCGCGGTGAATACTTTCTTGGCACCTGCTTCATAACAGTATTCAATAATTGCTGCGAGGGTAATACCTTCATCGAGAATATCATCGACCAATAAAACAGTTTTATTTTCTAATGATTTTTCAGGTTTTTTTAGCCAACTAATTTTACTGCCACTGGTGCTACTTCGATAACGCGTAGCATGAATATAATCCATTTGTAATGGGAAGTTGAGTTGTGGAATTAATTTTCCCGCTAAAATCACACCGCCGACCATGACCGGCAGCACGAGAGGATTACTGTTTGCTATTTCTTTTGTAATTTCATTAGCCATGCGAGTGATGGCTTGTTCAACTTCCTCAGTTGAATATAAAAGCTCTGCGTTTTTGAGCACATTTTGACTATCTTCAAATATTTCTTGCTGATCAGTCATTACTATTGTCCTGTAAGGATGTTTTCTAAAATAGGATTTTTTTCGTGAGAGCAAGGAAGCACCGCGCGGAAAACCGGAATGTATAGATTAATACATGAGGATTTGAGCACGGAGCTGACGCAGCTTACCAAGAATATTATAAGGAACGGCATGTTAATCGCGGAAAAAAGACATTTTAGGGAATATCCTTCAATTTTTGTTGTCCTGTATAGTCCTTGGCAAACTGCCAGGCTGAGCGGCCGCTACGCGAACCGCGTCCCAACGCCCATTTTAAAGAGGCTTTTTTTACGGCTTCATTGTTTTTTGTATTATTACCTAATTTTTTTAACCAGTAATCGACAATCTGCAGATATTGATCCTGATTAAAAGGATGAAACGATAGCCATAAACCAAAACGTTCAGAGAGTGATATTTTTTCTTCTATCGATTCATTCAGGTGCAAATCGTTATTTATGTTTTTGCTGGCAACATTATCGCTCATGTATTCTGGTAATAAATGTCGACGATTAGACGTTGCGTAAATCAGAACATTGTCTGAAGTATTTGCTAAAGAACCATCAAGCACAACCTTAAGCGCTTTATAGCTGGCATCGTCTGCTTCAAAGGAAAGATCATCGCAGTAAAGAATAAAATGACCTTCCGTATCACTGAGCTGTTCAATAATGGTTCTTAGGTCTTTTAAATCATCCCGTTCAACTTCAATCAGATTTAATCTATTATCCTGAGATTCATTGAGCAAGGCTTTAATTAAAGATGATTTGCCTGTTCCTTTTGGCCCCCAAAGTAAGACGTTATTGGCGGGCAGGTTTGCCAGAAATTGCTGCGTATTACGATCGATCAGTTCTTTTTGACGTTCGATACATTGTAAATCTGAAAGCTGCAAATTTGCAGGACGATCTATCTTCTGGAAATAGCCGTTATGACTATTGGATTTCCAGTGATAAGCCCCACCGCTAAACTCGGTCGTTGCCTTAGGTAGAGAGGGAATAAAAGGCTCTATTCTGTCGAGTAGTGCGTCCAGCCGTTTTAATAGTTTTTCTGTATCAGACACGAGTTTTTTAGCAAGTTTAAGAATTGCCAGATTATACTTTACTCTGATTAGTTAATCTTCCTCTTGAGGAAACTTAATGGGTGGCAATGGCCTGATTCAGTTTATCTTCGATTTTCTTTTTATAATTTAGATAATGTATGGTTTGTAATTTATCCGATTCAACCTGTCCCATGAGTCCTGTTGAGATATCAATGTCGGTAATGTAAATAGGATATTTTTGACCACTGGCACGTTGTTCAATCACGTACTCGGCAACGACATTGAATAATCCATTGCCATGTTCAATATATGAAAACTCGTTGTCTTCACAAAAAATACTTAAGGAATTATGTTCGTCATCCGGGCTGCCTATTACTTGGATGTTGAAAAAACCTTGTCCAGTATCTTCAATTTCATTATTAACTTTGTTTATGTAAAGCTTTTTTGTTTTGTCATAATTTATTTGAAAGAATTCCACTTCCATATTTTCAATGTTCGTTTGCATATCGAGCATCAAAAATAGACGACGATTAATAGTCGCTTCGAAAAATAAATTAAAGTGATTAATCAACGCCCGGCTGTCATGAAATGGAACGGTTTGACAAAATAAGGATCCATTTTCATCGATGATATAAATATCAGCCATATTGTTATGGATAAAATAAAATAGCTGAATTTTGTCGGCATGGTTTAATTTAAAAAGTTGTTGAATTAATGTGTTGCCATGTGTTTTGTATTCAAATTGGATGGGGCTAAATTTACTGTTTGGTTTGCTCAAGCTACGATATAAATGCGCGCTCGAACCGATGTATTGATGTCGTAAGTGACCTTCTTCATTAAATAGCACGTAATAGCAATCTTCGACTTCTATAAAGTAGCGTGCATTTTCCTGCGCTTTTTTCCCATAAAATGCACTAATCACATCTTGCATGATTTCTTCAATGCGTTTAGTTATCGCGGGACCATAGCTTGATGAAAAACTAAAGGCATTGAGTTTCGGTGGGCCGTAAGCTTCGCCTAGCGGTACCCAGCGCAGGTATTCACAGATGCATTGTATAAATGCATCCGGCCCATCAAATCGAAATGTTAATAATTCTTCCCAGGTAGTGCAGATTAATAAATCAAAACTATAGGTTAGATTACTGTGTTGTGCACCGTAACTCAGAACGTTATCTCTTACGCTGGAAATATGTTTTATATTAGCTTGAGAACCGGTTTTTGGAATATGGCCGACATTAATGTAAACACAGGCATGTTGTATCCGAACTGCTTGATTTAGATTATTGAAATCTGCTTCGGGTAATTTTCTTGTCGGAAATTCTTCTTCAAAAGAAATCAGTAATTGTCTAAGTTCTTTAACGCTCAAGGCATCATTATTCATTAATGAGATTGCAGAATGTGAATCTATAATTTGATTGAAGAAGGCCCAGGCTATTAATTCAATAACGTTTTGCGCTCGTTTGACAGGTTTATGGTCGTTGATAATATTTGAACTGATGTGTCCTTGATACATTTGCCAACTATCTTTTCCCATGGAGTTATTCTTCTGGTAAATCGTCAGTTTTGAATAGTTCATGCTCGTTTCATTATCACGATTGAAAATATCGATCTTCCCCGTTTTTCTTTCAAACGCGGCATAAAGTTTACGACCAAGAACATTCAATTCTGTTTGGCTTACTCGAGAGACTTCCGTGTTTTGTCGGGCAAAGTTAGAAAGAAAGCGATAACTTTCCGTTAAGGCATTCATTAATCGATTTCGTTGTTGAGAAATCATTTCAATTTGCCAATCTTTTTTTGTGTCCATCAATACAAATTGAGTGTTAGTCCAGCCCCAATCGAGAACAACTTGTTTGAATAAATCTCTACGCCAGCTCTGTTTCTTAGTATTATGACTAAGAGGTTCTTTTATTTTCACGTAGAAACATTGACGAAAAAGCTCAAGTCGTTCACGTTGATTTCGAATCATTAAGTATTCTTCAACTTTTTTATACATCATGAGATAAGGATCAAGGTCATCTATTTTATCAACGCCTTCATAGACCGCTTCCTTAAACATCATGCTTAATATAGAAATTTGAGGGTATTCACTGGCATAGACTTCCATTAACAATAATTTGATTAATGATTTATAAGGCGAGTGGATACTTTTGTAGAGTTGCCAGACTGCCGCACCAAAAAATTCTGAAGCGGGAATATCTGCTACAGATCCAAAATCTATGCTCTCTGATGTCCTTATTTTTTTCTTGCGGGAAAGTTCTTCGATATATTCATCATAATTTTTTTCATTTTCTGGTGGGACAAGCCACCAGGTAGGAATCTTTCCGGCGATAAGCAAACTCGAACGATAAAATTCATCCAGTAAAAGATAATGTTGTGCCGATCCGCTGCTTTCTGAAGATAAACCTTGTTGTTTACCTTGCTTAAATTCTTCAGCAGAGAATACAAAGAAATGAACCTCAAGAAACAAAGATTCTTCTGCCCATTTTTCGATGGCATATGCTTTTTGTTGTATCAGATCTATTGCATCTGCATCTAACGATGTTGAGTGTAATAGCCAGACATCAAAATCACTTTTGCTGTTATAAGCGATCGAGCCACTACTTCCCATAAAATACATGCCATTAATGTCCATTACCCGTCGCGCACGGCGAATCGTTTTATAAGTTTTAAAGAAAATTTTGGCTGCCTTTATGGCTGCTTGTTCCGGAGCATATTCCGAAATGCCGGCAGGAACGTCATCATTAATATAACCAGGCAGAACAGGGTTATTTTCATGAAAAAGTAAGGGCAATAAGTCAATAAACCGACCTTGCCGTTCGCTCAGTCCTTGGCGAGTTAGCTCTATTCGTTCCTGATTGATCTTGAGGAAATGAGCTTCAACGCTATCGGATTGTTTTTTCAAAGATTGTTTTAAATTACCTGCCATCTTTTATCTCATTGTTTTATATATGTATTTATGTAGATTATGTGTAACTCTAATGGTTAAAAAAGTTTGCTTGATATATCCAGACCCCAAACTCTATATCGGCAGATGCAGAAATATCTTCATTAAAAAGTACTTTTCAGATATTAATGGAGATAATAAATAGTTATACTTATCAAGTACTTATAAAATTTCGTGTGAAAATACCAGATCAAATTTATATTAAGTAAAAGATCTTAAATTAAAGCTGCTTACATCAATGCATTGGCGAGCGTGTTTTGGTAATATTCGTGCCTGTTTTGGGGGCTTGATACCATATATTGCGAAGAGTGATAGAAATTAGCGCCTTCGTAAAACGATAAGAATTATTTTGCTCATAAAATTATGAGATAACGATTTCATCTGAAAATATTAATTAGCAATTGAGGAATACGTATGTATACAAAAGATACAAAAGTGGAAGGGTTTGATCCTGAACTTTTTACCGCAATGGAAGGAGAGCGACGTCGTCAAGAAGAACATATTGAATTGATTGCCTCTGAAAATATGGCCAGTCCACGTGTATTGGAATGTCAGGGGTCAGTATTAACTAATAAATATGCTGAAGGTTATCCTGGCAAACGTTATTACGGTGGTTGTGAATATGTTGATGTAGCTGAACAACTTGCAATTGATCGTGCTTGCGAATTATTTGGTGCGGATTGGGCAAACGTTCAGTCTCACTCAGGCTCACAGGCAAACGGTGCGGTTTATCACGCTTTGTTAGAGCCAGGCGATAAAATCATGGGTATGAGTCTTGCTCATGGTGGACATTTAACTCATGGTGCTAGCGTTAATGTATCAGGACGTATCTATGATGCTGTCCAGTATGGTGTAGATGACAAGGGTTATATTGATTATGATCAGGCAGAAGAATTAGCGCTAGAACATAAACCTAAATTAATCATTACCGGTTTTTCTGCTTATTCGAGAATTGTAGATTGGCAACGTTTCCGTGAAATTGCGGATAAAGTTGGCGCATTGATGATGGCGGATATTGCTCACGTTGCAGGTTTGGTTGCAGTTGGTGAATATCCAAGCCCTGTTCAAATTGCAGACGTTACAACAACAACAACTCATAAAACCTTACGTGGACCTCGTTCAGGTTTGATCATGGGTAAAGCCAATGAAGATATTCAAAAGAAAATCAACTTTATGGTTTTCCCTGCCTATCAAGGTGGTCCGTTGATGCATACGATTGCTGCTAAAGCCGTTGCATTTAAAGAAGCGATGCAACCTGAATTCAAAACTTATATTCAACAAGTTAAAAAGAATGCCAATGTCATGGCTGAAACTTTTATTGAGCGTGGTTTGAAAATTGTTTCAGGCGGTACCGACAATCATTTGTTCCTGGTTGATATGGTTGAGAAAGGTTTAACCGGTAAAGAAGTTGATGCGGCTTTGGGTCGTGCCAATATTACTGTTAACAAGAATGCCGTTCCTAACGATCCACAGTCTCCTTTCGTGACCAGTGGTATTCGTATTGGTACACCTTCAATCACGACACGTGATTTTGATGAAGCAGATTGTAAACAGGTTGCTAACTGGTGTTGTGACATCATGGATAACGTAAATGATGAATCAGTTATCGAACGTGTTAAAAGTGAAGTACTAACGCTTTGTAAGAGTCGACCATTGTATGAGTCGAATGACGACTTAAAGTAAAAGTATTTAGAACTAATATTTAGTGTTTGACGTATGAGGGGTTGCTATTGCCTATAAGCATTGGCAATCCCTTATGTATTTTTAAAACTGGAAAAGTGAAATAAAAAATGCGATGTCCTTTTTGTATTGATCCGGATACACGAGTTATTGATTCCCGCCTTGTTGGTGACGGTGATCAGATTCGTCGTCGTCGCGAATGCACAAATTGCAAGGAACGTTTTACGACTTACGAATCTGCCGAGCTTAATTTTCCTCGTATTACCAAGTCGGATGGTCGACGAGAACCCTTTAGCGAAGAAAAGTTGCGCGGTGGCTTGTTACGTGCGGTTCAAAAACGACCGGTTGAAATGGAAAAAATTGATGTTGCCGTTTCAAATATTATGCATAAGTTGCGTGCAACAGGTGATAAGGAAGTTAAATCTATTCAGGTTGGCGATTGGGTTATGGAACAATTGCGTGGTATTGACCAGGTGGCTTATGTGAGATTCGCTTCTGTATATAGAAAATTTGAAGATGTGCGCGCGTTTCTCGAAGAAATAGAACGCGTAGAAAATGAATTACCACCCGAACTACAAAAGAGTCAGCTTGATTTACTTGGCGAAGATGATGGAGACAATAGTTGACGTGGACGGCACACGACTACCAATTCATGTCTCGTGCCATTCAATTGGCAAAGCGTGGACGTTATACATGTGATCCTAATCCGCGTGTCGGTTGTGTCATTGTCAAAGATAATCAAATAGTCGCCGAAGGTTGGCATGTAGTAAGCGGTGAAGCACATGCTGAAGTCAATGCCTTAAATCAATGTAATGATGTTTCTGATTCCACTGTTTATATAACACTAGAACCATGCTCTCATCATGGGCGTACGCCTCCTTGTGTTGATGCTTTAATAAAAGAAAATGTAAACGAAGTAATTGTTGCTATGCTTGATCCTAATCCACTTGTTTCCGGATCAGGTATTAAAAAATTGGAAGAATCAGGTATCACAGTTAAACAGGGTTTGCTTGAGTTAGAAGCGGCCAAGCTTAATCCTGGCTTTATTAAGCGAATGACATCGGTTATGCCTTATGTTCGTTGTAAAATGGCAATGAGTCTGGATGGGCGTACTGCGCTAGAAAATGGCAATAGCCAATGGATTAGTTCTGCGCAGTCGAGAGTGGATGTACATCGTTTACGTGCGGCGAGTAGTGCGATATTAACTACGGTTGATACCGTGTTAGAAGATGACTCATCATTAAATGCGAGAGATTTGGAGTTTGATTTTAAACAACCAGTTCGAGTTATCATTGACAGGCAACTTAAAACTCCATTGCAGGCAAAATTATTTAGTCTTTCGGGTAAGGTTATTATCTATACTGAGAAAGAGAATAAAGAACGTTTTAATGAATTAAGTGATGTTGGTGCAGAAGTAATTAGTTTGCCGGCATCAAAATCGTGGTTAATGAATGTCTTTTCCCATTTGGCAAAAGAACATGAGATCAATGAAGTTATGGTTGAAGCAGGCGCAACTTTTTCTGGTGCGTTGATAGAAGCAGGTTTAGTCGATGAACTTATTGTTTATATGGCTCCGATATTACTAGGTGATTCTGCACAGCCATTATTAAAATTAGAACCATTAGGAAAATTAAGCGAAGCAAAAAAACTTGATTTAATTGACGTGAGACAGTTCGGTAAAGATCTTCGGTTAACCTATATTACAAAACAAGCACAAAAGTGATTTAAAATGTTTACGGGAATTATTGAAGCTACAGGAAGCATCTCAGCTATTGAAGAAAAAGCTGAAGACAGTCGCTATGTCTTTAATACAGAAAAAATGTCGCTATCTGACATAAAGTTAGGCGACAGTATTTCTGTGAACGGTGTCTGTTTATCTATCATTGAAAAAAATAAAAACTCATTTAGAGCCGATTTATCAAAAGAAACTTTGAGTTTAACTACTTTTTCAAATTTAAAAGCAGGCTCACGCATTAATCTTGAGAAAGCAATGATGTTATCGGACCGAATTAATGGTCATATGGTTTCTGGTCATGTTGATGGAATTGGGGAAATAGTTGGCAAACAAGATGAAGGTCGATCGATTAAATATTCGATTGAATTTCCTTTAGAGCTAAGCAAGTTTATTTCAAAAAAAGGTTCTATCTCGGTTGATGGTGTGAGTTTAACTATCAATGACGTTAATAATAATATTTTTAATGTTAATATAATTCCTCATACTTTGTCTGAAACGATTTTTTTAGAATACAATATTAATACAAAGGTTAATCTTGAAGTTGATCAAATAGCACGTTATCTGGACAAGTTATTAAATAAATAATATGGCACTAAATACAGCATCAGAACTAATTGAAGAAATCCGTAATGGCCGCATGGTTATTTTAATGGATGATGAAGATCGTGAAAATGAAGGCGATTTAATTATTGCAGCATCCTGTGTTCATTCTGAAGATATTAATTTTATGGCGCGTTTTGGTCGCGGCTTAATTTGTCTGACTTTGACAGGTGAGCATTGTCGTAAATTAAATTTGCCATTAATGACCAGTCAATCAAATTCAAATTTTTCGACTAACTTTACTGTTTCAATAGAAGCTGCCGAAGGTGTGACAACGGGTATATCGGCCTTTGATAGGGCGATGACAATACAAAAAGCAGTTGCACCAGATGCAAAGCCTAGTGACTTAGTGCAACCCGGACATATATTTCCATTAATGGCACAACCCGGTGGCGTTTTATCAAGAGCAGGTCACACTGAAGCCGGTTGTGATTTGGCGCGTCTGGCTGGCTTGCAAGCTTCAGCAGTAATCGTCGAAATTTTAAATGATGATGGTTCAATGGCGAGACGACCTGATTTGGAGAAGTTTGCCAAGGAACACAATTTAAAAATTGGAACGATTGCTGATTTAATTCGCTATAGAATTGAAAATGAAAAAACAGTTGAGCATATGACGGAATGTAATCTTCCAACAGAATACGGAGAGTTTGTTCTTCATGCCTATCAGGATAAATTAGAAAAGAAATTACATTTAGCATTAGTGAAAGGAAAGCTTGATCCAGATACGCCAACACTGGTTCGAGTACATTTAGAAAATCCAATTTCTGACTTAACCGGTAGTCTGGCAAAAGATCGTGGTTGGCCAGTAGATGATGTATTAAAACGTCTTTCAGAAGAAGAATCAGGAGTATTGGTTATTCTTTGTCAACAATTTGAATCGATGGAATTAATTAACCAGATAGAATCATACAAGGCGAATAAGCAAGAAGTTGAAAATCATAAGAATAGTGAAAATAGTAAAGACCTGCGGACTATTGGTTTGGGTGCGCAGATTCTTTCTGATTTAGGTGTAAAAAAAATGCGTGTGCTGAGTGCACCAAAACGTATTCATGCGTTGTCGGGATTTGGCCTGGAAGTCGTTGAATACGTACATTAACGAGAACATAAGAATGTCTGATATAAAAATTATAGAACAAAAAAGTCATTTTGAAAGTGATGTTAAAATTGCGATTGTCGCTAGTCGTTTTAATAGTTTTATTGTTGATCGTCTTTATGATGGCGCGATAAAAAGTCTTAAAGCTAATGATGTTAGTGAATCTGCTATCACTGTAGTAAAAGTACCTGGCGCATTTGAAATATCTGTCGCGGTAAAAAACCTGATTGATAAAAATGAATATGATGCCGTTATTACCTTAGGTGCAGTAATTCGAGGAGAGACTCCGCACTTTGACTTTATTTGTAATGAGTGTGCTCATGGGATTTCACAATTGGCAATGAATAGCGGTATTCCGGTGATTTTTGGTGTATTAACCGTTGATAATACTGAACAAGCTATGGATAGAGCAGGGGATGAAGAAAGTAATAAAGGCTATGAAGCGGCTTCCGCTGCATTGGAAATGATTGGTGTAATTAAGCAAATCAAGCAGATAAAATCATGAGCGCACCTTCTCCAGCTATCAGTAAACGCGCAAGGATAAAAGCCAGACGTAATACGGTACAGGCGTTGTATCAATATTTTATGACCGAGAAAGATGTTGCGGAAGTTATTGCAGAATTTGAAAGTGATGAATATACGCTTGCAAAAACAGATGTCGAATACTTTAAACTCTTATTAAGAGGCACGATTAAGCGTCATGACGAGCTTGATGCACAAATCGAAAATCTTTTGGATCGACCGGTTGACGAACTCGACGCTATTGAACGTGCAATATTACACATTGGCTGTTATGAATTAAAATTTCATCTTGAAATTCCCTGGCGAGTGGTTGTCAATGAGTCAATAGAGCTTGCAAAAATATTTGGCGCAGAAGAATCGCATAAATACATTAATGGAATTCTTGATAAAGTTGCCAAAGAATTACGTTCTACTGAAATAAATAATGCTCGTTAATTAAAACGTTGAATGAATTCGAGATAATTGAGCACTTTTTCAAGCAGGCTTATCCAGCTAGTAAAGGAAATCTCATTTTAGGTATTGGTGATGACGCTGCCATTATCAATGTTGCGGAAGAAACAGAATTAGTCATCTCCACAGACACGCTGGTTTCAGGTGTGCATTTCTTTGAAAATTCTTTACCTGAAGATATTGCTTATAAAGCGCTTTCAGTCAATCTAAGTGACATAGCGGCGATGGGTGCTTTGCCTCGTTGGGTCACTTTATCTTTAACCTTGCCAGATAATAATCTTGATTGGATAAGAAAATTCTCATCAAGCTTTAATCAATTGGCTCTTGAGCACTCCCTGGTGTTGATTGGCGGCGATCTGACAAAAGGACCCTTATCGATTACTGTACAAATACATGGCGTTGCGCCAAAAGGAAAGTCGCTTCGTCGTAGTGGTGCTGGTTCTGGTGATTTGATTTATGTGACTGGAGAATTAGGTGCTGCAGCTTACGCTTTAAATCACATTAAAGATTCTGAATCATTTCCTTCTGTATCAGATAAAGAATTACTACGGTTTAACCGACCTGAAGCAAGAATAAAAACAGGACTTGAATTACGAGACAATGCTACCAGCTGTATCGATATATCAGATGGCCTGTTGGCTGATCTAGGCCATATTCTAAAGGCAAGTAATGTTGGTGCGGAAATAAAAATATCTAAAATTCCTTATTCGGATAGTTTGAAAAAACTCGATAAAGAAATTGCGATTGAACTCGCGTTAACTGGCGGTGATGACTATGAACTATGTTTTACCTTACCAAATGGTTTGTCAGAAACTGCAATCAGTGAGCTGGAATTAATTTGCCCGATTCATTGCATTGGTAAAATTAATAAAGAAACATCGAAATTAAAATTAATTGATGAGAATGATGAGATTTATGAAATAAAATCTGAAGCTTACCGTCATTTTAACTAATTTTTAAATCTGAATTATAGTCAGGAATACCTGCGGTAATATCTCTGTTACGTTGTACGGCTTCTTCTCGTAATTCTTTACGCATGACAGCAGCTTCGAAAAGTTTCTTTTCAAATTCATCTTCCAATTCAAGTTCAGGTGCTGTTGTCGGTTTTCCATCTTCACCCAGTGCAACCATATTGACGTAGCATGAATTGGTATGGCGGACTGAATGATTATGTAAGTTTTCTGCAAAAACTTTTACACCTACTTCCAGAGAAGAATTACCAACATAATTTACATGAGCTCTGAAGGTAACCAGTTCACCAACATTAATTGGTGCTTTAAAGGTAACCTGATCCAGTGATTTTGTTACAACATATGAGCGACAATAACGTGCAGCACATGCGTAAGCGACCTGATCTAATAATTTTAATATCGAACCACCATGAACATGTCCAGAAAAATTGGCCATGTCTGGTGTCATTAGCACAGTCATGTGAAGACTTTTTTCCAGCTTTGGCATTAACGCTCCAAATAGTATTTATTGATGGTTAAAGATTGATAAAGCCGTCTCGTAGACGCTGTTCTATTTCTGTAGGGGCAAAGGGAACTGATTCTATAAAAAGAGGAAGATCTTCCTGATTAACTCCTCGCTCAGTCATTGTTTTTTCACACACTTTCATATCAATAATGTCATAAGCATCAAGACGAGCTGCCAGATCGATTAATTGTCGATTGTGTTCGTAGTTCTGTTGTGTGAACCAGTCGATATCAGGTCCGTGTATGACCATTACTATTTTAAGATCTTCATAATCAGGAGATTGAGCTTGAGAAACTTCTTCAGCCCTTGTTAATAAAGCCTGAAACTCATCTATGCTGTGGTCAGAGACATCAAATAAATAGCTTTTGTTTTCTATGATGATTTTATCATTATGTGGTTCTTGCTCCTGAATCGGAGCTTTTACTTCAGAGGTGTCGGAAACCATCTTTTTATGTTCAACGGTTTCAGTTTGTTTATCGCAAGCAGTCAAACCAAACAGGTTTATCAATAAAAATATCAATAAAAACAGTTGGTTATATTTATTTTGATGTTTTAAATAACTCAAGATTTATCCCCATTGAAGTCAGGATTTATTATAAATCAAACTGGAGCTGAATCGAACAAATGGATAGGAAGGATTTGACCTTAAAGGTAACTACAATTTATCAATAACAAGGTTTGAAATAATAATTAAGAAAACTTTCTGTTATCAGATATTGAAAGAAAGACGGTTTATCTTCGTCGTTTTCCTTTACCGCCTTTATCACGAATCTCTTCGAATTTTACTTTGAGTTGTTTGCCTTCATACATTCTTCCATCCAGTCCGGCAATTGCCGCCCTTGCTTCGTGACCTTCCATTTCTACAAAACCAAAACCTTTACAGGTTCGGGTAAAAACGTCTTGAACCAAGTGAATAGAGCGTACTTTACCAAATTCAGTAAATAATTCAGTGACAGTATTCTCTGTCGCGTTCTCAGGTAAACTTCCAACGAAAATCTTTTTCAATTTAATATCTCTAGTTAGTGATGCGTGAATACATCAGTGAAGTTGGACTAATCAAAAACCCCTCATAACATTGCGGGGGTTTTAAAAAAATAACGAACTAGTACTATTTATACGGGTGTTACTTGGCTTGCTTGAGGGCCTTTAGGACCATTTTCAACCTGATAACTTACTTTTTGACCTTCAGCCAGTGAACGAAAACCTTCGCTACTGATTGCTGAATAATGAACAAATACATCTGCACTGCCATCGTCAGGAGAAATGAAACCAAAACCTTTTGAGTCGTTAAACCATTTAACAGAACCTGTAGCCATGTAAAAAACCTCTATTACTGATTAAAAAACATCTAATTGCTAATACTCATTCGGCAATTTACAAGGTAGAACAGGACTACTGAAAATGCTGGTATGGTGCAATAGATCTAGTCAAGGCTGAAATATACTTGATTTTTTGTAAATCATCCATGTTTTCATGACTTTATTTAGAATAGCAACGTCATTATGAGCCCTACAAAGCCAAGGGATCGCTAGGGTTAACCTCACTGTTAAAGGGGATATGCCGATCAGTATTTGTCAGTTGATAGACTTTGCCAATCCAATTATTAATGACGGCTTCAGCAGTATCATGCCAGGTATTATCCAGATAAGGGATGATCAGATCTTCAGGAAATACGGGCGTTTCAGTGCCCTGTTTTAGGGCAGCATTCAAGTTGTCCTGATATTCTTCAAGAATAGTCTGACATTTCAAAGAGAAATAATTCTCTGGAAATGGTGGATAATCTTTCGTTTCACCGTCGATATAGCGTCCGACTTCGCGTTTATATTCTTTCATCAAACTAATTGAGTCATATTCCGGGTGACCCTGAAAAAATACCAGACGAAATCCATCCTCACTAACTGCGAGATGAACATCGTTATCTTCGCTCTCAACAAGAATTTTCAAACCAGCTTTTTTGAATTGCTCAGGAGAAATTTCATTAAAACGAGAATGCGGCACATCAAATCGTGTATTGACGCCGTTTACCAAAGGATGCTTTCGATCAACAACACGATGCGGATAAACGCCCCAGCGTTTAGCCGGTAAAGGCTTTCGTTTTTGATTATAACGAAATTGCAAAACTGCATGCGTGGTCAGGCATGAACATAATGTTGACGTGACATTCTCATAAGCCCATGCCAGTACTTCGCTAAGTGGCTCCCAAAAAGGTTGATCTGCCAGTTCGCTACCAACCATATTCGCGCCGGTAATAATGAGTGCGTCAAGACCTTCTTCCTTGATTTGTTCAAAGCTTTGATAATACTTATCGACATGAGATTGTCCTTCGGCATTTCTCACTAATTCTCCTAAAGTAAAAGGATGCAGATAAAATTGTGCGATCTGGTTGCTCTCACCAACAAGACGAAAGAACTGACGCTCGGTCGCCTCTAACGCCAAGTCAGGCATCATGTTTAGCAAACCGATATGTAATTCGCGAATATCCTGTTGCAAAGCCAGATCTGCAGCAAGAATGGTTTCTCCATCCTGTTTCAGTCTTGCAAAACTAGGTAATTCGCTATTAGCTACAAGTGGCATCTTTTTATCTCTAAATAAGTTTTACTTAAGTTGTTGTTCGATCAAGGCTAGAAAATCTGCTTCACTATTAACCTTGGCAATATCATTGGTACATACGGTATAACCATATTCATCTGCAATAGCTTGATAGCGAGGAATACGATTGTAAAAAAGCCGTGAGAAAATCCAACGAACAAATTCATTCGGATCAATCATTGCCGTGTATTCCAGACTATTTTCTTTAAGATATATTTCAAGCTGCTCGTTAAGAAATGCTTCCCGATAATACAAAGGTTTTGGATCTTGTTCTGCACGTTTGATCAATTTAACTTCATCCTGTTCTGTGGCTCTGATATAAATAATTAATGTATTTTCAGAAAGTGTTTTGAGCACAGATTCATTTTCCAGTTCACACAGACTACCACCCGCGTCATTAATGAAATGCTTGTAATCATAAACATCACGTGAACGTTTAATAAATTCGGGTACATCTAACATGGCAGAGATTTCTGCAGCACGATGTAAGTTTTGACGTCGTTTAAATTCACGCAAACCAAGCCCACCTTTTTCAGGATCGCCTAACTGACCTAAAAAAGTAGAAACCGCTTTCAGGTTATCAACAGAAATATTGTTACTGATAGTAATCGAATCGGACAATAACAGTTCTTTCAACAAAGAAACTTGCATGGCATTTTGTTTCACATTGTCTGACATTGCTTCACTCAGGTAATGCGTTCCAATACGATAGTCGCCAGAATAATGAAACCAGTGTGCTTTACGTAACAGGCAGGCGAGACGTGTTTTCCCCACACCGGACATGCCGAGCAGGGTGATTGCCTTACGATCCAAATTCCTGAATTGTGCTACATTCAATTTCATTGAATGAACTCCTGACCTGAAATGCGCGGTATTATAAGCGAATCAACGCATTATGGGCATGTTTTAATGGTTTTTTTTACGTGTTGACTTCGAACTAAGTGCGGCTTCATATGCGAGTCCAGCCCAATAAGTGGCCTCATCGGGATCATCATAATTTCTTCGGGTGCGAGGTAATACGATAATTTTACTTTCTTATTTTTCTTGTCGTATTCAAAAGGGGGCAGGTCTTTATCAATAAATTGTTGCTTAGTTGTTTCATCTGCTTTCAAGTAAAGCGAGTCGTCGGCAACCAAGCCAAACATGAGGCCATCATGATAGATACCATAACCACCAAACATTTTTCGTGAATTGATGGTTCCAAAGTCTGAAAACACTTCATGTAAGAAATTTATAAATTCACTCAAAATAATTAAATTACTATTATAAGATTCTTAAGCAGTATTTTAATCTTCGGCTAATTCCTCAAATTCTTTTCTTCGGTCTTTAATCCAGTGTTTCATTGCTTTTGAATCATTCATCATTTCTTGCATTTTATACATAACCTCAAGATGAGCTTCATCTTTTAGTTGAAACATTTTCATTCCGTGATCTCTACTCATCTGTGCAATCTCGTTAAAAGGTTCAGCATGAAATTCTTCTTCGCAGGCGCCCCCAAGTTGTTTGCAATTCATTTTTTTCATCTTTATTTACCTCTAGTTACAGGATTCAAAGAGTATAAGTTCAAACTGTGCTTATAATTATTTTTTGACAAATTGTGCGCTCAGTTCATTAAGTATTTTTAAATTGAATACTGTTATTATTATCCAGACTTTCTTCCTAAAATAATTTCACACTTACTTTTTACCCAACCAATTTATTTTGTATAAATCTCTGCGTCGATCAAGATGATTTCTGACGGAACCTTCATTTCTTAATTTATTCAACATCTCCAGATCAAGATCAACGATGAGTGTCATTTCTGTATTCGGTGTTGTTTCAGCCATAATCGCATCGTGAGGAAAAGAAAAATCAGAAGGTGAAAATACAGCTGATTGAGAATATTGAATATCTGCGCCATCCACTTTTGGTAAATTACCAACACTACCTGCAATAGCAACGTAACATTCGTTTTCAATAGCCCGTGCATGTGCACAGCATCGTACTCGCAAATAACCGTTTTTGGTATCAGTCCAGTAAGGTACAAATAAAATTTGCATGCCCTGTTCAGCTTGTAAGCGAGCAAGCTCTGGAAATTCGACATCGTAACAAATTAACACGCCTATCTTTCCGAAGTCAGTGTCAAAAACCTTTAGTTCGTCACCGCCTTGCATAATCCATGTTCGCTTTTCGTAAGGTGTAGGGTGGATTTTATATTGCGCATCGAGCGTTCCATCGCGGTGGCATAAATAGGCTACGTTTAAAAGCTCGTTATTTTCTACTACCGGCACGGAACCAGCAATAATATTAATATTATAAGTAACGGAAAGTTTAGAAATCGCATCAATAATTTCAGCACTGTATTCGGCTAACGCCTTAATGGAATCAAGAGAAGTTTCATGAGTCTCAATCCCCATTAGTGGTGCATTAAAAAACTCGGGGAAGAGTGCTAAGTCACATTGATATTCAGATAAAGCATCAACAAAAAATTCTACCTGCTGAATAAGTTCTTCGACAGATTTAAGTGGTCGCATTTGCCATTGCACACAGCCGATTCGAGCGGTGCTAGGTGTTGCACCTATAAGAGGTGTTTTACCAGGGTCATAATATAAATTATGCCATTCAAGCAGTGTGGCAAAACCAAGCGATTCTTTATCTTCGGGCAAATAGTTTTTAAGTATCCGGTTTACTTCAAAGTCATTGGATAATTGAAACGAAAGAATGGGATCGTAAATTTCCTTTCGTTTAACACATTCGATATAAGCTTGCGGAGACATTTCCTTTGCGTGATTTTTGTAGTTAGGGATGCGCCCGCCAGCAATAATACTTTTTAGATTCAAATTTTGGCAAAGTTCTTTACGCGCTTCGTAAAGCCGTCTTCCTAAACGCATGCCACGGTAATCAGGTGAAACAATAACTTCGATTCCGTATAACACATCACCTTTAGGGTCATGAGTTGAAAGATAAGAGTCGCCAGTAATCTCATGATAAGTGTGTTGGTCACCAAACTTATCATAGTCAACAATCACGGCAAAAGCGGCGGCAACAACTACACCATGATCTTCAATACAAATTTGCCCTTCAGGAAACATGGATAATTGAGCGACAAATTTCTTTTCAGGTAACGTGCTCATGTCGGGATATATCCGATCCATAAGTTTTTCTATGTCAGGATAATCATCGAGCTTTAGATGTCTTAAATTAAGTTTGTGTTCAGGTTCTTCTTCTTCAATTCTAATCTCTTCACTCACTGATTATTTCCTCTGGGATAGTACAATAAAAAAAGTGTCTGCTTGTAGTATTATGGATGTACAAATATCGTGATGGTATGGATGCAAAAAAGCATCGCGTATTTTATACCTATATTTGATGTGTTTGTTTGATAATTTTATTAAGCGGTTTTCCTTTGCAAAATAATCTTTTGCCATTCTTGTGGACCAGTTTGATGTACGGCATTACCGTTTACATCGACAGCAACAGTCACGGGCATGTCTTTAACTTCAAATTCATGAATAGCTTCCATTCCTAATTCAGGAAACGCGATTACTTCTGAATGAGTTATTGCTTTTGAAACTAGATAAGCAGCACCACCAACCGCCATCAAGTAAACCGCTTTATGTTTTTTTATTGCTTCAATGCCAGAAGGGCCGCGTTCAGCTTTACCGACCATGCCGATTAAGCCGGTTTTATCCAACATCATTTCGGTAAACTTATCCATGCGTGTTGCTGTTGTTGGGCCAGCAGGACCAACCACTTCTTCGCGTACCGGATCAACAGGACCAACGTAATAAATAAAACGATTGGTAAAGTCGACACCTTCAGGTAGGGGCTCACCTTTATCAAACAAGTCTTGAATTTTTTTATGTGCAGCATCACGTCCGGTTAACATTTTTCCTGAAAGTAAAATAGTTTCACCTGGTTTCCATTCTTTAATACTTTCAGCAGTGACTTCATCTAAATTAACACGTCTTGCTGACGGACCAACATCCCATGTTATTTTTGGCCAATCATCAAGATTAGGAGGTGTTTGTAATGAAGGCCCTGAACCATCTAATACAAAATGTGCATGTCGTGTTGCCGCGCAGTTTGGAATCATGGCAACAGGTTTGTTTGCGGCATGTGTAGGAAAATCTTTTATCTTTACATCAAGTACCGTAGTTAAACCGCCAAGACCTTGCGCTCCAATACCCAGGTCATTAACACGTTCATAAATTTCTAAACGTAATTTTTCTGTGGTTGTTTTCGCGCCACGTGCTTTTAACTCCTGAATATCAATCGATTCCATTAGGGATTCTTTAGCCATGACCATTGCTTTTTCAGCAGTACCACCGATACCGATACCTAACATACCAGGAGGACACCAGCCTGCGCCCATTGTTGGAACTGTTTTTATTACCCAATCAACAATGTCATCGGAAGGATTTAACATGACGAATTTTGATTTAGCTTCAGAACCACCGCCTTTCGCCGCAATTTGAATATCAACTTTGTCGCCTTTGACGATTTCCATGTGAATAACTGCGGGTGTGTTATCACCGGTATTTTTTCTTGTGCCGGCTGGATCAGCCATAATGGAGGCACGTAATTTATTGTCTGGATGGTTATAGGCTTTTCTGACACCTTCATTAATCATATCTTCTACTGACAATTCAGCCTCCCATTGCACATCCATACCCACTTTAACAAAAACATTAACAATACCTGTGTCCTGACAAATCGGACGATGACCTTCGGCACACATGCGTGAGTTGATTAAAATTTGTGCCATCGCATTTTTTGCTGCACTGGATTCTTCCATTTCATAAGCGGCATTAACCGCCTGAATAAAATCAACCGGATGGTAATAAGAAATATATTGCAAAGCGTCGGCAACGCTTTCGATTAAGTCATTTTGTTTAATTGTTGTCATATCTAGCTATCTATAGTTACTGGGGGTCAGTTATTAATATAAGAAGTAATTATACTGTTAAATAAGCATTTCTTGATGTAATTCAATAGTAATTGTTGATTACGATATATATTATTGTAGTATAAATACCGGTTTGATAAATAATTCAATTTTGCTGCACATGTGAGGTGAAATGTATGAAAACTGTATTATACGTTGATGATAATGAAGAAATGGTTGAGCTGGTGAATATTGTTTTGGCTAACTCGGGCTATCGTATTATTTCATTAACTAACGGTCAGGAAACATTGGATTATTGTGTCAATGATAATCCGGATTTGGTGCTGATGGATTTAAAAATGCCGGATATGAATGGTTTCGAAACAACACAGAAATTGAGAGAACAAGGGTACTTAAACCCAATTGTTGTTTTTACAGCATCTGAAACCGAAGAAGATAGAGATAAGGCAATGGCCGCAGGATGTAATGGTTACGTTGTAAAAGATTTGGAAATGAGAGGTCTTGAAAAAGTGATTGACAGTTTTATAGCTGACTCGGGTGGCGTTGTATAGATAGTTATACAACAACTCAAGTTGAACTGATCATCAGTTTGCCTCTTCGTACTTGGATTGAACTAGTTCAAAAGTGATTTGTATTATTGCTGCATCACTACTTGCACGATGACGTTTTAAAGGAATAGATTTAATTACGCTTTCTTTTGTGTCGTGCCAGTTTGCCGCTTGTTCTTCAGTCAACAAACTACGTATTGAATCCATTTTAAATCGCATCGGTATATTCGCTTCATCAAATAATAAACCTAGCCAACTCGAATCATTACCCCATGCATCTGAATAAATTGTTTCGCCTGAAAGTTGTGTATTAATTGTTTGTGCAATTTCATCTATAGGTTTACCGAGTTTAAATAAAATTTCCTAGCTAATACCATGAACTTGCTCTGCGGATTCATCCCATCTATTCCAACTTTCGGCTGGCTTGATTAATGAGCAAAATGAATCGCCATTCCCAAGAATATACTCGACTTCTATGGGATAACTTTCTTTACCAAAACCGGAGGCTTCCAAATCTATGATGCTAGGGAACATATCCATATTTATTAATTTTCCTTATATAAATAACCGCTTCGGACGTCCTGTCCTCTCGCGACATCGCCTAAAGCGCCTACTGTTGGTGCCTGCATGGATGGCAGGTACTTAGGTTTCGCCTAAAGCGCCTACTGTTGGCATCTGGAATAAGAAACCTGACACTCCATCCCTGGAGATCGTCGCTACGGACGTCCTATCCTCTCGCGACATACACTCCATCCCTGGAGATCGTCGCTACGGACGTCCTATCCTCTCGCGACATACACTCCATCCCTGGAGATCGTCGCTACGGACGTCCT